>JAURCS010000100.1 GCA_030828385.1 Gammaproteobacteria bacterium
TTCAATCGATATGGATATACCAACTAAATTTGCACGCATAAAATTTAAAGAATCTGTTTCAGTATCAATACAAAGAAATTTTCTCTCTCTTATTTTTTTTATCCAATTGCTGAGTTCGTCAAAAGAATTAACTAATAAATAATTTTTTTTATCTATGAATTTGCTTGAATCTGATGATGTTGCCTTAGTTTCAATTTGAGTCTCATTTTTTTTTGGTAAATCTATAGAATCAAATTCTTTTAACCAGCTTGTGAAATTAAATTTTTTATATAATTTATATAAAAGTTCTTTGTCAGCTGGTTTTTTTTCAAACTCACTCCAATTAAAAGATAAATTCACATCAGTTTTGATTGTAATTAATTGCTTTCCTGTTGGGAGCCATTTAAGAGCCAGTCTAAGATTATCACCGACTACGCCTTTAAATTTCTCTGCATTTGCAATGATCTTGTCTAAATTTCCATATTCATCCAGCCATTTCACCGCAGTTTTTGGCCCAACCTTTTCAACACCAGGAATATTATCAACTTTGTCACCAATAATCGTTAAATAATCGATGATTTGATCAGGAGTGACGCCAAACTTTTTTTTCACTCCCTCTTCATCTAACACCTCATTTGACATAGTGTTTACTAAATGAGTTTGTTTATTCACAAGTTGAGCGAGGTCTTTATCGCCGGTTGATATGGTGACAAAAATATTTTCTTCGTTAGCTTTTTTGCTTAATGAGCCTATGACGTCATCCGCTTCAACGCCTTCTTCAGTAATCATGAACCAACCCATAGCTTTGATAGCATTTTTAAGGGGCTCTATTTGACATGCAAGCTCATCGGGCATTTTGGGACGATTAGCTTTGTATTCACTAAATATGTCATTTCTAAAAGTTTTGCCTTTA
>JAURCS010000101.1 GCA_030828385.1 Gammaproteobacteria bacterium
AACGATGGCCTGGTCTTAACAATATTACCGATTGACACAGCGTTGTAGACACTTGGCTCAAGCATTCGAGTTTAATTATATCAGGGGGGGGCTAACCAGGGCTCGCTATATTATTTGTCAGCGCGTGATGTGCGCTATCTGCCCAGACAATCTCTATTCAGTCTCAGCATGCTGTGTATTGCGCTGAGCCAGCTGACGCGGCACAAACCGTTGCAGTTCACGCTGGGGGAGCTTAGCTTGATGACAAGCCGCAGAAACAAGCCGCAGAAACAAGCGCTGTATACCGCCTGTAGCGAATCGCATTGCAGACACTTGGTCGAGCTACGTTACAGTCAAAAGCAGAGCGAATGGTTTCGGATACAATTTTTAGAGGACCGCAGGTCACAGTATATGAGCTAGAAACGGGGAGACTGTTCACAGTTCTACTATTTCCGGTAATCTTTATTACCGGAAATATATAGTTATTAGATTATCTGGGCTATCAGGCTTTCTCATTGTATTGACGCAATAAACTCAACCAGCGCTAAGTTTCCCTCGATACACGTTTCTCACGCATGGTGACGAATTCCTCCGCCAATGTTGGATGGATGCCAATGGTTGCATCGAACTGTGCTTTGGTGGCGCCTGCAGTCATTGCTACCGCAATTCCCTGCATCAACTCACCAGCATCTGGCGCCACAATGTGCGCGCCAATCACTCGATCCGATGACTGTTCAACGATCAACTTGAACAGACTGTATTCCTCGCGGCCACTGAGCGTGTGTTTGAGTTGCTTAAACCTGGCCACGTAGACATCAATTTCTAAGCCGGCCTCCAGTGCTT
>JAURCS010000102.1 GCA_030828385.1 Gammaproteobacteria bacterium
ATATAATTGAAAACTACAGAGATACCAGATCAAGAATAGGACTTGTCCCTCAAGAGCTAACATTGGAAAGTTTTGAAACTGTGTTTAATAATGTTTCATATACCAGAGGTTTATATGGAAAAGCGCCTAATCCAACTCATATTGAAAAAATTTTAAAAGATTTAAGTTTGTGGGATAAAAAAGATCAAAGGCTTAGACAGCTATCAGGGGGTATGAAACGAAGAGTTTTAATCGCAAAAGCATTATCACACGAACCATCAATTTTATTCTTAGATGAACCAACAGCAGGTGTTGATGTTGAATTGAGACAAGATATGTGGAAGGTAGTTGAAGCTTTAAGGAAAACAGGTGTTACAATAATTTTAACAACTCACTATATTGAAGAAGCAGAAGCAATTGCTGATAGGGTAGGAGTTATTAATCAAGGTGAAATCATAATTGTTGATCAAACTAAAGAATTATTAAAAAAAATGGGACATAAAAAATTGACAGTTGATCTTCAAGAGCAACTAGCTGAAATCCCAAGTAGTTTGGAAAAATATAATTTGGAATTAGGTAGCGATAAAATGTCAGTTAACTACACATACAATGTTCAAGCAAAACAAACAGGTATTACAAATTTACTTCAAGATTTAAAAGATTCAGGTTTAAAATTAAAAGATTTAAAAACTGAACAAAGTACATTAGAAAAAATCTTTGTAAGTTTAGTAAAGGAAAACAATGAAATTTAATTTTTACGCATTTAAAGCAATTTATCTTCATGAAATGGATAGATTTAGAAGAACTATGATGCAATCT
>JAURCS010000103.1 GCA_030828385.1 Gammaproteobacteria bacterium
TGTCTCATTGCCGCTGGCGAGGCTGATCTATATCCGCGATACGGCCCAACGATGGAATGGGATACGGCCGCCGGTGATGCGGTTTTGCGTGCCGCCGGAGGGCGCGTCACGGCCGAAGACGGCCAGCCCTTTTTCTATGGCAAGGCCGGATATCGAAATCACCCATTTTTTGCCGCTGGTGGCGCCTAACCGCCGCCGCTTGGGGTGTCTTGCCGCCCGTCAAAAAGGCCCATCAACGCGGCGGGATCAAAACTATTCAGAGGTCAGGCGCTTTGTCGAAACCGCTATTTTCGCCTGCTTTCGGCCTTGGTTTTAACAAGGCTCTGGCGTAATGTTTTTGGCGTAATAGGCAAGTCGTCATGCGGCATGATATTGGGTGAAATAAAAGATTTTTAAAAGAAAGATTAAATTATGATTATTGATTGTCATGGCCATTACACAACAACGCCGCCGCAGGTCGAAACCTACCGCAACGAACAGCGCGCATTGCTGGCAAATGACCCAAATCATCTTTTTGAAAAGGGCAATATAACCATTTCGGATGATGAGATCCGTGACACAATTGCCAGTAACCAGCTTAAAATGCAGCAGGATCGGGGCACTGATCTGACCATCTTTTCACCGCGGGCAAGCTGGATGGGGCATGATCTTGGCAATGCCAGCACGTCACAAGCCTGGACCGAGCTTTGTAATGATCTGATCCGGCGTGTTTGTGACTTGTTTCCAGATAATTTTGTGCCGGTTTGTCA
>JAURCS010000104.1 GCA_030828385.1 Gammaproteobacteria bacterium
TGGATAACCAAATTTTCGTGCTACGTAACTTTTGCCAGAGCCAATATCTCCTAAAATTCCAATTTTCATCATCTATCTAGAAGTTTAATAACGTTTTCATCTATTTCGGGAGTTTTTTCATGCCAAATTTTAAAGGCTGAAATTGCTTGGTGAATAAACATTAATTTTCCATTTAAAGTTTTATTGCCGAGCTCCCTTCCCATTTTTAAAAAATTAGTTTCACTTGGATTATAAATAACGTCATAGAAAAATTTGTTTCTTGAAATTGATGCAAAATCAAGATTCAATCTATCCTCTTTTTTTAAACCTAAACTTGTTGCATTAATAATCATATCAAAATTTGAAATCTCTCCCCATTTAAGTACTTCTATATCTTTAAAAATTTTTTTTAAATTTTCTGCTTTTTCTTTTGTTCTATTAGATATTTTTATCTTTGAGGCTTTCATTTTAATTAATGAAAAGATGATTGAGGGAACAACTCCTCCAGCTCCCAAAATTAAAACTTCTTTATTCTCAAGATAATATTCAACTTTTTTAATACTGGTTTCAAATCCAAATATATCGGTATTATGTCCTATTATCTTGTTATCTTTTTTATAAATAGTATTTACTGATTGGGTACTTTGTGCTTCAGAACTTAATTCATCCAGATAAGGAATGACAGTTTTTTTGAAAGGAACAGTAACATTAATACCCTTAATTTTATTATCTTTAACTTGTGAAATAATT
>JAURCS010000105.1 GCA_030828385.1 Gammaproteobacteria bacterium
TTCTGCGTGTAGGAAAATTGCATCAGGCTTACCTGCTTCCTCTGCAAATTTACTTTGAAGGGGATGAGTTTTCCAATAACTATTTGTTCCAACTGCTAGTTTACGACCTCTCTTGTCGTATAGTGTAGCAGTAAGATTAAACTCGCCGCGGTTCTGCAACTCATATGTTCCTTCTAATTGTGTCTTATAGTACTACGATGTAATTGATTTGGTCAACCATAAAATGGTAGCAGGACCGGGATTCGAACCCGGATCAGCCAATTATCTGTTGCTACGGAGTATAAACCCGCTGGTTTACCATTAACCTACCCTGCTATTTGGTGCGCCCGGAGAGATTCGAACTCCCGACAAGACCGTTATGAGCGGCCGGTTCTAACCACTGAACTACAAGCGCATTATTAAATGGTGGGCCTTGAGAGATTCGAACTCTCGACCAATGGATTATGAGTCCACTGCTCTTACCGCTGAGCTAAAGGCCCGTGTCTATTAGTGTATTGTGTCTACGCCCGGTGTGGGATTAAGATGTTCTGCTATGGAACGTATATCGTGTATTCGTATTTCAGGATGGTTTTCTTCTAGGGTGAGACAGGCATCACGGAAGTTCATAGCGATAACTTCATAGATGTCTTCGTTGTCCAGTTCGAAGTGATATACTTTAGGCATTGTTACCTTCCTTTTCTATAGTGTCTATGTATAATAGCAGAGGTTGTGTTAGATGTCAA
>JAURCS010000106.1 GCA_030828385.1 Gammaproteobacteria bacterium
GTAAATAGTCCCAAAGACTGTTAAAAGACTGTTAAACTTATAGGGAATGTAAAGTGGGCTCTCTCGGACTTGAACCGAGGACCATGCGGTTATGAGCCGCGTGCTCTGACCAACTGAGCTAAGAGCCCTTGAAGTTTTGTGAGTGGTACTCCCTCTCGGAGTTGAACCGAGTTTAAAAACACTTATAAGATGTTTCCCAATTACCGACCGGCCAAGGAGCATGTGTTTATGAAAATGGCACACCAGATAGGGCTCGAACCTATGACCCTCGGCTTAGAAGGCCGATGCTCTATCCAACTGAGCTACTGGTGCTTAATACTTTATTATTATAATGTGTTTGCTTACTTTGTCAAAGGCTTTTCTGCAAGAATAGAGTATTTCAAGGTTGGCGAAATGTTTGAGTATTCAAACTTATCAAACTCGTGCTCTGTGCGATCCTTAAACGTGTGACCAATGACAAATACCTTGCCGATAAGTTCGCTTTCAGGATCAGTCACGGTCCAAAAAGTGTGCTTCATCCCGCGTTCTCGGTGAGCGCACATCACACCTGTGCCCTTCGAGATGGTTCCTGAGTGCCAGAACTGCGATACGCTGCCCTCGTTGTCGCGCCAATAGTGCGGTATGCTTGTAGCTGCTGTGATGCTTTCAAACTTTGAGAGGTTAATAAAGGGAACTTCCGCATCTTGACGAAAGAACCCGACAGTTCCTCTTCTAACCTT
>JAURCS010000107.1 GCA_030828385.1 Gammaproteobacteria bacterium
GATACGTTCTGGCTTACCAAAGTCTTCTTCCCATGGCTGCTCACTGCCAGGAATACGTAAATCCGAAACTGAGAAGCCACACAAACCTGCTTTGGGCTTTGAGCCTTTGCCGGTTGCCCCTTCATCACGAATCTCACCACCACTACCGGTTGCTGCACCTGGATCAGGCGAAATAGCGGTTGGGTGATTATGCGTTTCGACCTTCATCAAAATATGAATGTCTTCATCGTTACCTTGATACACACCGCCATCCGCATTGGGGAAGAAACGCTTACCCTTATGACCGGTGATAACTGAGGCGTTGTCTTTGTAAGCTGACAACACATCGGTAGGTGACGTATTGGTCGTATTACGTATCATGCCGAACAGCGAGTTCATCTGAACCTCACCATCAATGATCCAATCCGCATTAAAAATCTTGTGACGACAATGTTCTGAATTGGCTTGTGCAAACATCATCAACTCAACATCATGCGGATTTCGACCTAACTGGGTGAAGCTATTCACCAGATAGTCAATCTCATCATCTGAGAGCGCTAGTCCCCAGTCTGAATTTGCTGCGACTAAAGCGTCACGGCCACCAGCCATCACATCAACGCTACGTAGCTCAGCCGGTGATGCCTGGATAAAAAGCTGAGAGGCTTGATCAAATTCACTCAATACACGCTCGGTCATGCGATCGTGAATGA
>JAURCS010000108.1 GCA_030828385.1 Gammaproteobacteria bacterium
GGGGCTGTAGGGTTATTGATTGGCGTCTGGGTCTTTTTCTTCTCGCTGGATCGAGGCATCGACTTCATGCCCAGCGGTGACTCGCATCTTGTCACGCTTGAAATTCGCGCTCGGGGTAATCTGTCCGTCATTGAAAAAGACTCGTTGGTGCGTGAGGTCGAAGATATCGTCTCCCAGGTTGACGACATTCGCTTCGTTTATGCCAATGTCGGTGGCGCAGGAGCAGACGTTGACACGGGCTGGACAGGCGGCGCCTCCGCAGACCGCATTGGTCTTCTTTCCTTGGAGCTGGACGATTGGCGCACGCGCAGGCGATCCGCAGAAATCGTCACCGAAATCCGCGAAAAGACCAAACACATCGCCGGGATTATCATCGTTCCCAGCCAAATGGAATTCGGCCCCTCCGAGGGCAAGGATATCGAGATTGAGGTTTCATCCACCAATCTCGACCTCATGTACAAGACGGCAACAGATCTCGCCCGTTACATGGAAGAAGACGTGCCCGGCATCCTTGATGTTGACACCACCCTTCCCCTGCCCGGCATTCAGTGGGAAATCGCTGTCGACCGTGCACAAGCGCAAAAATTCGGGGCCGATGTTTCCACCGTTGGCGCTGTTGTTCAAATGGTCACCAATGGGCTGAAAATCGACGAAATCCGGCCCGATGATGCTGATGAAGAACTCGAT
>JAURCS010000109.1 GCA_030828385.1 Gammaproteobacteria bacterium
TGCGGGAACTGAAATCCATCATCGCCGAGTAGGGTTCAAACATCTTGTCGAGATCTTTTTTCACGTGGTTTTTTGCCTGTTTTCGAAAATTAGTGCTTACGTTTGTGCTGTATTTTTTTCTTTGCGCTTAAAGCTTTCCGTTTTAAGCGCGTGTATTCTATATTCAGTTATATTCCGTTGACCGTGCCTGTAATTCTACGGTAAATACCATAGCTTGCCTTCGATTTTGTAGGTCGGAAAAGGCCGCAGGCGGTCTTCCGACGTTGCTGAGCTTAACGCTTAAACTACTACCGTTTTGGTAACGTCTACGTCTTGCTTGCCTCTTGCCTCTTGCCTCTTGTCTCTTGTCTCTTGTCTCTTGCCTCTTGCCTCCTATTTATTCGCAGGCTTTCCGACGGTAATAACCGGCGTTTTCTTTACCGGGGCTTTTTTGGCCCTGGCTTTTTTAACCGGTGCTTTCTTTGCTGGCGCCTGTTTAGCGTCGACTTTTATTTCCGGCGTTTTTATATCCGCGGCTCACTTTACCGGTGGTGTTTTCGACTCGGTTTTTATTCTCGGGGCTTTTTTTGCAGGCGCTTTCTTTTTTGCTGCCTTTTTCTCTGCTCTGGCGGCAGGCGCTGTTTTCTTTGCTACCGCTTGTGCTGCAGGTTCTACTGCAGACTGCTTGCTC
>JAURCS010000010.1 GCA_030828385.1 Gammaproteobacteria bacterium
CTGCTTTTTTGGTTAAGTAATATGGGTCAACTCCAATGCAATGACCTCCAACTAAACCAGGTCTAAATGGAAGAAAATTCCATTTAGTGCCAGCTGCTTCAAGGACTTCTTCTGTGTCTATTCCGAGTCGATGAAAGATAATACTTAGCTCGTTAACCAGAGCAATATTCAAATCCCGCTGTGTGTTTTCAATGACTTTTGAAGCCTCTGCCACTTTAATACTACTGGCAGGATGGGTTCCTGCGGTGATGATAGATTGGTAAAGGGTGTCAACAAAACCGGCGGCTTCTTTATTGGAGCCTGCAGTGACTTTATGACGGATGACAGGCGATGTTTTTTGTCGCCAGGATTTATTCTTTCCGGACTGTATCCAACATAAAAGGATTCGTTAAGTTTGAACCCGGAGAATTCCTCAAGGATGGGAATGCAGACTTCTTCAGTGGCACCAGGAAACACCGTTGACTCATAAATAACAATATCGTTTTTAGAGAGAACCTTGCCAACAAGCTGGCAGGTGTTTTTCAGAGCCGTTAAGTCCGGACGATTGTTTTTGTCAACCGGTGTGGGAACGGTAATAATATAAACGTTGTAATCTTTTAGGTCAGCTGGGTCTACTGAGAAACTGCCATGAACTGCTTCCTTTAAATCTTTCTTGCTTAGATCTTTCATCGAATCTATGCCGTCTCTTAGCTGAGAGATTCTTTCACTATTGATATCAAATCCCAGCGTAGGGTATTTTTTGGCAAATTCGACCATTAGTGGTAAACCCACATAACCCAGGCCAATAACGGCGATTCGTATATTATTTATGTCCATTCTGTTTCCTTGAAGATTCTCGCGCATTATAGAAGAAATCCCGCTAACGTGTCTGGACTTATATACAATTAGCCCATGGCTGCTTACTAGGCCGTGATATACTTATCAATCTTTAAATTTAACCCCATAGTGATATGTCGCAATTCAAAACCATTGGACTAACGGCAAGAAACAACATCGAAATTGTTGATTCTCTTCAGGCTGTCATTCGGTTCCTTGAGCAAAACTCCGGCACCAACATTCTTCTCGATGAAAATATAGCCAATTTGCTTGATGGCAATAAACACCCCCTGTTTTCTATGGATAAACTCGGCAGTAATTTTGACCTGGTGATCGTGGTAGGGGGGGATGGCAGCCTGTTGCAAGTGGCCTCCAGCCTTGCCGATCATGATCTGCCCGTGACTGGTATAAATCGTGGAACACTAGGTTTTTTAACGGATATCCTGCCGGGCGATATTGAATCCACCTTGCAGCCAATACTGGATGGGGAGTTTAAAATTGAGTCCAGGTTTCTCCTTGATTTATCAATAGGAGCTGGCGAACAGAGACATCTGGGATCAGCCCTGAATGACATTGTTTTACATCCAGGCAAAGCAGTGCAAATGATCGAGTTTGAGCTGTATATTGATAATGAATTTGTCTATAACCAGGCCTCAGATGGACTTATAGTAGCAACACCGACTGGTTCTACCGCTTACGCGATGTCAGCAGGTGGTCCTATTATGCATCCTCGACTGGATGCAATGGTGCTGGTCCCTATTAACCCTCATAGTCTCAGTAGCCGGCCTATTGTTATAGAAGGTAATCGTGAGTTAACCCTTGTGGTTGGTGATCGCCATAATATTCTGCCACAACTGAGTTGTGATGGCTCTATGAGCCATAGCTGCTCCCCGGGAGACCGCATTATGATTCGCAAAAAACAAAAAGAGTTAAAGATACTACACCCTGCAGACTATGATTATTATGAAACCTGCCGCAGCAAACTGGGCTGGTCTCACCGACCAACAAACAGATCCTTCAATCGATAAGTCAGCTACTCTTCACTATGTATAAAGTTCTGGATGTTTCAATACAGGAAGACCTGGGGCAATTCAGCAGGCTTTTGTGGCAAAGAAAAATCTCACACCGTATTTATGAAGTAGATACCCGGCAAATTCTCACAGTTCCCGATCAGAGCCAGGTGGTGACAGCGGGACATTTGTACCATCAATGGCAAAAAGGGGACGTGATGCCCGATGCCGGTGATTCATCAGATTTTGTTTCCTATTTTAGCCCCACAGATTTTCTGGGCAAAATGTTTAAGGCCTTTCGCCGAGCCCCATTTACACTCAGTTTAATAGTTGCCTGCATAATCCTTGCTTTCCTGGCGCCCTTGAATGCCATGACAGACCTGACCAGGGCATTGCTTTACCCTGACTTTGGTTTTGGCACCCGGATTATTGATCTGGATAATGTCAGGGCAAATTTCTCCGCATTACAGTTTCTTAAGATAATTTCACCAATGTTGCTGCATGGTGGAATTATTCATCTGGCATTCAATATGCTCTGGTTATGGGAGTTTGGGCGCAGAATTGAGGCGGTGCAGGCAAGCTGGTCTTTGCTGCTACTGATAGTGTGTATTGCTCTTGTTTCAAACACAGTACAATACCTGTATGGCGGGTCCATATACTTCGGGGGGATGTCAGGGGTGGTGTACGGACTTTTTTCCTATATATGGATGTGGCAACTTTTTGATTCCCAAAAAAGACTGTCATTGCCGGGCCCGTTAATATTTTTCCTGCTGTTAAGCCTGGTAATTATTACAGTAATCAATCTGGATTTTATCGCCGATGAAGCGCATATTGGCGGATTGTTAACCGGCGTTGTATACGGCGCTTTTACAGCAACAATAAGCCGTTTGGCGCGCATTAAACCTACCAACAACAAGAAGCAGTAAGGTCATGCCAGAGAATTCAAATACAGATCCAAACCCCATTGCAGCCCTACTGGCGACGATGACCCCCCAGATTCATCAGGCACTAAAAACGGCAGTAGAGCTTGGTCACTGGGAGAATGGTGAAAAATTGACAGCTCAACAGAAGGAGCATTGTCTGCAGGCTATCATCGCTTATGACAAGGCCTTTATATCACCGCAAGAACGGGTTGGCTTTATTAGCAGGGAAGGAAGTACATGCAGCAAACCCGAGGCCACACAGGGAGCGGGGCAATCAGATGATAAGAATCAAAAGCGCAATAATACCCATTGAAATTAAAGAATTTAATAATTACTACGATTAAGAAGGGCCTTCTTGATATGTATGATTCAAACCCCGGGAAAAATACCAAGAGTAAACAGCATGCCTGAAATACATCGGGGGCAATTACATAAAATGAGAAGCCGTCTGGATAATCCGGTTTCGTATTTTATGGTTCTCGGCGAGGAGACTTTTGCTCTAAATACTCTTATCGGCAAGAAACTCACGTTAGAATTCCTTGGCCAGATCAATTGTGTGCACTGCGGACGAAACACTAACAAGAGTTTTAATCAGGGATATTGTTATCCCTGTTTTCAGAAACTGGCCCAATGTGATAGTTGTGTGATTTCTCCTGAAAAATGCCATTACGACGCAGGGACATGCCGCGAACCTGTTTGGGGCGATGAGTTCTGCATGCAGGATCATATTGTCTATCTCGCAAACTCTTCGAGTCTTAAAGTCGGAATAACACGTGCATCACAAGTACCTACGAGATGGATTGATCAGGGGGCAATCCAGGCACTCCCAATTATAAGAGTTCGCTCAAGGCAACAATCGGGATTTGCAGAGATTATATTCAAGCGTCACGTAGCAGATCGTACCAATTGGCGAAATATGCTGAAGGGGGATGTAGAAGAAATAAATCTTGAGGATGAGAGAGACCGATTAATGGGTTTGTGTGAAAAGGAATTTGAGGATCTTGTGCATCAGTTTGGTTTACATGCCATTGGCGTTTTAAATGGTGTGGAGCCAGTTTCAATTGACTACCCGGTAGAAAAATTTCCGGAAAAAGTATCATCCTTTAACCTTGATAAAGATCCTCGCGTAGAGGGGACCCTAACCGGAATCAAAGGCCAATATCTGATTTTTGACACGGGCGTAATTAACCTTCGTAAGTATTCGGGCTATCAGGTAGCTCTCGCTACAGACTAATAGATCATTTCATTTTCGGGTTTTATTAACAGGATTTTTCATGAAAGAAGCACAAGGTAAAACGATTTACCTGAAAGATTATCAGCCACCGGTTTTTGTGATAGAGGAGACACACCTTTGTTTTCAGCTCTTTGAAGACAAAACTCTTGTCCGCTCACATCTGGTCTTTAGCCGGAATCCTCATGCAGATGTTGACGCACCTGATGAGCTGGTCCTTGATGGTAGGGACTTACATCTTGAAAAACTGTCGCTTGATGGCAATGTTCTGGATCCATCTGCTTATAAGGTGACAGAGGACTCTCTTGTTATTCCGCAGGTTCCAGATAGTTTTACGCTGGAATGTGAAACCAGAATCATGCCTCAGGACAATACAAGTTTGGAGGGGCTATACAAATCCAGAGTAATGTTTTGCACCCAATGTGAGCCAGAGGGTTTCAGAAAAATCACCTACTATCTTGACCGTCCTGATGTGCTTTCCAGTTTTACCACCAGAATTGAGGCAGATAAAACTCTTTACCCGGTTTTGCTCTCCAATGGCAACAAAATCGATTGTGGTGAACTTGCTGACGGCAGGCATTGGGTTAGCTGGGAGGATCCTTTTAAAAAGCCCAGCTATCTTTTCGCTCTGGTAGCCGGAAACCTGAAAGCTGTTAATGACAATTTTACAACATGCTCAGGCAGAAAAGTTCAGCTGCAAATTTTTGTTGAGGACAAAGATCTCGATAAATGTGACTTTGCCATGACATCGCTGAAAAAAGCCATGAAATGGGATGAGGATGTCTATGGACGCGAATACGATCTGGATATATTTATGATCGTAGCGGTAGATGATTTCAATATGGGGGCAATGGAAAACAAGGGTCTGAATATCTTCAATTCATCCTGCGTACTGGCAAATCCGGCGACTTCTACAGATCAGGCATTTCAACGCATAGAGGGGATTGTTGCGCACGAATATTTCCATAATTGGTCTGGCAACAGGGTTACGTGCCGTGACTGGTTTCAGCTGAGTTTAAAGGAAGGGTTTACGGTTTACCGCGATGCTGAATTTTCTGCTGATATGGGTTCACGGGCGGTGAATCGAATAGAGGAAGTTGGGTTTTTACGTACGGTTCAGTTCGCTGAAGATGCAGGGCCAATGGCGCACTCTGTCAGGCCGGAATCCTATATGGAAATTTCCAACTTTTATACCGTTACCATTTATGAAAAGGGTGCGGAAGTAGTCAGAATGCAGGCCAATTTACTTGGGCCGGAAAAATTCAGGCAGGGCACAGATCTGTACTTTGAGCGCTTTGATGGTAAAGCGGTTACTACTGAAGACTTTGTCCAGACTATGGAGGAGGTGTCCGGACTCGATCTAGGTCAATTCAGGCGCTGGTATACCCAGGCCGGGACACCCAGGCTCGAGGTAAAGGGTGAACATCGGGAAGAATCCAATAGCTTTGTGTTAACCGTAACGCAAAGTTGTAAGCCTACACCGTCACAGCCGGCAAAAGAGCCGTTTTATATTCCTCTCAGGGTTGGATTATTAAATTTAGCCGGTGAATCCATGACGCTGGAAGTTGAAGGGCTTGATCATAATTCGGTAGCAGATGACCTGGTGCTTCATGTCAGTGAAGCGCAGCAGGAATTTGTCTTTAACAATATTGATGAAAAGCCCGTGCCCGTACTGCTGCGTGGTTTTTCTGCCCCGGTAAAGCTTGCTTACCCGTATACCCGTGATGAACTGATGCTACTGATGCAGCATGAAAAAGATGGTTATGCTCGCTGGGAGGCTTCCCAGCAATTGTCTCTGCTGGTACTGAATGAACTAATCGCGGTGCATCAGAAAGGCTCGAATGACAAGAATGAATATATCGTAGATGAGAGAATCGTAGCGGCATTCAATAGTGTACTTGATGCAGCCCTGGCGGATCCTTCGCTGGATAAGGCGATGCTGGCAAACCTATTGCTATTGCCTTCAGAGTCCTACCTCGCTGAGTTAACAGATGTGGTAGATGTTGACGCTATTCATTTTGCCAGAGAGTTTTTACGTCGTTACCTTGCTGGCAAACTTGAAAATAAATTCATGGCTGTCTATGCAGCATGCAGCAACTCTGAAGAATACCTTTTTAATGCTCTAGAGATAGCCAGGCGTTATCTTAAAAATACCGTTCTTAATTATCTGGCTTGTCTGGATAAACCCGAGCATTGGGCTCTCATCAAAGAACAATATCAGCTGGCCAATAACATGACTGACAGTAGTGCCGCCTTACGTGCTGTTATAAATAACGCTTCAGAACTGAGTGCATCGCTGCGTGAGGAATTGATCCAGGGATTTTATGAAACCTGGAAAAACGAATCCCTGGTTATCGAGCAATGGCTATCGATGCAATGTGCGACCAGCTCACCGGACAACCTTGCCAATGTAGAAAAGCTCATGACACATCCTGCATTTGATATCAGGAATCCGAACAAGGTGCGCAGTGTCATCGGGGCTTTTTGTCATAATAATGCAGTAGGCTTTCATAAACTCGATGGCAGTGGTTATAAGTTTCTCGCGGATCAGGTAATAACCTTGAATACTATCAATCCGCAAATTGCTTCACGTTTACTAACCCCGCTGACCCGTCTTAAAAAATATGGACCAGAGAGACAGCAGATGATGCGGGCAGCACTAAAGCGCATACTTGATACCCCTGAATTATCCAGAGATGTCTTTGAGGTTGTCAGTAAAAGTCTTAAATAATTTTGTCTGAAGTGCTGGTTGCTATGAAAAATTGCTGAATTAGGCTTCAGTGCTGTTTTAAAAGTAGATCAACTATAACAATAATAAAACAACAGTAGTTTTCAAGGGGGAAAGATGAGTACTGATCCGCGTCAGGTAATCGATCATTCGGCTATGAGTCGGTTGCAGTACATCATAATCGGTTTAACAGTGGGGCTGAATGCACTTGATGGATTCGATGTTCTTGCTATCAGTTTTGCCGGACCGGGTATAGCAGCTGAATGGGAGCTCGGTAGCGCCGGTCTGGGCTTTGTACTCGCCATAGAGCTCATTGGCATGGTAGTGGGCTCAGTCTTGCTTGGAGGTGTTGCAGACAGGATAGGACGCAAACCAACAATCATGGGTTGCCTGTTTGCCATGGCCATCGGCATGTTTATGGTTACTACCACGTCGAGCCTGACAGAGTTATCCGTGTGGCGCGTCATTACGGGTCTGGGCATTGGCGGTATGCTGGCTGCGATTAATGCCATGGCCGCCGAATTTTCCAGTTTGAAAGAACGCGCAAGAATGATTGCCATCATGACTATCGGGTACCCCATGGGAGGGGTGGTTGGTGGGACGGTCGTCACCCAGTTAATGCAACACTTCGATTGGCGAGTGGTTTTCTATTTTGGTGCTGCAGTCACAGTTGTCTTTATTCCATTTATTCATTTTGTGTTACCTGAGTCGGTTCACTGGCTGGCCAGAAAGCAGCCGGAAGGAGCCTTGGAAAAAATCAATGCAACCCTGAAACGACTGGGTCATTCTGCGGTGGATCAGCTGCCAAACATTGGCGAGGCAGCCAGAAAAGTATCAACGTCATTCCTGTTTTCAAAGGCTATGATAGCTACCACGATTCTGATTACGGCAATCTATTTCCTCCACGTGATTACGCTGTACTTCATTTTGAAATGGACGCCAAACCTAGTGGTAGGTATGGGGTATCCACCTTATCTTGCAGGTGAGGCGCTGACCTGGGCCAGTATCGGTGGCGCCTTGGGTTGCGTTTTCTTTGGTGTGCTCAGTAGCCGATTCAGCTTGAAGTCCCTGACAATTTTCACCTTTGTTATGGCCTGGGTTTTTACTTCAATATTTGGTCGGGCACCAGAAGATTTAACCATGATCAAATTTTTTGTCGCCATGGCGGGGTTCTTTGTAAATGCGGGAATTGTTGGTGCATATGCCATCTTTGTGCATGTATTCCCGACTCATGCGAGAGCATCCGGCACCGGGTTTGCTATTGGCATCGGCAGGGGTGGGGCGGTGTTATCACCAATCCTTGCCGGTTTCCTGCTGGAATTTGGACTGGACCTGCCAGCGTTATCGATGATTATGGCTGCAGGATCGGTTATTGCTGCTGTTCTCTTGCTGTTTTTGAACCTTGATGCTGGTAGCAGTTCAGAGGGCGCGGGCAATAAAGAAGAAACTTCCGCAGGTGCGGATGGTGGTAGTGAGAAACCGTCACCCACCTGATGTCATCTTTTATTTCAGACAAAAAAAACCGCTGCAGGGCAGCGGTTTTTTTTTGCTTCATTTTTATCAGGCTGTTTTGACATCCTGGATATTCTGCAGGGGAATGTTTTTGGCGTTGTCAGCACCCTGCATATACTGCTCAATTTCATTGAAATTCATATAGCGGTAAATTTCATCAGACATGGTATTCAGGCTATTCATGTAAGCCATATATTCTTCCATATTCGGGATTTTCCCCAGCGCCGAGCAGACAGCGGCCATTTCTGCCGATGCTAGAAAGACGTTGGCGCCATCACCCAGACGATTTGGGAAATTACGAGTAGAAGTTGAGACTACAGTCGATTTGGCAGCCACTCGTGCCTGATTACCCATGCACAGGGAGCAGCCTGGCATTTCTGTCCTGGCTCCGGCCTTGCCAAAAATTGAGTAATATCCTTCTTCGGTCAGTTGATGCTGATCCATTTTAGTAGGTGGTGCAATCCAAAGTCTTGTAGGCAGAGAACCATCGCCTGCAACTTGCTCCAGTACTTTGCCTGCTGCACGAAAGTTGCCAATATTAAGCATGCAGGAACCAATAAACACTTCATCAATTTTGGTTCCGGCCACTTCGGAAAGCGGTTTAACATCGTCCGGATCATTAGGGCAGGCCAACAGGGGTTCAGTAATCTCGTTCAGATCGATTTCAATAATTTCACGATACTCGGCATCGCTGTCGGCTTCCAGTAGCTCTGGATTGGCAACCCATTCTTCCATGGCACATGCGCGACGTTCCAGTGTCCTTGGATCGCCGTATCCTTGAGAGATCATCCAGCGTAACAAGGTAATATTGGATTTGAAATATTCGATAATCGGTTCTTTATTCAGCTTGATTGTACAACCGGCAGCGGAACGTTCTGCCGATGCATCAGACAGTTCAAAAGCTTGTTCGATTTTGAGGTCCGGCAACCCTTCTATTTCCAGAATGCGTCCAGAGTAAATATTTTTCTTACCTTTCTTTTCCACTGTGAGCAGACCTTTCTGAATAGCGGCATGGGGAATAGCATTGACCAGGTCACGCAGGGTAATTCCGGGCTGCATTTTTCCTTTAAAGCGCACCAGGACTGATTCTGGCATATCCAGCGGCATTACGCCGGTTGCGGCAGCAAAAGCAACCAGGCCAGAACCGGCAGGAAAGGAGATGCCAATGGGGAAACGGGTATGGGAATCTCCTCCGGTACCGACGGTATCTGGTAACAACATGCGGTTAAGCCAGGAATGGATGATGCCGTCGCCTGGTCGCAGGGAAACACCACCCCGGGTCTGGATAAAGTCCGGCAAGGAATGCTGGGTATCAATATCCACAGGTTTTGGGTAGGCGGCGGTATGACAGAATGACTGCATCACCAGATCAGCGGTAAAGCCGAGGCAGGCCAGATCTTTCAATTCGTCTCTTGTCATAGGCCCGGTAGTATCCTGCGAACCTACCGTAGTCATGCGTGGCTCACAATAGGTGCCGGGACGAATACCTTCGATGCCACAGGCTTTACCGACCATTTTTTGTGCCAGGGTGAAGCCTTTGTCACTTTCAATTGGTGCTTTGGGACGTCTGAAGCCTTCAAAAGGTCCCATTCCCAGTTTTTCTCGAGCACGTTCTGTCAGGCCACGGCCAATGATCATGGGAATACGGCCACCTGCCTGAACTTCGTCTAGCAACATGTCAGTCTTGAAATCAAAGGTGGCTATGACTTCGTCATTGCCATGCCGGGTGATTTTGCCTTCATAGGGATAGATATCAATGATATCCCCGGTTTCCATATGGCTGACGTCACATTCAATTGGTAGAGCACCGGCATCTTCCAGAGTATTAAAGAAAATAGGAGCAATCTGGCTACCAATGCAAATGCCGCCATTACGCTTATTGGGAATATGAGGGATGTCGTCGCCCATGTGCCAGAGTACTGAATTGGCGGCGGATTTCCTTGATGAGCCGGTGCCTACAACATCTCCCACCAGGCAAACCGGATGGCCTTTTTCTTTCAGTTCTTCAATCTGTTCCACAGCATTGGTGATACCTTCACGGGGCATTTTATACATGGCTAGTGCATGCAGAGGGATATCGGGGCGGGACCAGGCATCCGGCGCCGGGGAAAGATCATCGGTATTGGTTTCACCGGGAACCTTGAAGACGATAGTTGAGATGACTTCCGGTACTTTGGGTTTCGCCAGAAACCACTCTGCATCGGCCCATGACTGAAGCGTGCGCTTGGCATTAGCATTGCCGGCATCGGCTTTCTCAGCTACATCATGAAAGGCATCAAACATGAGCATGGTATGGTTTAACTGGGTGGAGGCTTCTTCTCCCAACTCAGCATCATCGAGTAATTCCACCATTGTGGTGATGTTGTACCCGCCCAGCATGGTACCGAGCAGTTTTACTGCATCAAGGCTGGAGATCAGTGGAGAAGTGGCTTCACCCTTGGCTAACGCGGAAAGAAAACCGGCCTTTACATAAGCTGCTTCATCTACGCCAGCCGGGACACGGTTAGTAATCAGGTCAAGAAGAAACTCTTCTTCGCCCTTGGGCGGATTTTTAAGCAGCTCTATCAAACTGGCTGTTTGTTCAGCATCCAGGGGTTTGGGCACAATACCCAATTCGGCTCTTTCTTCCACATGGCTACGATAAGCTTCAAGCACTTCTGATTCCTCATGAATTGGTGAGTGGGGCAATATAACCAGATCTCATTCTGGCCCATAAATGCGGACAGAAATTTTACTCGATATGCCCGTTAAAGACTAGGTCAGCACTTCTTGAAGCGTTACAATTGATTTCAATGAATACTGTAAAAACCCCTTGTATAGGCATCTGTTCAACCACCTCATTTGGTGACAGGATTTGTCGAGGCTGCAAACGTTTTGGCTTTGAAGTCATCAACTGGAATCAATACAGTGAGCAGGAAAAGCGTGCTGTGTTAACCAGAATTGACCAGCTTACCAGTCAACGAATTGCCACACGCTTCCGTATATTCTCAGTAGAGAAATTGCAGCAGGCCCTTGATGATTATCGTTTTTTTTATGATCGGCAGATGTCGCCTTACTGCTGGCTACATAATTTGCTGCAAAAGCGGCTATACCGAATAAACAGCCTGTCAGAGCTGGGAGTTGAATTGATGCCTGACTATGTCGACGTTCCTGTGCAACAGCTGTTACAGGACATTAATGAAGAATTATTTACCCTGAGCGAAGCGCATTTTGAAAGGTACTTTAATAATTTCAGATAGTGCCAGTTTTGGCAGACAGGAAAGGAGAAGGTGGGTGAGCAGGAATTTAGTTCAGAGTTTATTTGTACTCCTGATTTTACAATCTGGATTAGCGCAATCTCAATCAGCATACCAGGTAGATGCTGATTGGCCAGCAATGCTGCCAGATTCACAAATTATCGGTCAGGTAGCTGGAATAGCTGTCGATGACAATGATTCAGTCTGGGTGTTACACCGGCCAAAATCACTGAGTAATGATGAAAAGGGGCTGGTACTGAATCCGCCCATATCGCTTTGCTGCAAGCCGGCTCCTTCTGTACTGCATTTCAGCGCTAATGGGGAATTACTTGATGCCTGGGGAGGCCCTACCTGGGATCAGACAAATCAGCAATGGCTACAATCTGAATCAGACTGGCCCATGACGGAGCACGGTATTTTCGTGGATAGCGAAGGGTTTGTATGGATAGGTGGTAATCAGGACGAGGGTGGTCAGCAT
The DNA here is from genome assembly GCA_030828385.1 of Gammaproteobacteria bacterium. Lineage (GTDB taxonomy): Bacteria > Pseudomonadota > Gammaproteobacteria > Pseudomonadales > Pseudohongiellaceae > Eutrophocola. Next base: position 11,935 of record JAURCS010000010.1, read on the forward strand.
ATAGTCGTGAAATACAGCGCAGAGGGCAGGCATCTGCTGACAATTGGAATTCCCGGAGAAACGGCAGGTAGTAATGATACCGCGAGGTTGGGCAGACCCTCGGACATCGCCGTTGATATCAGTACCAGGGAAGTTTTTATTGCTGATGGCTATGGTAATCGCCGTATTGCGGTTTTTAACAGTGATAGCGGTGACTACAAGCGCCATTGGGGAGCTTATGGCAACAGGCCGGATGACAGTTTGTTATCTGCCTATTCAGGGCTGGATGCCCCGTCACAACAGTTTCGGGGTCCCGTTCATGCCGTGGTTATTGGACCGGATGACAGACTTTATGTTGCTGACAGAACTGGTAATCGAATTCAGGTTTTTGAAAAGGATGGTACGTTTGTAAAAGAAGCATTACTTGCTCCAATGACATTGGGTAATGGCGCGGTCTGGGATATTGCCATATCCCCCCTGGAAAATTTCCGATGGCTTTTTATTGCCGATGGAACCAATCGAAAAATCTGGCGTCTTGAAAGAGAGTCATTGGAGGTGAAAGATAGTTTTGGCCAGGGGGGGCGTCAGGCAGGACAGTTTGACTGGGTACATAATGTCGCTGTGGACTCCCAGGGCAACCTCTATACATCAGAGGTCAATAATGGCCGTCGAATACAAAAATTCAGTCCTGCGCGTTAAGATTCTAAAAGTCTGGGTCAGCTGCATATTATTAGCAACGGGAAATTCTTCCTGCCCGGGTCGGGGTTCTGTAACATTCTTTCCAGACTTGGGTATTCCATAGACTTTTAATAATCCTCAGTTTATTCTCTTGCGTGTTAGGGGGATAAAAATGATAAGAACTAACTTCATCTTAAGTCTGCTTGTGCTTGTAACGGGGCTGGTGCACGCCCAACCTGAACGCATTTCTCGAAGAGCGGATGGCTCGCCTGATATAAGTGGTATCTGGCAATCGCTGAATAATGCTAACTGGAACCTTGAGGCTCAGGTAGCCGAGCAAGGCCCATTGGAGACACTGGGTGCCATTGGCGCTGTACCGCCCGGTCAAAGTGTTGTGACAGGTCTAACGATTCCTTATCTTCAGGATGCACTGCGTCAACGTCAGCAAAACTATATCAACCGTCGTACTGAAGACCCTGAAGCCAAATGTTTCATGCCAGGGATTCCACGCGCTGCTTATATTCCCCAACCTTTCCAGATATTCCAGACAGACACAGACATCATGATGGTTTATCAGTTTGCCGGAGCGGTCCGCACGATTTATATGGATAACCATATGGAAGCGCCCATTGATAGCTGGATGGGCTGGTCAAACGGACACTGGGAAGGACAGACACTGGTTGTTGAAGTTAGCGGTTTAAACGCTAATTGGCTCGATCGTTCAGGTAATTACTATACCAGCGCGGCGAAAATTACAGAGCGTTATACGCCATTAAGTCCATATCACTTGCACTACGAAGCAAGCATCGAAGATCCTGCGGTTTTTGAGGAAGCCTGGACAATAGAAATGCCTCTTTATCGCAGAATGGAAGAGGGTGCACGCCTGTTTGAATTCAAGTGCCCCGAATTCGCTGAGGAGATTATGTATGGCCATTTGAGCCGGGAAAATTATTTCCGTAATCTGGGAATTGATATCAATGGAGATCAGGATGAGTAAAGAGCGCTCACTTAATACCGCGATATTGGGAGGAATATTCCTGTTTTCTCTTTCCTCCTTTACTAATGCGCAGCAGGAAAGCTGGGAGATGCCCAGAACCAGTTGGGGTGATCCGCTTATTCAGGGTTACTGGACAAATTCAACTACGGTGCCACTGCAGCGTCCGCAAGCCTTGGGGACTCAGGAATTTTATGAGCCTGAAGAGGTTGCAGAGATATTGCGTCAACGACTGGATACAGAGTATGCAAACACTGAGCGTGGCACAGCAGCCGATGTACATTACCAGTTTGATGATTACAGCATGAATAAAACGCTAGACACAATCACCGCCAACATGCGTACATCGATTATTTTTGATCCCCCCAATGGCCGTTTGCCGGAGCCGACTAGCGACGCTCTGGCTCGGCTGGATGAATATAATGCATGGCGCGAAGAGCACCAATGGGACAGTGCCAAGACCCGCGGTCTTTCGGAGAGATGCCTGATCTGGGGACAGGAAGGCCCACCTATATTGCCGCTGGGCTATAACAGTACTTACCAGTTTATGCAGACTGAAGATTATGTGATTCTGCAACTGGAGATGATTCACGACGTGCGCATTATTCCGCTGGATGGAGGGGATCCATCTGAAAACAGTTTGCCTCAATGGCTGGGTAACTCCAGGGCGCACTGGGAAGGTGATACGCTGGTGGTGGAAACCACAAGTTATTCAGGCAGAACTGATGCCAATGGCATGCGAGGGGTAAGTCTGGATACCAATACCTTTGTAGAGGAACGTTTTACCAGAATCTCTGAGTCTGAAATTAATTATGAATTCACTATCACTGATCCAACTGTCTGGAAGCAAAGCTGGTCAGGAACCTATCCCTTCAAGAAAATCGACGGGCCAATGTTTGAATATGCCTGTCATGAAGGTAATTATGGTATCGAGAATATTCTTAGTGGAAAGCGCATAGAAGAACTTGATGCAATGCAGGCAGCTAATCAATAATCAGAGCGGTCAGCGCTAAAAAGCACAACTGTTGAGGGAGTAAAGACCATGATCAAGCACTTCTTTAAAGTCATGATATTAACGGGAAGTATTTATACCATTGGTGCCGAAGCACATCATGCTTTTGCACAGGAGTTCAGTGTTGACCTGCCGGTAAGCTTAAAAGGCGTTGTCACCAAGGTTGAGCTGATTAATCCGCACTCATGGATTCATATCTCGGTAACTGACGAAAACGGAGAAGAAGTCAGCTGGATGATTGAAGGGGGAAGTCCCAATTCTTTATTCAGGCAGGGTGTCACCAAGAATACCATTCCTGTTGGTGCTGAACTGGAAGTGTTTGGCTATCAGGCTCGTGACAGAACCAACAAGGCTGTAGGGCGCGATATTTCATTTGCCGATGGCACGCCACTATTTTTTCGTGGCACCCAGTTGCCCGAGTAATGGCAGGGTTTCTTCAGATAGCAAACTCTTCCAGAGTGTAACCATCAGGGGTAATTTTCAGAGCCCAGCCGCTACTGTCCCAATCTCCCAGTACAATGCGCTTTCCATGCTCGCCATACAGGTCGAGCTCATGGATTGCCGGCCGGTGGGTATGGCCATGAATCAGGATGGATTGTCGGTTTTCAGCCAGCACCTTGGTCACTTCGGTGGGCGTAACGTCCATGATGTCAGCAGCCTTGTTGCTACTCAGATCCTTGCTTTGCTGCCGCGCCTGCGCTGCAAATGTCTGTCTTTCGGCGATAGATTTGGCTAAAAAAGCCTGTTGCCAGTCGGGGTTTCTAACCATATTACGAAAAGCCATATAGCTTTCATCCCGGGTGCAAAGTGAATCACCATGCATCAATAAATACTGCTGGTTAAAACAATTCAGCGTATAAGGTTCAGGTATAAGTACAGCCTGACTTAGCCGGCAAAACTCCTTGCCGAGTAAAAAATCCCTATTGCCATGCATGATGAAAATATCAGTGCCTGAATCAGTAAGTAAAGAAAGCTCTTTGCTCACTTGCCAGGGAAAAGCGGCGGGATCATCGTCACCGATCCAGAGGTTGAAGAAATCTCCAAGAATGAACAACTGTCGAGCAGAGTTGGCGTTTGTTTTCAGAAAAGACCTGAATGCCTCAAAGACATCAGGTCTTTCAGAAGAGAGGTGAAGGTCCGATATACAATAAATGCAATCAGTCTTCGTCATCTGTGATGGTAACCGAGTTGATAACGATATCTTCTTTTGGCACATCCTGATGGCCCATCATGGAACCGGTGTCACAGCCCTTTATCTTGTTAACAATATCCATTCCTTCTGCGACTTTACCAAAAACGGCATAGCCCCAGCCTTGAGGCGTTTTGGCAGTATGATTGAGAAAGGTATTGTCAGCGACATTAATAAAAAACTGTGCTGTGGCAGAATGTGGATCCATGGTTCTTGCCATGGCAATGGTGCCGGCATCATTGGTCAGACCATTATCCGCTTCATTCTGGATGGGTTCGCCGGATTCTTTCTGGCGCATGCCTGGCTCAAAACCGCCTCCCTGAACCATGAAGTTATCTATAACACGATGAAAAATCGTACCGTCATAGTGGCCGGAACGAGCATGATTAAGAAAGTTTTTAGCACTCAAGGGGGCTTTTTCGTGGTCTAGTTCCAGCGAGATATCTCCAGCTGAGGTATGAAGAACGATCATTGGGTTTCCTTCGTTTGTAGGGTTGGTTCTGGATTACTAATTTTTATCACCAATCCAGTGTAGTTAGTAAAAATGAGACGGGCTATAATAAGCCCTTTAAGCCTTATTAGAAAGTCGAACCCTGAATGAATGACTCAACAAGCACACCTGAAAGTTCAACCCCATCAAATTTTATCCAGCAGATTATTCGGGAAGACCTGAAGAACCAAAAAAATGAGGGCGGTGTTCTTACCCGTTTTCCTCCGGAACCCAATGGCTATCTTCATATTGGTCATGCCAAGTCGATCTGCATTAATTTTGGTACTGCCAGGGATTTTTCAGGCCTTTGCAATCTGCGCTTTGATGATACAAATCCGGAAAAAGAAGACATGGAATATGTTGACTCAATCAAGGAGAGCATTCGCTGGCTCGGGTTTGACTGGGAAGATCGGGAGTATTACGCGTCCAATTATTTTGACCAGCTCTTTGACTTTGCGCTAGAGCTGATTAAAAAAAACAAGGCCTATGTTTGCAGTCTAAGTCAGGAGCAGGCCCGAGAATATCGGGGAACGCTAACAGCCCCTGGCAGGAACAGCCCGGATCGAAATCGTTCTGTAGAAGAAAACCTTGATTTGTTCGCGCGAATGAAGGCGGGTGAGTTTGATGATGGCGCCTATACCTTGCGTGCAAAAATAGATATGGCGTCACCCAATATGAATATGCGTGACCCGGTGCTTTATCGCATTCGGCGCCTGCATCATCACCATCGCACTGGCGACAAATGGTGCATTTATCCGATGTATGACTATACCCATTGTATTTCCGATGCCCTGGAAAATATTACGCATTCGCTTTGCACTCTGGAATTTGAGGATCATCGCCCCCTGTACGACTGGGTCCTTGACGAACTGGACGGTGTTCCCCATCCCCAGCAGATTGAATTTGCCCGGCTGAATATCAATTATACGGTGATGAGTAAACGCAAACTCAAGCAACTGGTGGATGAAAAGCTTGTGACTGGTTGGGATGACCCAAGAATGCCAACTCTTGATGGTATGCGTCGTCGTGGTTATACCCCGGCCTCAATACGCAACTTCTGTGAGATGGTGGGGGTCACTAAATCAAATAGCGTTGTTGATGTTGGCATGCTGGAACATAGCCTGCGTGATGATCTCGATAAAAGCTCACCTAGAGCAATGTGTGTATTGCACCCGTTAAAGGTGGTTATTGAGAATGTTCCTGAAGGGCACAAAGAGGAAATGACTCTGCCAAGGCATCCTAAAGATGAATCCATGGGGGAGAGGAAAATCTCGTTTACCAGAACGATTTACATTGATCATAACGATTTCGAAGAAGTACCGCCTCCGGGTTTTAAGCGCTTGATAGCTGGAGGTGAAGTCAGATTACGTGGTTGCTATGTCATCAAGTGTGAAGAAGTGATCAAGGATGCGGAAGGCAATATCCAGGAGCTCAGGTGCTCCTATGATGTGGCTACTCTGGGTGCCAAACCGGAAGGACGCAAGGTCAAAGGGGTGATTCACTGGGTTCCTGCAGATGAATCCATCGATGTTGAGGTCAGGCTTTATGATCGCCTTTTCAGTCATGAAGCCCCGGACAGTGCTGAGGGTGATTATCGTGATTTTATCAATCCTGAGTCGCTCATGGTGCTGCGCGGTTGTAAGGCAGAGCCCAGTCTTGTTAACGCTGTGGCGGAAGAACGTTTCCAATTTGAGAGGGAAGGTTATTTCTGTGTCGACAAAATTGATTCAGCGCCGCAACAACCGGTGTTTAACCTTACCGTTGGTTTGAGAGATACCTGGGCCAGGAAACAAGGCTGAAGACAGTCTCAACATTGTTTTATTCATAAAAGAACAGGCAAGCAGTATTGGCGTCAATACTTAACAAGAGCAGAGTTAAATCGTGTTACAAATTTACAACACCCTGACACAGCAAAAAGAAAAATTTACCCCCATTGAGGCGGGCAAGGTCAAGATGTATGTCTGCGGCATCACTACCTATGATTATTGCCACCTGGGACATGGTCGCATGCTGGTAGTGTTTGATGTCATAGTGAGGTTTCTGCGTGCCAGTGGCCTTGATGTGACTTACGTTCGCAATATTACTGATATTGATGACAAGATAATCAATCGTGCCAATGAGCTTGGGATTGCCTTTGATGAACTGGCCGGTAAATTTATCGACATCATGCACGAAGATGAAAAGGCTCTGAATATATTGCCACCGGATATTGAGCCGCGAGCAACCGGCCATATGGGTGAAATTATCCAGATGGTGGAAACTCTCATCGCAAAAGGCATTGCTTACGCGGCTGACAACGGCGATGTTTATTATTCCGTAAAGGAGTTTCCCGACTATACCAAGCTTAGCCATAGAAACCTCGATGAACTACTGGCAGGCGCCAGGATTGAAGTGGAAACAGCGAAAAAGGATCCCAGGGATTTCGTCCTGTGGAAAGCTGCCAAGGAAGGGGAGCCGGGGTGGGATTCCCCCTGGGGTTTTGGGCGTCCGGGGTGGCATATTGAATGCTCCGCCATGTCCACCAAGTGCCTGGGTAATACCTTTGATATTCATGGTGGTGGTAGCGACCTGATCTTTCCCCACCATGAAAATGAAATCGCCCAGTCTGAAGGCGCTACGGGGGAAGAATTTGCCCGTGTCTGGATACATAATGGTTCCCTGAGAATCGATAATGAAAAAATGTCCAAATCCCTGAATAACTTTTTTACCATCAGGGATGTCCTGGCGGAATACCCAGCTGAAGTTGTCAGGTTCTTCCTCGTCTCGAGTCATTACAGAAGCGCAATCAACTATTCCCGGGATAACCTCCAGCAGTCCTATAGCGCCCTGGAGCGGCTCTACAACGCTCTCAAAGGCCTTGATTACCAGACAATGAATGCGAAGCAGGGGACTGATTATGAAACTCGCTTTAATGCTGCCATGGAAGATGATTTTAATAGCCCTGAAGCTATCAGCGTCCTGTATGAGCTAGCCAGGGATATAAACAGGCTCAAGCAGAGCGGGGATGATGACGCCTTACCCCTGGCGGCGCTTCTGGTTAAACTTGGCACGATACTGGGGGTATTGCAGCAATTACCGCAGGATTTTCTTCGTGAAGGCAGTGATGATGTTGATGCTGACTATATTGATGGGCTCATAGAACAGCGCAATACTGCCAGGGCAGAAAAGAATTGGGCGGTGGCAGATGAAATTCGGGATAAATTAAGCGCCCTTAATGTTATTGTGGAAGATAAGGACGGTAAGTCCAGCTGGCGTATAGATAGGGATTAACCAAGGTATTAATCGCGTATTTTATTGACGCAGTAAGCAAGCATGAGTATCATGCCGCCTTTTCGCACGGAGCGAGAATCCGGGGTATAGCGCAGTCTGGTAGCGCGCCTGCTTTGGGAGCAGGATGTCGGGAGTTCGAATCTCTCTACCCCGACCATTTTTTTTTGCCTGTACTGGGCATTTTCAGTAATGTGTAGTCCCAGATGAGAGCGCCCGTAGCTCATTTGGATAGAGCATCGGCCTTCTAAGCCGAGGGTAGCAGGTTCGAATCCTGCCGGGCGTGCCATTTTTTAGTGAATACTGATACCGAGTGGCAATCTGAAGCTAAATCAGTAAACTTGATAAGACTTCAGACAAAACGATTAATGGTGGCCGTAGCTCAGCTGGTAGAGCCCCTGACTGTGACTCAGGTTGTCGTGGGTTCGAGCCCCATCGGCCACCCCATTTATCTGGTATTAATCCAGTAACAAAAAAAGCCCCGCATTTGCGGGGCTTTTTTTTTATCTTTATTTTCATTCCTGCTTTTTCTTCTTCCTACATATGCTACTTGAGGAAATACCAAGCAGGGACGCTGCTTTAACTTGACTGCCTTGATTCAAAGAGACGGCATGTTCAACAATCATATTTTCTATTGATGATGTCAATGACTTTAAAGACAAATCGGAATTACCATTGGTTATTGAAAGTTCTGTATTAATTAAGAATTGTTTGATTTCTGTTGATATTTGGTTAAATGATTCTCTTTCCTTTGAGAAAGGAAGCTTCATTAATAAGACAAAAAGCGATTCTTCCTTTTCTAACTGAAGCAACGCTAATAGGAAATAAGTGATCATTATCGGGAAAATAATTGATGCATTAAATTTAACTCCGAACTGCATCAAAGTTAAAGTCATTAAGGCTATTACCAGAAAAGGTGTAATTGCAACAAGCAAAACCATTGACCGCCGAGCATTGGTTTTGATTTTATTTTTGGTGCCTTTGAGTAATAGGGCTAATGATAAAACAATCGTTGATATTAGATAAATTTGAACTAACCAGTAAAATTGGCCTGCTTCTCTGGTATATGAATAAGAAATAAATTCAAAACCTGAAATCAAAAAGTTGGTATTTAGTACTAAAAACACTAAAAAGGCACAAGTTATCGATATTACCTTTATAACAAGATTATTGTTTACCTTATCAAAGCCGGAAATTTTCAGTGCTTGAAAGAATATGCCTGATTATCAGGTCTACCGCAGATTCTCTGGGAATTAGCCGTTTTGTTGGGCATGTCCATGCCAGTAAGGGCACCTTAAAACCTCAGGGTTTAAAGGCTCTGTAAAGGGATTTATAGGAGTTTAAAGGCAATGAACAATCACACACCAGCAGTAAAGGTCACCTTGGAAATTAATCAGGAGACTAACCTGGAAGAGCTGATGGCGCATCTGTGTCTGATGCAAAGAAATATGCCGTCAGACGCTATTGTATCCGATGATGCCTTGTCCGATTTTTCAATACACGAAGGGGAACTGGAGCCGATTAATTCAAAATTTGATGGTTTATAGACTTTTTTGCTTTCATAACCGCCATTCCTGTAACTTTCCTCTTAAGCCGTAACTCTTTTTATTTGCTCGTAAGCCGAATTAACCCGGAAATTTTGTCCTGGAACCGGCTTATCAGGTGGTTCCCTGATATCTATCCTTCAGGGATTCATATAGTAAAGGTTTGAAGTCTTCATGCTCTGAGTCAAGATCGGACATTACTTCGACGAGATGCTCGTTATCTTCGCGTCCATGCCAGGTTTTGGTGTAGGTGCCTTCCTTGTAGCCATGATCCTGGCGGAAAAAGTTCAGTACATTTTTCCCTACATATTGGCAAAACAGATCATTCCAGTCCATTTTGCAGTCTGCCAGCAAGGCTTCGAACAGAACCACGCTTATTCTGCCTGCCGCAGCCAGTCCAATACACAGTTCAAGCTTTTGTAAGGTATCCAACTCATTGATAATTATTGTGTTATTGTCAAAATGAAGGGTGTTGTTCTCTGCCATCAGCGTAAGCAGGGCTGCCCGTGATTTTTCCTGATCTCCGGAGTGCTCAAGAAGCAGATGGGAAAGGGTGAAGTGCCAGATATCTACCAATTCCATCTGCAGCTGTTCGAGGTCGCACTCCTGCTTTTTCCACCATTTCCAGCCATGATGCTCAATGGCTTCAGCGCCTTCCACTACAACAGCCCTCAGATAGGGATAGGCAGCTTCAACCCATTGTGGATTGACCCTGGCATTCATGTTTGCCTGCAGCTCAAGCATTATCTGGGCCTGGGATTCTTTCAGCATCTTAGGTATTCCTGTATAAAATTTACACGTTGGCTAAAAACTCTTTGGTGGGTTGCGGTGTTTTTAGCGCAGCCAATTAAAAAATATTGTTAATACTATCGTGACGCTCGGGTTCACCCCAGTGTTGTACCAGTAATTTACGGTCTGTTTTGGTTAAAAGCTCCAGATTGCGGTAACCAAGCGTGTTCCAGACAGCGCGGGGGGCTTCCAGTCGGTCGGTAAGTGATTCAATATCGGCAAGGGTTTTATCGGCTTTGTTACTTACGCTGACCAGATCGCCAAGCACTGCTGTCCGGTATAAATCCTTGAGAGACTCTTCTGATTGCGCTGGCTCCTGTTTGAGTCGTGCCCTCAAGGTAATGAGGCTCTGACGAAATGCCAGCATTTTGGGGTACTGCCTCTTACTGAGGGCCAAGGCTTCCTTGAACGAGCCGGAATCTCTTAATGCTTTTATCTCATCAGACCACGAGGGCTTTCTTGAGGGCACCTGTCCGATTTCGGCAATGACATTGATTTCATGCCTGCGATCAACACGGGTGTCAATATCCAAAGGGCTTAAGGGATTGCTGGATTCGGCAATTTCGAGAGATTTACGTATTTGATACTGATGCAGGCACCAGATGATTATGGCAGTTAAAGCAAGAGAAGAGAGTATTAGCAAAAAGGTTGTCATACCGGAATTATCTGGATAAACATTTCTCTAATTCTAGCAAGGCGGACTGTTAGGGTCGAGAAAGCAAAATTTTATTATTGTTTACATTAATCTGAAACCTGGACTACATTGAGTAGAGACACAGGGACATGTCAGCTTCCGGAAGCTTTTTAATGCAATAATTTAATTCAATAATTCAATAATTCAATAATTCAATAATTCAATAATTCAATAACTGTAACTGCTCACCCTGTGTTTGGTACCGCAACTATTGTAAAACAAGTAGGGCTAGCCTGGCATTTTTTTGTATAATGGCGCGCTTAGTTCACCAATTCTGCCGTAGTTTCAGCATGACACCTGCAATATCGATTAAAGATCTCTACAAAACCTATGATAATGGCTTCGAAGCACTCAAGGGAATTAGCCTTGACGTTGCCGAAGGCGATTTTTTTGCCCTGCTTGGCGCCAATGGCGCCGGAAAATCAACAACCATTGGAGTATTGTCGACTCTGGTCAGGAAAACCTCGGGTTCTGTGCAGGTTTTTGGCAAAAATGTAGATACCAACAGTTATGAAACCAAACTTGATCTGGGGGTAGTTCCCCAGGAAGTAAACTTCAACCATTTCGAGAAAGTATTCGATATTGTTGTTACCCAGGGTGGCTATTACGGCCTGCCAGTCAAATTAGCCAAGGAAAGAGCAGAGAAGTACCTAAGGCAGCTTGGCCTGTGGGACAAGCATGACCAGCAGGCACGTAATCTGTCGGGCGGGATGAAGCGTCGACTGCTGATTGCCCGGGCGCTTGTTCATGAGCCAAGGTTATTGTTACTGGATGAGCCTACCGCGGGGGTGGACATTGAGCTCAGGCGATCCACCTGGGAGTTTTTACAGGAAATAAACCGGGGAGGTACCACAATTATCCTCACCACCCATTATCTGGAAGAAGCAGAAACACTGTGCCGCAATATCGCCATGATCGATGCCGGGGTGATTGTTGAAAATACCAGCATGAAGTCCTTGCTTAGAAAACTGCATCAGGAATATTTTCTACTGGATTTGCGTGAAGAATTATCTGAGGCCCCGGTATTGGACGGATATAACTGTGAATTAAAAGATCCGGCAATTCTGGAAGTTGCTCTGGAAAGTAATCAGGATCTTAATGATGTGTTTGCCAAGCTCCAGGCATTGAATATCCAGGTGAAAAGCATGCGTAATAAATCCAACCGTCTGGAGCAACTTTTTGTTTCACTACTGCAGAAACCGGAGCAAGTTGCCTGATGCATTCACTACCACTGAATTATAAACTTACTGCTTTCAAGACCATCGTCTGGAAAGAAGTCAGGCGCTTTTTGCGAATCTGGGTTCAGACCCTGGTGCCGCCAGTCATCACCATTTCCTTGTATTTTGTTATTTTTGGCAATCTCATTGGCAGCCGTATTGGTGAAATGGGCGGCGTGAGTTATATGCAATTTGTAGTGCCCGGATTGATCATGATGTCGATTGTGACCAACTCCTATGCCAATGTGGTGTCTTCGTTTTTTAGTCAGAAATACCAGCGTAGCATTGAAGAATTACTGGTCTCTCCAGTTCCCAATTATGTCATCCTGGCAGGCTTTGTCATCGGTGGTGTTTCAAGAGGGCTGGCAATCGGGGTGATTGCAACAATCATGTCATTGTTTTTCAGCGGCCTGCACATGCACAATATCGTTATTACCCTGCTGGTAGTGCTTATGTCTTCCATCGTTTTTTCTCTGGGCGGTTTTATCAATGCCATCTATGCGAATAAATTTGATGATATTACTATCATTCCCACCTTTGTATTAACGCCTCTGATCTATTTGGGGGGCGTGTTTTACTCAGTAGATTTACTGCCCGATTTCTGGCGTCTGATTTCACAGATCAATCCAATTTTCTACATGGTTAATGCTTTCAGATATGGCATCCTCGGAGTGTCTGATGTTAACGTGGTTTTTGCTTTCATGATGCTGGTGCTGTTTACCGTAACGCTTTTCGTTTTTGCCCTGTTTTTACTGCGCAGGGGTAAAGGCTTAAGGCACTGACAGGTTAAAGATCATCTGATGACTGACAATCCCCTGGGCAAGCCAACTGTCTATCCACAGCATTATCAACCCGAGCTTCTGGTTAGTATTCCACGACAGGAAAACAGAACTGCGCTTGGTGTGGCGGATGACAAGCTCCCTTTTCGGGGAGCTGATATCTGGAATGCCTATGAGATATCCTGCCTGAACCATAAGGGCAAACCCCAGATATTTATTGGGCGTTTTATTTTCGCTATTACCTCCCCAAACCTTGTGGAATCAAAATCTCTCAAGCTGTATTTAAATTCGCTCAATCAAAGCAGATTTGACTCCCTCAGCCAGCTGGCAGAAACCATTCACAGTGATCTTTGCGGCGCGTCAGGCAGCAACGTTGAGGTATCTCTACAGTTGCCCTCAGACATAATCATGCCGGATTTGCCCGCAGGAGTTTGCCTGGATGAATTGGATATTTCGGCAGATGAATTTGAGGCAAACAAGGCGCTACTGATGGTGACAGATGACAGTCTGTTTGAAGAAGTGACTGATGAGGTGCTTTTTAGCAATCTGTTTCGCTCAAACTGCCCAATTACCAACCAGCCAGATTGGGCAACGGTAACCATCTGCTACCAGGGTAGAAAAATTCCCCACGAGGCCTTACTGAAATACCTGGTTTCCTATCGTCAGCACAATGATTATCATGAAAACTGTGTTGAACGAATATTTTGTGATCTGATGGAAATATATAGCCCACAGTCACTTACCGTAGAAGCAAACTTTTTACGTCGGGGTGGACTGGATATCAATCCGGTGAGGACGACAGAAACAGGATTGAACTATCAGGCTTTTCCTCGCTACACACGGCAGTAAATTTCGGATTAACCTTTGAGACAACGGACAGGAACTATTTTGGACGCGCTAGAGGCATTGCAAAACAGAACAGCATCTCCACGCCTGGTTGAGCCGGCACCTTCCAGGCAGGAACTACAGGAGATTTTGAAAGCAGGGCTGCGTGCACCTGATCACGGGATGTTAAGACCCTGGCATTTTCTTTTGATAAGTGGGGAAGGGCGTGAAAAACTGGGGCAGGTATTCGCTGACAACCTGGAGCCAGAAAATGATCAGGAAAAAGATAAAATGCTCAATTCGCCCCTGCGTGCACCTTTGATCATAGTCGCTGCAACTCAATTCAAGGATCATCCCAAGGTCCCGAAAGTAGAGCAGGTTTGCGCAACAGCGGCGGCAGTTCAGAATATGTCTGTGGCGATCCATGCGCTAGGGTATTCATCGATCTGGCGCACAGGCAAGGCAGCTTTTAATTCCGGGGTCAAAGAAGCCCTGGGTTTTAAAGCAACAGATGAGATTGTTGGTTATCTGTATGTTGGTACCCCGACCCTGGCAAACAGGCCGGTGCCTGAAAACAATATTGATGACTATGTAAGCAGCTGGGGTTAGCGCTATTTCTTAATTGATTCTTGAGTTTAAGAGGCGCTTCCTATAGAGTGCCTCCCTTTCAAATTTCAGACATTTGAGAATTTCATAAAGACTTTGGTGAGGTGTCCGAGAGGCCGATGGAGCACGCTTGGAAAGCGTGTAACGGGTTAAACCGTTCGAGGGTTCGAATCCCTCCCTCACCGCCAAATAAAAAACCCGGCTATTGCCGGGTTTTTTGTTATTACCCCAGGGTAATTTTATTCAGGCAATAAAAGGGAAACTCTTTTCTAGAACATAGAACCGCCAGCAACCACCGGGGTGCCATCTTCGCGCGTCGGGTGATTACCGCCACCTTCTATTAAAATCCCATAGACACCTTCTTTTCTGGCCGGATTGCCATGGACAATGATGGTCTCACCAGGCGTAAAGGTTTCAGAGCTATACCCCTGACGCTGTAAATGGACCACTGCTGCGCCACCATAGCTGACATCCCAGTTTCTGAGTACGCCATTTTCATCCTCCGCCTCGATTGTGAGATAGGGATGGGGGTTCACAAAGGCCCATTCCTTGACCGTACCTTTTAATTCAAGCAGCTGATCTTCGTGATAGATGCCTCGGGTACTGTGATGGGCTGAGACCTGGCCTGCCATGCAGATCCAGACCAGTGACATTAGAAAAATTCTCTTATTCAGGTTCATGATCAATTGCTCCAGGAAATTTTAGTACTTGATTCGTTCAACTTCAGGATCTTCAGGGTATTTTGAAACCTCAAAGCGCAGACTGCGTCTGGCACCGTCAAGCTCGCAAGTCCAGGCATCCCCCATATCGGCAACAGGTGCGGAGCGCACCTGGAAGGTCCAGGGTTCTTTCAGAAAAAACGGATCGGAGGTGCTGACTTCAAGAATGAGATCATCGCCATCACGGGAAAATCGCTCTGTGACCTGTTTCTGAGTGGAAGAAGGGATGCGGAAATCCGCGTTAAGCCCCTGTGGATCAAAGGTGAATTTGCTGGTAGTTACGATAAGCGCCCCGTCCTCATATTTGCCCACAGCATGGCCAAAATAGAAGAATTCATTAATGGCCGGTTCCGGATGATCATGACCTTCCAGCCAGATAGTCCGAACCACGTCATCCTTGCCATAATAAATACGCACACGATCATCAAGTTGTTCTAATCGATAATTGTAGGGATCGGTATACATATGAGGAATCGGCATAGGAGCGCAGTCATATTTTGGCTGGGCCATTTCATCTATGGCTGCCTGATAGGCCAGTGCTCTGTCAGTCAACTTGGGATCGTTTTCTTGGAGGGTCATGCAGCTTAGAAAACCTCCGCCCGGACATTGGCCAAAAGACCAGAGACCATCAAGATCCGGAATGTCCCGGGATGCGGCCTGGGAAATTCCCGATAGTGTCATGATGCCTGCTGCGCAGGTTATTCTAAATAGTGTGGATAATTGAATGGATAGTAATTTCACTTCCCCTCCTGATTTTCCCAAATGAATGTTTTTTATATTTATTAATAGTGGTTTAAACATTTTAAACGTCATTATTATGACAATTCAGGTGTGCTGTTGCCTGAGTTTACATACTGTGTAGCTGCTTCAAGATACTTATATGACGGCTCTTTTGTTGCGAAGCACCCAAGCAGTATAAAAGCCCATATGACAATTGGCTACTCTTTACACATTTATTCCACAGCTATTATTCAACGTGGGAGCGGGGGGGGATATGGAATCTATGGTGTGTCAGGACAAATGAAATTAGACTAGGCGAATGTGTGGCCGATTTCAGATTTTAAAAAACAAGAAATCCAGGAAACTTCTGGAAAAGCTTGATGTGGATGAAGCGGAAATTCTGTTTTCCAGGGACAAAGCGCCAGGTAGCCGAATATCAATTATTCAGCGTGAAAAGGACAGAAATATTGTTACTCAGGCGATATGGTGGTTATTGATTGATCCGGAAACGGGCAAACCAAACTACAAATATGCTTCATTCAATTCCCGCTCAGACAAGCTCGACAGCCCACATGCCATCGCCTATGAACCCTTTCGTGAGTCACGCTGCATTATTCCCGCAACCGCTTTCATAGAAGGCAAGGGTGACAAAAAAACCTATCACAAGATTGAGCTGGAAAATGAGGCCATAGCCTTCGGTGGCCTGCATCGGGAAACGATCCATAAAACTACCGGTGAAATCATTCACAGCGCTTCAATTATCACCTTACCCCCCTTGCCTGAATGGGAGAATATTCATCCAAAGTCGATACCGTTGATGCTGCCCATGCAAGACGCTAATCTCATCAATCAGTGGCTTGCGCCATCCTTCCACCAGGTAGAGGCGTTCCGTGATCTTCTTGCGCCTGCGCTAAGGGTCAACCAGATACTAACCCCTATTGAAAAACCCAGTCTTTGGAATGAGAAAGGGGACAGCTTTACCTTGAAGGCTCATCAATAAAAAAGGCCGGGATTTGAAGTCCCGGCCCAAGCTCACGCTGCTCAAGGGTTTTCAGGTATTAACCAGTCTTATCCAGAGGAATTGCCTCAATCTCTTTCTGCGCCTGTTCAAGCCACCATTGCAGATGGGGGTTGTCCAGCAGCATATCGATGTACTCATTTGTCTTGCCGCTTAATTCTGCCCCATAGGCGCGCAAGGAAATAGACGCCGGAGCAAGAAAACAATCGGCGATGGAGAATTGTCCAAATAGATAGTCACCACCGTCACCATATTTGCGTCGGCAGCAATAGATAATGGCATCAAGTCTTGCTATTTCCCTTTCCAGATTTTCATCAGGGTTCATCTTTACGCGAATATGACAATTCATAGGCCATTCACGTTTAAAATGCTGAAAATCACTGTGTAATTCTGCGCATACGGAGCGGGCCGCAGCTTTCTTTTTCATATGCGCGGGCCAGCCTCGGTTTTCCAGAAATGTTTCAGAGATATACTCGCAAATAGGCAGTGAATCCCAAACCTTCACATCGTTATGAATAAGTACCGGCACTTTCAGTGATGGAGAGAATATGCCAATTTTTTCCGCCGCATCATCCTTGAACAGATCAATGGCGATTTCAGTATAGGGCACTTCAAACTCCTGCAATAACAACCAGGGGCGAAGCGAACTGGGAGAGAAGTTTTTGTTCCCGGTAATTAAATGCAATTCCGTCATGGTATATGTCCTTCGCATCAAAGCGTTTTAAGTTTAGCGTTTAACTGTCTGTTCGCTATTTCTGGTCAGCAAGCTCTTGCCCGATGAAATGATTTTTAATACGACCCGGCGATCAAAAAAGTTATCTTCGAGAGAGTCCGATTGACTTAATGGGCGATTTTCACCAAAGGCATTGGTTTGCATTGATCGATCCATAATGCCAAGTGTTTTAAGATGTGTTTCTACTGCCTGAACCCTGCGCTGGGAAAGCGCCAGATTAATAGTAGAGTCACCGCGGCGATCGGCATGGCCAGTGATGCCAATAACAGCGCTGGGCATGGAGTTCACCAAAGAAACAAATTCACTTAGCTTCTCATCATAAAGGGGTTCGATCGCTGTTGAATTGGTTTTGAAATGCAGGGAAATTTCAGTGTCGTTGCAGCATTCGGTAAAAGCATTCTGCTCTTTAATTGATAAGCTCTGTGCATCAACACTGGTATTACGATATCGCATTGTCTGTGATTCATGCTCGGCAACTTGATAGCGGGCTTCCAATGCACGATAGTCGGCTTGCAAAGTAAGCAGTTCCTGTTTTTGTTGAATTAATTCCTCGGATAAAAAAACGTTTTCTTTTTTGGCGATCGTTTTATCGCTAACCCAGCCACCAAAGGCGGCAGTTAAAATTGCTCCGAAAGGTCCGCCAAGAACGCCGCCGATAACGGCGCCACTGATTATGCCAGTGGCTTCATGTTTTGTACGGTCGCTATCATTTAATTTACCAGCACTTTCTGCTGCTGCGAATAATGGCGCCGACAACAAAATTGATGAGCTCATCAGGACAATACTGCCGATACCTCCGATGATTGATTTTTTATACTTCATACTTTTTCTCCAGAAAATTTGTTTTAAAAGAATTGTTATCGGTTTTTTTTCACCTTGATTGTCATTTAACGACCCGCGTCTAGCTTTTCTGGGAACAAAAGGGGCTGTCTGCTGATTAATTATGGCAAGATTATGGCAATACAAGCTTTACAGCCTATAGTCATGCAAGCGGAGCGGGAATTCAGGTATAGTCAAAAACTTGTTTTTTACTGCTGCTCCAGAGCAGCGTGATACACCCATATTGTTTCAGTTATAACTGTCGAGGCATTGAAGAGCCCAATGAGTAAACGCATCGCTATAGTCGAGGATGAAGCAGCCATCCGGGAAAATTATGCGGATGTCCTGCGAAAGCAGGGCTATGAAGTATTAACTTATCCAAACAGAAAAAAAGCACAGGAAGCTTTTTCCATGCGCCTGCCTGACCTTGCCATTATTGATATCGGTCTTGAAGAGGAGATTGATGGGGGATTTATCCTCTGCCAATCTCTGCGCTCCATGTCACTGACCTTGCCTATTATATTTCTTACTGCTCGGGACAATGATATTGATACTGTGAGTGGATTGCGCATGGGCGCAGATGATTACCTGACCAAGGACATCAGTCTGCCTCATCTTACTGCCAGAATTGCTGCCTTGTTTCGACGTCAGGATGCCATGGATCAGCCCACCTCTCCTGAAAGTTTGCTGGAAAGAGGGGATCTTGTGATGGACCTGAGTAGGCTGACAGTAAACTGGAAGCAGCAGACAGTGTTACTTACAGTGACAGAGTTCTGGATGTTACATGCACTGGTCAAGTTTCCCGGCCATGTAAAAAGTCGGGATGCTTTGATGCAGGAGTCCAAAATATTTGTTGATAACAGTACCATTACTTCTCATGTGAAACGTATGCGCAAAAAGTTCATCCAGAGTGATGCAGACTTTGACTGCATCGATACGGTTTATGGTATGGGTTATCGCTGGACTAACCCATAAGGGTACAGCATACATATGGTGGGAGTTCTCAGGCATTTAATCAGTATCCGCTTAAAGCTGGTTTTACTTTCCAGTTTTCTGCTGGTGATTCCTTTTCTGGGTTATCGCTATATCCTGGAAATGGAGCAGTACCTGAGTCGCGGACAGGAACAAACGGTTCTGGGAACTGCCAGAGCGCTGGCTACAGCCTTGAGTGAGCGCCCCGAACTATTTAATGAAAGCACCTACAGCAGGGCGCAGGATAATCAGGACCTTTATGTCTATCCGGTTTTTCAACCGCTGAGTGTAGACGATGGCAGTTTGCAGGATTGGCGCGATTACCAGCAGTATGAACAGCATTACCGTGAATCCAGTCTTATCCCGAACCCCGAGAACCAGCTAAGCAGCTTTCGCGGCATTGATAATCAGGGTGATCCCTTAAGTTTCAGGCTCATGCTCGGAGAGCATAATCAGGCTCTGTATGCCTACCTGAGAGTGCTCGATGAACACATTGTCTTCAGGAGTCGTGAAGGCTTAAGAGTTGATCGCAGTGACTCCCTGCGTATTTCGCTGGTTAATCGCGATGGCGTTTTTCAACGTTATGTCATAGCGCCTTATGACGATGAGCTGATCTATCCCTTTCGTATCGGTAGCGATATTACGGATTTCTCTGCATTGGAATATGAGCCACGTATTAGCGGACGCTGGCAGCGTATTCCCGAAGGCTATGAGATGGAATTACGCTTTCCGCTCGACATGATTGGCAACAAAATGAGCCTGTCAGTTTATGACGTTGATAACCCGGAAACACATTCAGTAGCAGCAATCGTTTCTACTTCTGCCAGTAGCAATCTCGCAGCACTGGGTTCATTAAGACGACCCACTCCCGAGATTGACCGCATTGTAGCGGGTATGGGCTATTCCAATTCACGGGTGCAGGTTGTTGACCGCAGCCAGCGTGTTCTGCTTAGTGTGGGAGATATTCAAACCGCCACCGGATTGCTGTTGTCTGAGGATGGCGGTGAGGAAGATAGCGGCTTTCTGGGGTGGCTCGAAGACACGGTCCTGCATCCCTTGTATTACCGCGTACTCACTCGCCCAACAACAGACTTTGTGGATGAACTCTATCAGGATGGTCTGGTTGATGGGGATCACCTGGTGCCAGCCTTAACAGGACAGGCGACAACCCGTTACCGTGCGCTGGATAATAATACTACGCGAATTCTCGAGGCAGCCTATCCCATTGTTGCTGAAGGCCAGGTGCTTGGCGCTGTTATCGTAGATCAGAATATGAACGGGATCAGAACGTTCAGAAATCAGGCGCTTGAAACGCTTTTTGATACCATGCTGGGAATTCTGTTATTGACCATGACTGCCTTGTTTCTTTTTGCCACCAGCCTGTCCAGCCGCATTCGTGGTTTAAGAAACCAGGCAGAAAAAATTATCGACGATTCCGGGCGCATAACCAATACCATTGCTGCGTCACGCAGTGCTGATGAAATAGGCGATCTGTCGCGCTCCTTTGCCAGCATTGTCGATCGCTTGAGTCAGTACACCCATTATCTTGAAAACATGTCATCACGTTTGTCTCATGAGCTCAGGACGCCAGTGACCGTGGTGCGTTCCTCACTGGAAAATCTCAGTCTTGTGTCAGAGGAAGAAGATGCGCAGATCTATATTCAACGTGCAGAAGAAGGGATTTCGCGTTTGAATCTGATTCTTACCAATATGAGTGAAGCGTCAAGACTGGAGCAGATACTGCAATCGTCAGACAAGGAAAAAACGGATATTGGCAAAGTAATTGATGCCTGTGTGCAGGAATATCAACAGATTTATCCGGGTATTGAGTTTGAAAGCAAGATCTCATTAAGCCCTGTACGAATTATGGGTAATGCGGATTATATTGCCCAGCTCATGGACAAGCTGATAGCCAATGCGGTGGAGTTTTCTACTCCTGGAAAGGCCATACGGGTAGCTTGTTACGCAGATAATGGAGAGGCCGTGGTGAGTGTTGCTAATTCGGGACCTTATCTGGATCACGCTATGAAGGACAGAATTTTTGACTCAATGGTATCCCTCAGGCCGGAAGGGAAAAAGACACAACCACATCTGGGGATGGGCTTGCATATTGCACGCATGATTGCCGAGTTTCACAAAGGTTATATCGAGGCAGACAACCTGATTGAAGAAGAAGGGGTGATGGTGGTGTTAAGAATTCCGCTTCTATAGATGGAGAGAATAAGGACTAAAACCCGCACTTAGGTTTTATTCTGACATCACCGCTTTCAGATTTTCAGGGTCTCGCCATTTATTGCTCCTTAACCTTCCCAGAAAAACCATACAGATGGCCAAGACCATTAATACAAAGCCCATCCAGGATACTTTGGGGCCAAAATTATAGACTTTGATAACAAAAAACTGTGCTACCAGCATGGCCCAGTGCAGGGAGGTTGAGGCAAACATAATCCATCGAGTATCGCCGGCGCCGCGCAATACTCCGGCGGCGACCTGCAGTACGCCTTCACACAGGACATAGCAACTCAGGCCGATCATCATGAAGCGGGCCAGATCACGAATTTCTTCTGCCTGATCGTCGTAAAAAATAAACATTTCAACAAACGGTTCGCGGAAAATAATAAATGTTGTCGCAAGAAAAAGTGAATAGCCGATACCAAGGATATAACCGGCACTGGTGACCTCGTTTGTCCGGTCCATGTCGCCTGCGCCCACAAAACGACCAATCAGGCTCATCACCGCAATATTCAAGCCCAGCAGAGGTACGAAAGAGAGGATGTCCCAGTTAAAAACGATGGTGGCAGAGGCTGCTTCCGGTATACCGTAAGACTGGAACATCAGCAAAAACAGATTAAAAGCCGCAATATTGAGAAACATTTCCATGCCGGAGGGAAAGCCCAAACGCAGATATCGGCGCGTGATACTTTGATCGAAAATGAAGGATTGAACAGTGGAGTATTTTTCCCGTAATTCACGCTTGAGGTAATAGGCCAGATAAATAGCAATGGCAAAAGCGGTACTGATGATTGAGCCCCAAGCTGCTCCTGCTATACCCATCGCAGGCAAGCCCAGATGACCAAAAACAAGGGCCCAGGTGAGAGGAACATTAAGGACGATGCCAATAACATCACAGGTCATGACAACGCGGGTAAGACCTATACCGGAGAAAAAAGATGACAGGCAAACCTTAAACAGGCTTAACACCGCACCGGCCATCATGATGGTGAAATAAATTTCCTCCAGCTCAACCTGCGCGGGGTCATGCCCCATAGCGGCAAACATGGGGCGCAACAACAAGGTGATGATGAAAAGAACGGGGATCAGGGCAACTGACATAAGAATACCCTGGCTGATGACCAGCGAACATTTATGAAACTCACCTGCGCCAAGATATTGCGCCACCAGTGCATTGGCATAGGCAAGAATGCCATTGAAAAGAGAAATGGCAAACCAGAAGGCAACGCCACCCCCCAGCGCCGCGGCCATGTGAGTGGGGCTTATCTGGGCTAGGAACCAGCGGTCGGTAAAAATCATGATGGCAAAAGCACCCTGGGATACGACCATGGGCAAGGCCATTTTCATCAGAACGATGAGGGTGGTGGGATTATATTGCCAGTCTTTAAGCATTCAGGCGCGGGCCAACAGCATTGAGCATGAGAATTAATTCACTCAGTGGTGAAGTTGAAGGATTGTAGGGGAGTGCTGTCGGGATTGCCAGAAGTCCACAAGGGTCATTACGCGCTGGATTACTGCGCCAGTTTTTCCCGGTCGTGGGGCGCCATAAAATCCAGCTCTGGCCCAATGGGCACTATAAGCGTGGGGTTTACGGTCTCATGACTGCCATAGTAGTGGGCCTTGTTGTATTCGATATCGACGGTCTCTGCGATGCCAGGCATCTGGTAAATATCGCGGGTATAGCCCCACAGATTGGGATAATCCCTGATGCGCTTGAGGGCGCACTTAAAGTGACTGACATAGACAGAATCAAAACGAACCAGGGTGGGAAATAACCTGACATCTGCTTCGGTAATTCTGTTTCCACACAAAAAACGTCTGCTACCTAATTTCTCCTCGAGTTGATCCAGGGTTTCAAATAACGGCAACACAGCCTCTTCATAGGCTTCCTGCGTAGTGGCAAACCCCGATCGGTATACCCCGTTATTCACATTGGGGTAAATCCAGTCGTTAAGGGAATCAATGGCTTCACGCAGGTTCTGCGGGTATAAATCCAGATTTCTGGCTACAGGGTCCTCAATAAAATCATTAAATTCGCTATTAAACATCCGCATGATTTCTGCTGACTCATTGCTGACAATGGTCTGACGCTGTTTATCCCATAACACCGGTACCGTAGCGCGATCCCCATAATCTGGATCAACCAGGCGATAAAGCTCAAACAGATACTCGATATACTCGTCATCATCCTTATGTTCAACATCGGCAAGGAAAAGGCGCCCCTGTTCGGGTTCAAAGGTCCAGCTGTCCGGGCCCATATAGGAGCGGGAATTGGAGACACTGATCGTGCTCTCAAGTTTTTTCAGCTTACGCGTAATGAGAGTTCTGTGGGCCCAGGGACAGGCCATGGAAATAAAGAGGTGATAGCGTCCGGGTTCAGCATTAAAGCCGCCTATACCGGTTATACCGGCTTGACCATCCCGGGTAACCCAGTTACGGAACAGGGAGTCGTGACGCACAAAACGGCCGTCAGTAGCACTGGTGTCATACCATTCATTTTTCCAGGCCTTAGCGGTTTTCAGCGTTGCTTTTTTCATAGTATGTTATTAAATCGGCAGCAGCAGGGCGGGGAAGCAAAAAGCCTGACAATCACTGGTACGCATTAACCCTGATACTCGAATACCTCGTTGGCATGAGTTAGTGATAGCCGATTACCGGTAGTACTGGGTTCTGTGCGCCCAATAATTTGGGCATCAATATTAAAACTGTTGGCAACCTTGATTACGGTCTCAGCCTGCTCAGCTTCACAATAGACTTCCATTCGGTGTCCCATGTTAAAGACCTTGTACATTTCCTTCCACTGGGTCTTTGATGCGTTCTGGATTGCCTTGAAGATGGGGGGCGTCGGAAACAGCTTGTCCTTGATGAAATGAATGCCGTTGACCGTTTTTCCATCCAGAGTATAGTCGGGATTATCTGATGCCGGATTCCCGCCAAATTTCATGCACTTGGTCTGGGCTCCTCCGGAACAGTGAATCAGGCCGCGAATAAGGCCAGGGTGTTCGTCCAGTAATTTATAGATGACCGGGGCATAGGTGCGCGTCGGGCTTAACAGCGCCTCCCCAACACTCAGGCTGGAGTCTGGCAAAGGGTCTTCCAGTTTATAGGGACCGCAATACATCAATTCTTTGGAGACATTGCCATCAAATGATTCAGGATAATTCTCGGCATAATAATGGCTGAGCATGTCATGTCTGGCGCTGGTCAGGCCATTGCTGCCAATACCGCTGTTTTCTTTATCCTCGTAACTTGACTGCCCAGTAGAGGACAGGCCGACAATCACCAGGCCGGGTTGAATCTGCTCGCCGCTAATCACTTCTTTTTTCTTCATCACGGAGACGGCAACACTGTCCACAACAATGGTGCCGGTCAGGTCGCCCACATCAGCTGTCTCTCCACCACCACTATAAATATTGACGCCAAAATCCCTTAACTGGGCAAGAAATTTTTCACTGCCTTCTATCAGGGCGCCGACCACCTCACCAGGGCAGTTCAGGGCATTACGATTAACAGTATTGGAAATCAATATGCGGCCATTGACGCCAACGCAGAGCAGGTCATCCAGGTTCATCACAATGGAGTCCTGTGAAATACCGTGAAACACACTGGTGTCGCCGGTTTCCTTATAGGCCAGATAGCCAATGATGGACTTGGTGCCACTCCCATCGGCGTGAATCACATTGCATTGATCGGGGTTGCCGGTGAGGTAATCTTCAGTGATTTTGCAAAAGGCTTTGCTGAACAGACCATGATCAAGGTGATCGACAACATTATGCACCTCTGTTTTATCCGATGAGACCCCTCTAGCCTGATAGCGGCTGGCACTATCACTGACGGCAACTGATTCAGCTACATGATAACCACTGCGATCCTGAGCTACGATGAGCCCACGAAACTCCAGCTGACGCATGGCTTTAGCCACGGTATTGGTGGCCAGCTCATACTCAGTTGCCAGAGAGCGGATGCTGGGTAATTTCTCCCCCGGTTTAAGATCGGCGGTGTTTATCTGGAAATGAATCTGGTCAATGATTTGCTGAAAAACCGGAGTAGGGGCTGTCGGATCGAGTTCAAGTTTCATGGTTATTTAGGGTCTTTTCTGGATTAATGCGCTGTTCAACTGTATCACAACTATGATACAGGCTGAGTTGAAGCAGCACAAGAAAAGAAAATATTATTCGATGGGCATTCGAGCGGGCCTGTCAGCAGGAATATGCTGGTCAATGGCAGTGAGAATGATGGCTGCCATGGCGTAATCGGCCATGATGGCAGAAATCTCCAGCGCGCCTTGTTGCCCGAACAGTGACACAGCCTCGGCCCAGGTTTCAGCACTGAGGCGGTGTTTGCGGAGTAATTCACGGCCATAACGAATAATCAGATCAGGGGCAGCAGGCAGACCCGCAGGATCACCATGATTCTTGATGATGTCGATAGTGCTTTGGGGAACGCCTTCAGCAAGCGCCAAAGGTTCATGGGCAGCCCATTCATATTGCTGGTCAAACTCCCGTGCGGCGACAAGAATCGCCGTTTCGATATTGGCGCGGCCGATAAGGCTTTCGTAGCGCAAATACTGGTTGATCAGATCCATGCCCTCTGCCACCAAAGGCATGTGCACGGAGAAGGCGGCGGGACCGTAGACGGGGCCGGTATTATCCAGTCCTACCACCTTGTCATAAACTCGTTTGCCATAATCATCCAGCTCATCCGGGTTAACCGGGGGGAGGCGTGACAGGGTGTCACTGCGGACATCGTCTGGTAATGGCATCTCCTGAGCGCATAGCGTGCCTGATCCCAATAAAAACACCATCCAAAAAGGTAAAATTGCTAATTTCATGAGAGCCCCTCTATTTGATTATTATCAACTTGATTATTGTTTTAGACCTTATAGTAACCAAAGTAGGGCGGGGAAGTCTTTAGAAACCGGCAAGGGTTCTGAAGTGCAAAGGATGACAAAATTCCTCTTTGTTCTGGCTTGCAGCGCGAAGTTGCTGACAGGAGAATTTCCCGTTGTTGAGGGTTATCCCTAGATTTACAATGAAAATATGAGTGGTAATGGATGCTTTTCTTAACTGTTGTGAAATTCAATTATTGAGGCAAAAATATGAAATTTAAAATACTGCTAACGACTATTGTTGCAATAGCCATGTCTTTTTACGGAACTCAGGTTCTGGCAGGCCGTGATGGCAATGGTGAAAAGGGTAAAGGTATAACCATGGATGTATGCCATGTTACTGGGGATTCCAGAGATTTTGCTTTCCTCATTTCGGTGCCGCTTTCTGCCCTTAAAGCCCACTTGGATCATGGAGATCATGAACCTGATTCTCAGGGATCTTGTGAAGATGATCCAACGATTCCACCAATTTAAACAAAGGGGCAGTCGCAAAAAAAACCAGGCGTATACGCCTGGTTTTTTTTGTCTGGAATTATTGAGATCATGACTGTGTGATCAATCCTGGAAAAATTCAGCACTTACTCGACACCGCACTGGAACTGGCCGTGCCGGTTGCAAGCATGCGTCTGGCAATGGGCGGCAGTATTAATGAGTCCTATCTGGTTACACTGACAGACCAGCGCGAAATATTTGTCAAAACCCATCGAAGAGACCGCATTGCGGGCATGTATGCCGCGGAATTCAATGCCCTGAAGCTGTTGTCGCGCTCCAGAACGTTAATAGTCCCGAAACCGCTCTATCAGGACGAGGACTTTCTGGTGATGGAGGCTTTCAGGGAAGGAGCACCGGCAGCGGACTGGCAGGAGCAGATCGGGCGCGGCCTGGCGTATTTGCACCACAGTACCCGACAACGCCAATATGGTTTTGACATGGACAGTTACCTGGGCACCTTCAAACAATCCAACCAGTGGCACGATGACTGGATCGGATTCTGGCGCGATCGGCGCATCGATCCCCAGTTAACTTTATTGAGAGTGCTGTTACCCGGTCAGGATCCGCTTCTGAAAGCCGCAGATAAACTCATAACTTAGCTTGATAGGGTGCATGCCTGTGATCCGGAGCCCGCTGTGTTTCTTCATGGCGATCTGTGGTCAGGCAATACGGCGGCCAATGAAAAGGGCGAGCCGGTGATCTTTGATCCAGCCAGCTATTACGGTCAGCGCGAAGCAGAATTTGGCATGATGCGTCTGTTTGGCGGCTTGGGACCAAAATGTGAAGCAGCCTACCAGGAAGTCTGGCCTTTCCAGCCGGGTTATGAGCGCCGCATCGAGGTTTACCGTTTGTATCACCAGCTAAATCATCTAAACCTGTTTGGCAGTGCTTATTACAATGACTGTCTGGCCACAATCCAGCGCCTGATTTAGCGTGGTCTATGCCTGGTTTTATCCCGCCAGCGTTTCTCTAACGCGCTCCGGCGTGAAGGGATACATGGTCATCCGTTTCCCCGTGGCATCAAAAAAGGCATTGGCTATTGCTGCGGCCGCAGCCGCCATCACCTCTTCGCCTGCACCTGAAGGCGCTTCATTCAGGCGCTGGACGATGATCGGGGTAATTTCCGGGCACTGCTCAAAGCGCAGAATCGGGTAAGAGGCCCAGTCCAGAGAGGTGACATTGGTTTTGTTGAAGGTGACTTCTTCCAGCAGCATCCTGCTGGCTGTCTGTACCAACTGTCCGATGATCTGGTTCTCCACATTGGAGGTATTCACTACCAGTCCGGCATCGATTGCGCCATAGAGATGGAGGACTTTAACTTCGCCACTGCGTTTGTTTACCTCGATCTCTGCCACTGCGCCACCATAGGAGGCAAGATGAGTGCCGACACCAATACCTCGACCTCTGACGATAGAGGCATTTGACAGATTTTCTGCAGCGGGGCGTGACTGCCAGTTGGCAGCTTCGGCGGCGGCATTCAGGACACCGAGCCAGTGATACTCTGAAATATTCTGCTGACGGAATTGCCAGGGGTCCATGCCCAGTTGAAAGGCAAGATCATCGATAGCCTGCTCAGAGACAAAGGAAAAGGATAAATCCACTGGTGAGCGCAACCAGGCGCCCTTCAGGTAGTCCAGACCGGGGACATGGTGATTGAGCAAATAACGGTTGGGAATATCATACATACCACCCAGCGTGCGCGGATTTATCTGCTGAGCCGGGAAGGGTGGCCATTCTGCCGCCGGCGTGCCCTTGGCTGTTTGTTCACTGGTTTCTATCAGGCTCCAGTGATGCTGCCAGCCCTCATATTCGTAACTGACCAGCTTGCCATTGCTGTCAGCCGAGATTCGGGTTTTTCCAATATGCGCTGGACCATAGGTATCCCAGCCGTGTTCATCCCAGCGCATGAACTGAACCCGCACTGGCTGGCCAGCCATGCTCGACATAAGCGCGGCGGCCTGGGCAACATCGTCCCAGCAGCTGTGACCGAAAGTCCCGGCGCCATCATGAAACTGCACGCGAACCTGTTCAGTATCCATGCCAAGCAGGTTGGCAATGCTGGTTCGCGTATTATAGATATCCTGGCTTGAGCACATCACCAAGGCAGAATTCTGACTTACATCGGCCACGGCGCAGTTGGGAGCAAAAGGCACATGAGCCTGATAGGGGCCATGGGCTTTAAATTCAGACCTGGCAAAGGCTGTATTGAAGGCACTTACATCGCCTTCCTCAACCGCAACCCTCTCGTTAGTCATGCCTTTTTCCATCCGCTCGAACAGGCTTTCATTGCCCGGCAGGCTGCCGGGCTGTTCCCAGCTGACCTCGAGCTGCTGTGCTGCTTTAACGGCATCCCATTCGGTTTGCGCCACTACCCCAACGAAATTGTTTTGTCTTAACACTCGCGCTCCCGGGATTGACACAATAGAGTCTTCGTTGATGCCGGTAACCTGGACGCCATCTTTATAGGCACCCTGACCACGGGGGCGGACAATGCGGCCATGCAGCATGTTTGGCAGGCGTACATGCTGGATATAACGGTATATCCCTTTGGCTTTAAGGGGGAAGTCGTTGCGTGGATAAGGAGTCCCTACCAGCTTGTAATCATCAGGACTTTTGACCGGAGCATTGCCGGTAAAAGCCAGGTTGAATTGCCTGTTACCAATGAGCTCGCCGTAGCTGGTGGAAAGTGCGTTGTTCCGGGTGCTGGATATGATCCCGTTTTCCACCTGTAGACTGTCTGCTTCTACCTGCAACTGTGTGGCAGCCATTTGTAGCAGGGCCTGCCTGGCCTCTGCCGCGGCACGTTGTATCTGGGGACCACCCACGCGCATGGCTGAGCTGGAGTAGGTACCGCCCTGATTGGGTGTGATATGGGTATCAAGGCCAATAGTGCTCACCTGTGTCATGGACAAATCCAGTTCTTCTGCAGCTACCTGTAACAGGGCAGTAGAGCAGCCCTGGCCCAGTTCGGCGAAGCCGATAAAAACCGTGGCGCTATTATCCTGATGAATAGCAATCCAGCTATCGATTTGCTCAGGGTCCGGTGGGCCGGCTAGCAGACTTTGGTTTTGTCCAAAGGACGCTTTCTGGAAGTTGAAATTGATGATTAGGGCGCCACCAGCTTTGAGCAGGCTACGGCGCTTTAAAGGAACTGAAGTCAGAATTTTTTTCATACGACCCCCTCCATGCTGCTGTCCCCTGCGGATTGCCGGGCAAGTTGAATTGTTCGTGACGCTTTCTTTATTGCGCTGATAATCTTTGGGTAGGTGCCGCAACGGCAAAGATGGCCATTCATGGCAGAGCGAATTTCAGCGTCACTGGGATCCGCATTATTCAGCAGAAGTTCCGTCGCCTTGATGATCATACCGTTATAGCAATACCCGCATTGCAGTGCCTGTTCCTCTACCAGGGCATCCTGGACCGGGGTGGTTTGGGGAACCGACGCAAGTCCGGTTTGCGCTGCGTAGAAGGCGCTAATACCTTCCAGTGTGGTGATGGCTTTATCTTTTAAACTGGCAATCGGGGTAACGCAGGCACGTGTTTCGACCCCATCAACGAGGATAGAACAGGAGCCACACTGCGCCAGTCCGCAACCAAATCTGGGGCCCTGTAATTGCAATTCATCACTCAGCACATAGAGCAAAGGCGTATCGTCTCCAGCCTGGACCTCAATGCTAACCCCGTTAATTGTCAGACTTGTCATCAGCGTATCTCCATAAAAAGATCAGAGCTCATACTATTATGAATGCTCAACGACTTCATCTCTGAAATCGCAAGAAAGAATAGAGCAGGAAAAGGGGGGAGTAAGGCTGGGGAGTGCAGCAGGAATTGCTTATCGAATTCCAGGCCTCATAAGATGTGTTTTAGTGATATCCCAGCGCGAGCTGATATGGATGCGCTGGCCCTTTAGCTTGAAAAAAGAACTAGTGGATTAGTTTTAACAACTAATGCTTGCCATTAATTCGATTCGCTTATCATTGGATACTGTAAAACCATTATTGCTGTACCAGTGACGCAGAGTTCGATCATCCCCCTTGATTTCACCGGTGAGTTTTTTGATATTGCTATCCTTGCAGTACTTGATGATTTCCTTGAGCAACGAAGTACCGAGACCTTGCTGGCGATAATTCTGGGCAATTTCTATCATCTTCAGTTCGTACGCACTGAGACTGTCATGATCCAGCGTGTCGGCAGATTTGCCGGCAGCTTTATTCGGGAAAGCAGTTTTTCTGAGTCGGGCATAGCCAATGGGAGACACGTGATCATAGACCCTGAAAATAAGCTTTTCTCCGATAAAGGAAGGCGGCAAGGTATATATCGCGGTCTGTTGTTTGGTTTCAGTGTTCACGTATCTGATTGCTCTAAAATTAAATAAGCAATAATAACAATAGCTTGCAAAATTATTTTAAAGTAAAGTACTAAAAATATATTTTCACTAAGTAATGATAATGCAGTTAGTCGTCCAAAAGTGTGAACTGGTAGACATTTCCAGTCTTGATCATCTCTTAAATATAAAGG
Source organism: Gammaproteobacteria bacterium (assembly GCA_030828385.1). Taxonomy (GTDB): domain Bacteria; phylum Pseudomonadota; class Gammaproteobacteria; order Pseudomonadales; family Pseudohongiellaceae; genus Eutrophocola. The sequence continues at coordinate 43,109 of JAURCS010000010.1, forward strand.
ATTTAGAGGTGTTCCTTGACAGTGACATTTTACCAGCTGACTTCTCCGGGTACATCCTGCACGTCGATCAAAATGGACTCTCACTAAGTTCTTCGATAAATCCCACTGCATCGCCGACGCGTGTCGATTTTAGTGACGAGGCTTTGCAATATCGCCTGCAGACATCGAAACGATCAGAGGGCTTGCTCAAGGCCATTGGCCTGGACAAATATTCCCTGCCACTGAAGGTAATGGATGCGACAGCCGGGCTGGGCACTGATGCCTACATCATGGCAGCTATGGGGTGTGAAATAATGATGTTTGAGAAGTCGGCAGTAATCGCTGCACTGCTTGAGGACGGACTTGCCCGTGCCCACACAGCAATTGACCCTGTCATTCGAAGGGATGTGGGAAGGATGTCACTAAATTTTGCAGATGCCGGTGACTATCTTTCCGATATGCATGATAAGTGTGCTGCCTCCCAAGGCAGTTCTGATACGATTACCAAACCTGATGTTATTTATCTGGATCCCATGTTTCCGCCCAGACAAAAAACGGCAAAAGTAAAAAAGGATATGGCACTGCTGCAAAAACTACTGCCAATCAATGAAGACATTGACTCACTGCTTGAAAAAGCACTGGGCTGTGCCGAGAAGAGAGTGGTGCTTAAGCGTCCAGGTAAATTAAGTAAACAGGCAAGCCCTAAACCTGATTTTCAGGTGCCGGGCAAATCATGTCATTTCCAGGTTTTTCTGATCAAGTAATTTTTGAGTGGGAAGGATCAGTCCCGGAATCTGGCGCAGGGGTGCAACACAGCAAATAAATCAGTGTAGTATTTTTGCCAGAATTGCCTCATAAATTTGTGAAAGCCTCTCAAGGTCATCCACCAGCACTTCTTCATTTGCCTTGTGTATGGTCTTGTTACAAGGGCCAATTTCCACCACTTGCGCGCCAGCAGGGGCTATAAAGCGGCCATCGCTGGTGCCACCGCCGGTGGACAGTTCGGTTTCCACCCTGGTTACTGTATAGATAGCCTGTTTCACTGCCTCTGTCAGTATTCCTTCTTCTGTTATGAAGGGATTGCCTGATAGTTGCCATTCAATACTGTAGTCACTGTAATGCCGGTTAAATATGGCCTCGGTTTGCTGTTGTAATAACTCGGAGGTAACTTCAGTGGAGAAACGAAAATTAAACAGAGCTTTCATTTCTCCGGGAACCACGTTGTTGGTACCTTCTCCGGCATGGATGTTGGAGATCTGAAAACTGGTAGGTGGAAAGTAATCGTTACCCTGATCCCATTCAACAGCACAAAGCTCTGCCAGTGCTGGCATGAAATGATGAATTGGATTGCTGGCCAGATCAGGATAGGCGACGTGTCCTTCCGTACCATGAACAGTTAGCGTGCCATTGAGTGAGCCGCGGCGACCATTGCGAATGATGTCCCCAAGAACTTCATTGCTGGAAGGTTCGCCAACAATGCAGTAATCAATTGACTCGTTTCTGGCCTGCAGTGTTTCGATGACTCGCCGCGTCCCGTCCACCGCAATGCTTTCTTCATCGCTGGTGATGAGGAATGCAATACTACCTGGATACTCCGGGTTATCTGTAATAAAGCGCTCACAGGCAGTTACCATTGCTGCGATAGAGCCTTTCATGTCGGCAGCCCCTCTGCCAAATAAGCGGCCATCACGCACTTCCGGCTGGAAGGGCTCGGACTGCCATTGTTTGAGGTCGCCTGCCGGGACTACATCGGTGTGTCCGGCAAAACACAAGAGTGGGGCTTCGGTGCCGCGGCGTGCCCAAAAATTTGAGACCTGGCCAAATGGCATTTTTTCTATGGAAAACCCCATTTTTTCCAGGCGTTCAGCCAGCAAAGCCTGACAGCCCATATCTTCCGGGCTGACGGATTTTTTGCTGATCAGATCACAGGTTAGATCCAGAGTTGCCGTCATGTTATGGGTATCCAGGTCAAAAAGCTCAGTGTCTAGTTATGGGAGTGGAGTTCGCTATTCAGTTCTACCGTAGACTTATTGGTACGGCACTCCACTGCTCCGGTAACAGAGTTTCGAATGAAGAGAAGATCGTTTTTAAGCGACAGTGCTCTTGCCTTGACCACCTCTACCGGATTGAGCCCACTGTCCATGACTGTGACCTTGGAGTTGGCAGTAATATATAACCCGGATTCTATGGTGCAGCGGTCACCGAGAGGGAAGCCCAGCCCGGCATTTGCCCCGATAAGGCAGTTTTTGCCGACAGAAATGACTTCGGTGCCTCCACCTGACAGCGTCCCCATAATGCTGCAACCGCCGCCAAGATCGCTGTGATCACCAACAAATACGCCAGCAGAGATACGACCTTCTATCATGGCAGTACCTTCAGTACCGGCATTAAAGTTTACAAAGCCTTCATGCATGATCGTGGTGCCTTCGCCAATATAGGCGCCCAGTCTGACTCTGGCCGTATCGGCAATACGAACACCAGTTGGAACAACATAATTTGTCATTTTTGGAAACTTGTCCACAGACAATACATCTATTGTTTCATTTTGCAAGCGCGCTTCCATTTGCCTGATGGCAAGTTCTTCTATCGCCATGGCGCCGCGATTTGTCCATGCTACATTGGGCAGTATGCCAAACATGCCGTCGAGATTGACCTGGTGCGGTTTTACCAGACGATGGGAAAGCAGGTGCAATTTTAGATATACCTCAGGCACAGTTTGCGGTTTTTCATCGTTTTCAAGGATGACAGCCACAAGCGGCTCATGGTGCTCCTGGAGGATGCCCAGAAGTCGTGTAATTTCTTCATCTTTGATTTGCGTGGAGAGCAGTGATACCTGCACTGAAGGAACTTCTGTGGTCAGGTTGCCGCCCTCATAATTAAGTGCCTTCAAGAGGGGAGCCAGTAATTCCTCTGAGGGATTAAGCCAGGGATCCGGGTAGTACACTTCCAGATAATTTCCTGAAGAATCCTTGGTACCTATACCCAATGCAAAACTAAACATGGCTGAATATTCCTGTAATTAGTGAGTTAAATAATGGTCTTATTTGAATGGTAACGTCAAAAAAAGCGAATTATAGCAGGCTTTTATAGTCCGCTTCGTTAAAGCCAACAATCTTTGTGTGATCAGAAATCAGCACGGGGCGTTTTATAACGGAGGTGTTTTCCTGCATGATTTTGATAGCGCTGGTTTCATTGATATTGTTTTTAAGCTGATCTTCCAGTTTGCGCCAGGTTGTGCCACGCTTGTTGATTAATGTCTCGTAACCAAATTCCTTGCACCAGTTTTGCAGGGTTTTCCTATCGATACCGGCTTTCTTGTAATCGTGAAACTCATAGGCAATATTTTTATCGTCCAGCCATTTTCTGGCTCTCTTGATGGTGTCACAGTTCGGGATGCCATAAAGTGTTGTCATAAAGGCTGCTCGTTTTTTCTAAGAATTATAGTTGCGTAAGATTTTATTTTAGGGAGTAATTTCAGCGTCCAGGTTTTTTTTGATCTCATCCTGCAGTAGCTGGCCTGCTTCCATATCGGTGATTGGGTGGTTTTCTGAATCAGTGATGAAAAAGACGTCCTCAACATTCTCGCCAAGCGTGGTTATTTTTGCATTGTGCAGTGTGATATCCATTTCCACAAAAATACCTGCCACCTTTGCCAACAGTCCGGGTCTATCTGTACACAGCACTTCGAGAATAGAGTATGGCGTGTGCTCGTGATTGCTCAGAGTGGTTTCTGTCCTGTGGCTGAATTGTCTGTGCTTTCTTGACGGACGATGCTTTTCAGTCGGTTTGAGTGCCTTGGTAGAACTCACATAATTATTAAGTGTTTTGTTGATTTCTTCCATTCGCTGGGGGTTTTTTCCAATCGGTTTACCATCGCTCTCCAGCACCATGAAGTTGGTCATTGAATAATCACTGTCAGTTGTATAGATGCGTGCATCCTGAATATTCAGATTTAGTCGATCGAGTGCTGTCGCAATATTGGCAAACAGGAAATGGGAATTCTGTGTATAGATGAAAATCTGTGAGGCACCTTCGTTTTTGTTTTCAGCATTGTTCTTGATGAGAATAAGTGGCGCGACATTGCTTTTATGATTGGCAATAGCGATAGTTTGCCAGGTAATGTCCTGGGGGGACTCACGTAGAAAATAATCTTCGCTGGGATTATTCCAGATATCCTTGACCTGCTTGCCGGTCAGCCCGGCACTTTCAAGCAACGCAATGGCGCTTTTCTGATTTTCCTTAATCAGCTCAGCCTTGCCTACGGTTTCTTCCAGCCCCTGGCTCAGCGCACGCTTGGTCAATTGATAAAGGTTGCGTAACAGAGAGGCGCGCCAGGTGTTCCAGAGAGTTGAATTGGTGCCATTGATGTCTGCAACAGTTAGTACATATAAATAATCCAGTCGGGTTTGATCGCCTACGTTTAGCGCAAATTTCTTTACAACTTCCGGATCTTGAATATCTTCACGTTGAGCAACACTGGACATTGTAAGGTGGTGCTCTACCAGCCAGGACACCAAAGCAGTATCCCATTTGCCCAGACGGTGACGCCGACAGAATAATTCGGCATCACGCTTACCCAGTTGTGAGTGGTCACCACCTCGGCCTTTAGCAATATCATGGTAAAGACCAGCTATGTACAATAACTCCACTTTTGGCAGGCGATGAAACAAGGCTGCTGCGACAGGAAACTTTTCTGCAGCTTCAGGGTGTCTAAAACGTCGCATATTTTCCATCACCTGCAGAGTGTGATCATCAACGGTATAGACATGGAAAAGGTCATATTGCATCTGACCGATAATACGGCCAAATTCCGGCAGGTAAGCAGATAGTATGCCGTAACGTTTCATTTCCCTGAGTCGGCCAACCATCATGTGGGGGGAACGCAGAAGTTCCATGAACATTGAAATATTGCGAATATCACGGCGATATTCATTATCAATTAAATGCCGGTTGTTTCTGATCAGTCGAATAGTGGCTGCTCGAATCCCTTCAATTTTTTCGTTTTGCGCCAGCAGGACAAATATTTCTATGAGTGCGAAAGGAGTGTTTTCAAAAACATTTTTATTTTTTACTTCTATGTAATTGTTACGTATTTGAAATCTATTATTGATAGAGACGATTTTTGCCCGCTCCTTGGAGCGGATTATCTCTTCGTCAAAAAGCTGTAAAAGAACATCATTCAGCTCGCGCAGGGTTAAAACCACACGGTAATATTTCTTCATCAGTTTTTCTATACCGAGACTGCTTTTATCATCCTTGTAGCCGAAGATTTCTGCGAGTGTGCGTTGATGCTCGAACAGCAGGCGATCTTCTCTGCGGCCGCTAACCATGTGCAGACCATAGCGGATTTTCCATAGAAAGTTTCTTCCCTTGATAAGATCCTGATATTCGTTTTCTTCAAGAAACTTGCGTTTTACCAGATCAAGAAAGTTTGTTGCGCCAAAATGTCGTTTGGAAATCCAGCCTATGGTCTGGATATCGCGTAACCCCCCTGGTGCTTCTTTAAGATTCGGTTCCAGCGCATAGTCGATGTCGTTTTGTTTGCGATGCCGATTGGTCTGCTCATCTTTTTTAGCCTGAAAAAACTGTTTTGGTTGCCAGACCTTTTTCTTTTCAATTTGAGACATGACGGTATCCAGCAATGCGGAATTTCCGCAAAGGGTTCTTGACTCAATAAGTGAGGTGGCTACGGTGATGTCCTTGGCAGCCTCCTGCTGGTTTTCCTTGATTGACCGAACACTCTGGCCAATTTCCAGGTTAATGTCCCATAGGAGGGTAAGAAATTGCTCGATATCGTCCTTATATTTTGACTTGTCGCTTTTCGTCAGAAGAATCTGGATGTCAATATCAGAATATGGGTGCAACTCGGCGCGACCATAGCCTCCCACGGCAATCAGACTAATGTCCTCGGCATCTTTCCAGTCATATTGTTGCCAGGCATGTATTAATAGCTGATCAACAAACCAGGCCTCATCCTTGATAATGCTTTCTATGTCATTTTTCTGCAGGAAACGCTCATCAAGAATCTTTCGGGCATTTCCAACAGCTTCGCGATAGCAGTTGATTTTTGAGGAACTTGCAGCCAGAGATTCAGTGAATTGTTCGGCGCTGAAAAGTTTTTTCCGGTTTCGGGTAAGCGGGGTAGTGTGAGTTTTTATAGTCAAGTTAGAATTGCTCTTCCTTTCGACGTGTCAATACATCACAGCCGTCCGCTGTAACGGCCAGGGTATGCTCCCATTGCGCAGAAAGGCGTCGGTCGCGCGTTGTTACCGTCCAGCCATCCTTGCGGGAAAGTTTGGTGTGTCGGGTGCCAGCATTGATCATGGGTTCTATTGTAAAAGTCATGCCTTCTTCAATGACCATGCCTGTTTTTGGGGTTCCATAATGAAGTACCTGGGGTTCTTCATGGAATATTCGGCCAATGCCATGACCGCAATATTCTCTTACTACAGAATAATGATTGGACTCTGCATATTGCTGAATAATATTGCCGATATCACCGAGGGTAGTCCCGGGGCGGACAATGTCTATTGCCTTGTAAAGGCATTCCTGGGTTATTTTTACCAGTTTCTCGGCATGGGGGGGCACTTCGCCAACCAGAAACATCTTGCTGGTATCGCCATGAAAACCATCCTTTATTACCGTTATATCAATATTAATGATGTCGCCTTGCTTTAACCGCTGGGTATCGCTGGGGATGCCATGACAAATAACATAATTTGGTGATGTGCAGATAGATTTCGGAAAGCCGTTGTAGTTCAGCGGGGCAGGGATGGCCTGCTGGACGTTAACGATGTAGTCATGGCAGATCCTGTCGAGCTCACCGGTACTGACACCTGCCATAACATGAGGTTCTATCATTTCCAGAACTTCAGCCGCCAGCCTGCCAGCGGTTCGCATCAGCTCAATTTCTTCAGGAGTTTTGATTGTTACAGCCATGGTATTTTCGAAGCAAAAAAGTCTATTTTATTTCAACTGGGTCCACAAAGGAATTAACCTTTTGATTTATCTTTGCACAGGGCTTACGTACGGAGAGAGTCAGTAGTTAACCGTGTCTGACGAAGGTGCCGATAGTAGCGCTTAACTCACGGATAACTAAAGATAATCTTTAAGTTGCCACGGCTTTATGGTATAAAGCCGCACGTTTTCCCCAAGGGGCTGAAACGAAATCAGTAAATTTAATTTAATTTAACTAAACTTAAACTGTCACACATATATCAGCACTTTGAACTGGGTGCCACAAATCTGTTAAATATCAGTTAGTTACGATTAGCTAAAAAGTATTTTTCAACAGGTTGCAGGTTGGTTTCAGAGGATATATGGAGGCTTAACCCAAGGACATAGTATGACTTCTGTAAGCATGAAAGACATGTTGCAGGCTGGTGTGCATTTCGGACACCAATGCCGCTACTGGAACCCCAAAATGGATCAATATATTTTCGGGGCCCGCAATAAAATCCATATCATTAATCTCGAACACACACTCCCTGCACTTAACCAGGCACTGGACCAGGTAAAGCGTATGGCCGAGCGCAAGCAAAAAGTACTTTTCGTTGGTACCAAGCGAGCAGCAAGTAAAATTATCAAAACTGAAGCGATCCGTGCTTCGATGCCCTATGTAGATAACCGCTGGCCGGGCGGAATGTTAACTAACTACAAGACCATCCGGGCATCAGTCAAAAAGCTCAAGGATCTGGAAATTCAGTCAACTGACGGCACCTTTGAAAAGCTGACCAAAAAAGAAGCATTGATGCGCCGCCGTGACCAGGAAAAACTGGAAAAAAGTATCGGTGGTATTAAGGATATGGGCGGTTTGCCTGATGCACTTTTTGTCATTGATGTTGATCATGAGCGTATTGCCATTACCGAAGCCAATAAATTGGGTATTCCGGTGATTGGTGTAGTTGATACAAACAGTGACCCCGAAGGAATAGACGTGGTAATTCCGGGTAACGATGATGCCATTCGTGCGATCAACCTCTATGTTGCAGCACTTGCCGATGCCTGTATAGAAGGACATGGCAAAGCGCTTTCTGAGGCGGAAGCCAAGAAAGGCGAATTTGTTGAGCTTGATGACGATTCTGCTGATTCAAAAATCAAGGTTAAAGCTAAAGCCAAGGCCAAAGCTGATGTTGAAGAATCACCTGAACAAGAAGTAGAAGCGGTTGCTCCAGAAGCAGAAGCGGCACCTGAAGTTGCTGAAGCGGAAGAAACTCCTGCTAAAGCCGCGCCTAAAGCGAAAGCTGCGCCTAAAGCCAAAGCCGCGGCTAAAGCGAAAGCTGCTCCTAAAGCGAAAGCCAAGGCCAAAGCAGAACCAAAAGCTAAAGCAGCGCCTAAAGCCAAGGCTAAAACCAAAGCCAAGGCTAAAGCCAAAGCTAAAGCCGAGTAATATTGCAAATATCTCAGCGATAAATGATTTTCGGGGACTGCCGCTATGCAGCCCCCGGAAAACTCAAGTTTAGAATAAGTGAGGGAGGCCAGACATGGCAGAAATTACAACTTCATTAGTGAAAGAATTAAGAGAACGTACCGGCCTTGGCATGATGGATTGCAAAAAAGCCCTGCAGGCTGCAGATGGCAATATTGAAAAAGCAATCGAGGATATGCGCAAGGAAAGTGGGCTTAAAGCAGCTAAAAAGGCCGGTAGAACTGCCGCAGAAGGCCTGGTCCTGACCCGAATTGCTGATGACAATAGTTATGGCGTGATGGTTGAAGTTAACAGTGAAACAGACTTTGCCGCTCGTGAAGACAATTTTGCCGATTTTGCCAACACCGTTGTGGAAACTGTTTTCTCTAAAAAAACCACAGATATTGATGCTTTGATGGCATCCGGACTTGAACAGTCAAGGTTGGCGCTGGTTCAGAAAATAGGTGAAAACATCAGTGTGCGTCGAGCCGTGATGCAGGAATCAGAAGGTGCCATTGTTGGTTGTTATGTTCACTCAAATAACAAGATTGCCGTGCTAGTAAGCTTGCGTGGCGGTGATGCTGATCTTGCCAGAGACGTGGCCATGCATATTGCCGCTGTTAACCCGATGGTTGTTTCTGCAGAAGATGTTCCTGCCGAAGTTCTAGGCAAGGAAAGTGAAATCTATACCGCACAGGCTGCTGAAAGTGGCAAGCCAGCTGACATCGTAGAAAAAATGGTCAGCGGCAGGCTGAGAAAGTTTGTTGAGGAAGTTAGTCTTCTTGACCAGGCTTTTGTCAAAGAACCTGACATCAAAGTGGGCAGCCTGGTAAAAGATGCTGGTGCTGAAGTACTTTCCTTTGTCCGTTATGAAGTTGGTGAAGGAATCGAAAAGAAAGAAGAAGATTTTGCTGCTGAAGTTGCTGCCCAGTTAAAGCCTAAAGATTAACAGCAAATTGGGCAGGTTAGATAGTGAGTAAAATCGGCTGCGGTGCAGTTTAACAAGTTCAATAGGGGCTGGAGAAATGGCAACTAAAATCCGCAAGTACGACAGGATACTGTTAAAACTGAGTGGTGAAGCCCTGACCGGAAGTGCTGAGTTCGGTATTGACCCCAAAGTACTTGACCGCATGGCCATGGAAATTGGCCAGTTGGTGGAAATTGGTGTGCAGGTTGGGCTTGTTATAGGTGGTGGTAATCTTTTTCGTGGGGCGGAGTTAAGTGCCGCCGGAATGGAGAGGGTTACCGGCGACCATATGGGTATGCTGGCAACCGTGATGAATGCGCTGGCAATGCGTGACGCGCTGGAGAGAGCCAGTATCTCTACCAGAGTAATGTCAGCTATACCTATGAGTGGTGTTGTTGAGCATTATGATCGACGCACTGCGATCAGACATCTTAAAGATGGCGACGTGGTTATTTTTTCAGCCGGTACCGGCAATCCGTTTTTTACAACAGATTCTTCTGCCTGCTTGCGTGGCATTGAAATTAATGCCGATCTTGTCCTCAAGGCAACTAAAGTGGATGGCGTGTATTCTGCAGATCCTGTGAAAGAGCCAGGCGCAGAAAAATATGATCGTCTCACTTTTGATGAAGTGTTGGATAAAAAACTGGGTGTCATGGATCTTACTGCCATATGTTTAAGCAGAGACCATAATTTGCCGGTACGTGTATTCAATATGAACAAAGCTGAAGCTCTATTTAATATTATTGTTGGTAAGGACGAAGGTACCTTGATAGAGAGGGGAGAATAAGATGATTGATGAAATTATTGCTGATGCCAGAGAACGAATGGAGAAAAGTCTGCATAGTCTGGAGTCAGCTTTTAACAAGATTCGGACAGGCCGTGCACATCCCGGAATTCTTGATAGTGTGATGGTTAACTATTACGGAACTGAAACACCTATACAGCAAGTAGCAAATATCACCATTGAAGATGCCAGGACTATCGCTGTAACTCCCTGGGAAAAAAATCTTCTGGGCGATGTTGAAAAAGCAATTATGAAATCTGATCTTGGACTGAACCCTTCCAATAATGGTGATGTGATCAGGTTGCCAATGCCGGCACTTACCGAAGAGACGCGAAAAGAATATACCAAACAGGCCAAACAAGAGGCGGAAAATGGTCGCATTGCTGTGCGTAATATACGCCGTGATGCCAACAGCCAGACCAAAGACCTGTTGAAAGAAAAAGCTATCAGCGAAGACGAAGAAAGAAAAGCTGAGCAAGATATACAAAAACTTACAGACAGCTTTATAGCGCAGATTGATGCCAAATACGACGAGAAGGAAGTTGATCTTTTAACGATCTGATTCCTGGTCACCACTTTCTATGTCACCTTCAAAAAGCATTTCTATCTGGGCTGACAATAAGCGCAAAGATAACTTGCCCCGCCATATTGCAGTGATTATGGATGGTAATAATCGCTGGTCCAAACAACATAATAAAAACGGGGTTTCCGGTCATCGCGCTGGAGCGGTAGCTGCGAGGAACCTTGTTGAACATTGTCTGAATAAAAATATTGAAGTTCTCACCTTGTTTGTTTTCAGTAGTGAAAACTGGTTGCGCCCCAAAAAAGAAGTTAATAGTCTGATGGCGCTTTTTTTGAATGTGCTGCAGAAAAATGAAATCAGTAAGCTGCATAAAAAAAATATAAAAGTTCGTGGTTCATAGGAAGCAGAGAGCGTTTTGCCAGCAAGTTAATAACGCTAATGGAAAATGCAGAAAAATTAACTGCAAATAATACTGGTATGACCGTTGTAGTGGCAGCCGATTATGGTGGTCATTGGGATATGGCAAACGCCGCAAAAGTTGTCGCCGAAAAAGTAGAACTAGGAGAAATTAAGGCAAAGGCTGTCAATGAAGAAGTAGTGGGGGCTCATATGGCCTTGGCTGACCTGCCTATGCCGGACCTGTGTATTAGAACAGGTGGTGAGCAGCGTATCAGTAATTTTTTTTTGTGGCAGCTTGCCTACACAGAATTATACTTCATCGAGACCTACTGGCCAGATTTCGACGAGAAGGAGTTTGAAAAGGCGCTGGAAGATTTCGCCGGAAGACAACGTCGTTTCGGCAAAGTCAGTGATCAGTTGGAATCAATCTGACTATGTTAGCCCAGCGAGTCGCAACATCAATTGTTCTCCTTGGTCTGATTCTCTCAGCAGTTTTTTATTTTCCGCAGAATTATTTTGTGTTGTTTATAACCCTGGTCATGGGTGTAGCGATTTGGGAATGGTCTGCTCTTGCCGGACTTTCATCGATGCCTGCTCGCTCATGCTATGTGCTGGCAATGTTAATGCTGATGGCTCTCATCAGTTTATCTGAGTCCCCGCTCACAATCGTCCTTTACCTGGGGGTTTTGTTCTGGATAGTTGCCTTCTTGCTAATTTTGATCTTTCCGGCTGGAAAATCTTTATGGGCAAGTAATCCGGTATTAATTCTGGCCGGGATCCCTCTGTTTGTTCCAGGATGGCTCGCCTTTGGCATATTGCGTGGGCAGGAGTATTTTGAGTTCCATATTCTTCTCCTGTTCTTTCTGGTAGCGGCTGCCGATATTGGTGCCTATTTTGCTGGCCGCAAATTTGGCAAACATAAACTTGCTGTGCTGGTAAGTCCCAATAAAACCTGGGAAGGTTTTTTTGGCGGGATGCTTGCGTGCATATTGCTGGTCATTGTTACGGTGCTGATTTTTTCTGACGAACTGGCAGAAATGAATTTTACTTACTGGTTGAAACTGGTCGTTAGCGCGACATTGATTTCAGTATTCAGCGTGGTTGGTGATTTGCTTGAAAGTATGATCAAGCGTTATCGCAACGTAAAAGACAGCGGGAAAATACTTCCGGGACATGGTGGAATACTCGATCGTATCGACGGCTTGACCTCAGCCGCCCCCTTATATGTGATCCTCGCACTGCAACTGGGTAGCGGAATTATATGAAACAGCTACAGTCAGTTTCAATTCTGGGTTCCACGGGTTCAATAGGTGTTAACACCTTGAGTGTTATTGCTCAAAACAGTGATCGTTATCGCGTATTTGCCCTTTCCGCGAATTCCAATGTAAAACTATTGGAAAAACAATGCCGGGAATACCTGCCTGATTATGCCGTAATGTATGACACTACCGCTGCAAAACAGCTTGCGTCTGCATTATCAGATACCAATATAACGGTGTTATCCGGCATACAGGGCCTTGAATACATTGCCAGCCATGATGAAACCGATTGTGTGATGGCCGCAATAGTAGGCGGTATCGGTTTAGCTCCGACATTTGCGGCGGTCAAAGCGGGAAAAAAAGTATTGTTGGCCAACAAGGAAGCCCTGGTTATGGCCGGCCATCTTTTTATGGATAGTGTTCGGCAGCATAATGCGATGCTATTGCCAATAGATAGTGAGCATAATGCAATGTTTCAGTGCTTGCCTGTCAATCAAAAAGCACAGTTCAGTAATGATTCCGGCAATGGCTTCAGCAAAATCGTGCTGACGGGGTCGGGAGGCCCATTTCTGGATACCGGGAAAGAGATGCTGGCATCGGTTACCCCGGATCAGGCTTGTGCCCATCCAAACTGGGAAATGGGGAGAAAAATTTCAGTAGATTCAGCAACTATGGTTAATAAAGCGCTGGAGCTGATCGAAGCCTGTTTTCTTTTTGGCCTTGATGAGTCCCTTATTGAAATAATAATTCATCCGCAAAGTATTATTCACTCAATGGTTTACTACCGTGATGGTTCGGTACTGGCACAAATGGGAAATCCCGATATGCGAACCCCGATTTCCTATGGGTTAGCCTGGCCTAATAGAATTAGCGCCGGAGTTGAAGAGCTCGACCTGGCAATGATTTCCAGCCTTGATTTCTTGCGACCCGATCTGGAAAGGTTTCCATGTCTCAGACTTGGCAGAAAAGTAGCTGCAACGGGGGATTCTGCGCCCATTATTTTCAATGCGGCTAACGAAATTGCAGTAGCAGCTTTTTTGGCTGGCAATCTCAGATTTGACCAAATTCCTGCTATCATAGACGGCACCCTGCAGAAGCAGGCAGTGTGTGGCGTTTCAACGTTGGAAGAGGTGCTGGAAGAAGACCGCAAAGCGCGTAAATTAGCTACCGAATTGTTGTAGTCAAAACCGGGCTAACGAAGCATTAAAGCTCAAAGGCTGGATACAGGAAAGGTGGATGCTGTTGCCAGAAAAAATTAATGGCAATTGCAGACAAAAAGCTGAAAAAATCTCCGTATTCTGGATAATCTGCTCGCTATTGGTTGTCCAAGGTAGTTGTAAAAACAGTTCTCTATTCAATGTACCCGGGTAAGAGCTATTTAATTAGCACAAGGTGAGTGGAACGAAGGAATAAAATCTTCAATTGTCTTGTAATGAGACACACAGACAAACTGACGAATTAATAATACCGATATATAAATACAGAAAATGGTGCAGTTCCTTATATGGAAATGGTTGGCAGTATAATTTTTGACGTGATTGCCATGTTGGTGACACTGGGAATACTCGTTACTTTTCATGAGTACGGGCATTTCTGGGTGGCTCGAAAATGTGGTGTCAGGGTTGAAAAGTTCTCCATTGGTTTTGGCAAGCCCTTGTTACGCTGGCGTGGTAAAAGGGTGCCCGCAGAAAATAACGGGAACTCCAATGCGGCCATTGAAGATGAGCCCGGCACTGAATTTGTAATTGCAGCCCTGCCTCTGGGGGGCTATGTAAAAATGCTTGGGGAACAGGATACCGAGATTCCTGAGGATCAGAAAAAATTTGCCTTTAATCATAAGTCTCTTTCCCAAAAAACCGCTATTGTTGCCGCCGGTCCAGCAGCTAATTTTTTGCTGGCAATCCTCCTTTACTGGATCATGTTCATGTCCGGTATCAGGGATTTTGCACCCATCGTCGGGCAGATAGATGAAGCGTCATCTGCAGACCTAGCCGGCTTGCAGTATGGTGATGAAATAATCAAAGTCGATGGTAAGGAAACCCGCACATGGCAGGATGTCAGAAAGCAGCTACTTGATCGTCTTGGAGAAAGCGGTAATTTGCAGTTAACCGTAATCAATGAAGACTCAAGCCAAAGTAGAGACATTACTATCTCCCTGATGGAATGGTTGCAAGGGGCAACTGAACCTGATGTGCTTGGTTCGCTTGGAATAACTCCAATATTTATGGATATCCCACCACGTATCGGGCAACTGGAACAGGGTGGTAGAGCTTTAGAAGCAGGTTTTGAAAGTGGCGATCTGGTGTTATCTGTTGATGGGCTGGCGGTTAATGGCTGGGATGAATGGGTCACTTTTATTCGTGAAAGCCCGGAGCAGAATTTAAATGTTGTCATTGAACGCGACCAGCGAACTGTTGAAATTTTACTCATGCCAGCAGAAAGGCGAGATGAAAATAATGAACTCGTTCTGGATGAGAATGGTAATTCCCAGGGCTATATCGGCGCAGGAGTAGAACTGCCCGTATTACCCCAGGAAATGATACGTGAAATAAAATTCAACCCCTTTGCAGCACTAGTTGAAGCGGTCAAGGAGACCTGGGAAAACAGTGTTTTCGTATTGGTCGCAATAAAGAAAATGCTGATAGGTCTGATGTCTGTAAATAACATCAGTGGACCTATTACCATCGCCAAAATCGCTGGAGATTCAGCCAGTGATGGGCTGGAATATTTTATAGGGTTTCTCGCTATTCTCAGTATCAGTCTGGGAGTAATGAATTTGCTACCTATTCCTGTTCTGGATGGTGGGCATCTTTTTTACTATGCCATTGAAGCAATTAGTCGCAAGCCCTTGCCCGACTATGTCCAGGAAATGGGCTTGCGTTTTGGTTTGATTATAATTGCAGGCATCATGTTTATTGCCTTCTACAATGATATAAATCGTCTGTTTTAAGGCTAACAATGATTCTGAAGTACAAAACTACAATTTTGTCATGGTTTTTTTTGGTTTTACTGATACCTCTATCGGTAACAGCGCAAGTGGCTCCTTCGGCAATTCCTCAAACTTTTACCGTCTCGGATATTCGGCTGGAAGGGCTTCAGCGAATTTCTGCAACCAATGTGTTCGCACTGCTAAATATCAGTGTTGGCGATCAGCTTACCCCTCAGGATTTTGCCAATATCATTCGTGATATCGCTGCTTCGGAAAATTTTGCTGATGTTGAACTATTAAGAGAAGGAAATGTGCTGATTATTCGCCTGGAAGAAAGGTCCACTATCAGCGATATCCAACTTGAGGGCAACAAACTGATTCCTACTGAAGCTTTGCTCGAAAATATGAGCAATGGTGGTCTTTCTATAGGTCAGGTTTTTCAGCCATCAACTCTTGATGGGATGCGACTGGCTTTACAGGAACAGTATGTAGGGCAGGGGAGATATGGCGCCAGCGTTGAAACCGAAGTTGTGGAACAGCCGCGAAACAGGGTTGCTCTGAATATCAATATTAATGAAGGTGATGCCGCAAAAATTATCCATATAAATATTGTCGGCAACACGGTCTTTGATGATGAAGAGCTGCTTGACCTGTTTGAGCTGAGAACATCGAATTTACTTTCCTGGATTCGTAAAGATGACCAGTACGCCCGTGAAAAAATTAATGGTGATATAGAACGACTGACATCCTATTACATGGATCAGGGTTATATTAATTTTGATATCACCTCGACCCAGGTCTCGGTAACGCCAGCCAAGGATGAGGTCTATATCACTATCAATATTTCTGAAGGTGATATTTATACTATTGATGAAGTTGAGTTAGCTGGTGATCTGGTAGATTCTGAAGATATTCTCAGATTGATGATTCAGTTGCGCAAAGGGCAGGTTTTTTCCCAGCAGCTTGTAACGAGCACTTCTGAATTTATGACGCAACTGCTTGGTAACAGGGGCTACTTCTTTGCAGAAGTCGAAGGGGTGCCATCGATTGATGAGGAAAACAAAACGGTAGATGTTACTTTTTTTGTTATTCCTGGAAATCGGACCTATGTGAATCGCATCAGTTTTTATGGCAACACTAATACGGCTGATGAAGTACTACGAAGAGAAATGCGTCAGATGGAAGGGGCACCTGCTTCAAACGTTGCCCTGGAACAATCCAAGGTGCGACTTGAGCAGCTGGGGTATTTTGCCACCGTAGACTATGAAACTTCCGAAGTACCTGGTACTGCTGACCAGATTGACGTTGATTATACTGTAGAAGAACAGCTTTCAGGCCAGATTGGCGGCAGCCTGGGATTCGGACAGGTTCAGGGGCTTGTTTTGTCGGCGAACCTGCAGCAAGCCAACTTTTTGGGAACGGGCAAGAGTATCGGGGTGGGGGTCAATACCAGTGCGTTTAGTACCAGTTATCAGTTCAATTATTTTGATCCTTATTACACCATTGATGGCGTGAGCAGGGGGTTCGGTGTTTCCTATACCACATCTGACTTCGCGGAATTGAACCTGGCCTCCTACAGTACCAACCAGTTTAATTCCAGTGTCACTTATGGTTACCCCATGGGAGAGACCCAGCGTTTGTCTTTTAACTTTGGTTTCACCAATACCGTTATTGATGAAGGCTTTGGCCCGGTTCAGGAAATTAAATCCAGCCCGGATCTCATTCCTGGCATTAATAATTATGTTGTTGTTCCTCCCCGTAACCAATCCTATTTTGATCCCGTTACCGGGCAAATATTTCCCATAGCAGATGCTGTTGTTGCACCTATTTCAGACCTGCCTGCCACTGCATTTAATCAAAATCAGGGTTTTCTTGACCGTGACGGCAATAAGTTTAATAACCTGAATCTTTCAATTACCTGGAGTGAATCTACTTTAAACCGGGGCTTGTTACCGACAGCAGGGCAGGCGCAGAGTCTGTCAGCCGAGCTGGTTATTCCAGGTAGCGACCTTTCGTTTTACCGCCTCAGGTATGTCTTTGATAAATATATACCAATCAGGGGTGAATGGATTGGTCGTATAAATGCCAACCTGGGTTATGGTAATGGTTATGGTTCTACTGAGCAGTTACCGTTTTTTCAGAACTTCTATGCTGGTGGACTGGGAACGGTTAGAGGCTTTGAAAGAAATACTCTGGGGCCAAGGGCTACTTTTCCGGAACGTTACAGAACCGCCAATACGCAATTTGTGAAAGATGCCAACGGTAATATTGCCACAGACGCTTTCGGTCAACCGGTACTTGATCTAAGGTCAGATGTGGCCTATCTGCTTAAACAGGTGCTGGATGAAAACGGACAGCCGGTATTTGACGAGACCGGTCAGCCGGTACTTGCAAATTCCCTCGCCTCCGAACGTTTGTTCCAGGGGAGGCCTCAGCCTTTTGGTGGTAATATTCAGACTACTGCGTCATTAGAACTTATTTTTCCCCTGCCATTTATAGAAGATCGCAGCAGGGTGCGCTCAGCAGTCTTTGTTGATGTCGGGAACGTATTTTCATCCTATTGCACCGAGGATCAGGAACTGGATCAGAGAAGTAATTGCGTGGGATTTGATGTGGGTGAATTGCGTTACTCGGCTGGACTATCTGTTAGCTGGTTTTCCGGGGCGTTCGGGATGATGACATTCAGCCTGGCCAAACCTTTCAATACGTCTGTTATTGATGAAACCGAGATTTTCCAGTTTACGCTGGGCAATACCTTTTAACCGAAGATGCCTCAGGTTTAGGCAGCTAATGAACTATTCGAACCTGCCAGGAAAACCCTGTAGAATACCCGGGTTGGCTAGTTACCCGAAAAAGATTTTTTATTATCTGAGAATAAAATCAGTCATTCGAGCGTCTAATTGATTATCGAACTCATTATTTTTTGGAGAAATACGTTGAATAAAGTTATTGGTAGTTTGTTATTTACTGTTGTTATGGCTTTCGGGGCGAGTGCTGCTTTTGCCCAGGATACCGGCGGGCTTAAAATAGCGGTACTTGATATGTCGACAGCCCTGATGAATTCTGAAGTGGCAAAAGTGGTCAATGATGAGCTGCAGCAGGAAACTTCAGGAGATCAGGAGAAAGTCAGAAGCCTGGCAACTCAGGCTCAGACTTTACAGGAGCAGATCCAGCAGGATGGTGAGGTTATGAGTGAAGCTGAACAACGTCGTATTGTTGGAGAGCTCCAGGAATTACAGAACCAGTATCAGTTCCTGGTTCAAAAAATCCAGACTCTTATTAATGAAAGACAACAGCAATTCCAGCAAAGCTATGCACCAAATCTTGTGCAGGCTATTACTGAAGTTGTAGAAGAGGATGGATATGACATCGTGTTTCGAGCGGAAGCCGCACTTCATTATGGCAATGCTATTAATATTACGGCGAGAGTCACTGAAAAGCTGAATCAGCAATAACAGAGTCCAGAAGCTCCAGCGGGTTGTCGATTTTCCATGATTTCTGCAAGCCGAGGCCATTGAAATCCATCAATGCTCCGGCAGGCTACTGACGGCTAGTAACGGCTACAAAAAAGAGTGGAAGAGAATAGAAAAGAATACACACTTGGCACACTGGCAGAGCTTCTGGGTATTTCCCTGCAAGGGGATCCGGAGGTAAAGGTCTCGGGTATTGCCACTCTTGCTGAGGCGAAAGCCGGTGAGTTAAGTTTCTATCACAACCCCGCCTATATTTATGATTTAAAAACAACCAGTGCTGCTGTGGTAATTTTATCAACAGCAGCTGCCGATGACTGTTCTGCCAATAAACTTCTAACCGATAATCCCTATCTGGCTTATGCCAAAGCTAGCCGTCTATTTGAAACTTCCTCTGCCTCCCCGGGTGAAATTCATTCTAGTGCTGTCATCGACAGTTCTGCACGAATCGGCAAGCAGGTCTCAATAGGTCCCAATGCAGTTGTTGAAGCCAATGTCCGTATTGGTGATCACAGTATTATTGGCGCAAATACCGTCATTGGGAAAAACAGTTGTGTGGGAGAGAATGCCTTACTATATCCCAATGTCACGCTTTATCATGATGTGATTGTCGGCACTAACGCCATCATTCATGCTGGTGTAGTCATTGGTAGTGATGGCTTCGGTTTTGCACGCGACGATAAGGTTCAGGTGAAAATAGCTCAGCTCGGCGGAGTCAGCATAGGCAATGACGTTGAAATAGGCGCCGGTAGCACCATCGATCGCGGTGCACTTGACGATACTGTGATTGAAAATGGCGTCAAAATTGATAACCAGGTGCAAATTGCACACAATGTCAGGGTAGGTGAAAACACGGTTATTTGTGGTTGCAGTGCTGTTGCCGGTAGCTCAAGCATTGGCAAAAATTGTATAATCGCCGGCGCAGTCGGGATTATCAATCACATCACAATCGTCGATGAAGTGACCGTGACAGCCATGTCACTGGTGAATAAGTCTATTACCAGGAAAGGGTGCTATTCTTCTGGAACCGGTCTGTCTGAATCATCACTATGGAAGAAAAATATTGTGCATTTTCGCCATCTTGATAAGCTGAACAATCGCCTGAAGACTATTGAAAATGCTGCAAACATTAAGAATAGTAAAAATAATAAGAATTAACAGAATTTAATTATGAATCTTGACCAGTATCTTGCAAAAGCGGTATTGGAAAATTAACCCCCCAAGTAGAGCAGGAATTCCTTATGATGGATATTGGTGATATTAAAGAGTATTTACCCCAAAGGTACCCATTCCTGATGGTTGATCGCGTAGTCGAACTCGAATTGGGGAAACGTATCAAGGCATACAAAAATGTGACTACCAACGAGGAGTTTTTCGAAGGCCATTTCCCGAGTAAGCCCATTATGCCGGGCGTAATGATCATTGAGGCGTTGGCTCAGGCCGCAGGCGTTCTCGGATTTAAATCCCAGGAAAAAAAGCCCAAGGATGGCTATTTGTACTATTTTGTAGGAGCAGACAAAGTGCGCTTGAAACGTCCCGTAGTACCGGGTGATCAGCTTATTCTTGAAGCAGAAATGGGGCCGGTTCGCAGAGGTATTTACAGGTTCGTATGTCGTGCTTCGGTAGACGGAGCTACGGTCTGCGAAGCCACAATCCTGTGTGCTGAAAGGAAGGAATAATGATTGGCAATGAGCCTGTAATCGATCCTTCCGCAAAAATAGGCAAGGATGTCACGATTGGG
Source organism: Gammaproteobacteria bacterium (assembly GCA_030828385.1). Classification (GTDB taxonomy): domain Bacteria; phylum Pseudomonadota; class Gammaproteobacteria; order Pseudomonadales; family Pseudohongiellaceae; genus Eutrophocola. The sequence continues at coordinate 63,567 of JAURCS010000010.1, forward strand.
CCCTGGACGGTTATCGGCCCGGAAGTTGAAATTGGTGATGGCTGCGACATTGCATCCCATGTTGTCATTAAAAGTCATACCCGTGTTGGGAAAAACAACCGAATTTTCCAGTTTGCCTCTGTAGGAGAGGATCCCTCAGACAAAAAATACCATGGCGAAGTCAGCTGGCTTGAAATGGGAGACAATAATATTGTCCGTGAAGGGGCAACTCTGCATCGAGGTACTGAGTCTGGCGGAGGAATTACGCGTATAGGCTCCGATAATCTCTTCATGCCCTACACCCATGTGGCCCATGACTGTATTCTGGGTAATCATATTATCTTTTCCAACAATGCCGCGGTCAGTGGTCATGTGATCGTAGAAGACTGGGCTATATTGAGTGGCTATGCCGGTGTTTATCAGTTTCTCAGAATAGGGGCGCATAGTTTTGTCGGCGGCCTCACGCATATTAATATGGATGTCCCCGCTTATGTTGTAGTCAAGGGGACGCCAGCGGAGCCAAAAGGAATCAATATAACCGGCCTGGAGCGACGCGGGTTTTCTAAAGACTCCATAAGAGCCATCAGGCAGGCTTACAAAATTATTTATCGTCAGGGGCTTAAAATTGATGAAGCGTTAAAGCAGCTTGAACCACTTGTAAAAGAGCATGCCGAGTTACAGCTTTTAATCGATTCAATCAAAGCCTCGCACAAAGGTATTATTCGCTAGGTCGCTCGTATTGATTCCGGACAATGCTGCTATCGCTTCAATTGTCTGTTGTTTTAAATCAAGCGTGTGGCTGGATACTTCCCGAAATATAATAACTGGTTACTGACATGAACAAAGCCCTCCAAGTCGGGATTCTCGCTGGAGAAGCATCAGGTGATTTACTGGGTGCCGGGCTGATGCATTCACTGCGTAAACTTCATCCTGATATATCTTTCACAGGCATTGGTGGGCCCGAAATGGAAAAAGCGGGTCTTGTCTCCAGAGTCCCTATGGAGCGCCTTGCAGTAATGGGGCTGGTTGAACCACTTAAGCGACTTCCCGAATTACTTGGTATCAGAAAAGCTTTTTACCAGGACCTGCAAAATAACCCACCTGATGTTTTTATTGGTATAGATTCGCCAGATTTTAATCTGGGACTGGAAGTCAAACTCAAAGCCCTGAGAATCCCTACAGTACATTATGTCAGCCCTTCCGTCTGGGCCTGGCGCCAGGGCAGAATAAAAAAAATACAACGCGCAGTGGACCTGATGCTTGCCCTGTTTCCATTTGAAGAAAAATACTACCAGCAACACAATGTTGCGGTATGTTGTGTTGGTCATCCACTGGCGGATGAATTGCCTTTGCAGGTAGACGTTAATGCCGCACGTGATGCGCTTTCTTTAGAACAGAATGCAAAAATTCTGGCCATGCTGCCAGGTTCGCGACAGGGTGAAGTTTCCAGGCTGGGGCCTGTTTTCCTGGCGACGGCAAGGCGCTGTCTTGAAAAATGGCCGGATTTGAAGATTGTAATTCCCTGTGCCGGTGAAGCCCGCAAAGCACAGCTCTCAGCAATGCTTGAGAATGCAGGACTACCCACCATCAAGTTGGTACTGGGGCAATCAAGGACAGTTATGGCAGCGGCTGACTGTCTGTTGATGGCCTCGGGAACTGCAACATTGGAAGGGCTGCTGTTGAAAAAGCCTATGGTAGTGGCTTATCGAATGGCACCATTTTCCTATGCCATAATTTCCCGCATGTTGAAGTCCCGGTATATATCCCTGCCCAATCTGCTGGCTGACAAGGCTTTTGTTCCGGAACTTTTGCAGGAAGCTGCCAACCCTGAGGCATTGTTTGCGGAGATAGACAAGTTGCTGACACAAACTGAAAGTCGTGAGGCTGTCATTTCAACATGGGAATCGATTCATCAAAGCCTGCGCAGGAATGCCAGTGATACTGCGGCAAAAGCTGTGTTGGCGTTATGCCAAAAATAGTCCTTCCCAGAACGCTGGACCAGCATGCCCAAATAAGGTTTGTTGCAGGAGTTGATGAAGCTGGCAGAGGGCCACTTGCCGGGGAGGTAGTTGCTGCAGCGGTCATACTCGATCCTGAGCAACCAATACGGGATCTTGGCGATTCAAAAAAATTGTCTGAAAAGCAAAGAGAAGCACTGTTTCCTGTTATCCAGCAGCAGGCGCTGGCTTTTTCCATAGCAAGTGCCAGTGTAGAGGAAATAGACAGTTTAAATATTTTACAGGCTAGTCTTCTGGCTATGAAAAGAGCGGTGGAAGGGCTTTCGACTCTTCCTGAACTTGTTTATGTTGATGGTAATCGTTGCCCACAATGGCAATTTCACAGCCAGGCAATAGTGAAAGGTGATAGCCGGATTGCCGCTATTGCAGCTGCATCAATTCTGGCCAAGGTGTCTCGTGATCATTCCATACAGGCCCTTGATTCGAGATATCCCGGCTATGGGCTGGCACAGCATAAGGGCTATCCAACCAAGGCGCATATGGATGCACTCAAACATCTGGGGCCAACACCGATCCATAGAAAATCATTTGGACCGGTGGCAAAATTATTTAAATAATCCTGCATGAATGCTGCTCGGGGTATAAAACAGCTTCTATTCTGGGTAAACTTTCCATAAGAATTTGGAGCAGTATCTGCAGGGTTTGCTTCCGCAGTCGGGTTGATTTCACCTGTATCAAGCCGTCGTTAAAGATGCTTACAAATAAGCTCACATAGCACACTGCCAGTCCAAATAAAGCCATGCATCAATATCAGGATATGAACTCATAATGAGTAGCCAACAATGAGTGCCTTACAATGAGTGAGAAGGGCTTCGTTCATCTGCGTGTGCATTCGGAATATTCAGTCATTGATGGATTGGTCCGTGTTAAAGCGCTTGCCGCAAAAACAGCAGAGCTTGAAATGCCTGCCGTGGCAATTACTGACCATGTCAATCTGTATGCCCTGATCAAGTTCTATACCGCCGCTAACCAGGCCGGAATTAAACCCATTTGTGGTTGTGATGTTCTGGTTGCCGATGATGATAATCCAGAAAACTTCTCTATTCTTGTGTTACTGGCAAGAAACCTTGTCGGCTATAAAAATCTTATTGAGCTGATATCCAGAGCGCACCTTGAAGGACAGTTCAGGGGCAACCCATACATAAAAAGTAGCTGGCTGAAGGGAAAATCTGATGGCCTGATTGCATTGTCAGGGGGGCGGGCCGGCGAGGTTGGCAAGGCAATTCTGAATCAGGATATGGTTCTGGCTGAACAATCTCTGGCCGAATTAACAAAAATATTTCCGGAAAGTTTCTACCTGGAGCTGCAGAGAACCAGTCGTCCAGGTGAAGAGGAATATATTCAGGAAGCTGTCGCCCTTGCGGAAAAATTCGATGTTCCGGTGGTGGCAACTAATGATGTGCGCTTTCTCAATAGAGATGAATTTGAAGCCCATGAAGCCAGGGTTTGTATCAATGAACGTCGTACCCTTGATGATCCCAGACGGCCCAGAGTCTATTCTGAAGAGCAATATTTACGAACTGCGGAAGAAATGCAGGAATTGTTCAGGGATATCCCGGAGGCCCTGGAAAACACTGTAGAAATAGCTCGTCGCTGCACCTTGTCCCTTGAACTCGGTAAACCGTTTTTACCTAATTATCCTATTCCTGAAGGATTGACTATGGCTGAGTTTATGCGGCAGGAAAGTGAAAACGGACTTAAGCAGCGCCTTGAAACTACTTTTGACAGAGAATCTGACGATTTTGCCGAGATAACAAAGAAATATCAGGCGCGTCTGGATTTTGAGCTGGATATTATCAACCAGATGGGATTTCCAGGGTATTTCCTGATCGTCATGGAATTCATTCAATGGGCGAAAAATAATGGTATTCCGGTGGGCCCTGGCAGGGGCTCCGGTGCCGGATCACTGGTGGCCTATGTATTGAAGATTACAGACCTTGATCCGCTGGCCTATGATTTGCTGTTTGAGCGTTTTCTTAATCCCGAACGTGTATCGATGCCGGATTTCGATGTGGACTTCTGTATGGAAGGCCGGGATCGGGTAATAGAACATGTGGCTGAACTCTATGGCCAGGAAGCGGTTTCCCAGATTATTACGTTCGGTACGATGGCGGCCAAGGCCGTTATTCGCGATGTTGGCCGCGTACAGGGCAAGTCATATGGCCTTGCAGACAAGCTTTCCAAGCTGGTTCCGTTTGAAGTCGGGATGACGCTGGAGAAAGCCCTGGAACAGGAAAAGCAGCTAGTTGAACTGATTGAAACAGACGAAGAAGCTGAAGAAATCATGGAGATGGCCTTCAAACTGGAAGGTGTCATTCGTAACGTAGGCAAGCATGCTGGTGGCGTAGTTATTGCACCGACCAAGTTGACCGATTTTTCTCCACTTTACTGTGATGAAAGCGGGGGCAATCTTGTCACCCAATATGACAAGAACGATGTAGAAAGTGCCGGCCTGGTAAAATTCGACTTTCTTGGGCTACGCACACTGACTATTATTGACTGGGCAGTGAAGATGATTAATGGGGCCAATATTGGTCCCCTTGGCAGTAGACAGAGCAATACAGAAAAGCAAAGCCAGCCTGTTGTAGATATTAATTTCATTCCGCTTGATGATCCGGCCGTTTACAGGATGCTGGAACAGGGTGACACCACAGCGATTTTTCAGCTTGAATCACGAGGCATGAAAGATCTGATCAAACGCCTCAAGCCTAGTAATTTTGAAGACATTATTGCCCTGGTTGCGCTATTTCGTCCGGGCCCTTTGGGATCGGGCATGGTGGATGATTTTATAAATCGAAAACACGGTCGTATGTCGGTGAGCTACCCTCATCCTGATCTGGAGCCGGTTTTGAAAAACACCTATGGTGTAATTCTTTATCAGGAACAGGTTATGCAAATAGCCCAGGTGCTCGCCGATTACACACTCGGTGGAGCCGATATGCTGCGGCGTGCCATGGGTAAAAAGAAACCCCAGGAAATGCAGGAACAACGACAGATCTTCCTTGCCGGTGCAGCCAATAAGGGGATCGATGCTAAACAGGCCGAGACCATTTTTGATCTGATGGAAAAGTTTGCTGATTACGGTTTCAATAAATCCCATTCTGCTGCATATGCTCTGGTGTCATATCAGACTGCATGGCTCAAGTATTACTATCCAGCCCATTTTATGGCTGCCGTGCTTTCGGCAGATATGCAGAACACTGACAAGATCGTCATACTCATAGAAGAATGCCGGCGCATGGAAATCCCTATTATTTCTCCTGATGTAAATAGTGGCCGCTTCTCGTTTACTGTAGATGATCAGGGCAGGATTATTTATGGCCTGGGGGCCATCAAGGGGCTCGGAGAGGGGCCTATCGAAAATATTATTGCGGTCAGGGAAGAAAGCGGCCCCTTTAGCAATATGTTTGACTTTTGTAACCGCATTAACATGTCCGTTCTCAACAAGCGCGCGATAGAAGCCCTGATTCGCTCTGGCGCCGTGGACAGCTTTGGTGCTGACCGCGCTGTCCTTCTGGCAAGTATGGGTGAAGCGGTAAAAACGGCTGAACAAAGTGATCGCACCGAGGCAAGTGGTGTTGCTGATATGTTTGGTGATCTGGTGCCGGATAATAGCGCCGATGATATTTATTCCAATTACCGCAACGTCAGGCCATGGAGTGAACAACGACGCCTGCAGGAGGAAAAAGATTCTCTTGGCCTGTATCTGTCAGGTCATCCCATAGAGGAATATCTGCCTGAAATTCAGCTGATGACAAAAAACCGCATCGTTAACCTGAAAGCGGACAAGAGCACACAGATGGTCATTGGTCTCATCCATGATTTGCGGATTATTAAAAGCAAAAGAGGCGACACTATTGCCATTTTGACTCTGGATGATCGAAGTGCCCGCATCGAAGTTTCCCTTTTCGGAGAAGTCTATGAGAGTTGTCGGGAACTGCTAAGCAAGGATATTGTTGTCTTTGTTGAAGGGGTAGTGAATATCGATGAATATAGCGGCAATAGTCAGTTACAGATTCGTGCGCGCAAGGTTATCTCCTTCAAGGATGCCCGCCAGCAATATGTCCGCAATATTACCCTGAATTTGCACCAGGAAAATTTGCCTGTAGAGTCGCTGCAGATTCTACAGGGCATTCTTGCTGAATATGGTGAGTCCGCCAATGGCAGCAACAGTAGCAGTCCTTTCGATAATCCCGCCAATCATAATGCTCATGATAATACCTGCGATGTGGTAGTTAATTACATCAGGCAGGGGGTGACCGGAAGTATCTTGCTTGGCAAACAGTGGCGTGTCCATGTGGAAGATGAGTTGCTACATAAACTCCGGGAACAGTATGGCGTAAACCAGGTCAACGTCAATTATCGCTAGGGAATCCCTTCAGCTGTTATTAACCTGGCAAGAAACCGGTACAATAGTAAATTAGTCAGCGCTAGTGGCTATTGACGCTGATGAAAAGATTTTTCAAAGCACAGCATTTTTACGATATCTCATTACAATAATGGCCTTTAAAGAAGTGGTTTTTAAATAATATGAATCCTGATTATCTTGATTTTGAACAACCCATTGCTGATCTTGAAGTAAAAATCAATGAACTGCGTCTTGTGGGTGCAGACAATAAGCTCAATATTAATGATGAAATCGTTAAGCTTAAGAATAAAAGTCATAAGCTGACAGAGAAAATATTCTCATCATTAACGCCCTGGCAGATTTCATTATTGGCAAGGCATCCCCTGCGACCCTATACAGAAGACTTTATAGAGCATATTTTTACCGATTTTGACGAGCTACATGGCGACAGATACTTTGCTGATGATCAGGCGCTGATAGGTGGAGTCGCCAGACTCGAAGATATGCCGGTAATGATTATTGGTCATCAGAAGGGTCGCAGTACCACGGAAAAAGTCAGACGTAATTTTGGTATGCCAAAACCCGAAGGATATCGAAAAGCCCGGCGTCTGATGCTGATGGCTGAACGTTATTCTCTGCCGGTGCTTACTTTTATAGACACACCGGGTGCCTATCCCGGGGTTGATTCTGAGGCTCGTGGTATCAATGAAGCAATTGCAGAAA
>JAURCS010000110.1 GCA_030828385.1 Gammaproteobacteria bacterium
TTTTTAAATACTAACACAGGGTCCGCACCCTTGTCAACCACCTCTTTAGTTATCTGTAATCTCTCGACACCCTTCCTGCGCATCTCCTCGGAGTCGAACTGGTATGGCAGAACCACTGTGTCCACAACGTTTTTCAGCCCCCTGGCGTTGGTGCCCAGTGCCTGGGCCTTCTGTGCTATGGCCTCCTTGGCGTCTTTGGTAAACTCAATTTCTATGTCGTCCAAGCCAAACAGGTACTTGGTCTGTTTCAGTATGGCGTTCTTGGGCTCTGTGAGTATTCTGATCAACTGCTCTTCGCTCAGGGGATCTATGTTGGTAATCATTGAGAACCTGCCCACGAATTCCGGGATCAGGCCGTACTTGATCAGGTCCTCGGGTTTGACCTCACTGAGGTAGTTCCTGTCGTCCTGTTCTTTCAGTTGTGTTCCAAATCCCATTCCGCCGGACTTCTTGGATCTGATCTGTCGTTCCAGTTCCGTGAACGCACCGCCCACTATGAACAATATGTTGGTGGTGTCGATCTTTACGGTCTGTTGGTCCGGGTGTTTGCGTCCGCCATGTGGTGGCACACGGCATTCCGTGCCTTCCACTATCTTCAATAATCCCTGCTGTACTCCCTCTCCTGACACGTCCCTGGTTATGGAAGTGCTCTCGCCTTTCCTG
>JAURCS010000111.1 GCA_030828385.1 Gammaproteobacteria bacterium
TTAACAGTCGATCGCTCTACCACTGAGCTACTGAGGATTGAATGAATATACGTACTATGTAATAACTTCACTTTGATAAATACTATAACATAAAAATATAATCTTAGGATATAGTTTACATTTTTTACATAAAAAAAATAACCATAGGAAAAGTATATATAAAATATGTTTTCTTTTTATTTTACTTTTGCTATGATTAAGTATAGCTAAAAAAGCGGACGTGGCGGAATTGGTAGACGCGCTAGATTTAGGTTCTAGTAAGTTAACCTTGTGAGAGTTCGAGTCTCTCCGTCCGCATTTATCAATAAAAGTAATGCCTAAAGTAGAAAAGTGTTAAGAGCTCCAACGTTGAAGAGTAAGCTTAATAGCTCCATTTTCTTGGTTGACTTCTTCAATAGCTTTGAAACCTTGTTTTTCAGTCGACTCTACAATTGAGTGGTAAGCATAACGCTGACTAACTTTATCTAAAAATAATTCTACAGACCAAGGTTGTTGCCAAAATTGTAGATCAGCAACAAGTTGATATTCAAAACCATTCCAGCTAAAGCCAATATCATAATTATTGTTTTGTGATATAACTAAATTAGCAAAATCAGTCTGATCTTTGTATCCTCTAATTTGTTTTACTTCAGTATCCCAATTCACCGATAAATCTGTTAA
>JAURCS010000112.1 GCA_030828385.1 Gammaproteobacteria bacterium
CTTTTGCACTTATTGGAACTCTAGCAGATCTAACTCTTCTATCCTGTCTTGCATAACCATAATAAGGAACTATTGCAGTTATTCTGGATGCAGAAGATCTTTTAAGTGCGTCAGCTAGAAGCATTAGTTCCATTAAATTTTTGTTTGATGGAGCGCATGTAGATTGCAAAATAAATGTATCATGACCTCTTACATTAGATTCAATCTGAACTTTTATTTCGCCGTCAGAAAAGTAACCAACGTCAGCTTTAGATATATTTATACCCAATATTTTAGACACTTCACTGGCTAATTCTGGATTTGCCGTTCCGGTGAATAGGTCTAGAACTTGTTTTGTCATTTACTTTTCCTCTCAAGAATGGCTGGGGTGGTAGGATTCGAACCTACGCATGACGGGATCAAAACCCGTTGCCTTACCGCTTGGCTACACCCCAATATCACACAAACTCCAATAATGGCGAATATTGTAATGGTTTAGCTTCAAAGAATCTCCAATTAGTAGGAATTATTTTTAATATTTTTTCTTTTTCTGTATCACAATTATATTTTATAAACATTGCTGAACCACTACCAGACAAGCAGATTTCATATTTTTTTATATTTTCTTTGTAAAAATTTTTAACTTGTTTATTAGCATCAAGAAAAATATTCC
>JAURCS010000113.1 GCA_030828385.1 Gammaproteobacteria bacterium
GGAGGATTCTTCAGCAGTCAGTCATTACAGAATCTGTTCAAACATCTGTATCGGAATGTCGGATATGACGATTGCTCGTCTCATTCAGGTAGAAGGAAGTTCGCATCATCACTGGACGAGAAGAATGTCAGTATCGGAGTGATCAAGACTTTGCTTCGACACCGTCATATTAGTTCAACACAACGGTATATTCAGGTTTCGAAGCATCGGTTGGAGAATAGTGTGAACCTGCTGAATTACTGACAAGCAGTTACTTAATTCTATCCTTATGTAACTACATGATAATTATAACAATTCTTCTGATCAGTGTCAAGGATTAATTGACGTAACTTATTGTTTTTATTGTGTTTTCCATCCATCTAAGTTGGATAGATTCAATCGCACTCAGCACAGTTGGAATATGCACTACTAGCAGTCATTAACAAGGCACATTCCATGGCACATTTGCAGAACACCTCTATAACCCATTGATATGATTATGCTTATGAAGACCCTGATTATTGAAAATCCTCGTGTCGGTGGTTCGATTCCGCCTCTGGGCACCATTTCTTTTTAATGCCTCCGATTTAGTCTGCTCAATGGCAGCGATGCGCACTGCTAAAATCCCCGTGTCATTC
>JAURCS010000114.1 GCA_030828385.1 Gammaproteobacteria bacterium
TCATCTTCAGTTAGCAATGTTCCGGCTGGATAAATGACTTCTTGTGTTGAAGGATCTTGAATATCAAGAGCAGCAACTCGTCCAAGAATTCTATCTCCAAGAGGTTCAACAACCTCACCACCCTTGATGAGCGCTTTAGTAACTAAACCTTCCTCAGTTCCACAATCTTGCTCAGTCACTACTAAATCTTGAGTAACATCAACTAACCTTCTAGTTAAGTAACCAGAGTTAGCGGTTTTAAGCGCAGTATCAGCAAGACCTTTTCGAGCACCATGGGTTGAAATGAAGTATTGAAGAACATTAAGACCGTCTCTAAAGTTCGCTGTAATTGGTGTTTCAATAATTGAGCCGTCTGGTCTAGCCATTAATCCTCTCATACCAGCTAGCTGTCTCACCTGTGCAGCGGAACCTCGAGCTCCAGAATCAGCCATCATATAAATTGCATTAAATGATTCTTGTTTTAATACATTACCTTGCTCATCTTTTACTAACTTGCCGTCCAAGTCATAGACGTCCTCTTCCTTAAGTTGCTTCATCATTGCATCCGCAACTTTATCTCCAGCACGGCCCCAGATATCAACGACTTTGTTGTATCTTTCACCCTGGGT
>JAURCS010000115.1 GCA_030828385.1 Gammaproteobacteria bacterium
GTATGCTGATGCCATAACCCAAATTGTACTAGGGTGTTTTACATGAGAAGCTTTATAGATAATATCTTCGTGTGTTTTATCTTTTAATCGCCATCTTTTTATTCTTCTATTAGATTTAGTTCTATCTTCATACTGTTCACCATCAATTAATCTGTGAGCAGTAGATAGCATTTGTGCTGATTCTATAATCATTTTTACTACATGCTTATCAATAAGCATTTTCGCAGCAACCACAGGGTCTTTATGTACATAAAATATATTCATTAGTGTACTAACCTCCTCATTACATAATCTTTCATATTATATTCATCTGCCAATTTCATCATTTTATTGTACCACATTGATTTCATTTCATCAGTTTCAGAATTGGCACACGCTTTTGCCAGATTATCTAGTCTATGTTTTTTTAAATTCTCTGGATCTTTTAGTCTTTTTATATCATCAATTGTCATCATAGTATATATTATATATTATTTTAAATATTTATAATATTACCAATTTGATATATAATCATTGTTATTATAGCCCGTTACTGTTTCGTCACCAATTTTTAGTCCTTGAATCCCATAATATATTTCATCAGCATTTTCTAATTC
>JAURCS010000116.1 GCA_030828385.1 Gammaproteobacteria bacterium
AATCGTTTTTCCAGCGCAATGATTAATTCTTCCGGCGTCCCAATGCCCACAAACCCGGAAATAGCCACAGTATCCCCATCACGGATCAGGGAGATTGCATCTTCGGGGCTTATTATTTTTTGGACCATTTGTTAAATCTGCAAAATCAGTTAATGTTATTAGAAAGTTACAAGTCACAAGAAGGACAGTCTCAAGTTACAAGTTTCAAGTCACAAGGGCATTGGTTTACTCGTAATTTTTAACATTACATGGTTCGAATGTAAAAATCAGGACTACACTTCAAAATCTAACAGCACTTCTTGTGACTTGTCTCTTAAGTCACGTCGGATGCGCTGCGCTTATCCGACCTACGAGGTTTCGACGGCGCAACTGAACCGCCCACCTTTATCCTTTTTCCTTTATCCTTTATCCGTTTTCTTAAAACGCCTCGGTATAAATCGCCAACGCATCCTCATAAGTCACTTCCCTTGGATTATTCACCAACAAACGCGTCTGCTTCATGGCGTCTTCCGCCAGCATGGTCAGGTCTTTTTCTTCCACGCCGACTTCACGCAAGGTGGTTTCCAGACCCAGGTCAGGGCTG
>JAURCS010000117.1 GCA_030828385.1 Gammaproteobacteria bacterium
GGTAGGGGTCAGAGTAAAATTTCCGGCTTGGTTATACAGAAATCTAACTAAATTCGACGGAAATTTTACTCTGACCCCTTTGAACGGGGAAGGGGAATAATCTCTTCCAAAACAAAGCCGCTCCATTAACATTGTTAGGGAGCGCCGGGGAGTTTGCTTAGCTGCGAGGCTAAAGCGGACGTTCGAACCCAAAGGAGAAAGACATGGCTAAGAAAGTACTGGCTTATATCAAGCTACAAGTCGGCGCGGGCAAAGCTAACCCAAGCCCACCTGTTGGCCCGGCACTCGGTCAACACGGCGTGAATATCATGGAATTCTGTAAGGCATTCAATGCCCAGACTCAAGCAGTTGAGCCGGGCTTGCCGATTCCTGTGGTTATTACTGTTTATACAGATCGCAGTTTTACCTTTATTACAAAGACACCTCCTGCCTCCGTGCTGCTTCGCAAAGCTGCCGGGCTCAAGAAGGGTAGTGGGCGTCCAAATACAGAGAAAGTGGGCAAAGTAAATCGCGCCCAGCTCGAAGAAATAGCAACTCAGAAAATGCCTGATCTCACCGCCGCCGATATGGATGCTGCG
>JAURCS010000118.1 GCA_030828385.1 Gammaproteobacteria bacterium
TAGCTCGAGCATATCACCATACTCGCCTGTAGCAGCATTATATCCGTAGTTATCATCTCCATCTAAGATAGTATTAACAACTACATCAGCACTGTCGCCTGAATTTTTCGTAATTTGACGAACAGGAGCTTCAACAGCATCTAATACAATTTTGATTCCTGCATCTTGATCTGTATTATTGCCTTCAATTGTTCCTGCGTTTTGTTTTGCACGTAGTAGTGCTACGCCGCCGCCTGATACAATGCCATCTTCTACTGCGGCACGTGTCGCATGTAGTGCATCGTCAATACGATCCTTCTTTTCTTTCATTTCAATTTCAGTAGCAGCACCTACTTTAATAACTGCTACACCGCCTGCTAACTTTGCAAGACGTTCTTGAATCTTTTCTCTATCGTAACTACTTTCAACTATTTCTAACTGTGTTTGTAAAGCATCTACACGATCTTTAATCGCTTCGGTTGTTCCAGCACCGTCTACAAGGATAGTATTATCTTTAGTTACTTCTACTCTAGAGACCTTGCCAAGATGTTCAACAGTTGCATTTTCTAACTCTAATCCTAAATCAGATGTAATTACT
>JAURCS010000119.1 GCA_030828385.1 Gammaproteobacteria bacterium
ATGATTGTATTAACTCAGGCAAACAACTAGTGAAGCTAATCGCTAAAGATATAAAGCCTAGGGACATCATGACAAGGGAAGCATTCGAAAATGCTATTACTGTAACGATAGCCTTAGGGGGTTCTACAAATGCTGTTCTTCATTTACTAGCTATGGCTGACGCAGCAAAAGTGAAATTGAATATTAATGATTTTAATAAAATTGGAAAAAAAATTCCTGTTTTAGCGGATTTGAAGCCAAGCGGAACTCATATGATGGCAAAATTTTGTGAAATTGGAGGACTGCCACCATTATTAAAGAGACTTTTAAATGCAAAACTCCTCCATGGTGACTGTATGACTGTTACTGGAAAAACTGTAAAAGAAAACTTAAAAAATGTAAAAGATATTTTAGGTAATGATGTAATTAAACCTATAAGAAGTCCAATTAAAAAAGATAGTCATATTGTGGTACTAAAAGGAAATCTTTCGCCTGAAGGATCAGTTGCAAAAATATCAGGAAAAGAAGGTCTAGATTTTGAAGGTAAAGCAATTGTATTCAACTCTGAAGAACAATGTATGAATGCAA
>JAURCS010000011.1 GCA_030828385.1 Gammaproteobacteria bacterium
GCGAAATCCCCTATATCAATCAATTCTTCCGAAAGGATAATGTCTTCTAAACCTGATTTATAGAAGGCAAACTTTTCAATATTTCTAATAGTATCCGGAATTTTAATAAAAGAAATTTGTATGTTGGCAAATGCATATTCATTAATATCTGTAACAGAATAAATTATACCGCCGATGTTAATTTCTTTCGGTATGGTAATATTTTTACCAACAAGCTGTTGAACCGGGCCGATCAAAGTAGCTTCATTGCTTGATGATTCTTTGGCTTGATATTCAATTCCTTCAAAAACAATACCATTATTTGCTAATAGCAGAATTGGCATAAACGCAAGAAATAACAATAAAGATAATGCTGAGTGAATATTATGAATCATTTTTTTTCATACATGCTAAAGTTTCTCACATATAAGTCGACACAAATATAGGTAACTTTACATGTAACCCTTTATTTTTTGTGAATTTATTAGAAGTGATACTGACAATATAACGCTAGTTATATTGTAGATATTAGAGTTGTGAATTTCACTCCACCGTTACTGATTTAGCTAAATTCCTTGGTTGATCAATATCAGTCCCCTTGATCACAGCAACATGATAGGACAATAGCTGTAACGGGATGGTATAGATAATCGGGTCCAGAAACTCAGAGCAGTGCGGAACGTTTACCACACTAATGTTTTCATCATTATGGAAGCCAGCCTCAGCATCAGCAAAAACATATAACTGGCCACCACGGGCGCTTACTTCCTGAAGATTTGATTTCAGTTTCTCCAGTAGTTCATCATTCGGCGCAACGGCAATAACCGGCATCTGGTCATCCACCAAAGCCAGCGGACCATGTTTTAGTTCACCAGCTGGGTAGGCTTCTGCATGTATATAGGATATTTCCTTAAGTTTTAGGGCACCCTCTTTCGCTACCGGGTATTGCACGCCTCTACCAAGAAACAGCGAGTGGCGTTTGTCGGCAAAATCCAGCGACATCCGTTTAATCTGATCACTCAGCAACAATGTTTGCTCAAGTATGTGAGGTAGCTGATGAAGGTCTTCTACCAGTTCCTGTTCATTTTCTTCAGTTAGCCCGTTGCGACGTGCAAGCACAATACAAAGTAAGGTAAGAATTGAAAGTTGGGTAGTAAATGCCTTGGTGGAAGCAACGCCAATTTCACGACCAGCTAATGTCATTATGGAAAAATCAGACTCTCGCTGGATTGAACTGTTGGCAACATTACAGATAGACATGCAGCCCACATAGCCTGATTCCCTGGCAAACCGAAGTGCTGCCAGGGTATCCGCTGTTTCACCAGACTGGGAAATAGTGACGAACAGGCAATTATCCGGTACCAGCATATTACGATAGCGATACTCGCTGGCAATATCCACGGAACAGGGCATGCGGGCAATATTTTCAAACCAGAATTTTGCTATCATTCCGGCATGATAACTGGTGCCACATGCCACTATTTGTACTCTTTCAGTTTTGTCGAAAATCTCGCGAGCATTAATACCAAAGGCTTCTTCAAGCACATGGGTTTTACTGAGTTTGCCTGCCAGAGTATTGCGAACGACGTCCGGCTGTTCAAAAATTTCCTTTAGCATAAAATGGCGATACTTGCCTTTCACTGAATTTTCAATGTCCTGGTTAAGTCGAACTATAGTCCGATCCACCTTCTCGCTACCATTAACAATTTTTATCTTGTTGGCTTTTATTTCTGCTACGTCACCTTCTTCAAGATAAATGAAACGGTCAGTAACCTGTCCAAGCGCAGCAGGATCTGATGCAATAAAGTTTTCGCCTATACCGACGCCAATAATAAGTGGGCTGCCGCTACGAGCAACGATTATTCGTTTTGAATCTTCCTTATCAATTACGGCCAGGCCGTATGCGCCATCAAGCAATTTGATGGTTCTATTGACCGCATCAAATAATGTCATTTCCTCTTCAATGACAAACATGTGTATCAGGTGAACTATAACTTCAGTATCAGTTTCCGTTTTAAACTCATAATTTTTCTTGATCAGCTCTTGTTTGAGCGTCTGATAGTTCTCAATAATACCGTTATGAATTAATGCGAGACGGTCGTGTGATATATGCGGGTGAGCGTTTTCTTCTGTAGGTTTGCCATGAGTTGCCCAGCGCGTATGGGCAATACCAACAGGCCCGTCAACCGGAGTTTGAATAATTTTATCCTCAAGAGACTTTACTTTCCCTACCGCTTTTACACATGCCAGAGTTTTGTCTTTTCGTGTAATAATGGCAAGGCCGGCCGAATCATATCCTCGGTACTCCAGTCTTTTTAAACCTTCAACCAGAATTCCGCTAACATTCCGCTGCCCAATGGCGCCTACGATTCCGCACATAAAATCTTTTTCCCGGGATTACTTTTTCTTCGCTTCAGGCCGCTTCCAGCCATCAATATTGAATTGTCTGCTACGGCCAAAGGCCAGCTGACCTTTTGCCACCGTCTTGGTTATAGTGGAGCCGGCGGCAATAAATCCGCCATCCTTAATTTCCAGGGGCGCAACCAGCACAGCATTTGAACCAACAAATACTTCATTGCCGATGATGGTTTTAAATTTATTCACGCCATCGTAATTACAGGTAATGGTGCCAGCACCAACGTTAACATTGTTGCCCAGCTCTGCATCTCCAACATAGGAAAGGTGGTTGATCTTGCTGCCTTCACCAACAATACTTTTCTTGATTTCAACAAAGTTGCCCAGCTTGGCCGAATCTTTTAATTCCGTGCCGGGTCTTACCCTGGCAAATGGTCCTAACTGACAATTTTTTCCAATGACCGCATCTTCTATCACGGTATATGGATGCAATTGAGTGCCTTCACCAATAGAGCAGTTTTTCAGTATGCAGCCGGCACCAATTTTTACGTGACCGGCAATATTTACTTCACCTTCAAGTATGACATTGATATCAATTTCAACATCCGCGGCAATGGTGGCATTACCTCGAATATCAAAGCGAGCGGGATCCGCCAGGCTCACTCCGTTGTTCATTAATTCATTATGCATATTTTGCTGATATTTCCTTTCCAGTTGCGCTAGTTGTACCCGGTTGTTGATTCCTGTTATCTCCTGCTGATTGTCACAATTACTGGTAACAACGTGGCAACCATCCGCCAGAGCAATTTCAACCAGGTCGGTCAGGTAGTATTCTTTTTGTGCATTATTCGCTTCAACTTTAGGCAACCAGGCTTTTAATCGCTTCACCGGTATAGCCATAAATCCGGTGTTAATTTCGGAAATGGCTTTTTGTTTCGCGGTGGCATCTTTTTCTTCAACAATGCTCGTTATTTGACCTTCTTTATTACGAATAATTCTTCCCAATCCTTTTGGATCAGAAACATTACAGGTTAAAACGCCCATACTGTTTTCATCGACCTTGCTAAGGAGGGCTTCCAGTGTGGATTTCCTGATCAGCGGGACGTCACCATAGAGAACGAGAACCAGCGCATCATCATCAAGATAGGGCAAGGTCTGTGCGACGGCATGCGCTGTCCCGAGCTGCTCTTTTTGTAATACAAAACGGCTAGCCTGCCCCCTCAGCGTCTGTTCAACAAGCTCAGAACCGAAGCCCGTCACCACCTGAAGGTTTGCACAAGCCAGTGAATGCGCTGTATCCAGAACATGAGACAGCATTGGCTTTCCCGCCAGCCTGTGTAAAACCTTGGGCAGAGAGGACACCATTCGTGTGCCTTTACCGGCTGCCAGCACAACAACATTGAGTTTCAAAGGCATAATTTCCAGGGATTAAATTTACTTGGGTAGAATACCAAAAAAGGCAGCGAATGCTGCCTTTTTATTGAATTGCTCTTATCTACACTGACCACTTTCAGGCCTGGGAGAGAGGGGATTAACCGCCGAGCTTTTTGCGCAATTGCTGTAAGGTTCTGATCTGTGCAGCTGCATGGGCTAACTGGGATGCAGCCTGTGCATATTCCATCTCTGCACCCTGATTGAGAATAACTTCTTTAGCTTCTTCCATCGCCTCGATGACATTGGCTTCATCAACATCATCGGCTCGAACCGCAGTATCTGCAAGAATATTCACGGTTCCGGGCTGAACTTCAAGAAAACCACCCGAGACATAGAAGATTTCTTCCTCACCATTTTGCGTAATGATGCGAACAGGACCAGGAATCAATGCCGTTAGCAAAGGAGCATGACCAGGGTAAATACCCATATCACCCAGAGTGCCTGTGGCCGTCAAGGATTGAACACGACCTGAGAAGATCTGTTCTTCAGCACTCGCTATATCGCAATGGGTGGTCATGGCCATAGTGTTAATCTCTTTTTAGTTACCTATTTTCCAGGTAGTTCCTGATCGTTCTTTTCCAGCCAGATTACATATTCTTCGCTTTTTCTACAACATCTTCAATACCGCCGACCATGTAGAAGGCCTGCTCGGGCAGATCATCGTATTCACCATCCAGAATCGCTTTGAAACTACTGATAGTTTCTTTTAATGATACATATTTACCAGGGGCGCCGGTAAATACTTCGGCCACTGTACAGGGTTGTGAGAAAAATCGTTCAATTTTTCTGGCACGGTTTACTGCCTGTTTGTCATCTTCAGACAACTCATCCATACCAAGAATGGCAATAATATCTTTCAGTTCTTTATAACGCTGGAGAATAGACTGCACACCGCGAGCCACTTCGTAGTGCTCCTGACCAATTACCAGAGGGTCAAGCTGACGCGAAGTAGAGTCCAGTGGATCTACCGCAGGATAAATACCCAGCTGGGCAATATCACGTGACAGTACAACGGTGGCGTCAAGGTGAGCAAAGGTTGTAGCAGGTGACGGGTCAGTCAGGTCATCCGCTGGTACATATACCGCCTGGATGGAGGTAATGGAACCTGTTTTGGTAGAAGTAATTCGTTCCTGCAACTCGCCCATTTCCTGAGCCAGCGTTGGCTGGTAACCCACCGCGGAAGGCATACGACCCAACAGTGCAGATACTTCAGTACCTGCCAGGGTATAACGGTAAATGTTATCAACGAAGAACAGTACATCACGACCTTCATCACGGAATTTTTCCGCCATGGTCAGACCTGTCAGGGCAACACGAAGACGGTTACCGGGAGGCTCATTCATCTGGCCGTAAACCATCGATACCTTGGAGTTTGTGAACGTTTCTGTATCGATTACGCCCGCTTCCTGCATTTCATGGTAGAAGTCATTACCCTCACGAGTACGTTCACCTACACCGGCAAATACGGAAAGACCACTATGCTCGGTAGCGATGTTGTTAATCAATTCCATCATGGTTACCGTCTTACCTACACCAGCACCCCCGAACAGTCCGACTTTACCACCCTTGGCAAAAGGACATACCAGGTCGATAACCTTGATGCCTGTTTCCAGCAATTCTTCAGACGCCGCCTGTTCATCGTAGGATGGAGCTTTCCGATGAATTGGCATTTTTTCCTGAGAGACGATTTCTCCACGCTCATCGATAGGGTCACCCAGCACATTCATAATGCGACCAAGTGTGCCTTCTCCGACAGGGATACTGATAGCTGCACCGGTATCACTGACATTCAGTCCGCGACGCAAACCCTCAGTGGAACCCAGAGCAATAGTTCTAACAACACCGTCGCCCAGCTGCTGCTGAACTTCCAGCGTAATATCGCTTGCTTCCACTTCCAGGGCATCATATACCTTGGGAACGGAATCCCGTGGAAACTCCACGTCAATTACAGCACCAATAATTTGTACGATACGACCGCTACTCATGTCCGGTTCCTCTTTAATAAATCTCTGGTTTTAACTAAAAATTATTTTTCCGCCAATGGTGAAAAGCCTTGCGTTAAAGCGCCGCTGCACCACTAACAATTTCTGACAATTCCTGTGTAATCGACGCCTGGCGTGCCTTGTTATAAATAAGCTGAAGCTCATCCATAAGTTCGCCCGCATTATCAGTAGCACTTTTCATGGCGATCATTCGTGCTGCCTGTTCACAGGCGTTATTTTCGACAACCGCCTGATAAACCTGGGACTCGATATACCTGGCCAACAAACCTTCAAGCAAAGCTTGAGCATCGGGCTCATAGATATAGTCCCAGTGATGCTTGAATTCATCGGATTCTTCGGGCTGCAAAGGTAACAGCTGCTCTACTTTGGCTTCCTGGGTCATGGTATTCACAAATTCATTTGATACCATGAATAGCTTATCGATAACGCCATCGGCAAAATTATCCAGCATGACCTTAACGCCACCAACCAGATCTTCAACTTCAGGTTTATCACCCACACCCCTGACAGCTGCGATCACATTGCCGCCATAGCTATTGAAGAAAGCGGCACCCTTGGAACCGATAGCACAAATGTCAATTTCTGCACCTTCATCATGCCAGGCTTTCATTGATTTGATCATTCTCTTGAACAGGTTAACGTTCAGGCCACCACACAAGCCACGGTCGGTTGATACGACTATATAACCAACACGTTTAACTTCACGTTCTTCCATATAGATATGGCGATACTCAGGTGAAGAATGCGCCAGATGGCCCGCAACGTTTCGAATATTGCGTGCATAGGGTTTACCCAGTTCCATCCGGTCCTGCGCTTTTCGCATCTTGCTTGCCGCAACCATTTCCATGGCGCTAGTGATCTTCTGAGTATTTTTAATACTGCCGATCTGATTGCGAATTTCTTTTCCTGCTGCCATTTTCTTTTACCAGCTCTGTGTAGAGATGAATTTTTCCATAGCGGCCTTGAAGGCGCTTTGAATTTCTTCGTTATAGTCGCCTGTTTCGTTGATTTTATTCATCAGGTCGCTGTACTCGGAATTCATGTAGGACAACAAGGCTGCTTCAAAGTCAGCAATCTTGGTCAAGTCAATTTCTTTCAAAAAACCTTCATTGGCAGCAAACAGGACAATACCCATTTCCGCAACTGACAGAGGAGAGTATTGTTTCTGCTTCATTAATTCTGTAACGCGCTGTCCGTGTTCCAGTTGCGACCGGGTTGCTTCATCAAGGTCAGATGCAAACTGGGCAAATGCTGCCAGTTCACGATACTGGGCAAGAGCAAGACGAATACCACCACCCAGCTTCTTGATAATATTGGTTTGTGCTGCGCCACCTACTCGGGAAACCGACAGACCTGCGTTCATGGCAGGACGAATACCGGAGTTAAAGAGGTTGGTTTCCAGGAAGATCTGACCATCCGTAATAGAAATTACGTTGGTCGGTACGAATGCCGATACGTCACCAGCCTGGGTTTCAATAATAGGCAGCGCGGTCAGGGAACCAGTTTTTCCTTTCACTTTGCCCTCAGTGAAATTTTCTACATATTCAGCATTAACACGTGCTGCTCGTTCCAACAAACGTGAATGGAGATAGAACACATCACCAGGATATGCTTCACGACCTGGCGGTCGACGTAACAACAGGGAAATTTGACGGTAGGCCCAGGCCTGCTTGGTTAAATCATCATAAATAATCAGGGCATCCTGGCCATTATCCCTGTAATACTCACCCATGGTGCAACCGGAATAGGGCGCAATAAACTGCATTGACGCTGGATCAGAAGCACCTGCGGCAACCACGATGGTGTGATCCATAGCGCCATGTTCTTCAAGCTTGCGAACCACAGAAGCGATGGATGATTGTTTCTGGCCAATAGCCACATAGATACATTTAACACCTGTGCCTTTCTGGTTGATGATGGCATCAATGGCAACAGCTGTCTTACCGATCTGACGGTCACCAATAATCAACTCTCGCTGACCACGACCAATTGGCACCATGGCGTCGATCGCTTTAAGGCCCGTTTGTACTGGCTGGGAAACCGACTGACGCGCAATTACACCCGGTGCAACTTTTTCAACAGCATCTGTCATCTTGGCATTCACTGGGCCCTTGCCATCGATAGGATTACCTAGAGCATCGACTACACGGCCTTCCAATTCAGGACCGACCGGAACCTCAAGAATACGCTGGGTACAACGACAGCTTTGACCTTCGGCAAGGCTCTGATAATCACCCAGAACAACCGCACCCACGAAATCTCTTTCCAGGTTAAGTGCCATTCCATAGATGCCGCCTTCGAATTCAATCATCTCACCGTACATCACATCGGCCAGCCCATGAATACGGATAATACCGTCAGACACACTGACGATAGTTCCTTCAGTACTCGGCTGGGCTGAGACATCCAGGCTTTCAATGCGCTGTTTAATAATTTCGCTTATTTCTGATGGGTTCAGTTGCTGCATTCTTTTTTTCCTCAACTCTTTCCTTTTATTTCCAGACGGTTTCCGCTAAAAACTCAGGAATTCATTGCCTCGGCTAATTTATTTAATCTCCCTCGCAGTGAGCCGTCTATAACCAGATCATCCGTTCTCAGGACAAGCCCTCCAATAAGGGACTGGTCAACACGGCTGCTCAGGGATACATCCCGCTGCAAGCGCTTTTTCAATGTTTCCTTCAGTTTAATCTCAGCCGCCTCATCCAGGGCATAGGCAGAAATTACCTCTACGTCTACTCGTTTTTCCTGATTGGCTTTCATGGAGTCAAACAAGGTGACTATTTCAGACATCAGTGTCAGGCGCTTGTTTTCTGCCAGAACTGCAATAAAGCTTGCTACCTGCTTGTCAATCTCATCACCACAGAGGCCAACGATTGCCGCTGCCTGTTGTTCTCCGCTAAGACTTGGAGAAGCTAGCAATTGGCTGACTCTTGGAGATTCAACAACTCCAGTTGCAGTTTGCAGCATGGCCGACCACTCAGCCAATTGTCCTGACTGATTTGCCACTGCAAAGGCTGCTTTCGCATAAGGCCTTGCTATTGTTGTGTTTTGAGACATAAGGTGCTCTGATTTCCAATTACCTTTTCGGTATTTACCGAAAAAGTTTTATCACAGGCTTGTTGCCAATTGATCCAGCATGCTCGCATGAACTTTTTCATCCACGGATGACTGAAGAATTTTTTCTGCGCCGGAAATAGCTAATGCCGACACCTGAGCACGCAAGTCTTCTTTTGCGCGCAATACTTCCTGTTCAATTTCAGCCTGAGCAGCAGTAATCAAGCGCTGCCCTTCCAGGCGAGCCTGCTCTTTCGCTTCATCCACAATCTGTGAAGCACGTTTGTTGGCCTGATCCAGAATGCTGACAGAATCTTTTTTTGCCTCTTTCAGCAGTTGCGAAGCTTTTTCCTGTGCCAGTTCAAGATCTTTTCCAGCACGATCGGCGGCTTCCAGACCATCAGCGATTTTCTTCTGTCGCTCATCCAGTGCTGCCACGATCGGCGGCCAGACATAGTTCTTACAGAACCACGCAAACACGAAGAATGCGATTATTTGACCGAAGATAGTTGCATTCAGATTCATAGTTTCCTCACCTAGGTTTGCATTGCGACCATTGCGCACTGCCAATTCATAACAATGCGCCCGTTGTTTTCAGTCGTCTGCTTATACCTGAAAAGGTACGGCGAAAATGAACAGCATGGCCATACCAACACCGATGATTGAAATTACGTCCACGAAACCTGCAACCAGGAAGAACTGGGTTTGCAGACGTGGGGCAAGTTCCGGCTGTCGGGCTGAACTTTCGATGAGTTTGCCACCGAGATTACCAAAGGCAATCGCTGTACCGGCACCACAGATACCGAAAATCAGGGCAGCGGAAATCAGGGTGTAGGCGTATATTGTTTCCATTTTTTATCTCCAGGTTTTACGAGTTTTAATCTAAATTAGCGTTATTGCGTTATTGCGTTTTTACATTATTAATATCAATGATCATTGTGTGCCTGATTCAGATACACAATGGTAAGCATCATGAACAGATAGGCCTGCAGTGTTATCACCAGAATATGGAACACTGCCCAGGCGAAATGCAAAGGCAGCTGATACCAGCCAAGCAAGGCAATTACGAGGAAAATTACCTCCCCCGCAAACAGGTTGCCGAAAAGTCGCAGTGCCAATGAAACCGGTTTGGCAAGAAAGGCTGGAAGCTCCATCACCAGGTTCAGGGGCATGGCCCACTTACCGAAAGGGTGAAATGCCAGCTCGCCAAGAAATCCGCCAACACCTTTGATCTTGATGCTGTAGTAAATAATCATGATGAAAACACTAAGTGCCAAGCCTGCAGTGATGTTGACATCAGTTGAAGGTACGGCCTTGAAATAAAGGTGTGAGTCCCCTGCAATCGTTTGTGCAATTAGGGGAATAACGTCGACAGGAACTAGATCCATCAGGTTCATCAGAAACACCCAGCAGAATATTGTTAGTGATAGGGGTGCTATATAGTCATTTTTTGCGTGGAAGGTGTTCTTGACGTTGGTCTGTACCATTTCGACAATCATTTCGATGGCATTTTGAACGCCGCCGGGAACACCGGATGTGGCTTTTTTGCTGACTGTTTTGAATAAGGCCAGAAAAATCAGGCCAAGAACCAGGGAGATACCCATGGTGTCGACATTTAAAGACCAGAAGCCCATATCCTTGGCCTCTTCCTCGCTGTGGGCAAAGCCCCAGTGGCCATCTTCTTTCTGACCAAATACCAGAAAGCCCAGGTGATGCTGGATGTATTCACCGCCAGTGGCGTATTGTGGAGCGTGCTCTTGGGCACCTTCTACCGCATGTTCTTCAGCAGCCATCGGTTCTCTTTCTTCCTGTTAGCTATTTTTAATTAACTTAACAACTATTTATTACAAACTTTTAGCGTTGGTGTTCTGGTACTTGTTTGTAGGCAAATTGCATTTTTGCTATCGCAAAAATACCGCATCCGTGTGTCAACACGAATCCAATAAATAAAGCCAGGGGGTTTAAAGAACCCATAAAACGAAAGGCAAGTGCAAAACCTGCACCCATCATCACTAATTTCACCGCTTCAGCAACAAAAGCACGGCGAATGGTTCTTTGCATGGCCCGCGAGCCCGTTTCCCGAAAATATACAAAACCGAAATAGGCACCAGGTATTATCGCAATCAACGCTCCAATAATCACTGACTGGGCTTCAACCCAGCTCAGGGCCATACCAGTTACTGCTGCCAGTACTGCTGTAAATCCTATTTGCAGGGCTACGACCCTGAGGACTGATAATTTTGCTATCACAGTACAGAGATTCTTCTACGCACGACCTGCTCGGGCCGCGGATTATAGGGAATTTAAGCCAACCAGACAATATATAGAGGAAAATTTGTGCACTTTCGGTGCAAGTTTTTTGAAAATGCCAGAAAATCGCCAAAATTCAGGGAGTAATCTGCTTATTTTATGTGATCAAGGATGCCTTCAAGCTGATCCAGAGAGTTATATTTGAAGACCAGTTTGCCTTTTCCTTTGGCCGTATGCTGAATCATGACCTGAGTACCCAGTTTCTCCGATAAATCATTCTGCAAATGGCGAATATCAGGGTCAATCTTGTCTGCAGGGGAGGGTTTTTTATTATGGGACTGTAATTTTCTGACCAGGGCTTCCGTCTGTCTTACAGAAAGATCCTTCCCGGTCACCGTCCTGGCTGCTTCTATCTGCTTTTCAAAAGGCAGGGATAGAAGTGCCCGGGCATGCCCCATTTCCAGGTCTCCATGCTCCACCAGTCGACGTACGTCCGGATTAAGGCTCATCAGCCGTAACAGATTCGTTACTGTAGTACGGGATTTACCTACCGCATCTGCGGCTTCCTGCTGGGTTAGTTCAAATTCCTCAATCAAGCGCTGCAGGGCCATGGCTTCTTCAATGGGATTAAGATTTTCTCGCTGAATGTTTTCTATCAGAGCCATTGCAATCGCCGCTTCATCAGCGACCTGCTTGATTATGACAGGAATCTTGTCCAATCCTGCGAGCTGGCTGGCACGCCAGCGTCTTTCACCAGCGACAATCTCATACATATCAGAGCTTATACTGCGAACAACAATTGGCTGCATCACACCTTGTGCCTTGATGGAATTGGCCAGCTCTTCCAGGGATTCCGGTCGCATATCCAGTCGTGGCTGATATTTTCCTGGTTGGATAAACTCAACGGGGAGGTATTTCAGGGAATTGTTTTCGTTACTGGTATTAACAGGCTGCCCGGACTCGGCGGCTAGATCAGGGTTGATCGCAACTTCCACGGCAGCTTCATTTTTTTTTGCCTGGTTTTCCTGGGACCTGGAATTTCCTGTTCCAAGTAATGCATCCAGCCCCCTGCCCAAACCACGTTTTTTTGTCGTCATTTTAATTACTGCCAATTCTGTAAAGTATTACGTATGAGCAAAGCATATTAACTATTGCCAACGCCGGAGCCATGGTCAGTCTCATTATCTTGCTGATTATCGCCGGCTTCTATGTTGATTTCCGGGTTGTTATCGCTATTTGCATCAACACAGCCAACGCTGTGACGTCTGAGAATCTCTCCTGCCAGGGCAATATAAGCCAGCGCTCCGCGAGATGTTTTATCATACACTATTACGGGTAATCCAAAACTTGGTGCTTCAGCAAGTCTCACATTACGGGGGATAATGGTTCTGTAAACCGTTTCTCCGAAATGATCGATGAGTTGATCTGATACTTCCTGTGACAGTTTATTGCGTGGGTCATACATTGTGCGCAATATACCTTCTATTTTCAGCCTAGAGTTCAATGATCCAGACACTGCCTGGACTGTTTGTGACAGTGCCGATAGTCCTTCAAGTGCATAATATTCACATTGCATGGGTATCAATACGCCATCAGCAGCCACTAATGCATTAATCGTCAACATGTTCAGCGACGGCGGGCAATCAATAAGAATATAATTATAAGTAATGCCAGCCTGAGAGAGACTGTCACGTAAGCGATGATCACGACCTTCCTTGTCCAGCAGCTCCACTTCTGCTGCCGTCAGATCGCCGTTTGCAGGCAGCAGATCAAATCCGCCTTCAGAGGACTTAACGGTAATTTCCTGCAGGGGTGTCTGTTGCACAAGGAGATCATAAACACTGGCCTCAAGATCATTTTTCTCGACACCGCTTCCCATGGTCGCATTGCCCTGCGGATCAAGATCCACCAGCAAGACTTTTTTATTCATGCGTGCCAGTGAGGCCGCCAGATTAACGCTGGTTGTGGTTTTACCCACTCCACCTTTCTGGTTTGCAATCGCAAAAATATGGCTCACTGTTCTCTGCATTCCTGTTTATTGTCCGCTGGTCGGGACGATTTCTATGAGATGCCTGGTTCCATCAACCCCGGGCACATTAAGTTCGATGGTTTTCACAAACCTGAAGGAAGCGGGTAACTCCAGTATTTCCTCCTCCGGATACTGCCCTTTCATAGCCAGTAATCTGCAATCAGCTTTCATCAGATGACTACATTGGCCGACTACCTTGGACAAGGTCGCATATGCCCGGCACAGGACAATATCAATTTGTTCCCTGCTTTGAAAGGTTTCCAGACGATTGTGAAATACTTCAACATTATCCAGTCCCAGTTCCATCCTAACCTGAAAAAGAAAGCGTGTTTTCTTGCCATTGCTGTCCAGCAATAAAAACTTTTTTTCGGGAAAACATATAGCTAACGGGATACCTGGCAGTCCGGCCCCGGTACCTACGTCCAGAATAATATTCCCGTCAAGATGAGGAACTATCGCCAGACTGTCCAACAGGTGGTAAGCCACCATGCGCTGAACTTCCTTGATACCGGAAAGGTTGTAGGCTTTATTCCACTTATCCAGAAGCTGCAGATACTTAACCAGCTGTTCTACTTCTTCATTGTCCAGGTCCAGATCAAGTATGGACAGTCCGGTTTTAAGTTGATCCGTGAGTGAGAGTTTCGACTCCATCAGGCAATTTTATTCTTTCGCTCAATTTCCTGATCTGGAATGCTGCCGGGTGCAGTTTTTTTATGTTGGTGTTTTTTCAGATACACCAGCAAAAGGGAGATGGCAGCCGGGGTCATACCGGGTATTCGTGATGCTTGTCCTATACTTGAGGGTTGCACCTGCGCCAGCTTCTGTTTCAGTTCGCTGGAAAGACCAGGAATATCCTGATAACTGAAATCTTCGGCAATTGAGGTATTTTCATGGCCTTTCATTTTCTCAATTTCAGCATGTTGGCGATTTATATAACCTTGATACTTGATACGTATTTCAACCTGTTCGGCAACGAGAGCATCGGGCATATTCGCTAGGATACCTTCATCAATACAAGCCTTGTTCAGTGCCGATAGCGTCACTCTGGGTCGCGATAAAATATCCGCAAGGGTATATTCATGACTCAGGGGTTTTTCCAGAAGTTTGTTTATTTTCTCACTCAGAGAACCGCTGGTCTGAACCCATGTAGCTGATAATCTTACTGACTCGTCGGCCACCTGGATCTGCTTTTGTGAAAAAGTCTGCCAGCGTGCCTCGTCCACCAGGCCGAGATTTCTACCTATTTCAGTCAATCGAAAATCCGCATTATCCTGTCTCAGCATAAGGCGATACTCTGCTCTTGAGGTAAACATTCGATAAGGTTCCTGGGTACCTCGGCTGATCAGGTCGTCGACCAGAACCCCGATATAGGCCTCATCCCTTCCAGGACACCAAAGATCTTTTTCCTGTATCGCCAGCGCAGCATTAATACCTGCCAGTAAACCCTGGGCACCGGCTTCTTCATAGCCAGTAGTACCATTTATCTGCCCTGCAAAATACAGGCCTTTTATAAATTTGGTTTCCAGAGCATAGGTCAGATCCCGGGGATCAAAAAAATCATATTCAATCGCGTATCCAGGACGCACGATTCGGGCATTTTCAAATCCGCTTATGCTGGCGATTAGCTGTTCCTGGACTTCATAGGG
This sequence comes from Gammaproteobacteria bacterium, assembly GCA_030828385.1. Taxonomy (GTDB): domain Bacteria; phylum Pseudomonadota; class Gammaproteobacteria; order Pseudomonadales; family Pseudohongiellaceae; genus Eutrophocola. The sequence continues at coordinate 14,751 of JAURCS010000011.1, forward strand.
CAGACTGGTAGAGATACCGTTGGGATAAAGTTCACGGCTGTTAAGACCTTCCGGCTCAACAAATATCTGGTGGCTGGACTTGTCAGCAAACCTGACAACCTTGTCTTCAATAGAGGGGCAATAGCGAGGGCCTACGCCTTCAATTTCTCCACTGTACATGGGTGAAAACTCCAGTCCTTGCTGGATAATTTCGTGGCTTCGCTCATTTGTCGCAGTAATGTAACAGCTTACCTGACGCGGATGCTGCTCGACTTTGCCCAGATAGGACATGACTGGCAAAGGAGTATCGCCTGGCTGCTCGGTCATTTTCGAAAAATCAACGCTATCCGCATCAATTCGCGGCGGCGTTCCAGTTTTCAAACGACCCACATTGAATGGCAACTCTCGTAACCTGTCTGCCAGCGCAATTGAGGGTTCATCACCTGCTCTGCCACCAGCATGGTTTTTCAAACCAATATGAATTTTCCCCCCAAGGAAGGTCCCTGTGGTCAGGATAACCCGGGGCGCAAAAAACCGCAGACCCATCTGGGTAACAATTCCCCGGACAGACTCCCCTTCAATGATGAGATCATCCACCGCCTGCTGAAAAATACTTAAGTTGTTCTGGGATTCCAGCATGTGACGAATGGCAGCTTTGTACAGAGCTCGATCTGCCTGCGCCCTGGTGGCCCTCACCGCCGGTCCTTTACTCGCATTAAGCGTTCGAAAATGAATCCCCGCCAGATCAGCTGCTATGGCCATGGCTCCGCCAAGAGCATCAATCTCTTTAACAAGATGGGTTTTGCCAATGCCGCCAATTGCCGGGTTACAGGACATCTGGCCCAGCGTGTCAATATTGTGGGTAACAAGTAATGTTTTAACTCCCATACGGGCAGCTGCCAGCGCTGCCTCAGTGCCTGCATGACCACCACCGACGACAATTACGTCGAATTTTTGTGTCTTTTTTTCCGGCTTGCTCATAGGGTTTTCGTTATGGGTTAATCATTGTTTGCCTGTATTTACCTTAGCACTGATTTCATAGGCGGGTAAAAAAGGGGTGCTAAGTATAAGCATTTCATTCCAAAAATGAAGGAAAATAATTTTGACCTTCAATGCTTAATTAAATATATATAAATAGATAGATATAGAAGAATATATATTTAATGTTATTACTACTATTAGCAAGGGCTTATCCTGTTAATAATTCAGTTTATTCCAGCACTATCAAAGGCTTGATAAGCATCTAACGTTGTGGGCAGGCTGCCATTAAACTGACTTTAAGGTATGTATTGAGAGATGATAACTATCGTAGTTATACAGCAAGACAAAGCCGAGTAATTCCGTACACAAACTATCCTGTCTGTGAGCCACTTTTTCCACAACTTACATAGAGCAAATACAAATTCAATCTTGGTTTGATAGCTAGTCAGGAGTGTTGGGGGTAAAACTGGGGGTAACAATATAGAAAGGCGTGGAAAGGGGGTGAATATTTTCTTAATTTTTTTAAAATATTATTTACCGATACAAAAACTGGAGAAAATTTCTCCCAGTAAATCATCTGAGCTATATTTCCCTGTTATTGCTTCCAGCGCCTGGTGAGCTTCACGCATATCTTCTGCCACCAGTTCACCCGCTTTACTGGTGGTTAATTGTTCAAGCCCGGAGATGAGAAAACCACGTGATTTTTCCAGGGCATCAAGATGGCGTCGACGTGAAATAAAGCCCCCTTCCACAGAGGTGTTGAGTCCGGCAAATTCTTTAAGCGTGGTCTTTAACGATTCTATTCCCGCGCCGGATTTGGCGGACAAATGAACACAGCTGAACGTGCCTAACAAGTCCTCGTCATGTACAGAGGAGTGCTCATTAAGATCTGTTTTATTAAAGACCAGAATCAGGTTTAGCGAATCATCCATTACATTTTTTATGGCAGCTATCAGCTCGTTAGATTCAGGATCAAATGCTTTGGTGGCATCAATAACAAGCAGGACAAGATCGGCGTCAGTTATTTCTTTCCAGGCTCTTTTGATGCCCTCCTGTTCAACAATATCATTACTGTTGTGCAATCCAGCGGTATCAATAATGTGCAGAGGCATTCCATCGATGGAGATATGTTCTTTCAAGGTGTCTCTGGTTGTGCCGGCGATGTCAGTAACGATTGCTCTGGACTGTCCTGCCAGAACATTAAGCAAACTTGATTTACCCGCATTGGGCTCACCGGCAATAACAACATGTAACCCATTTTTCATGATAGTGCCCTGCCTGGCTTTGGCCAGGACCTCATCAAGGCGACTTAATATTGCAATGAGTCTGTTTTTAACATCACCTTCTTCGAGAAAGTCGACCTCTTCCTCAGGAAAATCCATCGCGGCTTCTATGTATTTTCTCAATTCAAGAATACTGCTGATAAGTGAATTAATGAGTGTAGAGAATTCACCCTGAAGTGAGCGAATGGCAAAGCGCGCAGCTTCCATAGAGTTACTTTCTATCAGGTCTGCAATGGCCTCTGCCTGAGCCAGGTCAATTTTGTCATTTAGAAAGGCTCGCTCTGAAAACTCTCCGGGGTTTGCCAGACGAACGCCCTGTGAAAGAATTTCCTGTAATAACATATCGACAACAAAAGGTCCGCCATGGGCCTGTACTTCAACAACATCTTCTCCGGTGAAAGAGTCAGGACCCGGAAAAAATAGAGAAATTCCATTATCGATAACTTCACCACAGGCGCTATAAAAAGCGCCATAATGAGCATGACGGGGCAACAGTTGGAGGGAGGTCAGTTTCTCAGCTACCTGATAAGAACAAGCGCCGGATATTCTTATAACACTAATACCACCGCGACCAGATGGCGTGGCGACTGCACAGATTGTTTCGCTACTGACAGCCATGAACTATTCCGAAAGTGTTTATCAGGATCCTTTAGGTTTGTAGGATCTTTCCACCTGCTTGGTAATAATCCATTGTTGCAGTATGGAAAGCACACTGTTCGCCGTGTAGTAAAGGACGAGACCAGCTGGAAACCAGAGGAAAAATACCATAAAAATTAGCGGCATAAATTTCATCATTTTAGCCTGGGCCGGATCAGCGGTTTGCATGGGAGTCAGCATTTGCTGCACAAACATTGCGCCCCCCATCAGGATAGGCAAAATAAAATACGGGTCCATTTGAGAAAGGTCGTCATACCAGAGAATGAAAGAGGCCTGACGTAATTCAACACTTTCATTAAGTACCCAGTAAATTCCCAGAAAAACCGGCATCTGCAACAACATGGGTAAACAGCCGCCAAAAGGATTCACTTTCTCTTTTTTCCACAACTCCATTTGTGCCTGCATGAATTTCTGTTTGTCATCGCCATAGCGATCTTTCAGATCATTAATTTTTGGAGCCAGGCGTCTCATCTTGGCCATAGATTTGAGACTTTTTGCTGATAAGGGATAAAGAATTATTTTTATCACCAGGGTAAGCAGCAAAATGGAAAGACCGTAGTTGCCAACAAGATCATTGATTTGTGTAAGCAGCCAGAATATCGGTGAAGCAATAAAATAAAACAAACCATAGTCAATTGTCAGACCCAGGCTGGGTGAGATTTCATCCAGACGGTATTGATCTTTTGGCCCGGCCCAAAATCCTGCTTCTATGCTGCCAGATTGTCCAGGCGCTACTGTAATTGGCGGATTGACGAAGGTAAGCAGGTACTGACCCTGATTATTGCGCCGCATGGTATAGGTATTGTTGGTATCCGCATTGGGAATCCAGCTACCTAAAAAGTAATGCTGTGAGAAAGCAATCCAGCCGCCATTGGTTTCAAGCGGCTCTACCCCATCATCAATGTCTTCGAAATCATATTTTACATAGGGGTCATCCGGTGTATATATAGCGGCGCCAAGATAGGTGTTAACCCTGAATCCGCCAGTCTGGCTTGGATCATCCGCATCGTCTCTTTTAATCTGGCCGAACATATTGCCCTGCCAGGAACTATTGCTTCTATTGTTAACCAGGTATTGCACACCAATCAGGTAATCATCAACAGAAAAAACAAAACGTTTGGTGATATCTATGCCACCTTGAGCAGTGAAAGTCAGATCAACATACTGCTCATCACTGGTTATTGTGTAGTCGCTTTGAGCCGTCCTATATAAAGGCCTTCCCTGTTGGCTGGCATCGGGACCGTCTCGTCCAATAAGGCCACTTTGAGCGACATAAACCATTCCTGAATCCTGCCTTAGCAGCGGGAAGGGGTTGTCCGGTGTTTCCATGGAGGTGGGAAAGTCCGGCAATGACAGACCGACGATATCGCCACCTTTAAGATCGACAGTGACAATTTGTTTTGGAGTGTTAATAGTTATTATTTGAGTTGGGTTTGGTGTTTCAACTGCTTCTATCGCGGCAAATTCTCCAGAAACCGGGATATCAGGCAAATCGTTTTCATTTGTTTCTGACGCCGTGGCAGACAGCGGCAAGTCTGGAATCTGGCCTGCACCGGAATCAGCAATGCCTGCAGATGGGCTTTCCTCAATCGAGGCAGAAGGAGTGTTCGGGGGATAATCCTCGTTCCATGCCAGTAACATCAGGTAACTGACAACCGCCAGTCCCACCAGAATCAGATTACGTTTAATGTCCATGGTGGAGTAGGGATTCCTTAGTTGAAGAATTTTTACTGGAGGTAGATTTGTTCAGTTCTGCATCGCGTTCACAATCATTGTGACTGCCATGTAAACCAATGGAATGTGAACACACCCCTGCGGGCACCAGGTCTATTCCACCCTCATTAAAAGGATGGCACCGGGAAATTCTGCGCAAACTCAGCCATAAACCTTTCGCGGCGCCATGGGTTTCTACGGCCTGGATAAAATAACTGGAACACGAGGGATAAAAACGGCAATGTGGCCCGAACAGGGGACTTAAAAACCGTTGGTAAAAATGAGCAAGAGAAGTAAGAATTTTAACCATGAGATATTTTCAGATTGAAGGCTTCTTTTTTTCTATCTCTTTTATTAAATCATGGATGTATATCAGGCATTCACTGTTTTCAAGGTCTTCTAGCCCTTTTCTGGTCATCACTACAAGATCGATTGGCGCTAATGCGTTTTTTCTCAATCTGAAAACTTCCCTAACCAGACGCTTGATGCGGTTACGCTGGTTTGCCCGGGCAATATTTTTCTTGGCTACGATTACGCCCATTCGCGCCTGTTCATACTCTGTCCATCTTCCCAGGATCAAAAAATATTTATTGGAAACCCTGACATCGGGCTTATTAAATACTTTTTCGTAAGCTTGGGAATCCAACAGGCGACAAGAATTGGGGAATCGCTGATTCACCACTGACATTTCTCCCGTTGGCTGGGGCTGATTTACCCGGGACAGGGGGTGCCTCGATATCAAGCGGACAGTCTGGCGCGGCCTTTTGCTCGTCGACGGTTCAGTACATGTTTTCCGCCCTTGGTAGCCATACGGGACCTGAAACCATGAGTTCTTTTGCGTTTGATGACGCTTGGTTGAAAGGTTCTTTTCATTTTAATTCCTGGAAAAGTCGCACAATTTATTTGTTAGCTTTACCGCCAAAACCCCAAGGTTGCAGCGTTGGTTGGTAGCCCTAAAAAAGGGATGCGAATTCTAATGGGTTTCCTTGCATAATGCAATTTCAACTCTGCACAGCATCAAGCAATTTTGAGGGTGTTAATAACGACGATTAGCTTTCTGTACAATGTGCCTGTAAAAATCTGAAAACCTGGAATCCTGAAACGAACAATATAGCCTCTATTTCGTACATAACGAGACCCATCAGTGGCTATGAAACAGGATATTTTTTTACCTGAAAAATCATCCTCTGATAACCCACAACTTATCCACAACTTGCACACAGAGCTTGTCGTGTTCAAGGTGCAAAAACCACCCTCTTTTTTAGTCTATGATTATCAGCAAAAATAATGTAACCACATGATAATTATGAATAAAAACCAAGAAGAAATAAATTAAAAAAAGGCGTTTTTGTGTGGATAACAACGGTGCCAGTGGGTAGAATTAATTAATAAATTGACAACCAACAATAAAAAAAACGGAGTCGTGCCAATCGTGATTGTTGCCAGCTGGCAGAAATGTATTTACTGTCTAAAAAACGAACTTCCTTCTCAACAATTTAATACCTGGATCAGACCGTTACGCTTTATAGATGGCGATGATACGCTGTATCTGCTTGCCCCAAATAAATTTATTCTGGAGTGGGTAAAAGAGCACTTCCTGGAGCGTATCAAGGAAATTGTTCAAAAAGATCTGCAGCAAAACAATAAAAGTAATAATGAACCAATTTCACCAGTTCATGTCATTCTGGAAATCGCCAGCCCCGAAAAGCTTCCTGACCATATTTCTCTGGATCAGGCATTAAGCACAGCGGATCTCAACAATTCTCTTGAATCTGGTTCCCAGGACTCTGATAAGCGTTTTTCTGCATTCAATTCGCGCTTGCGCGACGAGCAGCAAAACCATCACCAGTCCAGATTCGAAAACCCTGCAAAGTCGGGAATAATAGATGATAGAGGCTCTCCAGGACTATTTACTGATCAGGCCGAGGAGGCCATTGATAGCAGGTCCTCCCATTCTGTTGCCAGGGCTAATATATCGATCCCGTCTATGGGTAGCAAAAACAGACATCAGCGCTATAAAGGTGAACTTAACAAAAACTATACTTTTAATAACTTTATTGAAGGTAAATCAAACCAGATTGCCAGAGCGGCAGCCGCTCAAGTAGCGGATAATCCAGGTGGCGCTTACAACCCACTGTTTATCTATGGCGGCGTGGGGCTTGGTAAAACACATTTGATGCATGCCATAGGTAATCATCTGATGGAACAGAACCCGAATGCCAATGTCGTATACCTGCATTCACAAACCTTTGTTGGCAGCATGGTTTCAGCACTGCAATTAAATGCAATCAATGAGTTCAAGCGTTATTATCACTCCGTAGATGCCCTGCTTATTGATGACATCCAGTTTTTTGCCAACAAGGAGCGTTCACAGGAAGAATTTTTCCATACCTTTAACGCTATTTTTGAAGGTGGTCGACAGATCATCATGACTTGCGACAAATACCATAGTGAAATCAATGGCTTAGAAGAAAGGCTCAAGTCCCGGTTTGGCTGGGGTTTATCCGTAGCCGTCGAGCCTCCGGAGCTGGAAACCAGGGCGGCAATCCTGATTAACAAGGCTAACCAGGAACAGGTTTACCTGGCTAATGAAGAAGCCATGTTTATGGCACAAAAACTTCGTTCCAATGTACGAGAACTTGAAGGGGCATTAAAGAAGGTAATAGCACATACCCGCTTCATGGGATCTGAAATTACTATTCCTCTTATAAAAGATGCGCTAAAAGACTTATTGGCGATACAGAACAAGCTGATCAGCGTTGACAATATTCAACGCACTGTCGCCGAATACTACAAGATAAAAATGGCAGATATGATTTCGAAAAGACGTACCCGCTCCGTTGCCCGTCCACGCCAGGTAGCTATGTGCTTGTCAAAAGAGCTGACAAACCACAGTTTGCCTGAAATTGGCAATATGTACGGTGGCAGGGATCATACAACGGTAATGCATGCCTGTCGTACCATTAACGATTTGCGTAAATCGTCCTCCGATATTAATGAGGATTATCAGAACCTTTTACGCTCGCTATCAAGCTAAAAATATATAAAAATCAAAGGATTAGTTAAAGCCATGCAATTTGAAATTTCCCGTGAAGCATTGATCAAACCCCTGCAGCTGGTCACCGGAGTGGTAGAGAGAAGGCAGACATTGCCGGTCTTGTCCAATGTCCTGCTGTCTCTCGACAACAATCAGCTTTCATTCACGGGAACAGACCTGGAAGTTGAGTTAATGGGCAGTGTGGAAGTTGATTCTGGAAAAAGTGATGGTGATATTACTGTTCCCGCCAGAAAATTGATGGATATCTGCAAATCCTTACCGGATAGTGCCACGCTGAAATTTGAGCTGGATAACGATAAATTAAAAATTCAGTCGGGTCGAAGCCGCTTCTCTCTTTCCACCTTGCCTGCTACAGATTTTCCTGGCGTTGAAGAGTCTTCAGGAACGCTGGAGTTTTCTGCATCGAAAGCTTTGCTAAAAGCCATGCTTCACAATACCAGTTTTGCTATGGCGCAGCAGGATGTGCGTTATTATCTCAATGGCATGTTAATCGAAGTGAGCCCTGACTATCTCCGTGTAGTCGCAACTGATGGGCATCGCCTGGCGATGCAGACTGAAGGCATGAAATCAGATGTCAGCGAAACGACGGGTGTCATTATTCCTCGTAAGGGTGTGTTGGAGCTAAGTCGACTGCTTTCCGATGGCGAAGATGAAGATATAAACTTGGTCATTGGGACCAATCATATTCGCGCCACAATGGCTAACTTCACTTTCACCTCCAAACTTGTTGATGGTAAATTTCCAGACTATAACCGCGTTCTTCCAAAAGGTGGCGATAAGAACGTCATCGCAGGCCGGGAGCAATTGCGGGATTCACTTAACCGAACTGCAATTCTGTCTAATGAAAAATTCAGAGGCATACGTCTGATTCTATCGAATGATGAGCTAAAGATTATTGCCAATAATCCTGAGCAAGAAGAAGCTGAGGAAACGGTTCCTGTGGAGTACAAGGGTGACTCTGTAGAAATTGGTTTTAATGTGGTTTATCTGGTGGATGTACTCAGTGTGCTTGATACAGATAATGTTCAAATAATAGTATCGGATCCGAATAGTAGCGCCCTGTTACAGTCTTCCGATGATAGCAGTGCCACTTATGTGGTTATGCCCATGAGGCTCTAGTGGGCAAAAACCCACCCCGATCCTCGCTGCAGGGTGCAAAATGCCCAGCATTCAAAAGCTGCAAGTAAATACCTTCCGAAATCTTCACCAGGAAACACTTAACCCTGTTCCTGGTGTAAATCTTATATGTGGTCAAAACGGCAGTGGTAAATCCAGTATCCTTGAGGCTATCTATTTTCTTGGGCTTGGACGTTCTTTTCGTAATACCCAGCATACCCCTTTGATTCAGCAAGGTTCACGAAGCTGCTCGGTGTTTGGAGAGTTATCAGATGGGCTTACATTGGGTGTCTCCAGAAGTCTTGATGCACCTCCTCAGATCAGATTGAGAGGAGATAAAGCCCAATCCTCTGCCGAACTTGCGAAACATCTCCCCTTGCAACTCCTCAATGCCGAGGCGTTTAAGTTACTTGAAGGCGGGCCAAAAACGAGAAGGCAGTATATCGACTGGGGGGTGTTCCACGTGAAACATCAGTTTCATAATCATTGGAGAGAATTCAAGCGCTGCCTTCAAAACCGCAACATCCTCTTAAAGCGCAAAGCTCCCGCTTCAGAAATTACTCCCTGGACCCAGGAGTTTGTGCGCTATGCCAACATCATAGACCAATTCCGTGATGACTATCTTACGCTTTTTTTGCCCTTTCTTGAGAGCATCCTTGCTAACCTGATTCACCTGGAAGACCTCAGTTTTCGCTATACCAGGGGCTGGAATCATGACGAAGACATTCTTTCCGTCCTTGAGCGGGGGCTGAAGCGAGACTTTGCTTTTGGTCATACTATCGCCGGGCCACAGCGGGCTGATCTAAAAATCAGGCTAGGCTCAGAAAATGCGTGCGACATTCTGTCGCGAGGCCAGCAGAAACTGGTGGTCAGTGCGATGAAGTTGGCTCAGGGTGCTTTTCTTGTTCGAGAGTCCGGGCTGCAATGCCTCTACTTGATCGATGATCTCCCTGCCGAGCTGGACAAGGAAAATCGAGGCAGGGTTTGCAGATTATTAAGTGAGCTTGGCGGTCAGGTCTTTATTACTGGAACCGAACAGGAAGTGTTGCTTGATACCATAAAAAACAGTAATTTTGATACCAATGATTGTAAGCTGTTTCACGTGAAACATGGTATAATTAGCCCTGTGTAAGAGCCTTTTGCACAGGCGGCAAAGAAGATAAAAGATTGACAATTAGTGCTTATAAATCAATCGCTTAAATGTTTAGAGGATAGCATTACAATGGCAGGAAATGACACCTATGATTCCTCAAGCATCAAGGTCCTGAAAGGACTTGATGCAGTCAGGAAACGACCAGGCATGTATATCGGGGATACCGATGATGGAACCGGCTTGCATCATATGGTTTTTGAGTTGGTGGACAACTCAATAGACGAAGCCCTTGCTGGTCACTGCGACCTGATAAAAGTCATTATTCATAGCGATGAGACCGTGAGTGTGTCTGATAACGGGCGCGGTATTCCAACAGAAATACATGAAGAAGGGGTTTCAGCTGCCGAAGTCATCATGACAGTGTTGCACGCCGGTGGAAAATTTGACGATAACAGCTATAAAGTCAGTGGCGGACTACATGGTGTGGGTGTCTCTGTGGTTAATGCGCTGTCCTCCTATTTAAAGCTTACCATTCATCGCAATGGTGAAACTTTCGAGCAGACCTATCATCACGGGGTTCCGGAAGAGCCGCTGAAGGTAACCGGAAAGACCGAAAAATCAGGCACACTCTGCCATTTCAAGCCTTCTGTCGATACATTTACAAATATTGAATTTGAATACCCCATTCTGGCTAAAAAGCTGCGTGAACTCGCCTATCTTAATGCCGGCATTGCCATTGAGTTAAGCGATGAACGTACTGACAAAACCGAGACTTTTAAGTACGAAGGTGGCTTGAAAGCGTTTGTTGATTATTTAAACCAGAACAAATCCACTATCAATAAAACCTTTCATTTCTCCACTGAGCAGGATGACATTGGTATTGAGGTTGCCTTGCAGTGGAATGATGGTTATCAGGAAAGTATTTATGCCTATACCAATAATATTCCCCAAAGAGATGGCGGTACTCACCTGGCCGGATTTCGTGGCGCGCTCACCCGGGTCTTAAAAGGGTATATTGATAAAGAGCTGGAAAACAAAAAAGGTAAGGAAGTGCCCACTTCTGGTGATGACGCCAGAGAAGGCCTTACTGCGATAATTTCTGTGAAAGTTCCTGATCCCAAGTTTTCTTCCCAGACCAAAGATAAGCTGGTGTCTTCTGAAGTAAAAACAGCGGTAGAACAGGAAATGGGACGTCAGTTTTCTGACTACCTGATGGAAAACCCCCTGGAAGCTAAAAGTATTGTTAATAAGATGCTGGATGCTGCCAGAGCAAGGGAAGCTGCCCGAAAAGCCAGGGAAATGACCCGACGTAAAGGGGCCCTCGATGTGGCAGGCTTGCCAGGAAAACTGGCAGATTGTCAGGAAAAAGACCCCGCACTTTCAGAAATATATATTGTGGAGGGTGATTCCGCGGGTGGCTCGGCAAAACAGGGCCGTAATCGCAAAAATCAGGCTATTCTGCCTCTCAAAGGCAAGATTCTGAATGTAGAGAAAGCTCGTTTTGACAAAATGTTAAGCTCAGCTGAAATCGGGACACTGATTAAAGCACTCGGCTGTGGCATCGGAACAGAAGAGTTTGATCCAGATAGACTCCGTTATCACAGCATTATCATCATGACCGATGCCGATGTTGATGGTTCACATATCCGCACCCTGCTGCTGACTTTTTTCTTTAGACAAATGCGCGAGTTGGTAGAAAGGGGGCATATTTTCATAGCCCAGCCACCGCTGTTTAAAATTCGTAAGGGCAAACAGGAACAGTATCTTAAGGACGAGGATGAGCTGGCTCTGTTCCAGACCCAGAATGCTCTGGAAGGGGCGAGTTTACATGTAAATGCTGATGCGCCGGGTATCAGCAGTAATGCGCTTGAATCTATAGTGAACGAATATAGAAACGTTCGTTCAATTATAAAAAGGTTGTCACATCAGTACCCGGGTGAAGTGATGGATGAGCTGATGAACCAGCCAGCATTAACCTTTGAAGATATGGCAGATAAGGATAAAGTCGAAAGCTGGACTAAAGCGATTGAAGCCGCCGTTGCAAAAATCAGTCATACCAGTGCAACCTATCTATTTAGCGTTATATATGACGAGGAAGAGCAAATTTACGCGCCCATGGTAAAGTCGATAATTCATGGTATTTCACGCAAAACAACATTGCGTCCGGAATTATTTAAATCCCAGGAATATAAAGACATTACCACTTTACGAGAAACACTCTCCGGACTGTTTGAAGAAGGTGCTTATGTAAAACGCGGAGAGAAAACTCTTCCGGTTCAGAATTTTCGGGAAGCCCTTGACTGGTTGATGAAAGAGGCTATGAAGGGAATATACCTGCAGCGCTATAAGGGTCTCGGTGAAATGAATCCGGGCCAGCTCTGGGAAACCACTATGGATCCCGATTTCCGCCGCATGTTGAGGGTTACTATCGATGATGCGATGGGTGCAGATCAGCTATTTTCAACATTGATGGGTGATCATGTCGAACCAAGACGTGAATTTATCGAGTCAAATGCGTTGAATGTGGCAAACCTGGACGTTTAGGACTGGCTGAAATCTTTATAAGCCAGTAATGGCTTGTTACAAATATCGGCTGTAAACGTTGTAAAGGTAGTAAGGAAAAAGCCGGAATTCAGGCGATTATCTGAATAGTATTAGATGGCATTGCGAATCCATGTTTCTATTTCACCAATAAGTTCTTTGGGGTTTCTCCCTGTTGGATCTATTGGCTCGCCAATAACTACTTGAATAGTGCCAGGATTTTTTAATATTTTGTGCGCTGGCCAGCAGACCCCTGCATTATGGGCTATGGGTAAAATTTTTCTGCCAGAAGAAATTGCCAATTGCACTCCGCCGGCAGAATATTTTTTTTCTATACCAAGTGCCACACGTGTGCCTTCCGGAAAAATAAGGACAGAAATCCCGTTATCCATTTTCTCTTTACCCTGATCCAACACTTGCTGCAGAGCCCTCCCCTTTTTACTTCGATCAATCGCTATGGGATGTAAAAGCTTCAACGCCCAGCCAAAAAAAGGAATCATAAGTAGTTCTTTCTTCAAGGTGGCGCAAATTGGCCTGAAGGTCCAGTAATAGAAAAGCGTCTCCCAGGGACTCTGGTGATTGGACAATAAAACAAAGGGTTCAGATGGAATGTTTTGCAGGCCACTAATCTGGTATTTGATATTACAGGAGAGTTTTAGCCACCAAAGTATAAAAGCATTCCATAATAGAAAATAATTGTAGCGAGCCTTTATTGGCAGTAGACCGCCAATAATAATACAAATTAGAGCATGGGGGACCAAAGCGGCTATATAAAAAAAGTAGAATAAAAGAGAGCGGATGTATTGCATATTAAAGAGCGTGACAGCTTTGCAAGCCTGAGTCTGCTATGACAAACATTGCCGCAGCAAAAAGATCATCAAAAACAGGAACGTCGGAAAGCTTGGCCGGATTTATAGTTGATTTCGTTAAAGAGCCTTTTCCGGTTAAAACCAGAATGGGCTTGCATTGTTTTGCCAAAGCAGCATCTATATCTTTTTCAGTGTCACCTATAAACCAAGCATTTTGTACGGATTGTGAAAATTGTTTTTCAATCTGTTTTAACATGCCGGTTGCTGGTTTGCGACATTCACAACCATCATCAGGTCCATGAGGGCAATAAAAAATAGCCTCTATTTTTCCACCCTGCTCTTCCACTTGTGTGCGCATAAATTCATGCATTCTTGCCAGATCAAATTCATTAAACAAACCTCTGGCCAGTCCTGATTGATTGGTCGCGACACAGACAGTAAAGCCGGCTTTAGTAAGATGACAGATTGCTTCTATACTGCCTGGAAGTGCAATCCATTCATCTTCATTCTTGATATAGCTATCAGAGTCATAATTAATAACTCCATCACGATCAAGAATTATAAGATTGGTGCTCATGCAAATATTATCAATTATGTGTTTTGCAAAAAGGAAATGTCAGCAATTTGTAGAAACAAATGGCGTAACTGTTGTAACAGCGATTGACGATTATTTCTTACCTGCTCATCATCAGTATTGACCATAACCTGATCGAAAAAATCATCGACTTCCTTTTGTAAATTTGCCATGGAAGACAAGGCATTAGTGTAATTCTGGCTTGCCAACAAGGGTTCAACTTCTACTAATAATTCACTGAGTTTTGCAGCAAGGCGTTGTTCTGCGGGTTCAGTTAATAACTTGTTATCAAGCTCCAAAGAAGGTTGTAGAGCAAGTTTGGAGAGGATATTGGAGACACGTTTGTTGGCCATGGAAAGTGCAGCTGATTCCTCTAACATTGAAAACTGTTTAACAGCTTTAATTCGAAGGTCAAAGTCCAATGGAGCTGTTGGTCTGACAGCATAAACAGATTGAAAAATGTTTGCAGGAACCCCCTCATCTGAATACCAGGCACGAAATCTTTCGAAAATAAAATCCTGAACAGAATCATGTAAGCCGTCAGTAACAGTTAAAACTGAATATTGATCAATAGCCTTAGTAATACACAAAGACAAATCCAGATCGAGTTTCTTTTCTACAATGATTCGCAGAATACCAAGGGCTGCACGTCTAAGTGCATAGGGATCCTTTGAGCCAGTGGGTGGCTGTCCAATTCCAAAAAGACCTACGATAGTATCAAGACGTTCAGCCAGAGCCAGAATCATGCCTGTTTTAGAAACAGGTAAATCATCACCGGCGAAACGGGGCATATATTGTTCATTCATTGCCATGGCGACTTCTTCTGTTTCACCATCATGGCTGGCATAGTAGTAACCCATGATGCCCTGAAGATCGGCAAACTCACCTACCATTCCGGTTAACAGGTCGCATTTAGCAATTTCGGCAGCCTTGACAACACTGGCCTGATCAGCACCCATGGCGTTAGCAATATAGGAGCCGAGATTGGCAACACGCTGTGCTTTATCAAAGAGAGTGCCAAGGGTCTGTTCAAAAATAACTGTTTTCAGTTTATCTGTTCTGGATGCCAGGCTAAACTTTTTGTCCTGCTCAAAAAAGAAATCTGCATCGGCAAGGCGAGGTCTGATAACCCTTTCATTACCATTGATGACCACATCAGGATCCACACTTTGAATATTGCTTACGGTAATAAAATTGGGTTTGATATTGCCGTTCTCATCTTCCAGATAAAAGCATTTCTGGTGTTTCTTCATAGATGAAACCAGAGCCTCTTTAGGCACAGACAAAAAACGTTCATCAAAACTGCCGATTAAGGCAACAGGCCATTCAACCAGTGCAGTTACCTCGTTAAGTAAATCTTCATCGATAACAACACGAGCATTGATGGTTTTTGCCTGGGCCTGGATCTGGTTACGAATCATCTCTTTTCTGGCATTAAAATCAGGAATGACAAAACCGGTCTCTGATAATAATTTCTCGTAATCACCTGGCGCAGCAAGTGTCAGGTTTTCAGGATGGTGAAAGCGGTGGCCGCGCGTAATATTACTCGACTCGATGCCAAGAATAGAGGCTGGAATAATTTCGCTGCCAAAAAGTACAACGGCCCAGTGCACCGGTCTTACAAACTCATTTCTTGAGCTACCCCAGCGCATGCGTTTGGGAATAGGTAGTGCCGACAGAGCTTCGTTAATGATTTCGGGGAGTAGTTTGTGGATAGGCTCCCCTGCTCTCGCTGTTTTGAAATAAAGTTTGCTGACCTTGCCATCATCATTTTCTGTTAATTGGGATACCTCTACACCACATGATCTGGCGAATCCTTCAGCGGCTTTGCTGGGGTTACCCTCTTCATCAAATGCCGCTTTAATTGCCGGCCCAAAACGTTCGATGGTTACATCATCCTGCATGGCTTGAAGGTCTTTTACCAGCACAGCCAGTCGTCTGGGTGTTGCATAGGTAGCACCTTGAACAAACGCTAGATTGTGTTTTTTCAGCCCTTTCTCAATTTCCTGCTGGAATGATTTTGACAGCGAAAACAACGCCTTGGGCGGTAGTTCTTCGGTACCTATTTCTATGAGTAAATCCTGATAGTTCATTATGTTTTCAGCTTCTCATTGAAATCTTTTAGTGCGTTTTGCCTTAACTCATCGGGGGCGAGTGGAAATCCGAGCCTGGCACGGGAGTCGAAATAGGCCTGCGCAACACTGCGAGCCAGAGTGCGTACTCTTAATATGTAACGCTGCCGTTCTGTGACTGAAATGGCCGATCTGGCATCAAGCAAATTGAAATAATGGGAAGCTTTGAGAACCATTTCATAAGCAGGTAAAACCAGCTTGTTATCGATCAAATACTGACACTGGGTTTCACTGTCGTCGAAGCCCTTGAACAGATTATCTACATTGGCGAACTCAAAATTGTAGCCGGACATTTCCACTTCATTCTGATGAAAAACATCACCATAGGTCACGGTTCCATTGGGCGTTTCTGCCCATACAATATCAAAAATACTGTCTACGCCCTGTAAATACATGGCTATTCTTTCAATACCGTAAGTGATTTCTCCGCTTACCGGGAAACACTCCAGGCCGCCCACCTGTTGAAAATAGGTAAATTGTGTTACTTCCATGCCGTTGAGCCAGACTTCCCAACCGAGACCCCAGGCGCCTAATGTGGGGGACTCCCAGTTATCCTCAACAAAACGAATATCGTGAACTTTAGAGTCAATACCCAGGTATTTAAGAGATTTTAGATACAAATCCTGTATGTTGTCAGGGGAAGGCTTTAATATTACCTGAAATTGATAATAATGCTGAAGGCGCATGGGATTTTCTCCATAGCGACTATCAGTGGGCCTTCTGCAAGGTTGCAGATAGGCGCTATTCCAGCTTTCCGGACCAATAGCACGCAGGAAAGTAGCCGGATGAAAGGTTCCCGCGCCAACTTCGACATCCAGAGGCTGGATAATGACACAGCCGTGATCTGCCCAAAATTGCTGGAGGGCTAGGATGAGTCCCTGAAATGTTGACACATCAATGGGTGCCGAATTATTCAAAAATGGCTCCTGAAGGTAGTAAATTCAGATAAAATTGCGCTAGATTCAAAAAGCGCTAATTATGCTAAAAACCTGCCTTGATAGCGAGAATTAACTGTATTCTGATCGATGTAAATACTATGAAATGAATACACTTTCGGACCCTGACATTTGAAAACATTAATCCTGGTATTCATCCTGCGCAGCCTGTCACTCCTGCCTTTGGGGCTGGCGAGGAATCTTGGCGCATTTATTGGTAAAGTCAGCTGGTTGTTTTCGTCACGAATGGTTGAAACCACGCGCATTAACCTGGCGTTATGCTTTTCTGAACTTAACGAAAGTAAGCGCATGCTTCTTGCTAAAGCCAGTATAATAAATACATTTCAGACTATTACAGAATGTGGCGCTGCCTGGATATGGCCTGCTGATAAAATAATGGATCATATTTTTGAAGTAGAAGGGCTGGAATTGCTACAGCGTGCCCAGGGCGCCGGAAAAGGCACCGTGGTGTTAGCTCCTCATCTTGGAAACTGGGAAGTTTTTGGCCTGTACTTGAACACCTGTGGTTGTGGACAAAGTAGTCAGTTGTATCAGGCACCCAAGAGCGAAGGACTGAATAGAATAATATATTCAGCACGCAGCAGAGTAGGCGCGAAAATGGTTGCCACTGACATCCGCGGTGTCGCAATGCTGCTAAAAGCGCTTAAAAGTGGTGAGATAGTCGGGATCTTGCCCGATCAAGTTCCTCCCGAAACTGGAGGTGACTACGCCCCTTTTTATGGCAAGCAGGTACTAACCATGTCGCTCGTCTCTCGGCTGTTAGAAAAAACCGGAGCCAGAGCAGTAGTCGGTTGCGCCGTGAGGGTAAGGCAAGGCAACAAAGCAGGCTGGAAGATTATATTCAGAGAGCCTGACGAAAGAATATATGCCGAGCATATACAACAGTCATTAATTGGCCTTAACACCAGCGTTGAAAATATAGTTAATGAGTTTCCTGAGCAGTATCAATGGGAATACAAACGTTTTAAACGGTTGCCGCCAGGTATTAAAAGACCTTACTGATTTATGTTTGCCAATAGTGATTGAACCAAGAGCCGACAAACGGAATAATTTGGCATTCAGCTAAAAGAGAATATATATGAGCAGATTATTAGATCTTAAAGCAGTCTCTGCTGCCAAAATCAATGATGCGCCCTACCCCTACTTTACTGTTGAGCGCTCTGTTTCCGATGAATTTGTCGAAGAGGTTTTGCATGACTTTCCGAAGATAACATCAGGTGGGAGTTTTGCACTGAGTGAAGTAAATCCGGGAGCTCGATTCAATGAATTACTGGATGAGCTTAATGGCAGCGCCTTCCGGGATATAATTTCAGAAAAGCTGCAGCTGGATTTGCGGGAAAGACCGATGGTGATTACGCTGCGCGGAGTTTCCAGGGCAAAGGATGGTCGTATTCATACAGATTCAAAATCCAAAATCGCCACAATTCTGATTTACTTCAATGAACCGTGGACAGCCGCAAGCGGAAAACTGCGCGTTCTGGGGAGCGAAAACATGGATGATTATGTCACTGAGATTACACCGGATGCTGGAGCCATGATTGCATTTAAGGTGACTGAAAATTGTTGGCATGGTTACCCGGCTTTCGAAGGAACCAGACAGTCCATCCAGATAAATTTTGTCGAAGATGAAAAAGCCGCTAATAAACATGGTCGACGTCATGGCTGGACAGCCAAGCTTAAAAAAATGATATCCTGAAAACGCTTATTCATTTCAAGTAAAAAGTGATTTAAAGCAGAATAAATTTTTCAAATGACTTCAAAGAGGCCAAGCTATCAGTAAGCGTGTACTTGTTATCAAGCTGACCTCCATGGGCGACTTGATGCATGCCCTCCCGGCCTTGACGGATGCTAGTGAGCAATACTCAGGCGTTGAATTTGACTGGGTAGTTGATGAAGCATTTGCAGAAGTCCCTTCCTGGCATCCTGATGTAAAAAATATCTATACCAGTGCCCATAGACGCTGGAAAAAGAATTTCAGATCATCCTGGAAAAAAAGAGAGTTCTCAAGGTTTTGGAATGATTTAAATATAAACGAATATGATGTGATAATTGACGCACAGAATAATGTAAAAAGTGCTTTTATAAGTCTACTTCGTAAAGGCCATGTACATGGAATGGATAGCGCCAGTGTTGCAGAGCAGCCAGCATTTATAGCTTATAAATACAGGCATTTTATAGAAAAAAATCAGCATGCTATTGCAAGGCAGCGGGAACTTTTTGCCAACGCTCTGGGTTATAAAATTCCGGATACGGCTGTCAATTATGGAATCAAGCTGGACGCGTTTAAATGCCCAACACTGCCATTTGAATCCCCTTTTCTATTCCTGGTACATAATGCCAGCTGGACAACAAAATTGTGGCCAGAAAAGTTCTGGTTTGAATTAATCGGCTTGGCAAAAGAAGAAAACTATAATGTTGTTTTACCCGGGGGAAATAGTGAAGAACTTGCAAGAGCTGAACAGATTGCTTCGAAACATGACAATGCCTATGCCTTGCCCAGAATGTCATTATCAGAACTTGGCGGAATTATCAGCAAAGCAGACGGTGCGGTTTGTTGTGATACAGGTCTGGCACATTTGACAGCAATTACCGGAACTCCGTCAGTGACCATGTATGGGCCGACCAGTGTTGAGCTTATAGGAACCCATGGCTCTGGACAGCAACACCTTGATGCTGAAAATCCAAATTTTCCCTGTAGTCCCTGCTATAAGAGAAGTTGTAAGTTTCAAGGCCAGGCAAGCGCCATGTCAGCCTGTATGGATTCCTTTCAGCCAGTTAAAGTATGGGAAATTTTGTGCAATCAAATGAAAAAAGCTGCTGGCTGAAATAATGATGAAAAATTAATTGCGCCAGAAGTGGGGTGAAAGTAATACCAGCAGTGTGAAGACCTCAAGTCTTCCCAGTAACATACCCAGACAAAGGATCCACTTCGCTGCAACCGGAACGCTGCCATAATTTTCCGCAACACCGCCGAGTCCTGGCCCCAGGTTATTAATGCTGGCACCCACGGCAGTAAAGGCTGTCGTAATATCGAGATCGACGGCAAGAAGTGCCAGCAGCATCACCATGTAAGCCATTACATAAACGGAGAAAAAACCCCAGACGGATTCTATCACCCGTTCCGGAACACGCTGGTTGCCTAACTTGATTGGAATTACCGCATTTGGATGAATAAGTTTCTCAATTTCCCTGAAACCCTGCTTGATAATGAGTAATACCCGAATCACCTTCATACCGCCGCCGGTAGATCCCGCGCAACACCCAATAATGGCCATATAAAACAATAAAAAGGGCAGGAAGGTTGGCCAGGAACTGAAATCCGCGGTGCTGAACCCGGTAGTAGTTGTAATGGAGACTACTTCAAATATCCCTTTGAAAAAGGCATCCTCGAAGCCATAGGTTCCGGAAAAATACAGAAAGGGGACTGAGATAAGGGCAATTACCAACAACATGCCAATATAGAACCTGAATTCGGAATCATCAAAGTAATGCTTGATACTTTTGTGTTCCCAGGCAAAAAAGTGCAGGGCAAAATTCACTCCGGAAACAAGCATGAATACTGTCGCAATCATTTCAATAACAGCACTATCAAAAAAGGCAATACTGGTATCGTGAGTTGAGAAGCCCCCGATGGCAATTGTCGCGAAACTGTGGCCAATTGCGTCGAAAAGTGTCATTCCTGCAAAGAAGTACGCCAGAGCACAAAGCATGGTTAGGCTAATATATATAAGTAGAAGCGCTTTGGCCGTTTCGGTTACGCGGGGCAGCAACTTGTTGTCCTTGACCGGCCCAGGGCTTTCCGCGCGATATAACTGCATTCCGCCTATGCCAAGCATAGGCAGGATGGCGACAGCAATGGCGATAATGCCCATACCGCCAAGCCATTGAAGCTGCTGGCGGTAATACAAAATAGAACGGGGCAGCTGGTCAAGACCAGATAGGACAGTAGCACCGGTAGTGGTAAGTCCCGATATGGATTCGAAAAAAGAATCAGTGACTGACATTTGCAGGGATTCTGTAAATATAAAAGGAAAGCTACCGAACGACCCAAGCACGGTCCAGAACAGGGTGACTACGAGAAAGCAGTCTCGCGTCTTG
The DNA here is from genome assembly GCA_030828385.1 of Gammaproteobacteria bacterium. Taxonomy (GTDB): domain Bacteria; phylum Pseudomonadota; class Gammaproteobacteria; order Pseudomonadales; family Pseudohongiellaceae; genus Eutrophocola. The sequence continues at coordinate 35,741 of JAURCS010000011.1, forward strand.
AGCTCTTTATGATTGTGCATCACCGGTGCCCACAGCACAAAACCGGAAAGCAGGGTGACAAAAAATGTTGTCAGGAAGGATAAGATGACACCGTCATCGTAATACCAGGACACCAGCAGAGGTGGAATCTGGGCGCAACTGAAGATCATCAGCAGCACACCTAAAATGCGAAAAATAACCGGCAGATTCATTGTATTTCCGTATTACACCCTGATTTCTTGAGTATTCAGTGTATTTTCTGCCTGTTAAAAAAACGTCAATCCGACCTGGAATAAGCGCTCCAGTTCGGAAATTCGTTTTTTATCAACCAGGAACATAATTACATGGTCATCGGTTTCAATAACAATATCATCATGGGCAATAAAGACCTTGTTGTCCCTGACGATTGCGCCGATAGTGGTTCCTTCGGGCAAATCGATATCTTCAATTTGCTTGCCCACCACTTTTGAGGTGTGTTTATCTCCATGTGCGATAGCCTCCATGGCTTCAGCAGCGCCACGACGCAGGGAATAAACATTCACCACATCGCCTCTGCGTACATGGGTCAACAGGCTACCAATAGTGGCCTGTTGAGGAGAAATCGCAATATCAATTTCACCACTCTGGATTAGGTCCACGTAGGCCGGGTTGGCAATTAATGTCATAACGCGACCTGCCCCCATACGCTTGGCCAGCAAAGAGGACATAATGTTGGCATCATCGTTATTGGTCAGTGCCAGGAAGATATCGGTATCCTCAATATTTTCTCCAACCAGCATTTCCATATCCGAGGCATCGCCATGCAGGACGGTGGTGGATTTGAGCTTTTCGGTCAGGTCCTTGCAACGCTCGTAATTCGTTTCAATTACTTTGACCCGATAGCTTTTTTCCAGCAGCGCCGCCAGACGTTCGCCGATATTCCCGCCTCCGGCAATCATGATTTTCTTGTAAGGCTTGTCCACGCGTCTCAGTTCGCTCATCACATCACGAATATTTTCCCGTGCGGCAATAAAGAAAACCTCGTCGCCTTCCTCGATTATCGTATCACCAGCTGGAATAATAGGGCGGTTGCGGCGAAAAATAGCTGCTACTCGGGTATCTACATTGGGCATATGTTCGCGCAGAGCTGAGATTTCCTGATTGATCAGAAGGCCACCCTGAGTAGCCTTTACGCCAACCAGTTGCACCAGGCCATCTGAAAAATCGAGTACCTGCAGGGCTCCGGGAAGGTCTATTAACTTCTGGATGTATAGAGAAACCTCCTGCTCCGGGCTGATTACTACATCAATGGGGATGGCTTCCGTGCTGAAAAGTTTGGGTTCAGCCACATAGGAATTGGAACGCAAGCGGCAAATCTTTTTAGGTGTGCGAAACAGGGAATAGGCAATCTGGCAGGCTATCAAATTCACTTCATCACTGTCGGTAATTGCGATGAGCATATCGGCATCACGAGCTCCGGCACTATCAAGCACCTCCGGATAAGATACCTGGCCTTCGACAGTGGCGATATCGAGACGGTCTTTTAATTCTCTGAGTTTGACCGAATTGGGATCAACGACAGTAATGTCATTGGCTTCCTTGGCAAGGTTTTCGGCCAGCGCTGCTCCTACCTTATTGGCGCCAAGTATTATTATTTTCATGAGTGGCGAAAGCTCCTGCCGACTTCAGATGAGTAGTCTGAATGATTATAGACAATTAGCACAAATGGCTGAATTGTCCTTATGAACAATGAAGGGGCGCAATTGTTTAATATTTTTCGAGTAAAGCATAGTAAAAACCGTCGAGCTTATCGGTTCCGGGCAAAAACTGTATACCGAAGTGGCAATTGTTTGGCTGCTGCTTATCCAGCGAAACGGCTCTGGCATTGCCTGTTCTGGCGATAAACGCTTCTATATTGAGTTCATTTTCCCTACGCAAGACGGAGCAGGTGGAATAAAGTAATTTTCCTTCCGGTTTCAGGCATGGCCACAAGGTATCCAGTAACTGATGCTGAATTTGTATTAGCCGCTCAATATCGGTTTCCTGGCGCAACAACTTGATATCCGGATGGCGACGGATAACTCCGGTACCAGAGCAGGGAGCATCCAGCAGGATGGCATCAAAAGGTTTGCCATCCCACCAGCTGTTGGTATCAATAGCATCTGCACAAATGACGGAAGCCTCAAGGTTCAGGCGATCCAGGTTGTCATTGACGCGCTGCAAACGTTGCTCACTGTTGTCCAAAGCGATCAACTCAAGATTGCCTGACTGGTATTCAAGTAGCGCACAGGTTTTACCGCCTGGCGCAGCACAGGCATCAAGCACTCTGGCGCCAGCTGCGGGGGCCAAGAGGGAAGCTGACATCTGCGATGCTTCATCCTGAACGCTGACCATGCCATCGAAAAAGCCGGGTAACTCGCTTACATCGACCGGACTTTCAAGAATAAGGGATGTTTTACTGTGCTTACCAGTGTTGGCAGCAATACCGGCTTGCTGTAATAGCTCCAGATAATTTTGCCTGCTGGTAGCGCCAGTATTTACTCGCAATGTCATTGGGGCCTGCTGATTATTCTGATCCAATACAAGCTCAAACGAATCTGGCCAGTCTTTTTGCAAGGCATTAATTAGCCAGCGCGGGTGAGAGTAACGCGCGCTGGTGTCATCCTGTATTGCCAACTCCAGCGAGCCTTCTTCGCGTTGCGCCCGGCGCAATACGGCATTAACCAGTTTGCTGGCCCAGTTTTTCTTTAATAAACGTGTGAGCGAGACAGTTTCGTTGATAGCAGCATGAGCAGGGGTTCGCATAAACTTGAGCTGGTAAAGCCCCAGTAGAATCAGGCAATAAATATCATTGTCTTTTTTACGCAGAGGTTTATCCATCATTGATTGTGCGATGAAGTCCAGGCGCTGATACCAGCGGCACACCCCATAGGTATATTCTCGAATTAATGGCAAGTTTGCGGACGGGTTTTCGCGCGCCAGGGTCACTAGCAGAGAGGACAGGGAACCCTGTTGAGAAAGAAGTGATTTCAATACTTTTGTTGCAAGTAAGCGATTACTTATAGTGCTCACTTTGTACGCTCACTGGCATTATTTCCCGCCAGATTTTCTCCGCATTGAAAAAGATCCGGATGCCCATTAAATACATCCTTAATGGCGGTTGGCCCTTTGCCCGGGAACTGAACTGTTTCGACCTGCAGTATGCCTTCCCCACAGACGACGCGAATATTGTCATGAGCTTTTTCTATGATGGTGCCAGCGGTAGCGCCATTGGTGATGTTGAGGCTCTTTGCCTGAATAATCCGCAATCGATCATTTTGATAATGACACCAGGCCGGTGAGCGTGGATAAAACGCCTGTACCTGATGTGCTATGGATAGGGCTGAATGCTGCCAATGAATGAAGGCTTCATCCTTGCTGAGCTTTTTTGCATAGGTCGCCAAAGAGTTTTCCTGTTGCCGGGCATTTGCCTGGTATGTAACTAGGTCGCCAAGCACTGTCGACAAACCTTGCTGGCCAAGGCTGAGTAATCGGCTGGTCAGGGTTTCAGCATTGTCCCGATCACTAATCGGAGTATCCAGTTGCATTAATACAGGGCCAGTATCCAGCCCTTGTTCCATTTGCATAATTGAAACACCGGTAGTGCTGTCTCCCGCAAGAATGGCTCTTTCGATTGGTGCCGCACCACGCCAGCGTGGTAATAACGAAGCATGAACGTTAATACAGCCAAAGCGTGGGATTTGTAATATTTCTTCACTGAGGATCTGCCCAAAAGCCACTACTACCATGACATCGGGGGCCAGGTCGGCTAGCCGGGCTGCTTCATGATCCAGGTTTTCCGGTTGCAGGACCTGAATATTATTGGCTATGGCGACTTGCTTGACCGGCGTTGCTTGCAAATGTTTACCGCGTCCAACGCGTCGGTCTGGCTGACTGTAAGTAGCAATTACCTTGAACCCCTTTTGTATCAGGTCATGTAGATGACCAGCAGCAAAATCGGGAGTACCGGCGAAAACTATACGCAGGGACTTATCTGTCATGGTGAATATGCCAGGGGATCAGGCCGGGGTGGGTGATTTTTGCTGGCGATGTTCTTTCTCCAGCTTGGACTTTATGCGCTGGCGTTTCAGGGTGGACAGGTAATCCACAAAAAGTTTGCCATCAAGGTGATCAATCTCATGTTGAATACAAACAGCCAGGATACCTTCAGCCTCAATTTCAAAAGGGTTACCGTTTCTGTCCAGGGCTTTAATCAAGACTTTTCGGGGTCTGGTGACCATTTCGTAATATCCGGGCACTGACAGGCAGCCCTCTTCATAACCGATGGGTTCAGGATCCAGCACAGTAATTTCAGGATTGATGAAAATTATCGGCTCGGCGTGGTCTTCAGAGATATCCATAACCAGCATGCGCTTGTGCACATTGACCTGGGTTGCCGCAAGGCCAATACCCTCTGCGTCATACATGGTTTCAATCATGTTATCGAGAATTTCCCGAATTGAATCATCAACAACTGCAACAGGTGCCGCCACTTTACGCAGTCGTGGGTCAGGAAATTCCAGTATCGTCATCAGGCTCATAATAGATAAACTGCAGATTAATAATTAAGTATGATTTGAGCAAAACAGGCCAAAATATTAGTTAACCATTGGCCTTGGTGGCAGCAATGATACGCGATTATTACTAAAAATTTTATATCTGTGTTGCACTCTTCTTTGGCAATAATCCTCTTTATGGGACTGAAAGCACAGAATGAAAGTCCTATCTACGTCACAATTTACCTAAAATAACCTTGCTAACTGCATAAAATCTCTGAACTTATTGTTACTATTGGCCGAATCATTATAGCTTGCCGGCCTGTTTAGTCTGCCTGACGAGGACAACCATGACTAACTCCCTGAAAAAGTTTCTCCCGGTTTTTTTGCTTTTACAAGCCGTGTCTTTTATGGCGTTTTCTGCCGACCAGGTTCAGATTCGTGATGATGCGCCTGATCGCTATGAAGTCGTTGTGGGAGATACCTTGTGGGATATTTCGGGAAGGTTTCTGGAAGATCCCTGGCTCTGGCCGAAGTGTGGGAGCTTAACCCACAGATTGAAAATCCTCATCTAATTTATCCAGGCGACGTGATTGCCCTTGTTTACTCAGCAGATGGCCCGATGCTTACGTTGACACGGGGTGGCGACGAAACTACTGGCCTGCGCACCATCAGGCTATCTCCTCAGGTGAGGAGACAGCCCATGAATGGTGCTGTCCCTGCAATTCCTCTGGATCAAATCAGTTCATTTCTCAAGGGCACGATCATCGTTTCAGAAACAGAGCTGGAAAACGCACCCTATTTACTGGGTAACAGATCAGGCACTCTGTTGACTGACGATAACGAAGAGGTTTTTGCCAAGGGCATCTGGGACGATGACATTAATGAATACAATATAGTCAGAAGCGGGCAAATATATACAGACCCTGAAACTGGCGAGATAGTTGGACTGGAAGGGAAGCATATCGGCACGGCCACCATCGTAAAGAGGCAAGGCAATAATGCCACCTTGTTGACTGCCAATATAGAAGAAGTCAGAAAAGGGGATCGTTTTATTGCCAGTTCTGGCAGCAGAATTGATTCCAATTATTTTCCGCGTCCACCTTCCTCCAGTATAGAAGGAAGTATTATCGATATAAGTTCTGGTCGCACAGTAGGCAACCTTTATGACACCATTGTCATTAATCGGGGTAGCAGAAACAGATTAAGGGTAGGCAATTTGCTGGCCTTACAGAAACCGGATGTCGAGATTGAAGACGATATTGGCAAAGCCACTCTTGGCCAGCAGGTAAAACAGTCTCTTGGCTTCGGGAATGACAATATTGAAACCTTCAGTGGCGAAAAGTACGCAACAGTACTAATCTACAGAGTATTCGAAGGCGCCAGTCTGGGTATTATCCTTAGCGCAGAACAGGCGGTTCGGCTGGAAGATAGAGTCGTTTCTCCCTGAACCAAACAATGGTCATGGAAGACCAGCTTAAGACCTGACTAAAGTACCTGCGGCTGGTCTGAAACATTCAATTACGATTGGTTACCACGGAAGGCAATCCAATTTCTTATCCCAACCATCATTTCAAGGTCTTGCTCCCATGGCTAAAAATCAGCCATGTCAGTGGTATGCACTCGCGATTGTTTAACCGCTTGCTAACATTGCATTCAACTCCGGAAAATATTCTTGCCTGTGATTTTCAGACCTTAAGAAGTGCCGGGCTGGACAATAAGATGGCTCTGGAAATTAGCGAAATTGGCAGGGGCAGGCCGTCTGCTGAAATGAACGCGGCGTTGGATCGATGCCTTGACTGGTTAACGTCCCCGGACAATTTTCTGATTACCTGCCAGTCTCCACATTATCCTTCATTGCTAAGCTGTATCCCTGATCCGCCGCCAATACTGTATCTGAGAGGCAAGCCTGAGTGCCTGCACTTGCCTCTGATAGCAATGCTGAGTAGCAGGATGCCAAGTGCTGGTGGTAGGCGGGATGCGCAGCGTTTTGCAAGAGAGCTGGCAGCCAATGGACTGGGTGTTGTAAGTGGCCTGGCGATGGGAATTGATTTGGAAAGTCACAGGGGTGCCATAGCAGGGGGAATGGCAATGATTGCCGTATTGGGTACCGGTATCGATATTATTTATCCAGCCGCAAATCGGGACATGTTTGCCTCGGTGGCAGCGCATGGTGCTCTGGTAAGTGAGTTTAATCCCGGGACGCCCGCCCGCCCGCAACATTTTCCTCAACGTAATCGCATAATCAGCGGGCTAAGTCAGGGCGTACTGGTGGTGGAAGCCGGAGTTAGAAGTGGTTCGATGATTACTGCTCGCTTTGCCCTTGAACAGGGCAGAGAGGTATTTGCCATTCCTGGTTCTATTCATAACCCGATGGCACGCGGGTGTCATAAATTGATTGCTGATGGTGCCAAGTTGGTTCAATGCGTCGAGGATATACTGGATGAAAAGTTACTGCTGTCAGAACAGCAAACTGCAGAGAACATTGGGGCAGCTGTGAGCCAGGAAGGTGGATCGTCTCAGCTGCCTGAGGCTTTGCTAAAAGTAAAACAGGCTGTTGGCTTTGATACGGCTTCGGTTGAGCAGATAATTCTTGAAACACAATTGAATGCCAGGGATGTGACGGTGGCTCTGATGGAACTTGAGCTTAGAGGCCTGGTACGCAAAGAAAATAATGGCTACACATTAATGGAGTGTTGATTATGCGCTACCGTGAAAAAGTGCGAGAATGCGCGCTTGAAATTGAGCGTCCGAAATTAATGGACAGTGTTCCTGATATTTTTTGCCTGCCTAATTTAACCGCTCCAGTGAGACTTAAATGATGGGCAATAAAAAGAAACTAATACGGGTATTTATTCGCAAGTATGATTTTGATCAAAGGCAGAAGTTTTTGATTAATGGACAATTGGGCCGTTAATAAAAAATAATGTTTTGAATAAATTAAGCAGTAAATGGAGTAGTTCGTGGCAACAATCAACAGTGAAGCAGTTAAAGAATTTTTACTGAATCTTCAGGACAATATTTGTAAGGGCCTGGAAGATGCAGACGGCGGCGCCAGCTTCAAGGAAGATAAATGGGAGCGTGACAAGGGAGGTATTGGCAGAACTCGGGTTATCACTGGCGATGTGCTGCAAAAAGGCGGTGTTGCTTTTTCCCATGTATATGGAGACGCCATGCCCGCATCAGCTACAGCGAATCGCCCGGAACTGGCGGGCAGTGCTTTCCAGGCAATGGGCGTTTCTCTGGTGATTCACCCGAATAACCCCTATGTACCAACATCTCATGCCAATGTCAGATTTTTTATTGCCGAACAGGATGGTATGGAGCCGGTATGGTGGTTTGGCGGTGGTTATGACCTCACGCCATATTATGGCTTTGAAGAAGATTGCGTGCACTGGCATCAGGTTGCAAAAAAAGCCTGCGACAAATTTGGTAATGATGTTTATCCGCGTTATAAATCCTGGTGTGATGAATATTTCTTCATGCCTCATCGCAAGGAACCACGCGGTATTGGCGGACTATTTTTTGATGATCTCAACGAATGGGGTTTCGAAAAATCTTTTGCTTTCATGCAATCGGTTGGCAACAGTTATCTTGATGCCTATGCGCCTATTATAGAAAAACGTAAAGAAACGCCTTTCGGTGAACGTGAAAAATGGTTTCAGGAATATCGTCGCGGACGCTATGCTGAATTTAACCTGGTATATGACCGCGGCACGGTTTTTGGTTTGCGCTCCGGTGTCGGCAGAACCGAATCGATCCTCATGTCATTACCGCCTCAGGTAAGGTGGGAATATGATTGGCACCCCGAGCCCGATACAGAAGAGTCGCGTCTGTATACAGAGTTTCTGACAGACAGAGACTGGCTGGCCTGACTTTCAGTTTTCTTGCCGGCTTTGTAAGATCAGCAAGTAGCGGGGGGGGGTATACTCTCTATTCACGATAATATTCAAAGCAAGAGGATGATTATTTGGATCGCTATGTTGTTATAGGCAACCCGGTAAGTCACAGTAAATCGCCCCTGATTCATTCCCAATTTGCCCTGCAAACAGGACAGGCAGTTCAATATGACGCCTTGCTGGCAGAGCAGGGTAAGTTTCCACAGTGTGTCACAGACTTTTTTGCTGAAGGTGGTAAAGGCGCAAATGTTACTGTGCCATTTAAACTGGAGGCATTTGATCTGTCGGAGCATTTGTCAAAAGAGGCACAGAGAGCAGGTGCAGTGAACACACTGTATCTCAATAGCAGGCAAGAGTTGTGTGGACATAACACCGATGGCCTGGGCCTGGTGACCGATCTTGTCGATAATTACCACGGGGTATTGTCTGGTAAACGCCTGCTTATACTTGGCGCAGGTGGTGCTACTCGGGGAATATTGCAGCCACTGCTTGACCAGCAACCGAAAGAGATCTGCATTGCCAACAGAACAGTCGCCAAGGCAGAAGCACTGGCAGAGTATTTTTCCAGGCTGTCCACGCTGGATGAAGTAAGTAGTAAAAGCACGCTCAGTATTTCCGGATGTGGTTTCAGCGATCTCGACAGCAGCCCTTTTGACTGGATTATCAATGCAACCTCAGCCAGCCTGCAGGGTGAAATGCCGGCCTTGCCGGCAGGTCTGGTGAATGCCGATACCTGGTGCTATGACCTGATGTATGCCAGCGGACTTACACCTTTTGGTGTCTGGGCCCAGGCCGCAGGTGCCGCTAAAGTCATGGATGGTCTGGGTATGCTGGTAGAACAGGCCGCGGAATCATTTGAGCTATGGCGAGGCGTCAGACCAAAAACACAGAAAGTGATTGCGATGTTGAGAAAGTCAGCAAGTTAAATCGCAGCCCAAGGCCTTGGCATTTTAAATCTGCATATCGACTGGGTTTTATTTCAGTACTTCAGATGAATTGTGGTGCAGGTCTTTCAGTTTTACATAATGTTTAGCGCTGTAAAGCAGAAAGTCGATTTCTTCCTGGCGTAAATCGCGCACGCGTTGGGCCGGGGAGCCAACATAGAGTCCGCCACTGGTCAGCGTCTTGCCGGGAGAAACCACACTGCCGCCACCAAGAATGATATCTGATTCTATAACCGCCCCATCCATAACGATTGCCCCCATCCCGATCAGCACCCGATCCTGAATTTTACAGCCATGCAGAACTGCCTTATGGCCTATCGTCACATCGCTGCCGATACTAAGCGGGAAGCCATCAGGGCCGAATGATTCGGCAGAGGTACAGTGTAAAACCGAGCCATCCTGAATATTGGTGCGATCCCCAATACGGATACTGTGTACGTCACCGCGAATGACAGTAAGTGGCCAGACCGAAGAGTCGACCCCGAGCACAACATTGCCAATCACGACAGCACTGTTATCGATATAAGCTCGGTCACCAATTTTCGGGTTGAATTCCATGTAACTTCGTACTGTCATTGGATTTTCCTGAAGAATGAGCAATAGTTTCCTGCGAACTGATTATTTTCCAATTTTCAACTTTAAACAAGGGAAGCTGGTTGGTAAAAGCAAAAAAATTGCTGGTATAATGCGCGCCCCTTAACAAAGTAGCTGTACTTGCGATTAGGGGTGTTCATAGCCCGGTGTAGCCTGCTTTTTTTCCGCCGGGAAAGCATCCATTCAGGTACAACGCGGAAACTTGGAAAGCATGCAGGGCATTGACATGAACGTGATGATCTTTTGGGTGTGCGTTGCCGTAGGTACAGTTGTCTATGGGGCTATTATCTGGTCACTGGTCGCATACAGAAAGACCAAAAAACAGGAAGCCTCTTTTCACAAAAGCACTGCAGCCGAGATTGCCTGGACCGTTATACCGCTTCTGATCATCATTGCCATGACGATTCCGGCGGCAAAACTGCTGATTCGTCTGTATCAGAGTGATACCGGTAAGACCGAAGGCAGGCTGGAACAGACTGGTCGTTCCCAGCTGGTTATTGATAATCAAAGCCAGCACGTTCTAATTGCAAATATACCGGCTAATTGCAGACACACAGGTTAATTCAGGAAATACAGTACAGTTAAGTCAGCCTTCACGCTGAAGTTTATGAGAAATCAAATGAAAAGCGAAAAACCATCCTATTCACTGGTTCTATTTGCCACCTTTTTTGCGGTGGTGGTTGTAATACTTGGTGCCTGGACCCGGCTGGAAGATGCCGGTCTGGGATGCCCTGATTGGCCGGGATGCTACGGATTTATAACGGTACCGGAAACGGCTGAGGAAATTGCCCAGGCAGAAGCCGCGTATCCTGACGCCCCGTTTGAAGCGGAAAAGGCCTGGCCGGAAGTCATTCATCGCTATTTTGCCAGTACTCTGGGCTTACTCATTGTCATCATTAATGTGGTCGCCTGGAAAAACCGGAATATCCCGGGCCAGCCTTTCAAATTACCTCTTTTTCTGTTGTTTATGGTCATTGCCCAGGGGCTTTTCGGTATGTGGACCGTCACCTTAAAACTGTGGCCACAAGTGGTAACGACCCATTTGCTGGGTGGCTTCACCACGCTGAGTCTGCTTTGGCTGCTAAGTTTGCGACTCAATAACCGTCCCTGGCAACAACCCAATATTCCGATACGGCAATGGACAAGCCTCAAGCCTCTGGCCCTGACGGCATTGGTTTTGCTGGTTGTTCAGATTTTCCTGGGCGGTTGGACCAGCTCTAATTATGCTGCGTTGGCCTGTCCTGACCTGCCTGCCTGTCAGGGCCGTTGGTGGCCGCCAATGGATTTTGGTAATGGATTTAATATCACTCAGGAAATTGGTCCCAACTATCTTGGCGGTCAAATGGATGGCGAGGCGAGGGTAGCTATCCATATGATGCACCGCATAGGCGCGATGCTGGTAACCCTGGTTATTGGTTTTCTTGTATTCAAGCTATTCAAGAATGCAGGTGGTAGTGAGATGAAAAGACTTGCTTCCGTGCTGCTGGGGCTTCTCATACTTCAAGTGAGCCTTGGTATCAGCAATATTGTTTTTGCGCTGCCTTTATGGGTTGCGGTTGCACACAATGCCGGGGGTGCTTTACTATTGCTCACCCTTGTCACCCTCAATTACCGATTAAATAAAGCGTCCACTTTTTAGACCATGAGTTAAGCCTAGATAATGAGCCAAGCCTCCTTTTTCAAACCTGCCAATGATGCAGGAAACAAAACTGCCAGCTGGCGGGATTACTACGAAATGTGTAAGCCCCGCGTGGTCATGATGATGATCCTGACCTCGCTGATCGGTATGTTCCTTGCCGTCCCGGGTATGGTTGCCCTGGATATTCTTATCTGGGGAAATCTTGGTATTGCTCTGGTTGCCAGTGCCGGCGCCGTGGTCAATCACCTGATTGACCATCAGGTCGACACTATCATGCAGAGGACCATCAAACGGCCGATTCCCCAGGGTAAAGTCAGTCCGGTACAGGCTTTGCTGTTTGCATTGGGTATTTGTTTACTTGGAATGCTGATACTTATTTTTCTGGTAAACCCCCTGAGCGCCTGGCTGACTCTGGCCTCTTTTGTTGGCTATGCCATTATTTATACCGGATTTCTGAAACGCGCGACGCCACAGAATATTGTTATTGGCGGTCTTTCCGGCGCCATGCCACCGCTACTTGGATGGACTGCTGTCACCGGCACTGTCGATCCCAATGGTTTGCTTTTGGTATTAATTATTTTTGCCTGGACCCCACCACATTTCTGGCCACTGGCTATTCATCGCAAAAGTGATTACGCCAAGACAGACATTCCAATGCTGCCAGTCACCCATGGGGATCCACTGACCAAACTGCATACTCTGCTTTACACAATTATCATGTGCCTGGTCACTATCCTGCCTTACCTTACCGGGATGAGCGGGCCTCTTTATCTGGCAGCGGCCATTTTATTGGGCGGCGGGTTTCTGTATCACTCTTTGCGACTGCTTGTTACCGACAATCCCCGTGCAGCCTTAACGACTTTTCGCTATTCGATTGTCTATCTGATTGCGCTGTTTATAGCGTTATTGATAGATCACTATCTATAAATTCCTGACCCTATACTCATTGCAGTATTATTCAGCACCCTGAACTAATCGGCATGGATACAAAGCCTTTGAAAATAATCATGTCATTGCTGGCCGGTATTTCGGTTCTTACCGGCAGCTTACTGGTTTATCTTTTCATTGCGGCAAACCAGGTGACTACAGAGTCACTGCGTAATGACAGTTTTTTTGTTTACGATGCCCCAATTGAAATTGACGAATTCAGCCTGACGGATCACAACAGCGAACCTTTTACCCGTAGCGCACTGGAAGACAAATGGACACTGGTGTTTTTTGGCTACACGTTTTGCCCGGATATTTGTCCAATCACCATGGCGGCGATCAAACAGTTTTATGACCTGCTGGAAGATAATGGCCTGGAATCAGATGTGCAGGTGGCCATGATCAGTGTTGACCCTAACCGCGATACACCGGAAAAACTGGCCCAATATGTTGGTTTCTTCAATCCGGAATTTATCGGTCTGACGGGTGATTACAACAATCTTTATACGATGGCGCGTAAAATGAACGTGGCATTTTCCTATTTGCGCGTTGATGATGATAATTATCTGGTAACTCACAATGGAGAAATAATGCTGATAGATCCACTGGGAAATAATGTGGGCTTTTTCAAAGCGCCTTATGATCCGCAGCTGATGCTGGATAACTTTCGTGCAGTTAAAAAGTTTAGCGCAAAAAATTAATTCCGCGTGACGCGTCCTTAGCCTTTCTCGCCGCTGACAGCAACCCTCGAAAAAATAAACAGCAAGCTGGTCATGACCACGATGCTTGGACCGGTAGGTGTATCCCAGAACCAGGACGCCGCCAAACCACCGCAAACCGCAATACAGCCTACGATACTCGCCATAACCGACATGGATTCAGGCGTTTTGGAAAATGCTCTTGCGCAGGCGGGAGGAATAATGAGAAGGGAGGTAATAAGTAACACACCAACCACTTTCATGGAAACTGCAACTATCAATGCAATCAATAACATCAGTAAAAGTCGCAGACGAGTAACATTGAGGCCCTCAACCTGGGCAAGTTCCTGATGAAGTGTGATTGTTAACAGACGATTCCAGTTGGCAAAAAGTACGCCCAGGACTATACAAACGCTGGCACCAATCCAGATAAGGTCGTTCCACGATACGGTAAGTAAATCACCAAATAAATAGGCCATCAGGTTTATCTGGTTATCAGTAAAACTGATCATGACCAGTCCAAGCGCAAGAGAAGTGTGGGCAAGGATTCCAAGAATAGTATCGGTAGAAAGGCCGCGACGGTTTTCCATCATCACCAGGGCAACAGCCAGAAGCATGCAGGCAACAATGACGGATAACTGTAGACTTATGTCAAGAATCAGGCCGAGCGCAATACCAAAAAGGGCTGAGTGGGCGAGGGTATCGCCAAAATAAGACATCCGGCGCCACACTACAAAGCATCCGAGCGGTCCTGCAATGATGGCAACCATCAAGCCGGCTAACAATGCACGTATAATAAAATCAGCCATAGAGTTGTCGCCTGAATCCTGCCTTCATTTTTCTCTTTTTTCTACGATATCACCACCAAGATCATGACTGTGGTTGTGATGATGAGTATAGACCGCAAGAGTCTCGGCATCCTTTTTGCCAAATAATTCCAGATAGGCAGGGTCATTGCTTACCTGCTCAGGATGGCCATGGCAGCACACGTGCTGATTAAGACAGATCACTTCATCGGTGGCTGACATAACCAGATGCAAGTCGTGGGAAACAAGTAAAATGCCACACTTGTGCCGGGTCCTGATATTTTCAATAAGTCGGTAAAGCTCGGCTTGTCCATTCACATCAACTCCCTGCACAGGTTCATCGAGCACCAGTAACTGGGGTGCCTGAATCAAGGCCCTAGCCAGCAAAACCCGTTGCAGTTCACCACCAGAAAGGGAATGCAGCTGGCTATTAAGTAATGCGCTCGCTCCTACCTCTTTCAGGACGCCACCTATTTCACTGCGGTTTGCATTTACCGCCAGTTTTAGGAAGCGGTCAACAGATACCGGCATGCTGGGATCTATATGCAGGCGCTGGGGCATATAGCCAACACTCAGGCCTTTTCTCAGGGTAATTGTGCCACTAGAGGGTTGCACCAGTCCAAGTACTATTTTCACCAGTGAAGTTTTTCCAGCCCCATTGGGACCAATCAAGGTGACAATCTGCTCTTTGGCTACCTGCAGGGATATATTGTTTAGAATTTGCCGCTGCTCAATTTCCAGCGAAATATTGCTGGCATTAATAAGGAAATTTTCGTCCACAACAGGGAATCCGGCTAAGAGAGTTTGAGAATGATATGGCAGGATTGTGCAGTATATTTTTTATGCTGAACACTTGATTCCTGTGGTATTCATTCAGGGTGATATATCATAGCATCTTTTAAATGCACGGCTTACTGGCTGAGCAGTTTCTGACAGGTTTTTCTCTTTAACTATGCGCACATTATTGCTGATTATCTTTCTTCTGCCTGGGCTTAATACCCAGGTTTTTGCGCAGTATTCTGTGGCTGCCAGCATTCGACCACTACAATTAATTGCAGCAGCCATAACTGAAGAGGTTTCTCAGCCACAACTGGTGATGGATGGCTCCCAGGATCCACATCATCCCTCGCTTAGACCTTCACAACGCCGCACCATGAACCAGGCAGATATTTTTATCTGGATTGGACCGCAACTTGAAACGGGTATGGAGGCAATAATTGGCGAGCTCGATGCGCTGGTTATGACAGTTATAAATCTCGACGGCCTTACAGTGTATCCACTTAACGCCAGTGTCGACCCTCATGTCTGGCTTGATAGCAATAATGCCGGAATAATTGCAGATGCGCTGGCAGCAAATCTGATTGAACTCGACCACGAAAATGAAGCGCGCTATTTACAAAACCTTGCCCGCTTCAGGGCGGGCTTGAAAAGCCTGGAGAATGAGCTCAGGAAAACGGTTGATCCTGACAGCTTCCCAGCCTTTGCTGTATACCATAATGGCTACCAGTATTTTGAAAAGCAGTTGGGGCTTTTTCATCTGACCAGCTTTACCGATAATGAGGAAATACAACCCGGGATAAGGCGTGTCATGGAAATAAAATCCCAACTCAATGCCAGCAATGTGAACTGTATTGTGGTTGATCCCTCTGTAAATTCAGGGAACCTTCACAATCAACTTGAGCGTGATAGCTTGCATTTTATTTCCGTTGATGTACTTGCCCATGATATTCCTCTATCAGGGGATGGCTATTTCCAGTTTATGCAAAAGCTGGCAGCAAAATTTGCTTCCTGCCGTGACTAAACTGAAGCTGTATAGTGCAGGAGAAGCCTGTGAAAAATTTAAATCTTAATGTCTGAGAAAGCAGAGCAGCATGGCCAATAATAATCCACTGATACTTGTTGATGGTTCGTCTTATTTATTTCGAGCCTTTCATGCCTTACCCCCGTTAACCACCAGTAAGGGGCAGCCTACCGGTGCGGTTAAAGGGGTTATTAATATGATCAGGAGCCTGATCAATAGCTACCCTGACAGTTATGTTGCGATTGTATTTGATGCCAAGGGCAAAACTTTTCGTAACGATATGTACAGCGAGTACAAGGCTAATCGCCCACCCATGCCTGATGATCTGCGCAGTCAGATTGAGCCAATACATCAGATTATCAAGGCGATGGGTTTACCGCTGATTGTGGTGGACGGTGTCGAGGCCGATGATGTGATTGGCACATTGGCCCAGCAGGCATGGGAGTTGAGCATGCCAACGCTTATCTCCACCGGTGACAAGGATCTGGCGCAACTGGTCAATGAACATGTCACCCTGCTTAACACCATGACCAATGAAACTCTGGACATTGAAGGCGTAAATAAAAAGTTTGGTTTACCACCGGAAAAGATTATCGATTATCTCGCTTTAATGGGTGACAAGGCTGACAACATTCCGGGGGTTCCCGGTGTCGGGCCGAAAACTGCGGTGAAATGGCTGGATGAATATGGCTCGCTGGAAGGCGTTATCCAAAACGCCGAAGCAGTAAAAGGAAAAATTGGTGAAAAACTGCGTGATAACCTGGAGCAACTCGGGCTTTCCCATGAACTGGCCACCATAAAACTGGATGTTGAACTGGATTTTGGCCCCAAAGACCTGATTCACGAAGAAGCGAATAAACCCGAGTTGTTGGCACTGTATAAACAAATGGAATTTCGCTCCTGGATCAAGGAGCTCGAGGGCGAAGGCGTCGAGGCGGCCCAATCACAGGGGGGGGAGTCGAAAGGTGAAGCGCAGGATGAGATTGTTGAGATACCCACACCCGAAACGCTCGAATACAGGTGTATTCTGGAACAAGAGCTGCTGGAAGAGTTTATTGCGGATAGCGCCAGAGCAGGACGAGTCGTCATCAGTGTTGAGACAGAAGGCGGGCATTACAAGGAAGCAGAAATCGTAGGGCTATCCCTGTGCTGTGAGCCCGGTAAAGCCATATATATCCCCTTGGCCCATAGTGGTCTGGATACACCGGCCCAACTGGAAAGGGATTCAGTAGTTGCCCTGTTAAAGCCGATTCTGGAAGACAAACATCTGTTTAAAATCGGCCATGACCTGAAGTTAATTTCTCATGTATTGAGTAATTATGGAATTTCACTGCGTGGCAGACGCTATGACACCATGCTGCAATCCTATGTGCTGAATTCGGTTGCGTTCAAACATACTTTTGACCGGCTGGTGTCGCTTTACCTTGAGCAGGACAAAAAGACGCTGGAAGAAGTGCTGGGAAAAGGCAGAACAAAAATCAGTTTTGCCGAGCTTGAACTGGAAAAAGCCACCTCCTGGTCTGCGGAAAACGCAGATTTCTGTTTTCGCTTGCACCTGGTGCTGGAGAACAAGCTAAAACAAACGACCGAACTGGCAGAGGTATATCGCTATTTCGAAATCGCCCTGGTTCCGGTTTTAAGCCGCATGGAAGACGCTGGCGTCAGCCTGGATACCGCAGCACTTGCCAGGCAAAGTGAAGAGATTGCAGATAAACTTCAGACCCTGGAAAAGAAGGCCTACGAGCTTGCCGGGGAAGAATTTAATCTGGGGTCACCAAAACAACTGCAGCAAATTTTTTATGAAAAACTGAATTACCGGGTCATCAGTAAAACAGTAAAAGGCCAGCCCTCTACAGCGGAGCCGGTGTTGCAGGAATTGGCACTGGAATACCCGTTACCGGAAATAATTCTCGAGCACCGTAGTTTGAGCAAATTGAAATCGACTTACACGGATCGTCTGCCGCGGGATATTAATCCAAATACAGGTCGAATACACACCAATTACCAGCAGGCCGTCGCGGCCACCGGCAGGTTGTCGTCAACAGAACCAAATCTGCAAAACATCCCCATCAGAACCGAAGAAGGGCGTCGCATCAGACAAGCCTTCGTCGCTGAAAAAGGCAAGGTGCTGTTAGCCGCGGACTATTCCCAGGTTGAATTGCGAATTATGGCGCATCTTTCCGGGGATGAAGGACTCTGTGAGGCATTTTCCAGAGGACTGGACGTTCATCTGGCAACAGCCAGTGAAATTTTTTCCGTTGCTCTGGACAAAGTGGAGCCGGATCAAAGACGAAGTGCAAAAGCGATTAATTTTGGTTTGATTTACGGTATGTCGGCTTTTGGCCTTGCCAAGCAACTGGGTATCGGACGTGCAGAAGCCCAGGAATATGTGGAGCGATATTTTCAGCGCTATCCGGGTGTGCGCAGATATATGGATGATACGCGTATGCTGGCCAGTGAGCAGGGCTATGTGGAGACGCTATTTGGAAGACGTTTGTATCTGCCGGATATCAAGGCCAGCAATGGCATGTTACGTAAGGCGGCGGAAAGAACCGCGATCAATGCCCCAATGCAGGGAACCGCCGCAGATATTATCAAGCAGGCAATGGTGGACATAGATCATTGGCTTAAAGTAGCCAAACTTGACGCGATGATGATCATGCAGGTGCATGATGAACTGGTGTTTGAGGTGGCAGAACAGGATCTGGAATTACTGGCTGAAGGTGTCAGGTTTCGCATGGTGTCATCAGCGTCACTGAATGTGCCTTTGGTGGTAGATTTGGGTTCCGGTAAAGACTGGAATACTGCTCATTAGTATATCTGGGGCTGCTTTTTTCTGTGTCTCTGCCCGAACAGGAAAAATATTTAATTATTTTTTCACCTTTTTTGAACTAATGGAAAAACAGCGGGTCAATTAATACAGCAGGAAGGTTTTCTCCCCGATTTTTCCTTCTTGCTGAAAGAAGATATATCTCCTGGTTAATAGGAGCGCGTTGGGCCCTAACTGTTTCTCCTACAGTTAGGGCCCTTTTAATTTGGGGACTTTATATTCTCGATATTCACGTTTCCTGAAGCTGCTTCAACTGTTTCAACTTCTTCATCTGTCTCAAGGACTGGAGGGCATAACCAGGATTGTAGTCGCCCTTTCAGAGCGCCTGCGCCCTCATGATTAAGAGCTGAAAACAGCTGAATTGTGATCATATCCCCGTAACCAGCCAGTGCTCGTCGGGTTTCAAGAAGGGCTTTTTGCTTGGCTCCGGACTTCAATTTGTCGCTTTTTGTCAGCAGTATATGCACTGACATTGGCGCCTGGGCACACCACTCTATCATCATTCGATCAAAATCCTTGAGGGGGTGGCGGCAATCCATCAACAAGACCAGTCCGCGTAATGACTTACGTTCTCTGAGATAGGCTTCCAGTTGTTTTTGCCATTTGGCTTTAACCTCCGGAGGCACTTTGGCATAGCCAAAGCCGGGCAGATCGACCAGAAACTTACCCTCGGCTACCTGGAAGAAATTGAGTAATTGCGTGCGCCCCGGGGTTTTACTGGTTCTGGCCAGCTTGGTTTGGTCTGTCAATGTATTGATTGCGCTGGATTTACCCGCATTGGAGCGCCCGACAAAAGCTACCTCATCAGCATTGTCTTGCGGGCACTGCGATAAGGTGCTGGCGCTCTGTAAAAAACGGGTGCCGGTGAAGTCTAGTCGGTTGGCCTGCGGATCAGCTTTCATAGTCTGGCATTCTGTTTGGGGTTAGGTGATGGCTTAAGGTATAATCGCGCGGCTTTTATCGGCTGTGGATTGTAACAGCACTGATTAACGAATGAGTAGTTTATAAGATTTTAGCTGTAATGCTTGTTCTGGAAACAGGGCACAAACGATAATTAGCCTGTCGCTTTGAATTTTTGACATTTGGCATTGATCGAAATGCCGAAAATTACAGTAAATATAGATAACAGTAAGTATAAATAGAAGTAACTAAACGTCCCGACTGGAAACTGAGAATGAAGAATACCGCAGTAAATACCACTAGCTTTGTAAGTACTTTTGTTTCGGGCACAGTATCAGCAGCCGCCATTGTTTTTATGGCCTTGTTGGGTAGTGTGCAGGTTTTTGCCCAGGGCGATGCTGCTGCTGGCGCAGAGAAAATCACTGTTTGTCTGGCTTGTCATGGCTCCGATGGCAATATGAGTACGCTTCCAAATGTCCCTAAAATTGGCGGACAGACAGAAAAATACCTTTTAAAACAAATGTATGACATCAAAACTGGTGTCAGAGCGGCGCCCTTGATGACCGGCATGCTGAATGCACTTAACGATCAGGACATGGCCGATGTCGCTGCTTATTATGCCTCCCAGCCCCTGGCGCAAGGTGCGGCAGAACCAGAAAAAGTTGCCCTTGGCGAGGCCCTGTACAGGGCCGGTATTGCTGAAATTGGCGCAGCGGCCTGTTCTGCCTGTCATTCGCCAAATGGGGAAGGTCTCTCATCTGCTGGCTATCCGGCATTGAGCGGACAAGACCCTGCCTATACTGAATTGCAACTCAAGGCGTTCAGGTCTGGTATGCGTAATAACGATGATGCTGAAGTAATGCGAAGTATTGCCGCGCGCTTAAGTGACGAAGAAATTGCTGCACTGGCTTCCTATGTCTCTGGATTGCGCTAATTCAGCTGTAGTTAAGGCGCTTTAAACAATACTCCGGTAAAGAGTACTCTGGAAGAATGAGCGTGGCATAATAAGGAAAAATAGCGAAACAGCCTTTCTATCCATGTCTTGAAAGTTTATAAAGGTTATAACATAGGCAGTATCGATAATTTATTTTGAAATACTGATCACGCAGGAATACACCGAGGGAGAGAGACCCAATGAAGTTAACCACTAAATTACTGATGATGTTTGTACTGGCCCTAAATGTAGCCGCAACGGCCATGGCTCAACCAGCCTTGTATGTTGAAGGTACTCACTATGAAGTCATTGCCGATCCGGTCAGAACATCAGACCTGAACAAGGTCGAAGTGTCTGAAATCTTCTGGTATGGCTGTCCGCACTGCTATGCATTTGAGCCACTGATAACCAGTTGGGAAGAAAAGCTGCCTTCTGACGTTGCTTTCGTCCGCAGCCCGGGTATGTGGAATGGCACCATGGAAATACACGCGCAGATTTATTACGCTGCAGAAGCACTTGGTGTTTCAGAAACCATTCATCCGATAGCGTTTTCTGAAATTCACCAGCGTCGCAACTACCTGCAATCGGAAGAAGCCGTTAGGGATATGTTTGTCGGTGCAGGGGTTGCCCCTGATGCGTTTGACAAAGCCTGGAAATCCTTTTCAGTTTCCAGCGCCGTCAAGCGCGCCGGCACACGCATGAGAGACTATGGTGTTCGTGGCGTGCCAAGCATGGTAGTTAACGGTAAATACCTGGTTACTGTAGGCGGGCCAGTTCCCACTCAAACTGAACTTTTGAAGATTGTTGATTTTCTGGTACAGAAGGAAAAACCCAGCAGTTAATTCCTCTGTTTAGCACAGAAACAGGACGCCCATACTTATCCGGTATGGGCGTTTTTTTATGGGCGCGCCACAAAACCCGGGCTTGTGTCACATTTTGACTAAATTTCCAGTAAATTTAGATGCTTACCGCAAAATATTCACAAAAAGAATAAACTTTTTAGTGAGCCTCGTTGTCATAGTACACACTCGCAGCCCTGATTTGCCTGTAAAGCATAGCAATTACTAGGGAGAGGCTGGAAAATAACCTATAATTCAAGGTTTTAGATTAATACTTACGATATAACCCTCAGTAGAAATTATGAAGCTGGCTATACCACTGTTTGACAAACTCCCGTTTCGGGAACTGGGCTTGAAAGCGCAGTCATTGCTCCCCTCCGGGCGTAACAGGGAAACGCTAAAACGAGTGGATGCGAGCCTGTTGCTTTTTGACCATACGCTGATAAACACGGAAAACGGCAAAACGGAAGAAGTGACAAATGCCGCAGATGAGGCGCAAGAGCTGGCCTTGGCGAGAGCCGCCAGACGCCTGCTGCCCGCGGGCCAGGATAATCGCCATATTCTGCTGATGCTACCTACTACCGAGTTTGCCACCACGTCATACCAGATGCAGGTTATGGGCGAGAAAATGATTCGTTCGGCATTGGAATTGCAGTCCCACACTCTTATCCCCGCCTATGATGAAAAACTCCTGCTTGCGGTGAATGCGAGTAAGCCGGAGGGAGTGGCCTTATGGTTTAGCGAAAAACAGATAAATCTTTTGTTTCGCGCCTTTGAAGAGCAGGGCATGTTCCTCAGCGCCATTATGCCGCGTTCGCTGGCATTACTTGAAAATACTGAAGATGAAGACAGAAGTATTCTCATCAATGATGAGGAGGGGAGTAATGTTTCATTATTACAAATCACCGGGAATACCATCCGGCGTTTGTTGACTGTCAACAAGGCAGACCTGGAGCAGGACGTTTTTGCCAAGCAATGGGATATCGAGACCAGTCAGTTAAAAGCAGATGCTGTTCAAAATGTGAGCTCTCTGGATGATTGGAGTGCCATTCGGCAGAGGGTCAGCCCGGTTGTTGATTACTGCTTTCTTCCTGCCGGCGCTATTGAAGAAGAAAAGAAAATTAGTTTCGCCAGAAAGAGTAAAGCGGCCCTGGCTATAGCGGCAGGCATTGTTCTAATGCTGTTCGCACCATTTATAGCAAACTGGATGACATTGCGTGATTTACAGGCTGAACTTGCCCGTGTTGAAGAAATGTCTATTGAGCCGAGAAGCCTGCAGGCCTCTATCTTTGATATGGATGAGGAATGGGGTGCGCTTGAAGAATATCCTGACCAAAAAGTAGCGCAGGTTTTGATCTCCCTGAACGATGTTGTGCAAAGCTCACTGACGTCTTTCTCCATGAATAAGGGGGTGATTGATATTAGTGGATCAACCGATGATCCGGCTTATCTGGTGGAATTGCTGGCGCAAAGGGAAGAGTTTTTCAACGTAGCCCAGAGTACCAATACTCGAGGTGGCGGGGCTCAATTTGGAATTCGTATGAACCTGAGCAGCACAGATTTTGAAGCCTTTGAAGAAAAATACCCGGTAATTTCCCAGGGGCGGTAGAAAGAATAATGAAGGCCATATTCAGATAAACATGAAGAATAACGATAAAAAACTGATCGCGTTTGCAGCAATTTTATTTCTGCTGGTGGTTATTGTAAGAGTCATTCCATTATTAAAGGAATCCTACAATGAAGACCTGCAGGAAATTGAGTTTCTGGAACAGCGTATTGCCCGTATGCGATCCTTGATGGAAGAAGCGCCATTTATCAAGGATGACGAAGCGGCAAGGCGTGAAGAAGTGGCAGCTCTGGCAAGCTGGACATTTACTGGTCAGGATCCAAATTTAATTGGTACCAGCGTACAGCGCCAATTACGCCAGGCTGTTGAAGAAGCAGGAGTATTGCCGCGCTCCTACAACACGCCTAGAGTTGCCGAGACCGAAGGCTGGCTCTTGATAACCCAGGAAATGGATTTTGTGATCGAACAACAGGGCTCAATTCTTCAATTTCTGGATTTACTGGAAAATTCTAGACCCAGATTGCATGTAACAGAATTCAGTATCAATCGTAATCGTAGACAGTATACCGGCTCTATAACGGTTACTGGTTTCAGTAAAACCCTCTGATGGCTGGTATTGATAAGCTGTAATTGATAGATGGTTAAACGAATATTTACTGCACGTTAATGGTTTAGGTAGATGGAAAATACACAACTGACATTACCTGTTTTTAGCCAGCTTCTGGAACCGGAAGGGATGGCTCCTGCACAGAATTTTAAAGATTCCTGGGAGCTGGTATGCAATAAGTTACCGAGCATTGAGAGCCGGGCAAAGGTCAGGTTCGTGATTGGCGAACAGGTACTTTTTCGCATTGGCAACACAGATGAAGTGGCCCGCCTTACCAAGCATTGGCGTGCGGAACTGTCGCCAGAGATTGCCGATGCTGATGATGCCTTTGTTTCCGGCTTTGGCGATGATGATGCTTTTTCTGACATGGATTCCGAGGCGCCGATAATCCGCCTGGTAAACCATTTGTTTGCCCGTGCGTTGGATTTAAATGCCAGTGACATCCACTTTGAGCCTACGGAACATTTTCTGGAGGTGCGTTGTCGCGTGGATGGCATCATGACACGCATCGAAAAACTGCCAATAAAAATTCAGTCTGCGGTTGCTTCGCGCCTGAAGCTCATGGCTAAACTTGATATCGGTGAAAAGCGTTTGCCTCAGGACGGAAGAATTGACTATCGCGTCGGTGATCGCGATCTCGACATGCGTGTGTCTACCTTGCCGGGTGTGCTGGGAGAGTCGGTAGTACTGCGTATCCTTGACCGTAGCGATTTGAATATTGAGCTTTCCGAGCTGGGGATGCCGGAGAAAATTCTGCAGGACTATTCCCGGGTAATTTCCCAGCCCCATGGGCTTATCCTCATTACTGGTCCAACCGGTAGCGGAAAAACCACCACCTTGTATGGCACGCTGGAAAAAATTCACAATGAAAGACAAAAAATAATTACCGTTGAAGATCCGGTGGAATACCAGCTTGATGGAATCACCCAGATACAGGTGAACTCCAAGATCGGTCTCGACTTTGCTTCAGGACTGCGCTCCATTGTGCGCCAGGACCCGGACATCATCATGGTGGGTGAGATTCGCGACATTGAAACAGCAGAAATTGCCATCAAGGCGGCACAAACCGGTCACCTGGTGCTCTCCACCTTGCATACCAATGATGCCGCGGGTGCAGTAACCCGAATGCAGGATATGGGGGTTGAAAGCTATCTCATCAGTTCAAGTTTGCTGGGCATCCAGGCCCAGCGTCTGGTACGCAGGATTTGTACCGATTGCGTGGAAGACACGTCGTTGACTGATGATGAGGCCAATGTCCTTGATGTGAAAAAAGAAGATTACCCTTCCATAAAACGCGGTAAGGGCTGCGAACGTTGTGGCGATACGGGCTATCGGGGCAGAGTTGGTCTTTATGAACTTTTATTAATGTCTGATGAAATCAGGCATTTGATCACCAGTGGTGCAGATGCCAATGTAATCAGAAAACAGGGTGTCAAGGAGGGGATGAAAACCCTGCGCGAAGATGCTCTTGAAAAACTTAGATCCGGAATGACGACCCCTGAAGAAGTGGTCAGGGTGACCCGCGCTATATGAGTGTTAATTATTACCAGTATCAGGCCTGTGATGCCCAGGGAAATATAACCAATGGTCAGCTCAGTGCGGAATCTGAACGTGAAGCCATAGCCATGTTGCAGGCCAGGAAGCTGGTACCGGTAAAGCTCAATTCGACGTCCAGGCAAAGCCTGAAACGTTCGGGTGGTAAAAAAATTGGTACCGCTGACCTTGTAGACTTTACCAGCGGTCTTACCACACTGGTAGAAGCCCGTATTCCGATAGACAAGGCGCTGCAACTACTGGAAGGCATTACCGCAAAAGAACATATGAAACGTCTGGTGGTTTCATTACGACGGG
Organism: Gammaproteobacteria bacterium; assembly: GCA_030828385.1. Lineage (GTDB taxonomy): Bacteria > Pseudomonadota > Gammaproteobacteria > Pseudomonadales > Pseudohongiellaceae > Eutrophocola. The sequence continues at coordinate 61,070 of JAURCS010000011.1, forward strand.
ATGTTAAGGAAGGAAAGAGTCTGGCAGATGCCATGGAATCCAGGCCGGATGTTTTTTCAAAACTTTATATCAACATTATAAGAGCTGGCGAGACAGGCGGCATTCTTGACCAGTTGCTACCGGATTTGGGTAATTTTCTGGAAACTGCAGAGGAAACCAAAAAGCAGATTATTTCAGCTTTGACTTATCCGATGGTGTTACTGATCACCGGCCTGATATCGGTAGTTTTATTATTGGTCTATGTGGTACCTCAATTTACCGCCATGTTTGAAGACGTGGGCTCGGAGATACCGCCGTCAGCAGAATTTTTATTGAACCTGAGTTCGGGGTTGCAAAATTTTGGCTGGCTAGTTGTGCCGGTGGTTTTCGGGATTATTTACTGGTGGCGCTGGCTTGCTGCAGATAAACAAAGAAAAAGGCAAAAAGATGCCTTTATGTTGCGCTTACCCATTGCGGGAAAATTATTGCTAAATCGCGATGTGGCAATTTTTTCCAGAACTCTTGGTGCCTTGCTGGGAGCAGGAATTCCACTCATCAGAGGCTTGAGAGTTGCCCGTGAAGTAATAAGTAATGAGGAACTGATTCATCACCTTGAGGTCGTAGAAGAGGATGTTCGCAGTGGTGCCGGTCTTGGGATATCACTTGAAAAGACAGGTATGTTTCCAGTCTTGTTACATCAGCTGGTCACGGTTGGGGAAGAATCGGGAAGAACTGGCCCCATTTTGAAAAAGCTGGCAAAAACATTTGATGCCAACGTTAGAGACGATGTGTCACGGCTGGTCAGTGCATTACAGCCTGCCCTTATATTGTTACTGGGTATCGCCGTAGGTGGAATAATTATAGTCATGCTGTCAGCAGTGTTCAGCATGAATACGGTAGATTTTTAACTGGAGTTAAGAGTGAATTACAAAGCTTGTTCAGATTTTTTTCATTGAGGAAGATAAGCCTTTTGGTGGTTTTGTCTGTTCTTTTATCTTCCTGTGCCACGATGCAGGAAAGACGAAGCGCTGCATCTGCTTCAGATTCCCGTGCTGAAATTTCCCGGCAGGATGACAGTTCATCCTCTGGTAATCGAAATGTCATCCCGGTAGATAGCTCCAGCTCATCACAGGGTGAGGCGGGAGAACAGGATGATCCGGGTATAAACCGTACTGGCAGGGTTATTCAGCTCGGCAGGTTTGTTGAGGATCGCCCGCAAGTTGAAGTACCCGAAGGCACTACGGTTGAGCTGAACTATGAGCAGGAAGATCTGCGTCTGGTGTTTGAGCAGCTGGGAGATCAATTACAGATTAATATGGTTATAGATCCAACTATCGATGACAAGGTCAGCTTGCGTTCATCGCCTGACAATCCCTTGCAGTATGAAGATCTGTGGCCTTTGATGCGAATGCTGGCAAGTAATGCAGGCGTTACCATAGAGCAGGCTGGAAATATTTACCGCTTCATGAAAGACAATTCAGCTATCCCGGTAGAAATAGTTATGCCTGCCTGGCTCAATGATGCCACTTCCTCAGAAGTACTTCAGGTCACCCCGCTAACCTATATTTCTGTGGAAACAGCGGTTCAGTTATTAACACCAATGCTCCAGCCGGATGGCACTATTGTCAGCCTCGGGCAGGCTAATCTGATTGGCTTAAGTGGGAGTCCACAGCAGTTACAGCGGGTTAATGCACTGCTTGCCATTATAGATGATGATCCGTTCCAGAATCAGGGCATTCAACTGTATGAATTGCTTAATTCACAAGCTGCTGAAGTAGCGCAGGAGCTTACCAATATTCTTACATTAATTGATGGTGAACAATCGTCGTACCAGGTTCTCGGTCTGGAGCGAATAAATTCTGTATTGGTACTGGCGCCAGCCAATCGTGGCTTTGAAGAAGTGACGCGCTGGGTGCGACTGCTGGATGCAGAAAGCCAGGAACAGGTTGAACAGTTATTTTTCTACAAGGTTAAAAATCTCAGCGCCACAACACTGGCGCAGACACTGACCAATGTATTTCAGCAAAATGAAGAAACCCGCATTGCTGTTGCTACAGAAATAGAAGCAGACTCCAGCGCCAGTGAAGGCGGGGTTGGTGACGATGCGCCTGAAGAGACTGCAGCCCCCGCACAGGAGGGCGTCGTTTCTGCAAATATTACCGTTACTATTGTGGCGGACGAGGATACCAATAGTTTGCTGGTGCGCAGTACACCAAGAGATTACCGACAACTGTTAACGACCATTAATAACCTGGACACTGTTCCACCCCAGGTGTTGATCAATGCCGTTATCGGCCAGGTCACCCTGACCGATGATAATGAATTCGGTGTTGACTGGGTGCGTATTTCCGAGAATGCCAACACCGGCGTAGTAAGCTCCAGGTTTCTTCCTGCCGCCGGATTAATTCAGGGCAATGGATCAGCCGCTATGGGCTCTGGTCTGGTGATGTCCCGAACCTTTAATGATGGTACCTCCATTATTGATGCGACCTTGAATGCCATCTCTCAGGATAATGAAGTTCGACTGCTGGCTCGTCCGACTATTCTGGCCACCAATAACCAGGAAGGAGAGATAAAAGTAGGTCAATCAGTACCGATTGATCAGGGTCAGACCATTACCGGTCAGGGTGCGGTGACATCGAACGTTGCCTATCGGGATGTCGGTATAGTATTAACTATCACGCCGCATATTAATGACGATGGTTTTATCAATCTGGAAATTTTCCAGAGCCTGTCATCCATAGAAGATGGTGCCGGTGGTGTTCAGGGCAATCCTATTTTTTCCAACCAGGAGATCACTACAACAGCCGTTGTCGCGGATCAATCAACCATTACCCTGGGGGGCTTGATACAGGAAGATGATACTGACCTGAACACCGGGATACCTGGTCTACAAAGGGTTCCGGTACTGGGAGCATTATTTTCCTATCAGCAAAATCGCTCTGTAAGACGTGAGTTGTTTGTCATACTCAGACCCCAGATTATTAACGGTGATGAGCGCGATACCGAATTGATGCAGCAATTCCGAGAAAGTTTTGACAATGTTGCTGCACTTTTTGATGAAGCTGGCTTATAGCCAGTCAGGAAAATTATAGAATTTATTTGCACAATAGTAGCGAAGTATCTGGAGCAAAATCATGAAGAAACGAAGTGGATTTACCCTTATTGAGCTATTGGTTGTCATGGCTATTCTGGGTATGCTTGCGGCGCTGGTAGGCCCCGCCCTGTTTGGCAACCTGAGTAAAGGGCAGCGCACAACGGCAGCTTCCCAAATCAGCAATCTTCAATCTGCTCTGGATACCTATCGACTGGACGTTGGTAGTTATCCTGACAGCTTGAGGGGGCTTGTTGAAAATGACAGCGGCAGCCAGCGCTGGAACGGGCCTTACATCAGGGACAATGAAGTGCCACTGGATCCCTGGGACAATGCCTATCATTATGAAGCGAGCGGCAGGGATTTCACGCTGATTTCCTATGGTGCCGATGGTGTGCCGGGCGGCGAAGGTGATGACGCCGATATCGGGAGCTAATTCTCATACCCTGCAGTCAAGGGCGATGAAACAACAAGGGTTCACACTGCTTGAGCTTCTCATCGTCCTGAGCATTATTGTTCTTGCCTCAGCGATTATTATTCCCAGCATAACGGGCACCGAAAGTAATGTTCTGGCGGCCCAGATCAGACAAACCGCCTCAGCCTTTAACTACGCGCGCAGAATCGCCATTGTTAAGGGGGCGCCCCAGGTGGTCACGCTTTTTCAGATGGATCCTGAAGATCCCGACTACCCTGAAAGCAGAGGGGAAATTATTCAGCAAGCCGGGGTTCCCATACTTGAACAATATGAGGCTGAGATTTTATTTCAGGCTGATATTAATGAAGAGCCTGAAGTTCTGGATATCATTGAGATAATATTTTTCCCGCAGGGGGGCAGCACCGGCGGCATTCTTAATTTTTCAATGGCCGATTTGAGCGGCAGTGTTCAGGTTGATCCTATTACGGGAAGGGTAAGTATTTATTATCCCGGCGAGGAGATCGAGGAAGCTTTTTGATCATGACGAGGACGGAAAAAATTACAACCGGTGTCAGGTCATCCCGTTGTCGCATCAGGGGATTTACCCTGCTTGAAGTGATGGTAGCAATGACGATTACCGGCATGGCAATGGGCAGTCTTTTCGGCGTGATTGCGGGCAATAAAAGGCTCGCCTGGCGTGCTGAAGAATCGCTGGTCAAAACCATGCAGGCCAGAAGCCGGATCAATTATTCCCAGCTAAATGATGATCTGGGCGAAGTGTATATAAATTTTGAATATGAGGATCTCTTTATCGATTCAGGCTATGAACTGGAGGTTCCCAGCAGAAAGACCCAGGCCACCACCGACGCACTGAGACAATATGAAGTAATTGATGAGTTTGGAGAGTTAATTACTTCCGGTACCTACTGGATCGAACTGGAATTACCGGAATAGAGTGTTATGCATCAAGCAAAAAAACAATCCGGATTTACCCTGCTTGAGATAATGTTGTCGATGACATTGACGGCAATGTTGTTGGGTATGTTGAGCGCCGGGCTCTACTCAGTTGTTAATGACTGGCAGAATGAAACGTCGGTACTTGATGAAACGCTGGACCAGTCTCTGGTATTGCTGCAGATTGAAAGAGCGCTGTTCGCGGCATTTCCTCACAGCTATATTGACCCTGACAGACTGGCACGCTTTGTCTATTTCTATGGTGACGAAAATGAAATGCGCTGGATTTCCACGGTATCACCCCAGCGTCGAACCGGATTAACAGCCTGGCGACTGGTTTCGGATTTACAGGATGGCATTCAGCTGACCTTAACGCCGGCTTTCAGTGACAACCCTGATAGTCGTTTTGAGGAACTGGAGCCCACCACTATTCTGCCAAATTTCACCGCTGTATTTCGTTATCTTGTACAAAGAAATCAAGATGAAAAAGAATGGCTTGATGAATGGCTGGGGGATGAAATGCAAAGTTTGCCCATCGCAGTGCATATTGTTTTTACACCCATTGATGATTCACGCAACGAAGAGCCAATAGAGATTCTTGCGTCGATTAAGTCAAATAAACATGAAGATATACAAGCAACCATACCGCCAATATGATTAAAGCAAGGCAGCGCGGGTCTGTGATTGTCGTCACTTTATGGACAATCATCCTGCTTACCATCCTTATAACAGTAATTGCCGGACAGATAAGACTATCTTCCAGGGCTGCCCTGTATCATCAGGAAGAGCTTAATGACTGGGCTGCTGTCATCTCTGCAATTAATCAGGGTGAGATGGAGCTAATGCTCGAACGCATGCCACGGCCACCGGAAAGTCTGGATGATCTTGATGAAATAAACAGAAATCCGTTATTTAAATTTAATGGCCAGCTTCTGGAGCTTAATTACCCTGCCAGAGAAGGAATCGCAGTAAGAATTTATGATCATGCAGGTAAAATTAATTTGCGGGAAATCGGTCGTCCCAGAATGCGGGCATTACTTGAAAAACTGTTGGGTGAAGATGCTGACACTGAAATTGATGAGCTGATTGCGGCGTGGGGCGATTGGGTAGACCTTAATAATAATGCCGGCATTAATGGTGCGGAAGCAGAATATTATGAATCGCTTGATACTCCCTTCATTCCCCGCAATGGCAAGCTGGAAACCGTAGAGGAGATTCTGCATATAAGAGGATTTGATGAAGTATTCGCTGATATTGACCTGAATGCCGCATTTACACTTTATACAGATGAAGAGCTGATTAATCTCAACCTGGCTACTGTTGAGGCCATGCAGTTACTTCCCGGACTCGATGATGAGTTGATAGGAGAAATTCTCGCCTTCAGGCAAAACAATGAATTCAGAGGTAATGGAGATATTGCACAAATAGTCCCGGCTGAAAACATGGCAGAGTTGAGACCCTGGCTAAATTCCCGGAGAACCAGTAATTTCTATACAATACTCGCCTATAAGAAACAGGTGTCAGAAGAATACCCTTTTGAAGACGATGAGCTGATAGAAGTGGATGTGAGCACTACAGCATTTGCCGAGATTGTTTCTATTTCTTCTGCTACCTCAAGGCCGACAATATTAAAAGTGAACCCCTATCAAACTATACCCGTGCGCCCTCTGGTGCGAATTGATGATGAGTTTCTAGAGTGAATTTAATCCGAGCTTATTTCAGGAATGTCACTGATGGCCTTTTGACGCCATTCAGGTCGGTTTATGAAAACCGATCCCTGTATTCTATTCTGGTGAAGCGGGATATGGTTAACAGAACCTCGGGCACTGTGTTGGGCAAACTATGGCCTCTGGTTCAGCCCACACTGCAGGTGCTGGGTTACTGGTTTCTTTTTGACATCGTGTTTGCCATGCGCGCCAATCGTGGGCCTGATTATCTGGAATATTTATTATCGGGGATGGTTCCCTGGCTATGCATTGCTGAAATCCTTACCCGTTCCACCATGATGTTCCGGGAGTTCAGTCCGCTATATAGAAGGAACCCGTTCCCGTTGGAAATACTTCCTCTGCTTATTATGACAATTCCCTGTCTGGTGTTTGGTGCAGTTTATTTCATCCTTAATTTACTGTTGGCGGGACCTGAAAAAGCCATGTTCTCCTTGCTGGTAATGCCGATGTTAATGCTTTGGCTGCTGCCCCTTTGTTTTTTGTTGCCGGTGCTGGGTTTGTTTATCAAGGATTTTACCCAGGCGATTCCGTTCCTCTTAATGATCACCATGTTTCTAACACCCATTCTGTACTTTCCCACCATGCTACCTGAAGGCTTCAGACAGTTTATCTGGTTAAATCCGTTTACCGATTTAATGGCAGTAATTCATGGTCTGGTGCAGGATAGTGAGTATTCCTGGTTGAACCTTTGTCGCCCCTTTCTTATCTGGTTTCTATTATTGGGCCCATCCTGGCTGGTGTTTCGTCGCAGTATTCCGCATATCCGTGAGGTGCTGTCATGAACAATGCAGCCATCTCTCTAAAGGACGTATCGAAATTCTATAAACACTATGAAAAAGAAATTGATCGTATAAAAGAAATTCTTACAGGGAAACCGCGCCATCAACAAATTCATGCACTGAGACCAGTTTCTTTTGCAGTAGCTAAAGGAGAGGTGCTGGGAGTGATCGGACAGAATGGTGCGGGGAAAAGTACCCTGCTGAAGGTATTGGCAAAAACCATCATTTCTTCTACAGGTGAAATACAAATTAATGGTCGTATTGCTGCGTTGCTGGAATTGGGCGCAAGTTTTCACCCCGATATGACAGGGGCTGAAAATGTATATTTGAGTTGCGCTATTCAGGGTTTAAGTAAAAAAGAAATAGCCGTTATTTATGATGAAATTGTAGCCTTTGCTGAAATCGGTGATTTTATAGAACGCCCGGTAAAAACCTATTCAAGCGGCATGTTTGTTCGGTTGGCTTTTTCTATTGCTACACACATAGACCCTGAAATTCTGATTATTGATGAAGCGCTCTCCGTTGGCGATGGCGCCTTTTCCAGAAAGTCATTTGACCGCATCATGGATTTCAAGGATGCGGGCAAGACCATTCTTTTCTGTTCGCATTCCATGTATCAGGTTGAGGCACTTTGTGATCGGGTAATTTGGCTTGAAAAAGGCCAAATCAGAAAAGTGGGTAGTCCGGTGGATGTCATAACCCAGTACAGTGAGCTGGTTCGAATGGCTTCCCCCAAGGAAGAGTCACTGGATAAAACCAGTAACGAGGAAAAAGAAAAGTTTCAGCAGGAAGTGGAATCTACTAACGTAAAATCAATTCCGAGCATTGTGGATGTGCTTGTACGGGTTGGTGATAAAGTTGGAAATGTTCATAAGGTGATCAGTGGTGAATCTGATCTTGAGATAAGCGTTGTTTTTGATCCCGGAGAAGGCGTCCCTCTTGCCAGTGTAGCAATCGCTTTTTCCGGCGGTGACGGCCGAATATTATCAAGTACTGGCAGTGTGCATGATGGCGTGGTGCTGTCGCTGAATGAAAAAGGTCAGGGCGTTGCCAAAGTGGTATTCCCCCAACTGGCCCTTCTCAGGGGAAATTATTATCTGGATATCGCCCTGCTATGTGAAAAGGGGATTCATCTGTATGAAACTATTCGCCGGGCTGCTGAAATTCATGTAGAGCAAAAAGGTCTGGAGCGAGGCTTTGTCGTTTTGCCCCATCGTTGGGAAAACACTAATGACTGATGGATTTTGCAGTGATTGATGCTCCAAATAAATCCACAACAACCTCGGCATCAGGGTTTTTTGTTCGTATTGCTACTAAAGAAGACGCACCAGAAGTTTGCAATTTATTCAAAAAAATATTTCAGCAGGAAATGACAGCGGAACATTGGCGCTGGAAATATGACCGGCCCTATAGTCGAGAAATCGTTGTCTACAGAAACGAAGAGCTGGTAGCGCATTATGGCGGCGTAGGTTCGCAGGTATTGCTGGCTGGTGTAGAAAGCACAGCCATTCAAATCACTGATCTTATGGTGGATCCTGCCGTAAGAAATACGGTTAGAAGTGCCAGCCCTTTTTATCTGTCCGCGAAATATTTTCTGGAAAGTTTTGTTGGTCATAAAAATCCTTTTCTGTAGGCGTATGGTTTTCCCAGTGAACGAGCGATGGGCTTGTCAGAAAAACTGGCCCTTTTTGCGCCGGTTGGCAAAATGTGGGAAGCAAGTTGGCAGGTCA
>JAURCS010000120.1 GCA_030828385.1 Gammaproteobacteria bacterium
TTGCAAAAATTGTGCGGCTGTAGTAGATCCAGCACCACCAACATAATTAATATTTTGCATGTCTGCTTTTTTTGAGTCTATTAATTTGTCATAATTATCATTTAGTGGCATTCTCCAAACTTTTTCACCAGCTTTTTCACCAGCTTTTGATAATTGATCTGAAATTTTATCATCATTGCTAAATAAACCGGCGTATTCAGATCCAAGAGAAACTATGATGGCACCAGTTAATGTTGCAAGATCTACAATAAATTTTGGTTTAAATTTTTTTTCAGTGTAAGTTAAAGCATCTGCAAGAACTAATCTTCCTTCAGCATCAGTATTTAAAATTTCAATTGTTTTTCCACTATATGATTTTACAATATCGCCAGGTCTTTGAGCATTACCATCAGGCATATTTTCTACAAGTCCAACAACACCAACAGCATTAATTTTTGCTTTTCTTAAAGCTAAGGTTTTCATCAAACCCACAACAACTGCAGATCCTGCCATATCATAAGTCATATCTTCCATAAACTTTGCAGGCTTTAGAGAAATCCCACCTGTATCAAAACAAACTCC
>JAURCS010000121.1 GCA_030828385.1 Gammaproteobacteria bacterium
GCTCTCGATAAACAGACCCGATGCGCGGCCAAATACCACTAAATCTAACAATGAGTTACCACCCAAGCGGTTAGCGCCATGTACAGATACGCACGCAGCCTCACCACATGCGTAAAGGCCCGGAATCACTTGATCGTTACCGTCAGCGTCGACAGTTAGTGCTTGGCCGTGAATATTGGTAGGTATTCCACCCATCATGTAATGGCAGGTCGGAACAACCGGGATAGGCTCTTTCACAGGGTCTACGTGAGCAAATGTTCTGCTCAGCTCACAAATGCCAGGTAATCGAGACTCCAAAACATCTTCACCGAGGTGATCGAGCTTTAGCTTTACATGATCACCGTTGGGGCCGCATCCACGGCCTTCCAAAATCTCTAGAACCATAGAACGAGCAACAACGTCTCGACCCGCTAGGTCTTTAGCGTTTGGCGCATAGCGTTCCATGAATCGCTCACCGTCTTTATTGATGAGATAGCCACCTTCGCCACGGCAGCCCTCGGTAACCAAAGTCCCGGCTCCATAAATTCCGGTGGGGTGGAACTGCCACATTTCCATGTC
>JAURCS010000122.1 GCA_030828385.1 Gammaproteobacteria bacterium
GATTATGACACCTTTATCGCCAGTGACCGGGTTGATGCGATAATTCTGGCCACCCCAACCCAGCTTCATGCTGAACAGGGCATTAAGGCGATGGCGGCGGGTAAACATGTTCTGGTCGAAATCCCGATGGCTGACAATTTAGCTGATTCCGAACGTCTGGTGGCAAAACAAGCAGAAACCGGTCTTGTTGGCATGGTTGGCCATGTGCGCCGTTTTAACCCTTCGCATCAGTGGGTGCATAATGAAATCACCAAAGGAGCACTGTCGATCCAGCAAATGGATGTGCAAACCTATTTCTTTCGCCGCACCAATATGAACGCCAAAGGCGAGCCCCGATCATGGACGGATCATCTGTTATGGCATCATGCCTGTCATACGATTGATTTGTTTTTATATCAGACTGGCGAACCGGTTAGCGAGGTTCACGCTGTTCAGGGACCGAAGCACCCTGATCTTGGCATCGCTATGGATATGGCAATCATCATGAAAACCCCAGCCGGCAAGCTTTGCACCTTGTCTTTATCATTCAATAATGATGGGCCACTTGGCAGCTATTT
>JAURCS010000123.1 GCA_030828385.1 Gammaproteobacteria bacterium
TCGGTATTTGTTTTCAAGGTTTGGAAAAAAATCTCGGTATGTATTCTCAAGATTTGGAAAAAAATCTCGGTATGTATTCTCAAGATTTGACATTTTATTTTTTGTCCTCTGTTAAAACGCTCACTATACCAATTGAAGTATTCAAATGTTTGTTATGAACTTCGTTAAACACTTGCATAAATCCTCCACTATTCAATAGCTTTTTCTGGCGTGACGTCAATAATATCTTTGGCCTCTCCGATTTTACCTTCGAGTTCAGATAATCTTTTTTCAAGTTCCTCACGGCTCATGCCCTCCAGTCCTACATGTGTTACTTCTTTTTTATCAATAAAAAATCCTGCCATCTGGCCACTTCTGTATTCTGCATTTATAGCATGTCCGAATTGTTTTTTCTTCTCTGCCTCTTTACTTAATCTTTCAAAATTTTTACTTTTATTAAAAATAATATTATCATATTTACTTATTGAATAAGGAATTTCTCTTAAAGGGCCTGCGGGTAATAATAACCCATTTCCAAATGGTTTGGTTTCTTTAACGATAACAATATTAATATTT
>JAURCS010000124.1 GCA_030828385.1 Gammaproteobacteria bacterium
AAACCGCCAAGCGGATCGCGGCTATGGGCATCAAAACCGGCAGAAAGGATGATAAGATCGCATTTTGCCTCAGCGATAAAGGGCAGCAGGATATTGCGCCATCCGGCCAGAAATTCGGTACCATCTGTTCCCTCATCAAGAGGCAGATTTAAAATCGTGTTATGCAAACCGCGCTCATCTGCCCCGCCGGTACCCGGATAAAGCGGCATTTGATGGGAAGAGGCATAAAAGAAATCTGGCTGATCCCAGAAAGCTGCCTGTGTGCCATTGCCGTGATGCACATCAAAATCCAGCACAGCGACCCGTTTTACTGGCCATTTCTGTGCCGCATGAAAGGCCGCAATCGCTGCATTGGAAAACAGGCAAAATCCCATTGCCCGATCCGGTTCGGCATGATGGCCAGGCGGGCGCATCGCACTGAAAACAGAACACGCCTGACCGGACATCACCTTATCAACCGCCAAACAGGCCGCCCCTGCCCCGCGTAACGCTGCTTCCAGACTATCAGGCCCTGCAAAAGTGTCCCCATCCAGCTGTATCAAACGGCCATCGGA
>JAURCS010000126.1:0-271 GCA_030828385.1 Gammaproteobacteria bacterium
ACAGGTGGTCGAAACAATGACGGTCGGATTACGACTCGTCATATCGGTGGTGGTCATAAGCAACACTATCGTGTCATCGACTTTAAGCGGAATAAAGATGGCATTCCGGGCAAGATCGAGCGTTTGGAATATGATCCTAACCGTTCGGCTCACATTGCTTTAGTTCTCTACGCAGACGGCGAGCGCCGTTACATTATTGCGCCAAAGGGACTACAGGCTGGTGACCCGATTCGGTCTGGTGAAGATGCGCCGATTAAGGTTGGTAGCTGCC
>JAURCS010000126.1:281-549 GCA_030828385.1 Gammaproteobacteria bacterium
ATATCCCGGTCGGTTCCGTCATTCATTGCATTGAGTTGAGACCTGGAAAAGGTGCGCAAATGGCCCGTTCGGCTGGTGCGTCTGTCCAGTTGGTCGCTCGTGAAGGTCGTCATGCAACCCTCCGCTTACGTTCAGGTGAGATGCGCAAAGTCTTGTCGGAATGTCGAGCCACTCTGGGCGAAGTGTCGAATGGCGAGCACAGCCTGCGTCAGCTTGGTAAAGCCGGAGCGAAGCGCTGGAGAGGTGTTCGTCCTACGGTCCGTGGTGT
>JAURCS010000127.1 GCA_030828385.1 Gammaproteobacteria bacterium
AGCTTGTCCAAAATTCCATTGCCAGAGTCGAAATAAAAACTAGCAAATTGGAATTTTTACCTGTAAAAAACCTAATCAAAAACCCAACACATCATCATCTGTCCTACTGGACCAATGTCACTGGCTCCCAATGTTTGCCACCCTTACATATAAAACCATACACCCCACTGGCTTATATAACTAAGGGACTTAGATCTTTTAGATCCCAACAACACCGTAGACATAGATATAAACAACACCAGCATATGTGTTCCTGAATTCGTTGTTTTTATGCTTATAGAAAATGGTTGGCGATTATTATGTATTTTATACCAATAATTTTTAATTAATTATTTTGCAACATTGTTGTTTGTACATCAGTGTTCCTGTACATGAAAAATATATCTAATATAATGTTTCTTTTGTTGCTAAAATGCATAATTGGTGATATTGGTGATATTAAAGATTAAAGATAAAGCAATTTAAAATGCCATTTTTTAATGGATAAAGTTGAACCTAGATATAAACAACGATCTTATACTATTTTTTCCTGGTATAAACAACGCA
>JAURCS010000128.1 GCA_030828385.1 Gammaproteobacteria bacterium
ATTGAATTTCAGTCATAAATTACCTCTAACAGGTTATGTTTTTTAGTCTTTTTAGTGCAAAAGTAGCAAGAAAGAATCAAAATACCCTTATTTAAATATACACCACAGTGTCAATTTACAGTCATTAACATTAGTGCTATTAATGATACATAAAAGCTATTTTGTATAATAAATTCAATTAAGCTACTCAAATTATCATAAACACATATATTAAAAACTTTTAATCTTGCTTGAGCATCATAATAGTATAGATGAAAACTCATAAATTTGAGGGTTAAATTTATAATGCCGCAGTAGCTCAGTGGTAGAGCGCATCATTGGTAATGATGAGGTCGGGAGTTCAATTCTCCCTTGCGGCACCATCAATTTTTCCTATTATAGCTTAAAGTTTTTCAATTAAGTTTATATAATTAAGATTGAAAAACTTTAAGTAAACGGAAAACATATATTCAAATGATCAAATTAAAAAAAATCTCAAAAATAATCAAAACACTAGTTTTGGCACTTACCTTAGCCTCCTGTGGCGGTGGCAATTCCGATTA
>JAURCS010000129.1 GCA_030828385.1 Gammaproteobacteria bacterium
TATTCCTTTCAGTTTTAATTTTACTTTTTTTTGATTTACTTTAACTGCGTAAACTCCAGGTTTTGCCAAAACATAATCTTTAATATCTATGTTGCAGGTTTGAAATCCTATTTTTTTTCCAACTCTTCTACCCTTTTCAACTTTGCCAACTATTGTCCAATTTCGATTTAATAATTTGTTTACTTTATCAATGTGCCCTTTTTCTAAAAAACTTCTAACTAAAGTAGATGATGCAATTTTGTTTTTATATTTTAATGGCTCAGGCTTAATTATTTTATATCCATATTTTTTTTCATATTTTATTAACTGCCTAACATCTCCCTCTCTTTTGTTACCAAATCTAAAGTTATTGCTAACAAATATGTATTGAGCTTCTAATTTTTTTGATAAAATTTCTTTAATAAAAAAATCAGACTTAATTGCAGAAAATTTTTTATCAAATTTTTTAGTAATTATAAAATCAACCCCTAAATGATCTAAAATTATTTTTTTTTGATTTATATTTGAAATTCTAAAGTTTTTAAAACTTTTATTAAAAA
>JAURCS010000012.1 GCA_030828385.1 Gammaproteobacteria bacterium
AGCCAAAGGCAAAAGTTTTCTTACAACCATGTTGCGTCTGATGTCTGAAAGAGATGAATTATCCATAGTAAATGACCAGTTCGGATCGCCCACGTCTGCGCATTTACTGGCTCAAATAATCTGGGGTTTTGCCCTGGAGAACCACGGAATGGGTATTTACCATTGGTCGGATCGCGGGGTTATCACATGGTATGATTTTGCTCTGGAAATATATTCCCAGGCCCGACAACTGGGAATACTAAAAAAAGAAGTCAATATCAAAGCAATAGCAACAAAAGACTATCCAACTCCCGCCGTCCGGCCTTGTTATTCTGCCCTTGATTCCATTGCTACGGAAACGCTGTTGGGAGTAAAGACCAGCCCCTGGCAGGAAGAGATGCATAAGGTACTAAAAATAATTAAAGACGATGACAAATAATATGAAGAATTTACTTGTAACAGGGGGAGCCGGATTCATTGGCGCCAACTTTGTTCAGTACCAGTTTAACACTCATGATGATCTAAACATCATAGTACTGGACGCCCTGACCTATGCAGGCAATATCAATAATCTGAATCCTGTTAAAGATAATGAAAATTTTTCTTTCGTTCATGGCAATATTTGTGATCAGGCACTGGTAGAACAACTGCTGGAAAAGCATAGTGTGGATACGCTTGTTCACTTTGCGGCTGAGAGCCATGTTGATAGATCAATAACAGGGCCAGATGCTTTTATAGAATCCAATATTGTTGGCACCCATAGTTTACTAAAAGCTGCCAGAAATATCTGGGAGAAAGCAGGAGGCTTTGACAATCGACGTTTCCATCATGTTTCTACCGATGAAGTCTATGGCACCCTGGGTCCAAATGATCCTGCCTTCACCGAAACTACCCCTTATGCACCGAACTCTCCCTACGCTGCCAGCAAGGCGGCTTCTGATCATCTGGTTAGAGCCTATCATCATACCTTCGGGCTTCCTGTCACCACCAGCAACTGCTCGAATAATTATGGTCCTTACCAGTTCCCGGAGAAACTTCTACCCCTCTGTCTGTTAAATATTCTTGCTGGCAAACCCTTGCCAATTTATGGGGATGGCCAGCAGGTAAGAGACTGGCTGCATGTAGATGACCACAGCAGAGGTATTGAATTAGTGATTCAAGAGGGGGTATTAGGGGAGACTTACAATATCGGTGGCAATAATGAGTGGGCCAATATCGATACAGTAAAACTTTTATGTAAAATCGTGGATAGTCTTTTTAAGGATAGCCCCGAATTAGCGCAACTTTTCCCTGACAGCCCTGCCAGTAAGGGTAAGTTAAGCCAGGACTTGATAACTTTTGTGACGGACAGACCGGGGCACGATGTGAGATATGCCATCAATGCTGCAAAAATTTCTACTGAACTGGGCTACGATCCACAACATGAATTTCATGGTGGGCTGAAAGCAACCGTACTTTGGTATCTGGATAATGAAAACTGGTGGCGCACCGTACTGGATGGAAGTTATAGAACAGCTTATCCCTGAAGTAAATAAAGCTATAGTAAACCCTATGAAAAAGATCCCTTTATATTTCCTTCTTTTGTCTTTTACTGTTTGGTCTGCAGCACAGGCAACAACAATTCAGAAGTTTGAGTTTCAGGAGATCGTCGCTATTTCCGGGCTGATCGTTGAGGGCGAAGTGCTTTCTATCTCATATTTTGCCGAAGACGATCTCATCTATACGCGGGTACTGATAAAAATTGATGATGTGCTCAAGGGGCTTGATCCAGGAGAATATATTGAACTGGATTTTCTGGGGGGAAAACAGGATGGAAAGTCTGTTCAGATTGCTGGTCAGGATATTCCCGAAAAGGGTGAAAGAGGTTTTTATTTTATAGAAGATCTTGCCATGAAATCGGTAAACCCGCTGGTCGGCTGGTCCCAGGGGCATTTTAAAATTGTCACAGATGCCAAGGGCAATCAGACCCTGGAGAAAAATTCTCAAGTTGATTCCCCGGCGCTACTGGATCTTAATAGCAGTAAAAATTCAGCACTGGCTAGAAAACTGCGCAATATGAAGTTCAGTAGTACCCTGGTTGAAAAGGCCTCATTTGTTCCCGCCACGCCCGATGAATTGCGTGAAGCCGTTATGGAACTGCTTAGCGGAGTTCAGTAGTGCGAAAATCCACAGGCATAATCCTGTTCCTTATGTTATTGCCATTTATGGCACTGGCATACAACCTTGATGGTAATCGCTGGCCAAACGGTCAGGCGACTTTCCATGTCAATATTCCCGGGACTGCGCCATCGGGCGTTTCATGGAATGAAGGTTTCGAAGATGCCCTGGCACAATGGTCAGAACAAACCGATTTTTCTTTTCTGATTAATCGCTCCTATATGGATCCCTGTGAAGGATTCACTCCCAGCGCCAATAGTTCCGGGTTCCCGAATGGCAATGGCGACGCCATTAATGGCACTGATTTCACTGATGATGTCTGTGGCAATGAATTTGGACTCGGGGTGTTGGCAATTACGCTTTCCATCGCCTTGCCAGGTAACCTGGGATTTGCCCTGATCGACCAGACTGACATTCTTTTCAATAATGCTTTTGACTGGGATATATACTCGGGACCTCGACGTTCCGAAGTTGATTTCAGCCGTGTCGCCCTGCATGAATTAGGGCATGCTATCGGGCTTGGCCATGAAAGCAGCGAGCAGGCAATGATGGCGCCCTCTATCGGTGACCTGGATTCACTCCAGCCTGATGACATAGCGGGGGCAAATTCTCTTTATGGCGGCCCGGGCGACTGTGAAATTTTAACGATCGGTATTAATTCGGTACTTCAGGATTCGCTCAAGCAAGGCGACTGTTCCGTGCTGGAGTTATATGGTGGCGGGCAGGATACCAGTTTTGTCGATACCTACAGTTTTAGCCTGGTCACAGAAACCAGTCTGAGCATCATGATGGAGTCTTCTGCGCTCGATTCGGTTCTGCTGCTTACCGACACCAAGCTCAATGGCGTGGATTTTGACGATAATTCTGCCGGTAAATGTGATGCTTTGATCAAAGGCACTTTTCCAGCCGGCGACTACCTGCTTCTCGCCAATACTTTTGTAGAGCCCGTTACCTGCCCGGGAAATACTGGAAACTATAAAATCAGTATTTCTGACAATACATTGCCTATTTTAAACCGCTCTCGCTCTATCTCGGGTTCACCTACCAACAGCATTTTCCATGGCGGTGCGACATCGGATGGATTGAATTACAAGTCCAGCTTTCTGGCCTCTGAAGGCATCAATGTATCCGCCAGTGTGCAACCAGACCCTGCCCACGTGGGAGAAGCAGCGGCATTCTACATGCTTATTCAGTTGAGCAGTGGAGAAAAGCTGGCAAAAACTACTGCGGGTAAATTCATTCTGTTGGACAAATTATCAAGTATCCCGCCATTTAAACTCACCAATAGCCTGACTTCGAAACAGGACATCGCCATCTTGAAGAACCTGAAAGGGGAAAAGTTTGGTGTCAGCAATCTGGGGGTCGATGTTTTTCTTGGTTATTCTCTTGATTCAGCCCCGGGTGAAATCTATTTTAATGGCAAGCCAATCTCTTTTTTCATCGATTAGTCCCGGACTTAACAACACAGTGAACCGGTGATCTGTGAGTACCGTATTGACACAAATACAGGTATAATTTCGGCCTCAAAATTCACCAGGTACCTGATATTTTATCTCACTAGAGCTAACAGTGAGGAGATTTCAGTGCTGACATCAAAGCAAGAGGAATTACAGTGATTCAACAATCTGGATCAGCTTTTTCAAAATACGGACTAGTGGCTGCGTTTCTGCTGGTATTTTCCGGCGCATTGTTTGCCGCTTCAAATGACAAAATAATTGAACGCATAGCGCCTGCAGGCTCAGTCTGTATGATTGGAGATTCCTGTGCTGGTGGCGTTTCCGTTGCCTCAGCGGGGGGTGCTGCTGGCGCGCTGGACCCTGAGCAAACCTACAATACCTATTGTGTGGCCTGTCATGGTACCGGGGCTAATAATTCACCTGTCTTCGGCGATGCCGCTGCCTGGCAGCCGCGTATAGACAAGGGTATGGACACGCTGTATTCGAACGCAGTGAATGGTTTTAATAATGGTGCTATGCCCGTCAAAGGCCTGTGTATGAGCTGCTCTGATGATGATGTCAAAGCTGCCGTAGATTATATTCTCTCTTCTGTTCAATAAGACAAACCATCAGGTTCTGATTGCTTACCTGTTTTTCGGCTTTCTTTTCACCAGAGAAAGCCGAAAATTTTCCACCATGTGTTTGCTAAAGCACAATTTCTAAACTATTAATGAAGTGATAATTTCAGGCTGATCTAGCCTGATAGCCATATTTTGCTCAGGGATCGAGTAATGTCACTTGCCGTTGTAATTACCCGTGCCAATATAGGTATCGATGCGCCAGAAATTCGCGTTGAAGTACATCTATCCAATGGGCTTCCGGGTTTTTCCATTGTAGGCCTGCCGGAAACTGCGGTAAAAGAAAGCAAGGAAAGAGTCAGAAGTGCATTGTTAAACTCTCAGCTGGAGTTTCCCGCCAAACGTATCACGCTTAATCTTGCTCCCGCCGATTTACCTAAAAGTGGAGGACGTTATGACCTGGCAATAGCCATTGGTATTCTGGCAGCATCCGGGCAGATAGCCACAGAGGTTCTGGAAAATGTGGAATTCCTCGGCGAGCTGGGTTTATCAGGAGAAGTAAGAAGCGTCACCGCAGCATTACCAGGTATTATTGCTGCACACCGAGCAGGGCATGTGGTCATTCTTCCCAAGGGTAATGGCAAGGAAGCAGGCTTGCTCAAGTCCGGCAGCTCATTTCTGGCGGGCCACCTGCTTGATGTCATCAGCCATTTAAAACAAATTCAAGGCCTTGAAAAAGTAAGCCCCGTTACTCTGGGTAAGCCCAATTTTACTGAGGACATGAAGGATGTTATCGGGCAGGCGGTGGCGCGTCGTGCCTTGATGATTGCCGCGGCAGGCAATCATAATTTACTGTTTCAGGGTCCTCCCGGTACCGGTAAAACCATGCTGGCAAGTCGGATATGTTCCATTTTACCGGTGATGGAAGAAAGCAGTGCACTTGAAGTGGCGGCGCTGTGGTCCATTGCTTCGCGCGGATTTGAGCCTGAGGCATGGCGTATTCCCCCTTTCCGGGCACCCCATCATACGGCGTCCGCAGTTGCCCTGGTTGGCGGCGGAAGCACATTGAAAATTGGTGAAATCTCCCTGGCTCACCGCGGTGTTTTATTCCTCGATGAGCTCCCGGAGTTCAGCCCGAAAGTGCTTGAAGTGCTCAGAGAGCCACTGGAATCGGGGTATATCTCCATTTCCCGTGCCAGTTACCAGGTGCGTTTGCCGGCGAGATTCCAGTTAATAGCAGCAATGAATCCCTGTCCCTGTGGCTATCTGGGAGACCCGGAAAGGCCATGTCGCTGTAGTCCGGAAAAGATAATGCGTTATCAATCCAGGGTGTCCGGTCCGCTACTGGACAGAATTGATCTTCATGTCCAGGTTCCCCGATTAAATGATCATGAAAGAAATCATTTAATGTCGGCGAAAACACCGTCCTCGGAAAACAGTGATTGCATGCGCAAAAGAGTGACGCGGGCGCGACAGCGGCAACTGGATAGAGGAGGTAAAACCAATGCAGCACTTGGGCAATCGGAAATACTCCGCCTCTGCAGGTTATCGTCCAGAGATGAAGATTATCTGAAACAAGCCATGCAGCAGCTAAAATTATTAACCCGGGCTTTTTTCAGAATACTGAGGATGGCCCGCACCATTGCCGACCTGGATGACGCTGCCGATATACAAAAGCAGCATTTGCTGGAGGCTATTGCTTTTCGTTTTCCGCGCTAGCCATTGGATCCCTGGCCTTGGGCCTTTTCCATTGCGTGTATTTTTTCTTCCAGTTGCGCAATGGTTTGCTCGGCCCGTTCGAGCACTTTTAACTGGGCATCAAACTCATCCCGCGTGACCAGATCAAGTCGGGAAAAGGCCGTTTGCAGAGCCTCATGTATATTTTTTTCGACATCATTTCTAAGGCTCTGAGCCATGGGCGTCATAGCGGCGATTTTGTTGCTCAGATCATTGAGGAACTCATTGTTTAACATAGTTTTTTCCTTGGCTTGTTGACGCAAATTTTAATCCAGGTAGAGCGCACGGGGAATCGTTTTTTTAGCTTAACTAGCTTATACTCTCCCGATGCAAAAGACAGATATGTCTTTTTTGAAGCATAGTGTGAGGATAACAAACATGAAAATGATTACAGCGGTGATAAAACCGTTCAAACTGGATGATGTGCGAGAAGCTTTATCCGGAGTGGGAGTACAAGGTATCACAGTAACCGAGGTTAAAGGTTTTGGTCGTCAGAAAGGCCATACTGAACTCTACCGGGGTGCAGAATATGTTGTCGACTTCCTGCCAAAAATTCGCCTGGAGATTGCTGTTGATGATTCAATGGTAGAACAGGTTATAGAAGTGATGAGCAAGGCTGCCAACACCGGTAAAATAGGGGATGGCAAGATATTTGTTCATGCCCTGGAGCAGGTTATCAGGATTCGTACCGGGGAATCCGGCAGCGACGCCCTCTAGCGCTTCCTGCCTCACGTCTCATTGCCCCCACAGGTATTGGAACAGGCTCAGCGCGACTACTGGTGCGGTCTCAGTCCTCATGGTTCTGGGACCAAGGTTTAATCCGAAAAAGCCCTTGTCTTTGGCAAGGGCTTTTTCGTTGCCAGAGATTCCGCCTTCCGGACCAATTAAAAAGGCAATCGATTCAGGTTTGGTTATTTCCTCAAGCTTTCCATGCTGCTCCTGATCCAGAAGAAATTTATACTGGCAATCAACCTGGTTCAACCACTGCTCAATTGAAAGTGGTGCATGAATAACAGGCGGAATTACACGGCCACTTTGTTCGCTGGCGCTGATACTGATTTGCTGCCAGTGAGCACGTCTTTTATCTGCTCTTTTGTCATCCAGTTTTACCTCGCAGTGCTCTGTAAATAGCGGTTGAATAATGTTCACACCCAGCTCGGTGCTTTTCTGGATTACAAAATCCATTCGATCTCCTCTGGAAATCCCAATTCCCAGATGGGTTTCAAGAGTCGATTCAGTGCCAGGGTTCTTGCCCTCACCGAGGCTTACCAAGCCGGATTTTTTATTGATATCCGTGAGCGTACCTGGAAACTCCATGCCGGAGCCATCGAAGGCCACCAATGTCATGCCGGGCTTCATGCGCAGAACCGCTGCAAGATAATGGGCACTGCGTGCATCCAGTAAAATCTCACTATTGGTTTCCAGTGGTTGGGGTAAATATATTCGAGGTATTCGCATATCCGGTAATCAGTTTCCGTAATAAAGCCGATGAGACTAGCCGCGATATTATGCACCAGGGGAAAAGATTTCTCCTACGTAGAAAGTCTTGTTATGATAATTTTCGATAAGATTTCCCCAGGCATTCCATGAACAAAGTCATTTTCCCCATTGTTACATTGATCGGGTTTCTCTCCCTGGTAATGCTTTATCTGGCCGGAGCTGGCTACAGCGGAGGTAGCTTTGAACTGTCTCAGGCATTTACTTTATTGCGCTATGCTGCCCTTCTCGGTATTACCAGTACCGCGCTGGTGATTTTTTACCTGCTCCGGAAACGTCCGGCAGGTATTCAGGTTTTTGTGCTTTTCCTCTCGGCTCTGGCTGGCCTCACCGCATTCTATCTGCCTTATAGACAGCAGCAGATTGCGAGAACTGTACCTCCCATCCATGACATTACTACCAGCATTGAAAATCCACCGGCATTTGTTGCCATTGCGCCTCTTCGGGCAAGCGCACCCAATCCAGCAGAATATCTGGGAGGAGAAACGTCAGAGTTACAACGTCAGTTCTATCCTGACATTATGACCAGAGTATATATCCAGTCACCTGACGAAGTGTTTGCTGCCGTCACTGCTGTGGCTCAGGAAATGGGCTGGGAAATTGTGGATGCCGACAATGCAGAAGGACGAGTCGAGGCGACCGTTACCACAAAATGGTTTGGCTTCAAGGATGATGTAGTGGTGAGGATAATCAGCGGTACTGCCAGTTCCACCGTTTTGGATGTGCGCAGTAAATCACGAGTAGGGCGCAGCGATATTGGCGTTAACGCTAATCGTATCAGGGATTTCATTACCAGACTCAACAGCAAGTTGGGGATGGATTAAAAGCCAGCAGCAGGCTTTTTCCTGTAAGGGTGTTTACCTAGTTGGGAATATGACCGAGCTTGCTGCGTTTGGTCGCCAGGTAAGCCTGATTGTGAGAATTCTCACCGGTAATAATTGGAGTACGCAGCGCTGAGATTCCCAGTTTTTGCAAGGCTTCAACTTTTAGGGGATTGTTGGTCATCAGCTCGATATCTGAAACTCCCAGGAAAGAAAATATTGGCTTGCACATATCATAGCGCCTTTCATCGGCATCAAAGCCAAGGGCCTGGTTAGCTTCCACGGTATCAGCACCTTCATCCTGCAAGTGGTAGGCGCGTATTTTATTGCCCAGGCCGATGTCGCGTCCTTCCTGGCGCAAATAAATAATGACGCCGTTGCCTCGAGTGGCAATACGCTGCATTGCCTCTCTTAATTGTGAGCCACAGTCACAACGCAAACTGAATAGAGCATCACCGGTCAGGCATTCTGAATGGATACGGCAAAGCACGCGTTCCTGGTCCGCAATATTTCCATAGACCAGGGCAATATGTTCCTTTTTGCCATCGGAATCTTCAAAAGCGTGAATTTCAAAGTCACCAAACTGCGTGGGCAGTTTGGAAGAGGAAATAAATTTAACAGTCACTGGGGTCGTTGTTCCTGAACTTTTCTGGTCGTGCACTTTACCAGAAATCGGCCTGTAGCGGTTAATTTATCAGCGTGAATACCGCATAATTCACCCCCTTATAAAATATTCGTATAAATCTGAATGATGAAAAGCCGGGATGTGAAAAAGGTAGATATTGTAATAGCTGGCGCAGGTCCTGTCGGACTCGCTGCTGCGTGCTCACTTTTCGGAACAGGTCTGCAGATTTTGCTTATCGATGCCGGTAAGGAAGCCTTTACACTGGATGAAATCAGAAAAAATGCTGATCAACCTGATTTTGATCCTCGTGTCAGTGCTCTTACGATGTCAAGTCAGGTCATGCTGGAGCAGCTTGGCGTTTGGGAATTAATGCAATCGGTCAGGGTTTGTCCTTACCACAGCATGGATGTATGGGACGGGGAGGGCACCGGTTCGATTCATTTTGCTGCTGCAGAGCTACATGCGGAATCACTGGGACATATTGTTGAGAATCGCTTGATTAATGCAGCTTTGTTCGAGCGGGTAAAATCATCTCCCCAAATAACCACCCTGCATAATACCGAGATCGAAGCGATCAATACCGGTGAGAATCCGGATAGTTCCCTGGTCATCGTGACACTGGCAAATGGCGATAAAGTGGCGGCAAGCTTGCTGATTGGTGCTGATGGCGGCAATTCATTTATTCGCGAGCAGTCTGGCTTCACTGTTCGACAATGGGAGTATGGGCACAAAGCTCTGGTGACAACAGTGAAAACCGAATCAGGCCATCAATTCAGCGCCCGTCAGCGCTTTATGAAGACCGGCCCGCTGGCGTTCCTGCCATTGTTCCTGGCTACAGCTGATAAATCTGAGCAGCAGTATTGTTCCATTGTCTGGTCATGTGTCACAGAGGAGGCAGACGCCTTGATAGCGCTGGATGATAACGAATTCATGCAACGTCTGGGGGAGGCCTTTGAGTTCAGATTGGGGAAAATTCTCGAAATAGATGACAGGGCCTCGTTTCCCCTGTGGCAGCGTCATGCTACAGATTATGTGCAGGATAACATTGCCCTGATCGGAGATGCGGCCCATAGCATCCACCCTTTGGCCGGGCAGGGGGTAAACATGGGCTTCGCAGACGTTGAGGCGCTCTCACAGGTCATTTCCAGCGCATTGGTGAAGGGAGAAGACATTGCATGCCACCAGACTCTGAGTCGCTACCAGCGCGCCAGGAAAGGCCAGAATATGACCATGATGGCGGCTATGGAAGGCTTTAAACGCCTGTTCGGCTCCGAGGATCCGGGACTGAAATGGTTGCGTAATAGTGGCCTGAAGCTTACTGATAAGCTGCCCGGGGTCAAAAAACAGCTAATGCGCCAGGCTATGGGGCTGTGAAGCATTATTTGTGTGCGCTAGGGTATTTTGATAGAGATCTTTAACCTTGCCTTTCCAAATGATAATAATTATCATTTGCGCCCCATTACGAGGAGTTTAAAATGTATCGGGCCATCAATCGATTGTTTATTTTATTGCTGCTGTTAGTCCCGGTTGCCTGCTCGGATCCAGCCTCTGCTCCGGAAAACGGCAATGCTGTCGCCGCAGATGAAGAAGCGCTGCAGCAGTCTGCAGCAGGATCGCTGTCTGCTCAGGAGGTAAGCGGCCCGGTCATCGTTTATTCATCACGCCAGGAACATCTTATCAAGCCCCTGTTCGATCGCTTTACTGAAGAAACAGGTATCGAAGTGCAATACCAGACCGGTGAAGATGGACCGCTGATTGCGCGTTTACAGGCGGAAGGAAAGCAAACCTTTGCTGATGTGTTGTATACGGTGGATGCAGGCAATCTCTGGTCTGCAGCTGAAAAAGGATTGCTGGCACCGATACAGTCAGCTGTTCTGGAAAATAATATCCCTCCACATTTGCGTGATCCACAAAATCGCTGGTTTGGTCTGTCAGTTCGGGCACGCACCATAGCCTATTCTACTGAGCGCGTGGATCCAGCCTCATTAAGTACCTATGAAGCCCTGGCGGATGAACAGTGGCAGGGCAGGCTGTGCCTGCGTACCTCCCGTAAGGTCTATAACATGTCTCTGGTTGCCACCATGATTGAACGACTGGGTACGGATGCGACCCAGGAAATTGTGGAAGGATGGGTAAATAACCTGGCAACGCGTGTATTTAGTAGCGATGCCTTGTTAATTGAGGCAATCGCTGCGGGTCAGTGCGATGTTGGCCTGGTGAATACCTATTATCTTGGTCAATTACAGAGTGCTGATCCTCAAATCCCGGTTGCTCTGTTCTGGGCCAACCAGTCTTCAAGTGGCGTTCATGTCAACATCTCCGGAGCAGGTGTCACACAATATGCAAAAAACCCGCTGGCAGCTCAACGTTTAATTGAGTGGCTTTCCACGGAAGAACCTCAAAGCATGTTTTCAGCATTAAACCTGGAGTACCCGGCTAATCCGGCGATACAGCCGGTCGATCTGGTTGCCAGCTGGGGAGCGTTCAGGCAGGACAGTCTGAATGTGGAAACGGCTGGTCGTCTGCAGGCGGACGCGGTCATGTTGATGGACCGTGCTGATTACCGCTAGGAATCTATGATGAATTCAATGCTGTCAGGTGGCAGCTGGTTATGGCGCAGCCTCGCTCTTTTTGCCGCTACCGTGGTAATTTTACCGCTACTGATTATCGTCGCACAATGGGCAACGGTCGGCACAGGTGAGCAGGCAATCTGGCAGCACCTGTTTGAAACCAAGCTGGATCGTCTGGCCATAAATACTCTGATGCTGGTACTCGGTGTAGGAACAGGTGTTGTTTGCCTTGGGGTAAGCCTTGCCTGGCTGACCACTCTTTGTGATTTCCCGGGACGGCGTTTTTTTGAATGGGCCCTGATGCTGCCGCTGGCAATACCGGGTTACGTGATGGCTTTTGTATTTCTGGGTATCATGAACTTTTCCGGTCCGGTGCAGACCTTCCTGCGCGAGCGTTTGGGGCCGGACACATGGTTTCCAGACGTTCAGGGCGCCATGGGGGTGATCATAATCCTCAGTCTCGTTCTCTACCCTTACGTCTATATGCTGGCCCGCAGTGCATTTCTGAATCAGGGCCGTAACCTGATTGATGCGGGACGCATATTGGGATTAAGTCGCCAACAGGCATTTTTCAGAGTGGTTATTCCTGTCGCACGTCCGGCCATTATTGCCGGCCTGGCCCTGGCCCTGATGGAGACCCTGGCTGATTTTGGCGCAGTATCGGTGTTCAACTACGACACCTTCACAACGGCTATTTACAACGCCTGGTATGGGCTCTTCAATCTTACTGTTGCAGCCCAGCTGGCATCCCTGCTGCTGTTATTTGTGGGGGTAACCCTGATGCTGGAAAAACAGTCCCGTCATCATGCCCGTTATACCCAGGATGGCGCCAACCGGAATAAATCCGATTACCAGCTATCTGGCAGGTCCGCAATGGCGGCTTGTGCGTACTGTTCAGTAGTCTTGTTTGTAGCTTTCCTGTTACCTCTTGCGCAGTTGACTGTATGGATGCTGGAGGCAGGTTTTGCTGAGCAGGATGGGCGTTTTCTTGGCTTCCTCGGGCATACGCTTGGGCTTGGTGCCGTAGCCGGATTGCTTGCTGTTGTCGTGGCCATGCTACTGGCGTTTGTGAAGCGCCTGCCCGGATCAGCCTTGACCCAGCGTATCAGTGAGATATCAATTCGCCTGGCGACACTTGGTTATGCCCTGCCTGGTTCGGTACTGGCGGTGGGTATTATGCTGGGTTTTACTTATCTGGATCGTACGCTGGGAACGCTGCTTTACGGCTCGGTTTTTGCGCTTGTTGTGGCCTATTGCTGTCGTTTTCTGGCCGTGGCCTATGCGCCAATAGATGCAGGGCTGGAGCAGGTAAAACCCTCAATTATCGATGCTGCCCGCAGCCTTGGTGCAAGGCCCGGACGCCTGTTAAGACAGATCTATATTCCATTACTGCGGCCGGGGCTCATTACCGCTTTCACCATAGTGTTTGTGGATGTCATGAAGGAAATGCCAGCGACTTTGATTATGCGCCCGTTTGGCTGGGATACGCTTGCTGTAAGGATTTACAGCATGACCGCAGAAGGACAGTGGGAGCGTGCTGCATTGCCGGCAGTAACCCTGATTGCCATTGGCCTTGTGCCGGTTTATTTGTTAATTCGCAATGCCCGGGGCGGTCAACATAAGGCCTGAAGCCCGTCACATTTCCATCTTGCAGGATGACCTGCTCTTACTTATGATGCAGTCATGTCATAGCGTCATGACCGGCAATACAGGTCGGGTCTGGCGAGTAGAAAACTGGTAGTAAATACCGGTGTTGCAGAGGAATTGAATGTGAGTGAGTCACGAGAAGATCTGTTTTACGCCTCTTCCCACGAATGGGTCAAACCAGGGGAGGATGGTGTTGCCACAGTTGGAATCAGCGATTACGCCCAGAGTGAATTGGGTGATGTTGTGTTTGTTGAATTACCTGACGTTAACAGTGAGGTGTCGGCACATGATGAAGTCAGCGTCGTTGAATCTGTCAAAACCGCTTCGGATATTTATGCACCGGTTTCCGGTGAAATTCTGGCAGTAAATTCACTACTTGAAGATAGTCCGGAGACCATCAATTCCTCGCCCTATGACGATGGCTGGATTTTTAAAATCCGCATGAGCAACGAAGAGGAGCTAAAAGAGCTGCTTGGTGCCGAGGAGTACAGGGAACGCTGCGAGAGCTAGCTACGGCTGAATTCGTGCATTGCCACTCCTTACCGGGTGGTCCCTGGGAAAAAAACGTTAATTTGATTTTGGTTGATGCCTGGAAATTCTGCAGCGCCCTGGCCAAAAAATGGTAGTGATAAACGTGATAGATTCTGATGGTTTCAGGCCCAATGTGGGCATAATAATTTTCAATGAAAAAGGCCAGTTGCTCTGGGCGAAACGCCTTGGGCAGGATGCATGGCAATTTCCCCAGGGCGGCGTCCAGCAGGATGAGTCGCCTGATCAGGCTGCGTTCAGGGAACTGAACGAAGAGGTTGGCCTCGCAGAGGAGGACGTCGAGATAATTGCCAGCACAGAAAAATGGCTCCGTTACCGACTACCCAGGCATTTAATACGACACAACTCCCATCCTGTCTGTATAGGACAGAAACAGAAGTGGTATCTGATGAGATTATTATCAGATACGGAAAAAATCCGCTTTGATATGGGCGAAAAACCCGAGTTTGATCACTGGCGCTGGGTAAGTTACTGGTATCCGGTCAATCAGGTAGTGTCATTCAAGCGCAAGGTATACAGAAAAGCTCTGGGAGAATTAATCCAGCCCTTCAAGGATGCCTTGCAGGAAATCAATATCGGAAATAACAATCAACGGGAAACGGGTTCCTGAGCATCTTATGCTAGAAACTTTACGCAGTATTATTCAGGAAGTGAATGAGGCAAAGGATCTTAACGCCTCCCTGGAGATTATTGTGCGCCGGGTACAAAAGGCGATGGATACCCGTGTCTGCTCTGTTTACCTTCTCGACCACAATCTGGGCCGCTATGTGCTGATGGCGAGCAAGGGACTGGATGCCTCTTCGGTAGGCAAGGCCAGCCTGTCTCCGGAAGAAGGGCTGGTGGGTTTGGTCGCCCAGCGCGCCGAACCGGTGAACCTGGAACATGCCTCCTCCCATCCTCGATACTTCTATATCCCTGAAACCCGCGAAGAGGAATTTGAATCATTTCTGGGTGTACCGGTTATTCACCATCGTGAGGTATTGGGCGTACTTGTTGTTCAGCAAGCTGAAGTACGGGCGTTTGATGCAGAAGAGGAAGCTTTTCTTATTACCTTGTCGGCCCAGCTGGCAGGCATTATTGCCAATGAAGAAGCCCGCGGGGCCGTCACCGGTTTCAGTCCTACCGGACTAAAAACAACCGATGCCAGTTTTGAAGGGGTTCCAGGGGCGCCGGGCGTTGTGATTGCCGAGGCAATTACTGTTTTTCCGCCTGCAGACCTCAGTGTTATCCCCAAACGCAAGGTTGATGATATTGATCGGGAAATAGCCTTTTTCAATGAATGCCTTAACGCAGTAAGAATAGATATCAGTGAACTGAAGATGAAAATCAAGTCTCAGCTGCGCCCTGAAGAACGGGAGCTGTTTGATGCCTATCTGCATATGCTTAGTGACAACGCCCTGGGAGCGGAAGTAATTGCCCGCATCAAGGAGGGCAGCTGGGCGCAGGGTGCCCTGGCCAAGGTGGCTCGTGATCATGTCCGCAATCTTGAGCATATGGATGATGACTACTTGCGTGAACGTGCAACCGACATCAAGGATTTATGTTCGCGGGTGCTCTTCTATTTGCAGGATAAAGAGCAAAAAAACCGCAAATATCCTAAGCGCTGCATTCTGGTAAGTGAGGAGTTATCTGCGGCAATGTTGGCAGAAGTGCCAAAAGAAAACCTTGTCGGCATTGTTTCCTCAAAAGGATCGGGGCATTCCCATGTGGCGATTCTGGCCCGCGCCATGAGTATTCCCGCAGCCATGGGTATTCAGGACCTGCCTTTTTCCGAACTGGATGGTAAAGAGATTATTGTCGATGGCTATAATGGCCGGGTTTACAGTAACCCCTCTGATGAATTGCGTGAACGCTTTCTGGAAATTGTTCGGGAAGAGGAACAACTTTCCGAAGGTCTGGAATCTATCAAGGATCTTCCCTGCGAAACTCTTGACGGGCACAGGGTAGAGTTGTGGGTGAATACCGGCCTGATCACGGATGTGCTGCGTTCCAAAGAGCGCGGCGCGGAAGGAATTGGGCTTTTTCGTACTGAAGTCCCCTTTCTTCTGCGTGACCGATTCCCTACCGAACGTGAGCAAACTGAAATTTATCGCCAGCAGCTGGAAGCCTTCCATCCCAAGACTGTAACCATGCGTACGCTGGATATCGGTGGGGATAAACCACTGCCCTATTTTCCCATCAAGGAAGAAAACCCCTTTCTGGGATGGCGGGGCATTCGTGTCAGCATGGATCACCCTGAAATATTTATTGGCCAGGTTCGTGCAATGATCAAGGCCAGCGCCGGGCTGGATAACCTGCAGATAATGCTGCCGATGATTAGTAACATGCAGGAGGTTGACGATTCTGTTCGCCTTATCAAACGAGCCTATCAGGAGATTGTTGAAGAGGGCATGACTGTGGTCAAGCCCAGTATCGGGGTGATGATTGAAATTCCCGCGTTGATGTACCAGGTTGAGGCCCTGTCGAGGCGGGTGGATTTTATTTCTGTAGGCAGTAATGATCTGAGTCAGTATCTGTTGGCAATTGACAGAAATAACCCTCGCGTATCGGGAATTTATTCAACCATGCACCCTTCGGTATTACGCGTCCTGAAACAGATTGCCGATGATGTGCACAGAGTAAATATGCGGCTCAGTATTTGTGGAGAAATGGCCGGTAATCCGGGCGCCGCAGTACTTCTGATGGCGATGGGTTATGACGTGCTTTCCATGAATGCCACCAGCCTGTTAAAGGTGAAATCAGTGGTGCGCAACGTGACCTTTCAGCAGGCGAGAGAACTATTGGATAAAGTACTGGCTCAGGATGATACCGACTCGGTCAAGGCGCTGGTGGATATTGAGCTCTATAATGCCGGCGTTGACAGGCTATTGCGCACCTCAAGCAATAGCTAGACAGTGTGTTGTTTTCCATCGGCGTTGTTTTGGTAAAAAATCTGCGCCAAAAAAGTTATACTTTCACAGCTATTTCCATCCGCCTTTTTTCAGGAACACGACGCTAACCCGGGTCTCACTGTATGTTGCAATTTTCTCAAATTGATCCGGTAGCCATCTCGCTGGGACCCTTGCAGATTCACTGGTATGCGTTGACCTATATTGCAGGATTTGCCGCGGCCTGGTTTCTGGGAATGAAAAGGGCAGATACAGAAAACTTTGGCTGGACCCGGACACAGGTAAGCGACCTGATTACCAATGCTGCCATTGGCGTGATTCTGGGCGGACGCATCGGGTATGTTCTTTTCTATAATGCCGGCAGTTTACTGGAGAACCCCTTTTCGCTTTTTTATATCTGGCAGGGTGGCATGTCTTTTCATGGTGGTTTGCTGGGAGTAGGGGTGGCGCTATGGTTATTTGCCCGCAGCACCGGGAAATCGGTTTTTCGGGTAATGGATTTTACCGCCCCGCTTGCGCCACTTGGGCTGGCTTTTGGGCGGCTGGGGAATTTTATCAATGGCGAATTATGGGGCAGGGCTGCAGAGGTGCCATGGGCGATGGTTTTTCCTGCAGACAATCTGCAAATTGCCCGTCATCCTTCGCAGCTTTATCAGTTTGCCCTGGAAGGCTTAAGTCTGTTTTTTATCCTGTGGCTTTACTCCGCCAGACCGCGCCCGGCATTTGCTGTGACTGGAGCCTTCTGCCTCGGATATGGCGTTTTT
This sequence comes from Gammaproteobacteria bacterium, assembly GCA_030828385.1. GTDB lineage: Bacteria > Pseudomonadota > Gammaproteobacteria > Pseudomonadales > Pseudohongiellaceae > Eutrophocola. The sequence goes on from JAURCS010000012.1 coordinate 17,249, forward strand.
CGAACGTTTATAGAATTTTTTCGTGAGCCCGATGCCCACCTTGGTTTTGTGGCTTTTGACTGGATGACAAAGGGGCAGCAATTATCGATTCCGATGATAATTGGTGGTGTTATCATTCTACTGATGGCATACCGCAAGGACAGTTTTGGCAATACGCCAGCAGCCCGATAAAACAGTAAAACAGTAAAACAAGAAACTGAACTAAGCAACACCTAGAGATTTCCCAATGCGACAATACCTTGACCTGATGCAGCATATTCTGGACAACGGCGCGAAGAAACAGGATCGTACCGGAACCGGAACCCTTTCCGTGTTTGGGCATCAAATGCGCTTCGATTTAGCCAAAGGCTTTCCTTTGCTAACCACCAAAAAACTTCATATCCGCTCTATTGTGATAGAGCTACTTTGGTTCTTGAATGGTGATACCAATATCAAGTATCTGAAAGACAATAATGTAAGAATCTGGGATGAGTGGGCAGATGAAAATGGGGAGCTGGGCCCGGTCTACGGGTTTCAGTGGCGCTCCTGGCCAGGTAAAGATGGTCAGACCATCGACCAGATTGATAACGTCATGAACAATATAAAGCAGAATCCGGATTCACGCCGTCATATTGTGGTGGCTTATAATCCTGCCTATGTAGACGAAATGGCGTTACCTCCCTGCCATTCCCTGTTTCAGTTTTACGTGGCAGAAGGGAAGCTTTCCTGTCAGCTTTATCAGCGCTCCTGCGATACCTTTCTTGGTGTACCTTTCAATATTGCTTCCTACGCATTACTAACGCATATGATGGCGCAGCAATGTGATCTCGAAGTAGGAGATTTTGTCTGGACCGGTGGTGATGTGCATTTGTATCTGGATCATCTTGATCAGGCACGTGAACAGCTCACGCGAGAGCCGATGTCATTACCGCGCCTGGAGATCAAGCGCAAACCACCGACACTGTATGATTATGCCTTTGAGGACTTTGAGATTCTCGATTACCAGTCACACCCTCATATAGCGGCGCCGATATCGGTATGAAGATTTCTCTTGTCTGGGCGATGGCCCAAAATCGTGTAATTGGGCGCAATAACAGCCTGCCCTGGTACCTGCCGGAAGACCTCAAATATTTTAAACGAATTACTTTAGGTAAGCCTGTCATCATGGGACGAAAAACCTATGAGTCCATTGGCAAACCCCTGCCTGGCAGAACCAATATTGTAGTTAGTCGTAATGCTGGCTTTTCTGCCGAGGGAGTGAAAACGGTCACCTCACTGGATGAGGCAAAACAGCTTTGCGAAAGTATTGCTGAAATTGACGGTATTAACGAGGCTATGGTGATCGGCGGGGCAGAAATCTATACGCTGGCCTTGCCTATGGCAGATCGACTCTATCTTACTGAAGTACACGCGGACGTTGAGGGAGATACCACTTTCCCCGATTTTGACCGAAGTCTATGGCAGGAAGTCGCACGCGAGAATTTTGAAGCCTCTGGCCCGAATCCCTACCCTTACAGTTTTCTGGTGCTGGATAAAATTCAGTAAGGCCAGACGACTTTAATTCTTCAGTTTTATTCTGGCTCGGCAAAACACACTGCACAAATCTTGTTGCCATCCAGATCCCGCATATAGGCCGCATAGGCATTGGGTGCAAATTCACGCGGGCCTGGTGCTCCTTCATCGGTGCCACCCAAAGCCATACCGTTGGCATGAAATTCATCCACGCCCTTACGGGTCGGTGACTTGAAACCATAGGTTCCACCATTGGCTACCGTTGCCGGTTCCCCATTGGCCGGATTCAAGAGGAAAAACTCGGGCCCCTCGTCAGTTCCGAACATCGCAGAGTGGCCTTCCACAGTGCCAACCAATTTGGCGCCAAGCGGGCTCAGTACTGCGGTATAAAACTCGGTAGCCTTATTCATATCGTTGGTACCAACGCAAGTATGATGAAGTAGTCTCATGGTTGTTCCTTCTTTAACGGAAAGTTATTGGTTCACTATTGGGGGGTTAATGTTGTTTTTTCGCCATTTTACTGGCGACGGCCGCTCCAGGGAAACTGCTCTTCGCCATCAGTTCGGGTCCAGACACCATTGAAAGAAGAATAGTCCGGACTGAAATCGAGATAGACAAAACCTTCGCCATCCTGATCGGTCCATTCCAGAGAAAATGAACGCTCACCTTCTTCCTTGATCAGGCCCGACAGGCGTCCTTCAAAGATACCGTTTTCATCCTGCACTGAATAAGAACCGGAAAAACGGCCCTGGGAATCGAAGCTCAGCACTGTCACCACAGGATCAAGATCCCCGCCATTATAGGCCATGCCTGCATAACGACCGGCAATTTCCATGATGCCTTCCGGGACCGCTGCCTGGACCATAGTCATTGTAAAAACCAGTAGTACGATGAGGGAACTGCGATGAAAAATAGTGAGCTGTTTATTCATGTTTGTTTTTATCAGTGAAGGTCAGTAACCATAAGGACCAGTGATAATTTTTTTTTGGCAATTTGCGGTCAGACAATGGACGCAGTTTTATTATAAAAAACCGCCCGGTGTGGGGGCGGTTTTAAAAGAGATATTTTTCTTTCTGGTGGCCTTACTCCCGGCTCAACTGCCTGTAGTACTCTGCCACCGATTCCTTATATTCATCTGGAATGATATCGGAGGTTGCGGTACGCACGTTATTGGGATTATTGCTGTCGTTATCCAGTTGCAGACCCACTTCCAGTTGCTCAATAAGTGCCAGCATATCGTTATATTCCGCTGCCAGAATATCTTCATTACGGTTCAGGCGTGTGGCTTCCAGCTGACGGATCCAGTCAACCATCTGAGCCAGTTCCTCGGCGTTGAGCTCAAGATCCTGCAACGCATCGCGGGCTATCTCGGTGAACTGGTCAAGATCACCATAGAACTGATCAGGTATTTCAATGGGACCATTAAAAAGAGGGTCCGCTCCGGTCCAGGCGCCGAAGCGAGGCCCCATGGCAAACCGGTCACCTCCGCCTTGCTGGCCTCCTTGTTGTTGACCCTGCTGTTGACCGCCCTGTTGCCCTTGTTGACCTTCCTGACCCTGCGCTTGTCCTTGCTGACCTTCCTGTCCCTGTTGCTGGCCCTGGCCGTTCTGCGCCAGTTGTTCCTGCAAGCGCGCACGCAGATTCTCAGCCTGGCGTCTGGCAATATCCAGATCAGAGGTTCCTGGTGCGCCCCGGGTAGCGACTATTTCCTGGGCATTTTCCAGGCGTTCGGCCAGTTTGCGCATTTCCGCTGTTACAGCACTTTCATTTCCCGCGATATAAAGTCCATAACCGGCATCGATATAGAGTCCGGCATTGGTGAGCGCCTGCTCAAGTTCATTTTCGACAATATCCTGATTGGCACGCTGTAATTCGCGCGATGCTTCAGGAACATCATCACCAAAGCGTTGCATGGTGCTGAGCATCTGTTCCTGCAGACTGGAAAGCTCCGCAGCCAGCGCTGCTTTCTGCCGCGCCAGTTCCCATTCTTCCTGGAGTTCCATGCCACGGCTATTAGGGTCTTCACCAGATTCACGATCCGCCACTGCTTTGGCCATGGCTTGTTCAAGAATCTGTTCCTGTCGCTGCTGCTCTCTTAACATGTCTTCGGCCTGACCAGCCATATTGCTGAATGAAGACTGCATATCCGCAAGCTGGTCTGCGACTATTTGCTCGCGGGCGCCTTCCAGTTGACGACCAGCTTCATCCGCCGCCCGTTGTAATTCTTCCGGACTGTAATTTCCGCGCATTGCTTCAGCACTTTCCTCCATCGCACGAATGGCACTTTCCAGTCGGCGCTGCAGTTCGCTCTGGGCGATTTGCTCGCCCTGTTCTCCTTGTCCTTCTTGCGGCTGCTGACCCTGCTGGTTGTTCTGGGCAGTTTGCTGTCCCTGTTGACCGCGCTGCAGGCTTTCACGCTGCTGCTGCAGTTCATCAAGGCGCTCCTGTAATTCTTCGGCTTCACGTCTTAACATTTCCTGCTGGTAGCGCTGAGCTTCCGACAGCTGTTGCTGGTTGCGCAGGTTATTGGCCAGCTGCTGCTGACGACGGGCCAGTTCATCCAGCTGATTCATTATGTCTTCTTCTTCAGCCTGCTGGGCCTGGGGAGAAACATTGCTTCCGGTTTCGTACTGATTCAGCTCAAGATCCATTTCCAGTTCAAACATTTCAGCCAGGTCCTGCTGAGCGCGGCCACCGCCACCGCCTCCACCACCTTGCTGCTGGTTGTTGACCTGAAATTCGTTAAACACTGCTTCGGCCCGCAGTAAATGCTGGAGTGCTTCCTGGGCAGGCTGAATGGCTTCATCGAGCTCAACCGCTGCCAGGCGCTCGGAGGCCGGGTACATGCTCTGAACCGCTTCTTCCATATTGCTCACAAACTGCTCGATCTGATCATCCATGTTGTCGAGTTGGCGTGCTCGAGTGCGCTCTGCGAGAGTAGCAGCCTGTTCGGCCAGAGTAGTTTGCAGTTCTGACAACAGCGATGAGTTCACCTGAATCTGTCCGTCATTTGAATCTTCCGCCTGCTCTCTAATCAGGTTCCAGGTGGAAGTAATGATCTGGCGTTGGCGATTGGATATTTCATCCTGTGGGCCACCGCCGCCACCGCCACCACCGCCACCACCGGAAAGCTGGGACTGACTGTAACGACGTTGATAGGACTGAATCTGAATGAAAAACATATCGGTGCGTACCGTCTGGGTGCGGTCATTTCCTTCTGCGTAAAAGGAAATAAGGTCACCGGGCACCAGGGGGACTTCAGGCGCTGGCGTGAGAGCTTCGTCTTCACCAGTCCCGATCATCAGATTGACGTATTCCTCTTCAGATTCCTCGATACGCTGCTGTTGTTCCTGATTGGAGGTAACGATTGAAAACTGGCCTACATTGGTCTGCGTTTCTTCCTCTTCAGGGACACGCATATCTTCAAGCATGAAGATATATTCAGCAGTGATATCACGGGTATTTTCGGCCAGAGTAACTGTTTCCCAGTCCCCCCCGTTAATTGAATATTTAAGCCTGAGCGCTTCCAGATTGAAATCATCACTGGCTTCTATGCGCGCAGTAACTTCCTCAATATTACTGGCATTCCAGTCGCCACCGGGGCGAATGAATTCAATCACCGGCTTACCGTCTTCTGCGATTCGAATGAAATAGTCATCACTCAGTCGTACCTGCTCACCGCCAACAATGGCAGCAATATAGTATTCGCCTTCATCGGTGACCATGAATTCTGTCGTGGCTTCCACGCCATCTACAGTGAGTGGCTGGCCATTTTCATTCAGCACCAGTTCGCCGCCGGGCAGGGGGGCGGTAGTGGTTACCTTGAGTCCGATGCGGGTATCGGGAAGGGTTCGTATATCACCGAGTTCGAATATTTCGGGATCCCGTTCGGTCCAGGCCGGGTAGTTATAGGTCAGTTCCAGTTTTTCGATACCTGGTACTTCAACCACCTGTATTTCAAACTCCGGGCTACGAATACCAGTGGTGGTAACAAAATAATTCATGTCTTTTTGCAGAGAGAAAAAAGTGAACTCAAAGCCGGCGGGGCTTTTCACCATTTCAACATCCTGCCATTCACCACCCGTTTCACGTACATGGATGACCGCCTCGTCTGGTGAAAACCCATCCATGACAGCCATGACCCGCAGATTGGCGCCGCGTCTTACACTTTGATCGCCAGGCGTAATAGTGATTGATTGCGGGGGAAGCAGATTATCTACAGCCCAGCCGGCAAATAAATTTCGCAGGCTGTAATTCATCATGCCAGGACCGGCGACTACCAGGATCAGCAGGACGGTAATCGCCGTCGCACCGATGGCACCGGCAATATTAAAGTCCTTCTGTTTTATTTGCTCATGAACCGGATGCGTCTCACTGACCTGAAGCGCATCTTCCGCCAGCAGATCGAGGAAGGGATTGTTGCTTTCGCGCATCTGGGAATAGGTTTCGACACGCCCACCAAAGTCCGGCGTTCGTTCTTCAATTTTGTTGCTGATGTTGGCATCAAGATCCTGCAGAGGGCGAACAATTGTAATGATGATGACTGCAGCCAGCGCCAGCACCAGCAGAATTCGAAAGGCGGCAACAGTTTCGCCGGCAAATCCACTTTCTGTAGAAAACCAGGCACCAATAACAGACACGACCAGCAATACAACGGCACTGGCAGCAATGCCCTGCAGGAGAGTGAGTTTTCTGAGACGCTGTCTGAAAGCGTCGAGATACTGATCCAAACGGTTGGAAGTATTCATCTGCTAATAGCCTTTATTTAGCCTACTATAATCTATTACCTGAAATTTACAGGGTTCCCGTTCTTACGCGTAAATACTGATTACCAAGAATCGACTCTGCCAAAACAATAATAACCAATAAAATCAGAAAGATACGCCAGATTTCATTTTCCTCGCGTTCTTCGTCTGCGTTAGCTGCGCCAGTGTCCGGGTTCAGGTTCTGTTCCCCCGCACTGGCTGTTCCGGCCACTACATTCTGCCAGTTTTGAATTACCTGGGCATCCATTACTGTGAGATCTGATTCTCTTCGATCCGGGTTGACTGCGACCAGCACTTCTCCTGCTGGAGTAAAGACCTGGTAATAGCCGGTTTTATTCAAGCGAATATCCTGTGACTGGGTGGTATCCGATAATGACAACAGGCTTTCGCCATCAGGATCAAATACCTGCCCAGAAGCACCTCCGGCCTGCGATAGTTGAAGGAAACTTTCTGCTACCTGTTCGCGGACTAACAGATTTTCGTTGGATAAATAGCGTGCCGCCTCTGCCATGAAACTCACAAACACCGGTTTCACCGTTAGATCACTGAGAGTATTGTCCAAGGCCGTAGTCAACAGCAGCATGCGACCTCGGCCTATTTCACTTTCAATCAATACCGGGCGATCTTCGCTCTGGGCGATCAGGATGCGTTGGTCTGCAGTCGGATTGACGGGCAGGGTCTGCATGTTGACTGACCCCCACCCGGATGTGTCTGAAAGCACGGGATGACTGCTATCAATCATGGTGATTGGATTGCGGCTTTCGCGACCTGGGCGGGCAGTGCCAACCTGAAGCTCAAGCACGGGCACAGTATCAAGACCAAGACTGGCTTCTCCGGCAGCTGCCAGCACGGCGCCGCCGCCTCCGATATAGTCGTTGATTGCACTCGCCAGACTGGCATTAATGGCACCGATATCTTCAATCACAATCCAGGGATAGCGCTGCAGGATTCGTGCATCCAGGTCATCGATTGTTTGTGTAATGACTTCATAGCCTCTTGGGGCAGTTTCAAGCGCGGCCCGTATATAGGTGACGCCGAGGGATTCCGGGCTTGCTGTAAGCAACAGCACCGGGGCTGGCGGAGAGTTGTCAAACACGGTGTATCTGACGTCATCACCGGGCAGGGAGTCAGCTGGTAACAAGCGAATATCTATTCGGTTATCACCTTCCTCAAACACCACGCTGTCAAAATCTACAAGAGTAATACCGTTACCCGCGAGAGTAATGTCCTGGCGCTGTTGCTCAATATTGTTGATAGTTAAAACAACTGTTTTCTCAGCCACATCGTCTGCAATGTCCAGGCCGCGAATACCAACTTCAACACTATTGCGGGCATCGACAAGAACTGAATCCACAAGCCAGTTGGGGACGTTCTCTGTTCTGATCTGAACAATATCCAGAGTGACGGGCCGGCCATTAATAACATCGGGAATCATGTCGGCAAAACGAACCGCCTGGCCAGTTTGTTGATAATCACTGATGAAGTGCATGATGAAATTAGCCTGGCTTTCCTCGATCAGGGTATTCATCGTGGTGACCATAATACCAAGGTCGAGTTTGCCATTATCCGGCGACAGGCCACTTAATGCCTGCATCAGGACATTGCTGTCATCTGTGACGGGGACTATTGTTGTTACTCCTGAGGAAGCCGTGTACAGGCTTGCCACCTCATCCTCGGTCATAGAGTTGACGATGTCTCTTGCTGCCTCTACCGCACTGGCAAAACTCGCCCCTTCCTGCATTGAGAATGAGGTATCCATCACGATGACATGGTGAGTTGTATCTTCAGTAACAAGCGCGGCCGGGGGGGTGAAAAAAACCGGACGCGTAAATGCCAGCACCAGGATCAGGAAAAACAGAATACGCAGAGCCATAAGCAGCAGATATTTAAGTTTACGCTGCACATGGATGCGTTTTTTGGCGGGCTCCAGAAACATGGCAGTACTGAATTGTTCACGTTCAGTAACCTGGGTTTCAAGGCGATGCAGCCAGATTGGCAAGCCAATACCCAGAAGTCCCAGTAGAAAAAGTGGAGCTATTAATGCCACGAATCAGCCTCGCTTTTCTCTGAAGGTTAAATAGTTGTGCAAGGCTCTATCCAGAGGATCAGCGGTATTGATCAGCACATGGTCAGCGCGAATACCACTGGCCGCTTCCTCGATAGTCTTGATGTGTTGCTGAATTTTTTCCCGGTAGGCTTTTGCCATATAACCAGGTTCGACTTCTATGGCCTGGCCGGTTTCCATATCCTCATAAAGCGTTGATTGTTTGATTTGCGGATCCAGTTCTTCAGGATCCAGCAGATGGAAAATGATCACATCCTGTCCATGCATAGCCAGTGGTCGAATATGTTCTAACAGTTCATCGGCATCACAGTAAAAGTCAGAGATTACTGCAACCAGCCCGCGTTTTTTCACGTGTTCACGAAAGCGGGTCATGGGTTTATTGATATCGGTGCCCATTGATGCTTCGGCTTTATCCAGCGTGTGAATTACACCCTGAAGGGAACCGGGTTTGCTGGCGGGCGGGCGATAATCAATGACCTCGTCATCAAATAACATGACGCCAACGGCATCATGCTGTCGGGAGGCCAGGTAAGCCAGACTTGCGCCGAGATATTTACCATACTGAAGTTTTGAGGGGCCACTGGTTTTGCTTGCCGCGCCAAAGCCCATGGAAGCACTGGTGTCCAGCAACAACATAAGGTGGCTATTGGTTTCACCCATAAAGCGTTTGATATAGGTGCGGTCGGTGCGTGAGTATACATTCCAGTCGATATAGCGCGGATCGTCGCCCTCGCTATATTCCCGGTACTCGACAAATTCCTGGCTAAAACCAAATTTGGGCGAGCGATGCAGGCCATTTACAAAACCCTCAACCACCGCTTTTGCCACCAGTTCCAGATTGGACATGCTGGCAAGCACGGCGGGGTCGAGAAGCCGGGTCTGGGCTTTGCGGTTATCAGTATGGGTCAGGCTCATCAGTTGTCCGTTTTTTCTTTTGTATTGTTCTGCTTAAGCGGCTTCAGCAGGCGCAGACAGATCATTAAGCATGCTGGCGAGAATATCGTCCACCGTCATGCCATCAGACTCCGCATAGTAATTTGGCAACACACGGTGACGCAGAATGGGCGTAGCCAGCACCCGGATATCTTCTGGTGTTACATGGTAGCGACCTTCCATAAGGGCGCGAGCCTTGGCGGCCAGTACCAGGTTCATGGACGCACGAATACTGGAACCAAAGTTAATATATTTTTTAACCATCTCAGTGGCCAGAGGATCCGAGGGGCGGGTTGCCCTGACCACATCCACAGCATAACGGGTAACCGATTCTGAAATGGGAACCTGACGCACCAGCCACTGGAACTTCATAATTTCCTCGCTGCTGGTACAGGCTTTCACTTCAGGCATGTCTACGCGTCGGGTAAAGCGATCCAGTACCGCGACTTCTTCTTCCGGTGACAGATAACCCAGAATTTCGTTAAACAGGAAACGGTCGAGCTGGGCTTCCGGTAATGGGTAGGTGCCTTCCAGTTCGATAGGGTTCTGGGTTGCCAGAACCAGGAAAGGTTTATCCAGGCGATGCAGTTGTCCACGCACAGTAACGGTTTTCTCCTGCATGGCCTCGAGCAGGGCAGCCTGGGTTTTTGGTGGTGTTCGGTTAATTTCGTCGGCCAATAGCACATTGGTGAATACCGGGCCAGGTACGAAGCGCCATTCACGTTTGCCCGTGCTTTGGTCCTCTTCAACCATGTCGGTACCGGTGATGTCACCAGGCATCAGGTCAGGCGTAAACTGAATTCGCTTGAAGGTCAGGCCCAGCGCAGAGGCCAGCGTGTGAACCAACAGGGTTTTTGCGGTTCCGGGCATCCCTGTAATGAGACAGTGTCCACCCACATAAAGCGTGATAAGCAGGTTATCGACAATCTGCTGCTGTCCAATAATGGTACCGGCAATCTGCTCACGGATATTGCTATTGGCAGTCTGGAAAGCTTTCACCAGCTCGCGTGTTTCTTCCGTATCAAAGGTATCGTTCACGTTTTCACTCATAACTTGTTCCTGTGGTTCACTCTTTAAATTTTGTAGGTTTTATCTGAAATTTTTTCCGGATCAGTTTCGTGTCCTGCTCATTTCCAATAACAATTGCTGGGCTGGTCTGTATTGTGGCGCAATATCCAGCGCTGTCATCAGGTATTCCATTGTCTTCTCTGCATTGTCCAATGCGTTGTAGGCATTGGCAATGCGATAGTTGGCTGACGCCTTGTCCAGAGGATCAAGCGCCAGCAGCACTTTATATTCTTCCAGAGCCTGAGCAGGGCGCTGTGTTTCCATGTAGAGGTCGCCCAAGGTCACATGCAGGCTTTCAATGAAGGGGTCAGCGTAGTTGGTGTCCATAAGAACCGCCTCTGCCTCCGCTTTCATACCCCGCTCAAGATAGTAGTCTGCCAGTTTTAACAGGGCGCTTGGCAAATAACCGCCTTTTTGCCAGAAAGACTGCAAGGCCTGGAATTCTTCCTCGTGATTACCAAGTTGACTGCTCACTCTGGCAATAACTATATAGGCGCTATTATTCTCAACATAGTCCGGATAGGTAAACACGGCTCGCTGTGCCGCGGCCAGTGCCTCATCCCATTTTTCTTCCCCGAGCGCTGCGTAACTAACGCGCATGTCTTCCATCCAGACACCCAGACCACTGAGCAAGGGTCCGTATTCAATATCAATAAACTGCTTAAAGTGACGATCAAACTCTTTATCACTGATGCCGATACTGTTTTCAATAGCCTGCACCGGTGTGGCGCCTTCATTAAACTGGTAAAGCATATCGACAATTTTCTCGAAGCCGTACTCCAGGTCGATGAAGTCAAAGATCAGGCCTGCCTGCATATAGGAAACAATGACCTGCCCCTGGTAAGTGGGACGCATGAATCCATCATCCAGTTCCGAGATTGGCATGAACTTGCCTTCTGCCATGGCCTGCAGGACATCAGTAGGAATTTTACGGCCTGGAATCGGGCCCGTACGCCATTCCTCATAAACGGAAATTCCTTCACTGAACCAGCGCGGAACAAAATGATTGGTGGCTTCAAGAGTAAAGACATGGGCCATCTCGTGCCACAGAGTCGTTCCCCAATGATAACTCTGCTCGGGGTGACCGGTGGGCGAATCCATGGCAAACAGATAACCAAAGGTGACACCCAGTATACCGACACCCGGCATACCGATGGAACGCACTACAAAATCTTCATGATTGGGATAAATTTCTACAATGATGGGTTCTTGTGGCGTGAAATTATAGCGCGCCGAATACAGATCAATGCTGTCCTTTGAAAGCTTCTGTGCATAGTTTTTCAATACGTTGGTTTCGTCGCGATGCAGACGCAGTATAAATTCTGGCAAGGGGCCAGCGGGAGGGTCCGGATAGCTGATGGCGACAAAATCTTCGTTAAAGGTATCCAGCAAACGCAACATGTTGACGGTCATCGGATTGAAGGCGTCACCTTCATAGGAAATATTAACGTGGCGAATGGCATCATTTATGTTGTTCAGACGCAGATAATTCTGCCCAAGATAGATATGCGCCTCCCAATGATTGGGCTGTAGTTCAACGGCCTGTTTAAAAAAGTCACCTGCTTCTTTATAGCGACGCACGATGGAGGCAAAGTAGCCTGGAATAAAATAAGCATCACCGTATGCAGGGCTTTCGCTTAATGCCGCTGCTATCCAGCTTTCATGTTCTTCTCGTGTCATGAAGGCATGGGCGGCGCGCAGGGCTTTTAGCTCCATGGTTGGAAGTGATTCATCACTGGCAAATTCGAACGCTTCATCCAGGGAATTCAGCGCTTCGTCATAGCGATCCCCCTGCAAGAGGGAGCGGATTGTCATCATGATGGCGCGTAGTCTGGCCCCATAGGGTGCAAGACCTTCTTCCATGACACTGGAAAGATGATGGTTCAGGACCTCGGGATCGCCGCCTTCACTCAGGGCAGAGGCTGCGCCGATGTGGGCCCATGAGTTAAGCGGATCCAGTTCAAGGGCTTCGCTGAACAGATTAAAGGCCTCCTGATACTGGTAAGTCTCCATAAAAAGTTCGCCCCAGCGAATCCGTACCATGGGGTCTTCAGGAAATTGACTGATAGCATCCCTGAACTGGGTGTTTGCGCTTTGCAGGTCACCGAGAGCCCAGAATGCTTCAGCGCGGATCTGAGGGGGATGTTGAAGGCTGTTGAGACTGGCATAGCAGTTTCTGGCCTCTGCAGACTCACCACTCCAGGACAGAGTGTCACACTCCAGAAGGGCTTCATTCTCAAGAGCCCCATATAAATGATCGCGGGCAAAAGTATTAACCGACAAAGACGGCAAAAGAAAAGCCAGACACAGGCTCACGGTAACTGTTTTGTTAGTAACAGTCGTGTGCGAAAGGATTTTTTCTACAACCTTATTCAACATCTGCCTGAGAGCTTTCCCGCAGCGTTTCAATCTCTTCGCTGACTTCTGCGGACTGCAAAATGAGCGCCTGTAAACGCTGAATATATTCGCTATTGGTGAATTCATTGCGGCGTAATTGTAATGACTCTATTTCTGCGTCAAGTTCGAGCCGTCTGGTAAGTAAATTACTTATACGGGGATTGTCATCGGAAAGTTCCACCGCCTGAACTCGCGCGAGAGTAAAGCTGACGGCGCCTTCGCCACGGATCTGAGGATGCTCTGTCGCCAGTTTCCCGGAAGATTCAAAAAATTCAGTGACACTTCGCTCGGCAAAATCAAATGCTTCCTGAATGCTGACATTATTATTCTTGTTAATGTCGGCAGTTTCGCTGGTCAGGGCAGTGGCAAAGAAGGGCCCGAACTCGGTGGCATTTTTCTCATTACCATTGCGCGTCGCGGTAATAATGATGCGGTTTTCATTTTCAAGAGCTTCAAGAATGGCGCCACTGGTACTGGAAGTATTAACCAGGAAGTGATTTTGACCCGGCAAGCTGTCCAAAATATCGACCAGATCGGCATCGGTAATATCCGGACCAGGAATATTAAATTTATACTGTTCCCCGTCATAACTGCCATGGCCAACCAGGTAAATGGCGGCACGATCGGCATCAGTCATTGCCGCTGCAAGGCTCTGGAAGTGAGCCAGAAGGGCATCCCGTGTAGCGCTGTCTCCGCCTAGAGAGGTGACCTGTGATTCTTCTGCCAGGGTAAGAGAGGCCTCACGGATTTTCTGTGTCTGATCGGTAAATGCGCTATCAAACTCGGGCATTCCACCCAGTCCCTGAACAATGGTGACGTAGAGTGCGGCCTGCACTGCTGTGGGCATCAGGGTGGATATCATGGCAACTGATGCAATAAACAGGGATGTGATTGATTTGTTCATAACCCTCTCAGTAGGCTTTTAAATGGTGCGCCAATGCCGTCGAAGCAACCATTCGGCAGTTTTCAACAATATTAATAAAAGGAAAAAGAACGGCGCATCCCACAGGTAACTAATTTGTTGTTCGGTGATACCGGCAGTTGAATGGGAAATAGCCTCCGGGATTTCATCCCATTGCTCAGGGCTCCAGTATTGCCCGCCGGTAAGCAGTGAGATTCGCTCCAGCAAGGGACGATTCTGGCGCACATTGAATATTTCCTGGCCTTCGTCATAACGCACTGCAGTAGTTGTCGCGCTGACCAGGCTTTCGCCTACTCGCGAAATCGCTTCAATACTGTAAAGCCCGGTCTGGTTTGGTGTGAAAGATGCTTCATAGACGCCAGGCTGACCGGGAACCGGTTGTAAATCCAGACTTACCACATCACTGTTTTCGGAGGACACCACGGCGGAAATTTCCAGCCCCTGGTTTTCCTCAGCATCCGGATCACGTACCTGCGCGCGCACACTGATCTGTTCGTTTTGCACACGACTGGTGAGCTCGAAAGGCCGCGGGGAATTGGCTACCAGCCCCCGGGTAAGCTGACGCCAGAACGTTTCATGGCGCATATCGGCCACCGGCAGACTCATTTGCCAGCGCCAGGTACCGCCAGTGGCCAGAATATAACTTTGGCCTTTTCCATAGGGCTGGGTGACCAGCAAGGGCTGAATGCGGCCTTCAACATTAATGCCCAACAGGGTGGTTGCCGCCGGGCGCAAGGGGCCAAGCTGCTGATGATCAGCTATTTCGGGTAGTTCGGACCAGAGTCGCTCATTCTCCGATTCACTGTCACTGAATTGCAGCATCGGTGCCAGTCGTCCGCTATCGGTGAGGGTAACCGGCGCTTTCTCACGCACAAATGCAGCATTATCCGCATTCAGTCGCGATGGCAGAATTTCGTTGACGACAGTTTCGCCCCAGCCGCCAAGGCCGAGACCATTGAGCCCTGCCAGCATCATCAGGCTGCCGCCGCGATCACTGACAAAGTCACGAATCATGGCATGCTGCTCACTGGTAAGCTCAGCGGCATTCAGGCTGCCAATAATGAGGGCGTCATAATTGAACAGTTCGGCGCGCTCCTCAGGAAATCCATTCTCCAGCTGTTCCGGGCTTTCAATGCCCTGGCGATAATATTTATTGGGGGTTACCTTGAGCAGGGTGGATAACTGTATGCTGGGGTCGTCATTGAGGGCACGCTGAAGAAACTTGTACTCCCAACGTGGCTCACCTTCTACATATAAGACCTTGTAACGACTTTCCCCCACATCGACCACTCTTGAGCGCGTGTTGTTGGCGAGATTGCTTTCATTATTAATGGGATCAAGAGTGAAGCGGAGGTCAAGCTGGCCCGGTTCAGGCACTTCGATATCCACAAAGGCAAGCGTCATGTTCTGATCGTTTCCGAGCACAATGTCCTGGGTGGTCAAAAAGGTATCGCCGTCATAAACCTTGACTCTGGCGCTGCCGCCCTGGTCATGTCGAATGGCAACCCTGGCAGAAAGCGTGGTGCCGGGCAGGGCTTTTTCCGGCAACAGTATTTCGCTGAGTTCCAGATCTTCAGGAATGCTCTCTCGACCGATACCAACGCTATGAATGGGAACTCCAAAGCTGGCAATCTCGCTTAATTCTGACTGGGAAATGGCGCCGCTGTTATCTGCACCGTCACTGACCAGGATTACTGCTCCCAGCGAAGCGCCGCTAGCCTGACGCAAGGTTTGTAACACGGACTGCCCCAGGTTGGTTGCAGTTCCGGGGTCAGGCAGGATCGAAAAAGCATCCATGGTATTGGCGCTATCAGCGAAACCGTAGGGCAGGATATTGTAAATATTGGCTATGCCTGCAAGCGCGTCAGGGGTGAGCAGAGCCTGCGCCTGATCCATTCTGGTGGAGCCGCCTTCATTGAAAGTCATACTGCCGGAAGTATCCAGCATAATGGCCACAGCATTTTCGCCACTGAGCAAGCGCTCAGAAACCAGTGCCGGTTGCCAGACCACAATCAGCACCACGGCGAGCATTAATAATTGAATAAAACCGATAGTACCAAGCTGATACCCCTTCATATTGCCTGGCCGCCGAGCCATTATTACCAGCAGCGTGACAAAAAAGGCAAACAGAAGTATGGCAAGAATCCATAACGGCCAGCCACTGGCAAAAATGAATTCACTATCATTGAATACTGATCGGGGATATTTAAAGAAAAATTCGATCATGCTGCCAATACTTTTCTAGACTCGGTTAGACTCACTTGGATCTGCCTGGAAGTACTTCGAATTGAAGAACAACGGTTTCAAGTTTCACTTATTATGGATAAGGCCATAAAAATTCCATTTCATTTTGAGCTGGTTCTTGCGACAGAACTAATAAAGGGTAATTAACGTCTTCTGAGAGTCGATCGTAAACGAAATAAATGATTGAACTCAAACTCGCTATCCCTCTGCAGATGCCGTATCACAAAGGGGGCAGTCATCTAATCATGTTTGTAAAAAAAATGCCATCCCCGATCAGAAGGCTCCTGAAGCGGCCTGTGAAACTTCATAATGTTGACACAATTTTGGCATCGTGTTGCCCTGCTTTGCTTGCTGGTTTATGCTCAATCGCACTTGCCTGAAAACAGAGTGATTACTAAGCAGCTCAGCAAACCGGAAAGAAAATCCGGCAGAAATTTTCCCGCTAGAGCGAGGCTGATTTTTTAAGCATCTTTGCGCATCTTTCAGCTTTACTGAAGCAGGGTTCTTCAGACAAGCAATCAGCATGCACAAAAGTAGATGCAGGCTGTGCAGTGACACAGTATGAACAACTACAAAGTAAAAAAGACAATGCCGGCACAGGATAAGGGTGACAGGGTGTTGAGATTATGGCTTTTCCAGGGTTTCGCGGTGATGAATACAAATAAAATCAAGGCTTTCATGCTGGCGGCCAGCGTTCTATTTTTACTAGCTTGCGGAGAGCAGCAAAGCAGTGATACTGCCGATACCGGGCCTGCGGCCCTCACTGTCGTGGAGACAATGCTTGTCAATATGGGCGGGCTGGCAAGTTTGCGCAATATTGACTCTATTGTCATGACCGGCAATGGAACAAGAAACCGGCTGGGGCAGATCCCGATCACCGGCGGCATAGATCCTGATGCAAGGCTGTCAGGGGTGACCGAAACTATCGATTTCGTTTCAGGCCATGCGGCCTTTGATAATGATGTGGTGGTTGGTGACGGGTTCAGTCAGCACCGGACCGAGGCGTTAACAACCTGGCAGGGACAAAAAATTGGTTGGGGGACTACAGAAGGGCGTCCGAATATTGCTACCACGGTGAATGGACTTTTCAGCTGGGCCACTCAAAACACCCCTGAAATGCTGTTGCGTAGAAATCCGGTTTCTATCGCCATAGCCGCAGAAAAAGTTGCGCCAGGGCAGACAGCCCGTCAGCTCAGTTTTGCCGGTCGCCCTCATTGGGCAATAGACACGATGTTGAACTCGGAACAAGTCACTATCATGATCGATCAGGACACCGGTTTGCTGGGGGGTTTCAGGGCGCTGGACACCGAGACCATGCTGGGGGATGTGGATGCCGAATATCGCTACAGTGATTATCGGCCAGTTGGGGAAGTCATGCTGCCTTTTCGTCATGAGATCATCAAGGACGGGCAGCCCTATTCCTCGATGAACTACTCGGAAATTCGTATTAATGACCCTTCTGCACAGGCTGTTTTTACTGTGCCTGAAGATGTCAGGCAACAGGCTGATCAGGCTGCAGCAGAAGAAGCCTGGGCGCCTTTGCAATGGAATCGGGTTTCGGAAACCGTTTTTCATGTGGTGGCGTTTTCCCATCACAGCATGGTGGTAGAGTTTCCTGACTTTGTTGCCATTATTGAGGGGCCTTATACCGAAGCGCAATCAATGACTCTGGAGCGCCTGATTGAAGACAATATAGGCAAGCCTATTCGTTATGTAATCCCCACTCACCCGCATTATGACCATACCGGTGGTTTACGCGCACTGGCCGCGGCCGGCGCTAGTGTGCTGATTGCTGCCGGACATGAAGATGAAATTCGCGCCATTATCGAGTCTCCTCATAGCAATCCCCCTGATGTCCTGGCGCTCAGGGTCGCTGCCGGTGTTGAGGTAGGGCAGGTTGAGCTATTCAGTGGCATGACAGAAATTAGTAATGGCGGTCAAAGTATGTATTTATATGAAGTGGAAACAATACCTCACGTTAATCCTAAAGTGCTGGCTTTTGTAGAAGCAGATGGCATCCTGTTCCAGAGCGACCTGTTTTTTGGTGGTCCCGGTCCGGATGCGACGGCGCTGTTTAATGCGCTGCAGGAATTGGAGCTGGAAGTAACGCAGATTGTCGGCGGCCATGGTGGAATCCTGCCCTATACTTCTCTGCTGGAAGCCAACGCAGCAACAACAAATAATTAATCGAGGAAAAAACGATGTTCAAAAAGATTGCGATGAGTCTGCTTATTACTCCGCTCTGTATTTTCGCCCAGGATGACTTCGATGCCATTGAAATTACCGTAAACGAAGTTAGCGAGGGGATTTATTTTCTGGAAGGCTCCGGTGGCAATATCGGGCTCAGCGTTGGCGAGGATGGCGTGTTCATTATTGATGATCAGTTTGCGCCTTTGACAGAAAAGATAAAGGTAGCAATTGCAGAATATTCCAGTGAAGACGTTCAGTTTGTGTTTAATACGCATTTTCACTATGACCATACCGACGGCAACGAAAATTTTGGTGCGGCTGGTGCCATCATAGTGTCCCAGGACAATGCCAGGTTGCGCATGACTCAAGACAATTTCCTGCAAGTGGTTAACGTACAACAAAATGCCTACAACGTTGATGGCCTGCCGAAAGTCACCTTTACCGATTCAATTACCCTGCATTATAACGGGCACACCCTGCATGCCAGACATTTCGGACGAGGACATACCGATGGCGATGCCATCGTGAAATTTGAGGAAGCAAATGTAATCCATACCGGCGATGTTTTCGTCCGCTATGGCCTGCCATTTATAGATGTACCAAATGGCGGTAACCTGAATGGCATGATCAGGGTAATGCATGAAATTATTGCCATGGCGGATGATCGAACAAAAATTATTCCCGGCCATGGGGAGCTATCCAGTCGTCAGGATATGGTCGATTATGTATCCATGCTGGAAATCATTCGCGACAG
The DNA here is from genome assembly GCA_030828385.1 of Gammaproteobacteria bacterium. Classification (GTDB taxonomy): domain Bacteria; phylum Pseudomonadota; class Gammaproteobacteria; order Pseudomonadales; family Pseudohongiellaceae; genus Eutrophocola. Next base: position 36,079 of record JAURCS010000012.1, read on the forward strand.
GGTGTACGAAGGAATCAAGGCTGGTATGACGCTGGAGCAGATTACCGCATCAAAACCGATAAGAGGCTACCCAGTAGGATTCCTGAATAACGAGTCGTTCTCAAAAATAGCCTATGACAGTTTCTTTCAGTAACTATTTATCACTTTTAAAACCTGCAAATAACGATAGTATAACCAGCTGTTTGCCACTGGCATTATCTGCAACAATAAAAAGCCCTTATAAGCATTTGTAATAAAACAATCAGGACTTGATAAGCGCAGCATTGACTGCGCTTTGTTATATAAAATGTTATGTAAAATGTTGAATTAAATTTTACATGAATTCCAATAATCAGAATTACTAAGGACGTCTTAAATGCTCGTACCAAAAGCGATCGCCAAGATTCTCAAAGCTGAGGGAATAAAATATCTTTTTGCTTACCCCTTGAACCCCATCATTGAAGCTGCCGCAGAAGAGGATATCAGAACCATTATCGTGCGCCAGGAAAGAACCGGTGTGCATATGGCTGATGCCTTGAGTCGAATGACTTCCGGTGAAGAAATTGGCGTTTTTGTAATGCAGCATGGACCGGGAGCGGAGAACGCTTTTGGCGGGGTTGCCCAGGCCTTTGGCGAATCTGTACCGGTGCTTATTATGCCCGCCGGTTACGAGCGCAGGCTGGCCAATTATTACCCCAATTTTAATTCCACCCTTAATATGAAGCACATCACCAAATGGGCTGAGCCGATAACCTCCGGCGCCGAAGTGCACAACATCATGCGTCGTGCCTTTACCCAGTTGCGCAATGGCAGGCCGGGCCCGGTACTGGTCGAAATCCCCTGGGACGCCTGCAAGGAAGAGGCGGACATCTCGTCATACGTTCCAAGCTACAAAACGAAATCCGCACCTGAGGTGGGTGCTGTCAAGGCAGCGGCCAGAGAACTTGCCGCAGCGGATAAACCGGTTATTTATGCAGGTCAGGGAATTAACTATGCCCAGGCATGGGATGAATTAAAGGAAATCGCGGAACTGCTGAATGTACCTGTTACTACCAGCCTGGAAGGCAAAAGTACCTTCAATGAAACCCATCCCCTGAGTATTGGCTCCGGAGGGCATGCGACGCCCAAAGCGGTTTACCACTTCATCAATGAAGCCGATCTGATTTTTGGCGTTGGCTGCAGCTTTGCCATAACTTCATTTGGTACACGCATGCCAGACAATAAAAAAGTGATCCATGCGACTCTGGATCCAATGGATCTGAACAAGGATGTACCAGCAGAAATTGGTTTAATTGGGGATGCCAAACTGACCCTGCGCGCATTAATAGATGAACTAAACACCCTGGATCTCGTCAAGGCAAAGGACCGCAAGGATTCTGTGCCGGCAGCAATCAAAAAAGTGAAGGATGCCTGGATGGCAGAATGGTTGCCCAAGCTGACTTCTGATCAGGCACCGATGACGCCTTATCGGGTCATTTATGAACTCAATAAGCTGGTAGACAAGCAGAAAGTGGTTATTACCCATGATGCCGGTAGCCCCCGCGACCAGCTGGTGCCATTTTGGGAGAGCGAGGCGCCACTGTCCTATATTGGCTGGGGAAAAACCACGCAGCTGGGCTATGGTTTACCACTGGCGATGGGTGCCAAGCTGGCTCGCCCGGATCATCTGTGTATCAATGTTTGGGGAGATGCTGCGATTGGATTTACCGGCATGGATTTTGAGACGGCGGTGAGAGAGAACATTCCGATACTTTCCATTCTCTTTAATAATTTCTGCATGGCTATGGAATTACCGATTATGGAAGTTTCTACAGAGAAATATCGCTCTACGGATATCGGAGGCAATTATGCCGACATGGCGAAGGCCTTTGGTGGTTATGGTGAGCGAATTACCGATCCTGATGACATAGTCGCTGCGCTGAAAAGAGGAATAGAAGCAACAGAAAATGGCCAGGCCGTATTACTTGAGTTTATCACCTGCAAGGAGCTGGACATGTCCCTGCATTATTCCAGCTACGGAAAATAATCTTGATCAAAAAGTAGAAATAAATTCTTGCGAACCCGAATGGAATAAATTTTTTCTTACTTAAAAAAGGAAAAAGGAAAGCACAAAAGTAAGTTCTAAAATTTATCGGATATCAAGAAGTATGTCCGTTGCTAAATTATATAATAAAAAGAAATGCAATAGTGGGGAAGGTATGTTTAACAGGCTTCAGGAAAAAATCGGTCCGGGATTGCTTTATGCTGCATTAGCGGTGGGCGTTTCCCATCTTGTGTCCTCTCCTACTGCGGGAGCAACCTATGGACTCATCATGGTTGGCTATGCAGTTCTGGTATGTCTGGTTAAGTATCCGACATTTTTGTTTGGTGCTACCTATGCTGCGGCTACCGGAGATACTCTGGTAGAAGGATATAAGCGCATGGGAAGGTGGGTAGTTGTCCTGTTCTTCTTTATGCAAATATTTGAATATACCTTTGCTATATCCGGCGTTACAGTGACCACCGCAGCCATAATTCGTAGTGTTTTTGGTTTTGAAGCCGGCATTTTTCTGGAGCTCGGACTGGTCTTTATCTGTATGGCAATCCTTGCACTTGGTAGATATTCTGTTCTGGAAGATATAACCCGGGTATTGGTTATTCTGTTTACTGTCGGAACGGTAATAGCGGCAATAGTGGCGACCGTAGGCATTGATACCAATGGGGCAAGCCTGTCCGCCGATCTGACTTTTGACACCCCGACGATATTATTTCTTATTGCTGTTGCCGGTTGGATGCCAACCGGAACAGCGGGTTCTGTGGGACTGTCTCTTTGGGTAAAGGCTAAAAGCATACGTTTGCAACGGCCGGTCACTATCAAGGAAGCTACGTTCGATTTTCATGTTGGTTACGGAACGGCAATTTTTCTGGCTATCTGCTTTGTTACGCTGGGCACTTTGGTGATGTACATCAATGGCGTGGCAGTTGAATCCGGTGGTGCAGCTTTTGCCGACCAGCTGATCAGCCTCTTTACTTCTACTATTGGTGAGTGGATTTATCCGGTTATTGCCTTGTCCGCGATCACCGTTATGTTTTCCACCCTGCTGACTCTGGTGGATTTACTGCCCCGATCTTCAGCGGCTGCGCTGGTTGAAATATTGTCGGTAAGTGAAGAGGAAAAGTCCGCCAGGTTTAGTGTGCTCTATCTTTCCTTCATTGTAGTAGAGCTCTTTCTCGTCATGGGCGTGTTATTTGTATTGCTGGATGATTTTGGTACCTTTATTGCCTGGGTTACGTCCATGGGTTTTGTAGTGGCACCGGTCTTTTCCTACCTCAATCACAAGGCAATGTTTGGCCCTGATGTGGCGGAAAAAGATCATCCGAATAAGGTCATCCGTTACTGGAGTATCGGTACTATAATTATTTTGACACTGGTCGCGCTGATGTTTGTCTACATGAATTGGCTGGCATAGGTTTATAGCCAGTATCATGAAAATTGTAATTGCGTTTAAAGATTCTGTGACTGCAAGCAGTTACAGAAATGCAGGGGAAAGTCCATGCTAGAGTTTTTATCCAGAGAGCGAATTATTGCTCCCCCGGGGTTTAATCGCTGGAAGGTTCCCCCTGCATCCATTGCGATCCACCTTTGTATCGGCTCGGTTTATGCCTGGAGTATTTATAACCCGCCATTAACGCGCCTGTACGGTGTCGTCAATTCTGCTTCATCAGACTGGAGCCTTCAGGATGTTACCTGGATATTTTCCGTAGCGATTGTTTTCCTCGGTCTTGCCGCGGCCTTAGCCGGACACTGGCTCGATAAGGTCGGTCCGCGCTTGATGGGCACAGCAGCGGCAGTGCTCTGGGGTGGTGGATACCTGATTGGCGGGCTCGGAATTTTTACACACCAGTTATGGCTGTTGTATTTTGGTTATGGTGTTCTCGGGGGATGTGGCCTAGGGCTTGGTTATGTTTCTCCAGTCAGCACACTGATCAAATGGTTTCCGGATCGTCGGGGGATGGCAACAGGTATGGCCATCATGGGGTTTGGTGGTGGTGCAATGATAGGCGCGCCATTGAAACGATACTTCATACAGTATTTTTATGAGGCGCCGGAATATCTGGGTACAGTTGATCAGGTCAACCTGATCACTGAAGCCGGGCGTCGCTTTGTCGAGCGCGCCGGTGAGCAACTGGAAGTAGTGGTAGTTGGCGCCAATGAGCTTGCAGGCATGCTGGTACCAGGTCCGGAAGGGGTTTATGTGGTGGGTACCGGGTCAGTGGGCGTGGCTGAAACCTTTCTTGTGTTGGGTATCCTCTATTTTATTGTCATGGTCATTGCCTCTTTTTCCTATCGGGTTCCGGCAGATGACTGGCAACCGGAAGGATGGACGCCGCCCCGGGATGATGACAGTGCCAGCAAAATGATGACTTCACATAATGTGGATATCGAAGAAGCGATGAAGACACCACAGTTTTATAAACTATGGGTTGTGCTTTGCATGAATGTGTCCGCAGGCATTGGTGTGTTGGGAGTTGCCAGCACCATGATGAGTGAAATTTTTGGCACCACCTTGCCAGGAATTGTGGACGGTGCCTTCGCTGCCATTTACGTCAGCATGATTTCAGTCTTTAACATGCTGGGTCGATTTATCTGGGCCAGCTTTTCAGACTATATTGGCCGCAAAAATACCTATTGGATATTTTTTGCTCTGGGAATTCTACTTTATTGTTCTGTGCCATTTGCCGCACAGCAGGTCAGCGCCAATCCGGCAGTGGTCTGGCTGGTACTGTTTTATGCGGCCACCATGATTATCTTTACAATGTATGGCGGTGGCTTTGCCACTATTCCTGCCTACCTTGCTGACGTCTTTGGTACAAAATATGTTGGCGGAATACATGGCCGTTTGCTTACTGCCTGGAGCACGGCGGGTGTTGTAGGTCCGCTGGCGATAACCTCTTTCAGGGAATCTGCAGTAACCCGGGCAATTACCGATCTGGTTAGCAAAATTGACCCCGCCGATTTCCAGGCACACTATGGTGCAGGTCTTGACCAGCTTTCCCAGCTGGTTTCAGCGCAAACCGTGACCATTGCCAGCCTTATGGAGATAGCGCCAGCTGGCACTATTGATCCTACCTCCAGTCTCTATAACAACACCATGTATCTTATGGCTGCCCTGTTGTGTATTGGTCTGGTTGCCAATGCGACCATGAAGCCGGTTGATAATAAACATTATTTACCGGATTAATTGTTGAAGGAATTATGAAATTGGCTGGCAGACCCGGGGATTTCCTTGATTCCTGACGGGATGTAGTTTACTTTCGATGGCCAATTTGCATTCAGCAGGTAAATTTCAAAAGTTTCAATCGCCCGCTGTAAGTAAAGTCAGTATCTGTAGTATTTATTTTTTTCTATTTCTAGTTCGAGGGGTATATACATGAAAACGTTAATTGTTAAGTCTGGTCTGATGCTTTGCCTGTTATTTAGTGCACACATGGTAAACGCAGATGTAGCACCGGACTTTATGGACAAGCTGTTATCTGAAGATCGTCCTGAAGCTGATCGTGTCAGAGATGGCTCACGTCGGCCGTATCAGGTCATGAATCTTCTTCAGGTTGATGAGGGAATGACGGTAATGGATATTGGTGCCGGTGGTGGCTGGTATACCAGAGTCATGTCGGCAGCGGTTGGGCCGCGCGGTAAGGTAGTTGCCCAGTTTGGTCCACGTGCTTTGCAAAGAAATGATGGCCAGGCTCAGAAAGATGTGGCGGCAAGCCTTGGAAATACTGAAGCCTTTTTTGAAGAAGTCGCTGATTATCCATCGAATTCCATTGATCGTGCGATTACTGCATTAAACATCCATCATTTTAATAATGAGCGTGCCACGCCTTATTTCGAGGCTATTTATGATGTGCTGAAGCCAGGTGGTATGGTGGCTGTTATTGATCATGTTGGGATGGCGGGAATGGAAAATGCCATGATGCACAGGATGATGAAATCTGATGCACGCTCCTGGATTGAAGCATCTGGTCTGGAAATCGTAGCGGACTCGGATTTGCTGAGCACCAATGCCGATGATCATGCCCGTTCAATTTCAGACCCAATTTATGGCAGAGATGTAGATCGATTTATTTTTATTGCCAGAAAGCCTGATTAAAAAGTCGGTAAAGCAGTAAGTAAAAAGCCGGGAAACACCCCGGCTTTTTTTCGACACGTTTATAAGGAAGCAAGAATGGAATTGAAAATATTTCTTACGGTAATGACTACGATTTTTATAGCCGAACTGGGCGACAAGACCCAACTTGCCACAATGCTATTTGCCGCCGACAAGGAGGTAAGCAAGCTAACGGTTTTTCTGGCAGCATCTCTGGCGTTGGTTCTGGCTTCTGCCGTCGGCGTTCTTGCCGGCAGCGTGTTGTCGGAATATATCAATGAAAAGTATCTGCATTATGTTGCAGGTGCGGGCTTTATTATCATTGGTGGTTATACTTTGGCCACTGCCTAGGCGATGGAAATGCAAAGGTAGGAATAGGCGGGTGGGCTAAAATCATTGGGGGTGTTAAGTTTAACTATGATAAATTTAGTCGAAAAATAAAGCGTTTGGAAAGCTTGCCAGTAATGAATTCGCGGGATTAGAAAAAGGAAAAAACAATTGGAGCAAAATATGGTCAGAAATCTACTTCTTGTAAGCGTATTAATGTTGGGCTCGTCTCTGGCCTACTCCCAACCAGATTTTAGTGGACTCTGGTTTCCGGCGTTTGGTCCTGGTGCGCCTCAATTGGCTCCCGCTACCAGGGAGTTACCCTTTAACGAAAGCGCGCAGAAACTGCACGATGACTACGTTGCATCATTTGATCTCTCGGATGATCCAGGTGGTTTCTGTATAAAACCTGGTCTGCCAAGAAGTATCTGGGGCGCCCCTTTTCCGGTAGAAATTGTTCAGACGGATGGTTTTATAAATATGCTATGGGAAGGTTATTTCCAGTACCGAAAGATCTATCTGGCGGGTAGTCCAAGACCGGAACCAATCCTTCATACCGGCATGGGTTACTCTGTAGGACACTTTGAAGGCGATACCCTGGTGATTGAAACCAGTTATTTGCGCGAGCATCCCTATATGCGACGTACCCCGAACTCTGACGATGCAACCATAGTGGAGCGCTGGAATATAGTCAGCCTCCCCGATGCCGACGGAGTTGAGCAAAAGTATCTGACCAATGAAATGGTGCTGACAGATGAGAAACTCTACACAGAACCGGTTCGTATTACCGGATCGCTCAGATATTCTCCCGATACCCCTATAATGGAATATTCCTGTAGCGAATCCATCTATGATGAGTATCTACAGGAGCGCGGTCTCCAGTTGCCGGATTTCAGTGATCTCGACTAAATGCGCTGGTAGCCAGTTGGGTATGTAACATGCGTCATCAAATCATCCCTGCTTTCGCTTGATAAAGGTTTCTCGGCTATTTATCCTAGCTAACCCTTTTATCTCACTGCTTATCGGCGGGAGAGGGCATTTTGCACTGGCTTAATGTCTTTTTGTAGCTGACTCGCAGAGGAAAGGCGGGAAGTTGATTGGGCAAAAGGAGCTGGAGTTATCTTAACAGCGTAGAGCCATGTTGTGGTTTACACTGGTGACAACGCAAAAACTTTTTTTTCCTCAGACTTAAATTCAGGGTTTTGAGAAACAGGCCCGGAGGGGCTGGCAGCCAGCATGAAAAGTAATAAAAACAATATAATACAGGCGCTTAGCAGAAGAAGTCTGTTGGCAGGTACGGCACTGTGTGGTCTCGGCCTGGCCCTCAAGCCTGCACTAACCCTGGCTGCCCAGGCGAGCGTGCAAACATCGCTGGTAAGAGACAATATTCACCTGATATCCGGGGCGGGCTGTAACGTAGTGGTCGCGGTTGGAAGCGACTCTGTCCTTGTCGTAGATGGTGGGCATGAGGATTATTCGGCTGCAGTACTGGCAGAAATTGATCGCCTGGGGCAGGGAAAACCGGTTACCGCGCTGTTTAATACCAATTGGCGGCCGGAACACTGTGGTCTGAATGAGTATTTTGGATCATTGGGCACCCGCATCATTGCCCATGAAAATACCCGCCTTTGGCAAAACAATGATTTTTACGTTTCCTGGGAAGATCGGCATTATCGTCCAATGGCACCCACAGCCCAGGCCAATTCGACTTTTTACAAGCAAGACTCATTAACCTTTGCCGGCAGCAGCGTCGATTACGGTTTTATCAGTCAGTTCCATACGGACGGTGATATCTATGTCTATTTTCGCGAATCAAACGTGATTATTTTGGGTGATATGCTGACAGTGAACGCTTACCCACTTCTTGATTATGTAAGCGGTGGCTGGATTGGCGGGGCCCAGAAAACTACCGCAGAGCTATTACAAATGACTGATGCCCAGACGCTACTGGTTCCCGCTGTTGGCGCGATACAGCAACGTCCGGCTCTTGAAGTCCAGCAGCAAATGCTTGATCTGGCTTATGAAAAAGTTGCCGATGCCTACCGAACGGGTAGAAGTCTCGACCAGTTCATGGCGACCTCGCCAATGTCGGAATACGATAGCATCTATGGTGACGCCAGTTTGTTTGTGCAGTTGTTATACCGCGGTACCTGGTATCACGTACCGGGACGAGCTATTCCAGGCATTATTTGATTGTCGTGAAATGATAATGAAAGATGCCACATGGGCTGCATTGAAGTAATTTGCAGAAAATAGAGGAAATTGGCGCTTTTTGGCGACAATTGTAGGCAATTAAAGGCAAATGTACGTAGATATGAGCTGTCATAAGTTGAAAGAAAATCCGTATTAAGCAGGCACTAGTTTCTATGAAGAAGAAAACCCTTTTCCAGAACCCGTTTAACATTGTGCTGGGTCGCTTGTGCATGGTGCTCTCCATGTCGGGTTTGAGCGGCATATCAGTAATGGCAGCATCGGCCGATTACCAGGTTGCGGTCAATGACCTGGAAGAAAGCTGGTCTACTTTGGAGAAATATTGCACGACTTGTCATAACTTTGAAGATTATGCCGGTGGTGTCGATTTTACGCTGGTGGGGCCACAGGACGTCGGCACAGAGGCTGAAATTTTTGAAATGGTACTGCGCAAAATTCGTAACAGCGTTATGCCTCCACCGAGTCAGGAACAGCCTTCCGAGAAAGAACGCTGGGAGCTCATTGCCGACCTGGAAAAAGCACTGGATAGTCACGCCGCCATGGAGCCAGATCCTGGGCGCATCGGGCTGCATCGGTTGAACAGGACAGAATATGTTAATGCCATTTATGATATTACCGGAGTAAGACTGGATACCGAGCTGTCCTTGCCAAAAGATGATAACAGTGACGGTTTTGACAATATTGCCACCGTACTGAAGATCTCTCCCTCATTTCTTGATCAGTATATTGCTGCGGCCAGAGTCGTTAGTGAGCAGGCCGTAGGAAACCCTTTTCCAAGAAATGAAAGCACTGTTTACCGTATGGATCCGGCCAACCAGGCAGGGCATATCGACGGTTTGCCAATGGGCACCAGGGGCGGCGTTCTGGTTGAACATGTTTTTCCCGTAGATGGTGAGTATTCACTTAGCGTACTGGGCATGGCTGGTGCGGGATATACGCTGGGTATGGAATACAATCATACGGTCATTGTTACCGTGGATGGCGAAAAAATATTTCAGCGCGATATTGGCGGAGGCGAAGACCTGCGCATGCTGGATCAAATTCAGGCACCGGCTGTCGCTGAAATAAATGGCCGCTTCAGTGATATACCTGTATCCCTGACCTCCGGTGAGCATGAAATCGGGGTTGCCTTTGTGGCTCGCAGTTTTGCTGAATCGGATGAGTTTCTTCATGACCTGGGCGGTAATCGGGGCATGGGCAGAATTGCACGAGCAAGAGGTCTGGAAATCAAGGGGCCGATTACTTCGGCAGGTGTTATAGACACGCCCAGCCGGCGCAAGGTGATGATCTGTGAGCCTGATGCGGCGGCTTCAGAACTGGAATGTGCGCGCCAGATTTTTGCCAACCTGGCAAAACAGGCTTTCAGGCGGCCAATTAGTGATGAAGATCTTGCTGCACCACTGCGCTTTTATGCCGCTGGCCGGGAACTGGGCTCCTTTGATGAAGGGATAAAGAACGGCATGATGGCTATCCTGACCAGCCCCAAGTTTCTTTTCAGAGCGGAAATTCCCCCGGAGAATGCCCAACCTGGTGATGTTCTAGCAATCAATGATGTTGAACTTGCTTCGCGTCTGGCATTTTTTCTCTGGAGTTCATCCCCGGATCAGGAATTAATTGATCTGGCAGCGAGAAATGATTTGAGTAAACCCCGGGTTTTGTCTGACCAGATTGAAAGAATGCTTGAGGATCCCCGGGCCGACTCACTGGTTGAAAACTTTGTATTTCAGTGGCTGCGCCTGCGTGACCTTGAAAACATTGATCCCGACCCTGAGATTTATCCAGCCTACAATGCCGGACTACTGGAAGCATTTCGCGAGGAGATTCGGCTTTTTGCTGGTAGTGTATTCCGTGATAACAATAATATCCTCGACCTGATTACCGCCGATTACACCTATCTGAATGAAGAACTGGCCCTGCATTATGGTATCAGTAATGTGAAGGGAGGCCAGTTCCGGAAAGTCAGGCTTGAAGACGAAGAGCGTTATGGATTGCTGGGAACAGGCGGCGTATTAATGGTGACATCCTATGCCAATCGCACAACGCCGGTTATTCGGGGCGCCTATATTATGGAAAACTTCCAGGGTGTACCACCTGCAACTCCGCCACCGAATGTGGAGGCATTTCCGGAAACCCCTGAAGGGGCAACAGTATCCCAGACAGTAAGAGAACGTCTGGAAGTTCACCGAGATAATCCCGCCTGTGCTGGTTGTCATGACGTAATGGATCCCCTGGGGCTGGCTCTGGAAAATTATAATGCCATAGGTCAGTGGCGTGAGCGCGACAGTGACGCGGGAAATATTCCTATTGACGCTTCCGGCCAGCTGGCGGATGGTACGCCTCTGAATGGCGTTAATGATTTGCGGGAAGCCCTGGTGACTCGACCTGAACAGTTTGTGCAGACCTTCACTGAAAAATTGATGACATATTCACTGGGTCGCTCTGTGGAGTATCATGACATGCCCGCGGTACGGGAAATTGTGAGGAATGCAGCCCGGGATGATTACAGTTTTACATCAATAGTGATGGGAATAATCAATAGTGATCAGTTCAGGAAGATCACTGTGCCTGAAGAGAATATGCAGGTCGGTGGCTTATAAAGAGCTTAAGAAGCTCCATGTTTGCCCTGTTTAGTACGTGTCAGTACTAGTGAGTATGAGGAGAAGAATAATGTTCATTACCAAGAAGCACATGCCCAGACGGACCTTTTTGAAAAGTGCTGCTGCGAGTGTATCCCTGCCGTTACTGGAAGCCATGATCCCGGCAGGAACTGCATTGGCGCAAACTGCCGCGACCACAGCCCCGAGAATGGGCTTTTTCTATTTCCCTCATGGGGCAGTGATGGAAAACTGGACACCTGAAACCGTTGGCAATGAATTTGAACTGAAATCTATTTTGCAGCCTCTGGAAAGCCATAAAAACTATCTGACCATCGTTTCCAATCTGGAAAATAAGCGTGCCTATGGCCCCGTGCATGCTATAACTCCCGGCACCTGGTTAACTGGAGCCGCGCCACGAGTAAGTCATGAACCTTATGGCGGTACGACAGTTGATCAGATCGCTGCCCAGCATATTGGCCAGGATACACCGCTCCCCTCTATCGAAGTGGCGACAGAAACCAGTGGTGCTGCCGGTTCCTGTGATCGTGCCTATGGTTGTAGTTATGCCGGTACCATTTCTTTTCGAACACCCACCACGCCACTGCCGATGGAAAATAATCCACGCAAATTGTTTCAGACCATGTTTGGTGTTGGCGACAATGCCCAGGAACGTGAGCGCCTGGCGAAACAGACCAGCAGCATTCTGGATCTGATGATGGAGGAATCCAACCAGCTGGCGAAAAAGCTCGGTGCTACGGACCGGGTGGTATTGAATGATTATCTGGAAACTGTACGGGAAATAGAACGTAGGGTACAGAAAACGGCAGAGCATGATATGTCGCATATGGAGTTGCCCGATGCACCTTCTGGCATCCCTGGTTCTTTTGATGATCACATCAATCTACAAATGGATCTCATTTTATTGGCCTACCAGGGAAATATCACACGCATTGCCAGCATGATGCTGGCGGCTGAAGTCAGTAATCAGACTTATAACCATGTTGGCGTTTCAGATGCTTTCCATCCACTGTCACATCATCAGAATGATGCCAATAAAATTGCCCGTCTTTTGAGGATTCAGGAATATCACAGCCGCGTCTTTGCACGTTTTGTTGACAGGCTGGCTGAGTTGCCGGACGGCGATAACGGTTCCATGCTGGACAATTCCATCATGTTATATGGCAGTAATATGAGCAACAGTAACGCACATGACCACTATCCTCTGCCTTCAGTTATTGTTGGCAAGGGTGGTGGAACTATAAAAGGCGGTCAGCATATTCGGGCTAAAGAAAGAACACCAGTTTCCAATTTAATGCTGACGGTTCTGGATCGAATTGGTGTGCATGAAGAATCTTTTGGTGACAGCACCGGTCGCTTCGAAGAAGTTTAAACACTGAAAAAAGATAAAAGAGGAGTACTGGACCTGGCAAATACCGGTTCGGGTTTTTAGTATGAACAGAATTCATTTCAGAAATATTTTCTGCGCGGGACTTTTATCATTCATCTTTTTTCCATTATCCGGTTTTTCCCAGGATGGCAATGAAGCCCGACTGCTGGAACTGGCAATTTCAGGTGAGACCGAGGCGGCGCGGGAACTGATTGACCGCAACACCGATGTTAATCAGGCTCAGTCCGATGGAACCACGGTTTTGCATTGGGCTGTTTATCATAACGACGAAGACCTGATTCGCTTGTTACTCAGACGTGGTGCCGATGTCACTGCCAGAAATGACTATGGTGCTACGCCATTATCCCAGGCAACCATCATTGGTAATCCCTATGTCATTAAACGACTGCTGGATGCAGATGCTGACCCTAATGAAAAGGGTGCTGATGACCAAACCCCGATCATGATTATTGCTCGCACTGATAATATTGAAGCAGCCGAAGTTTTGCTGAAGGCCGGGGCGGATGTAAACGCATTAGAAAAATGGCGTGGCCAGACTGCCCTGATGTGGGCAGCAGCTCAGAAACAGCCGGAGATGGTTGGCTTTTTACTGGAACACGGTGCTGATCCTGATGCGCAATCCATGCCCAATAACTGGGAACGGCAGGTTACTGCGGAACCACGAATGAAAGTACTACCAGCCGGCGGCCTTACGCCGCTGCTGTATGCAGCCCGGGAGGGATGCGCAGAGTGTATTCGTTTGCTGATCGAAGCTGGTGCCGACATTAACAAAGCGGATCCGGAGTCGGTAACGCCATTATTAATGGCGACACTGAATGCCAAGTGGGATTCTGCAAAGCAGCTAATTGAATCAGGCGCCCTGCTGGATAAGTGGGACTTCTATGGCAGGAACCCGCTTTATGGCGCTGTTGATTACAGCACGATTCCTCATGGTGGCCGTCCCGACCGATTGTCGGGCGACCTGACGACGCCACTGGAAATAATTGAGATGATTCTGGAGCGGGGCGGGAATCCGAATTTGCAGTTAAAACTGTTTCCACCTTACCGTGCTCTGGGTGCAGACCGGGGAGCCGATGGACTACTGAGAACAGGCGTCACGCCGCTTTTTCGCGCAGCCCGAGGCGCAGATATACCAGCCATGAAATTGCTTCTTGAACATGGTGCCCTGGTGGATTTGCCCCAGGAAAACGATGTAACGCCGCTCATTGTTGCAGCGGGATATCGGGCCAGCGCCATTGATACCCGGGGAAGGTTCCGTAACGAGGAAGAATCCTTCGCTGCTACAAGCCTGCTGCTTGAATATGGCGCTGATGTAAATGCCCGCGAAGATTTCGGCCAGATAGCTATTTTTGGCGCAGCCACTAATGGCTGGAACAGTGTCGTGCAATTGCTTGTAGATCACGGTGCTGATCTGTCTATTGAAGACTCAAATGGCAATACTGTATTTGATGCCGCTATGGGTCAGGCTGGAAGGTTTGGTCGTGGTGCCGGCGGGGATGTTCATCTGGAAACAGCAGCATTAATAGAACAATTACGCGCGCAGTAGAATAATAAAGCAGGCTGTTGTTGCAGCCTTGCTTCGGAAAGTTAAGCCAGATTTCCTGCGCCGGTCAATACCTGTCCTTGTGCTCTCGACTTTAAAACCTTTGGCGATAAGCAGACCTCTCAAGCACCATAATCGACTTTTTGGCGACCCTATTATTGCTGACTGCTAGAAGCATCAAGATTGTGTCATAATTTCCTTCACTGAAAATTAACATGAAATAATTTCTATCATGAAAAATATCACCGGCTTATATCTTTTATTGTTTAGTCTTTTATCTATTACCCCATCAAGCCTTTTGCAGGCCCAGGTGACACCATCGCCAGAGTTTCTTGGTGAAGACCTGTTACAGTCGCCAGTACAAGCTTGGGTGACCAATGGCGGGAATCTCTATAACTGGCGTTACTCGCCACTTGATCAGATCAATAAAAACAATGTGTCCGGTGTAAAAGCTAACTGGCGCACTCATCTGGAGTCCGGTACTGCACCAAACCACAGCGGACAGGCACAGGTGCTTTATTATGAAGGCGTGCTTTATACCATTACCGGAGAAAATGATGTTTTTGCCATTGATGTAGAAAGCGGTGAACATCTTTGGCAATACAAGGCCAATCTGGATCCTAATCGGGTGAATGTTTGCTGTGGCTGGGTTAGCCGTGGTGTAGCGATGGGAGAAGGAAAAATTTTTATTGGTCGTCTCGATGCAAAAATAATTGCTCTGGATCAGGTAAGCGGTGAAGTTGCCTGGGAAATCCAGGCAGAGGATCCCTTAAAGGGATACGCCATAACCAGTGCACCACTGTATTTTGATGGCATGATCATTACCGGTTTTGCGGGTGGTGAACTGGGCATTCGTGGACGGATAAAAGCTTATGATGCTGCCACTGGCGACTTGCTCTGGACCTTCTATACCATTCCCGGTCCAGATGAATTCGGACATGATACCTGGCCTTCGTATAACGATAACTGGATGTATGGCGGTGCGCCAATATGGCAAACACCAACGGTAGATCCTGAACTGGGCATGGTTTATTTTTCTACTGGTAACGCAGCGCCGGATTTTAATGGCTCTACCCGGGAAGGGGATAATCTGTTTACCGTATCAATGATCGGCCTTGATGTTTACAGTGGTGAATACAAGTGGCATTTTCAGCAGGTACACCATGACATCTGGGATTACGATTCTCCCAATCCAACTATTCTGTTTGATGCAGAATATGATGGCGAGATGCGCAAAGGGATCGCCGAAGTATCAAAGACAGGCTGGGTTTATATACTTGATCGTATTACCGGTGAACCATTAATCGGTATTGAGGAGCGACCGGTACCTCAGGAGCCGCGCCAGAAAACAGCAGCGACTCAACCATACCCCATTGGCGATGCCGTTGTTCCCCAGGAAATTGATATAGCGCCGGAAGAACTGGCACTGATAAACCAAGGCAGAATTTTTACTCCATTCTGGACAGAGTTGGTGATCTATAAACCACAGATGGCAGTCAACTGGGCACCTTCTTCCTATGACCCCGAAAATAATCACATGTATATCTGTGGAATCGATAACACGGCTTTTTCCAATAGTGATGGCAATCAGACTTTTCAGGGTGAACCGGAACATGATCGTATCTGGATGGGTGCCGGTGCGCTGACCGGAGTTTCCATTGCTCGCCGTGGAATCTTCTCTGTGATCGATTTAAAGACCAATCGTCTGCAGTGGCAACGGCAATGGACCGAGGGCTGTATGAGCGGATCTATCAATACTGGTGGCGGTTTGATTTTTGCCGGTAGAAGTGATGGTCGTTTAACTGCCATGGATAAAGCGAATGGGGAAATTCTCTGGGCTTTCAGAACTGACGCCGGTGTCAATGCGCCCGCAACCACATTCCTGCATGAAGGTGTGCAGTATATTGCCGTGATGTCGGCTGGCACGGTTTATTCTTCAGGGGATCATGGTGATAGCCTGTGGTTATTTTCTCTTAATGGAGAAATGGAATCCCTGCCTTTCGCGCAGGCAGTTAATCCGCTGGCAAATATGTCCCCGGTAGAAATTGCACCCGGTGAGCCGGATCTGCTCGCCGGCCAGTCAACCTTTGATCTGGTTTGCGCCGCCTGCCATGGCAATAATGGCCTGGGTGGCGGGCACTCAGAAGGAATCTCCCTGCAGAATGTCTCGAGTAATCTGGAACGCATCGCCACCGTAATGACTCGCGGTCAGAATGAGCAAATGCCGGCGTTTGAAAACATACTATCAGCGGAGCAGATCCGGGATGTCGCTAATTATGTGAACCAGGCATTGTTTGAATAATTTTTTTAAATGGATAAAGGAAAAAAGATAAAGGAAAAAAGTGGGCCTCTAAACTTTCCAGATTGGTAAGCTCTGACACTCTACGAATTTTTTCCGCTCTCCTTTATCCTTTATCTTTTTCTGGGTTCTTATGACATTGACTCCCTTTAAAGAAATTCAGGAACTGGCCGCAGAAAGAAAAGGCGGCAGGAAAGCGCTCGATGCCTTGCTGGCAACTCACAAACCTCTTTCCTCAAAAAAACTTGCGGCATTAAGTGATGACCGTTATCTCGCCATGATGACACGCTGTGTGTTTAACGCAGGATTTAACTGGAAGGTCATCAAGAACAAGTGGGATGGTTTTGAGGAGGCATTTCATGGCTTCAATCCTCGCGGTCTTGCTCATATGCCACCGGAAAAGTGGGATGCTTACCAGGACGATACGCGCATTGTACGCAACCGGATAAAAATACAGGCGGTTCAGGATAATGCGATCTTTCTGATGGAAGAAGCTGCTAAACATGGTTCTTTTGCCAGCCACTTTGCTAAATGGGCTGTTGAGGATCAAGTGGGCTTAATGGCCTATTTGAAAAAACACGGGGCCAGGCTTGGTGGTAATACCGGCATGTATTTCATTCGTTTCATGGGTAAAGATGGTTTTATATTGAGTGGCGATGTTGTTGGTAGACTACAAGCGGCCGGTCTTGAAATCAGGGACAACCCTTCCAGCAAAAAAGATTTGAGAATCTGTCAGGATGCATTTAATACCTGGCATGATGAAACCGGGCTTTCCTACACAAACCTCTCACGAATCTGCGGTATGTCCATTGGCAAGAATTACCTTCCCCTGTAATGGCAAGAGACACTGGCCTAAAGTGTGCGGATTTTTCATTGAGCTGCTCAGCATGGTGCGTGCTGTGTATCCCGACAAGTTGTACCATTAATCTTTTTCTGCATACAATCAGCACATGAAATCCAGTGACCTATGTATTTGTGGAAGCGGCAGAGTGTTTGGTAAATGCTGTGAACCTTTTTTGAATTACACGGCAAAACCAAAAACCGTTAAACAGCTGGTACGTTCCCGTTATGCCGCTTATGCCCTCGGTGAAAACTCCCATCGCGAGTATCTGGTGCGTACCTGGCATCCTGCAACAGCGCAAAACATTCGCATGGCAGACCTAATGGCTGAAGGGCATGTCTGGAAATCATTGGAAATCATCGATACCACCCAAAAAGGTGATCTGGGGCGGGTTGAATTCAAGGCAATTTATGCCGTGGATGATGGCCCTGACCTGGTTCACCATGAGACATCTGCTTTTCATAGGAACAAGGGGGTGTGGCTATACCTGGAAGGCAAGGTAGAAGAATAAATATCAGATTATAAAAATTACCCGCTCATAAACCGCAAACATCCTTTCCTGCTATATAAGCTGGGCGATCACTGACCCGTTTACGCCATGCCTCAACATTAGCAAAGCTACCCATATCCAGATGTTCCCAGGCCTCATAGAATTCTGCACAACAATTTATCCAGGGCACCATGGCAATATCCACAATGCTGTATTCGTCCATAATGTATTTTTTATTATCAAGACGCTTGTCAATCACGCTTAACAAACGTTTGGTTTCATTCGTGTATCGATCAAGCGAATAGCCATCTTGCAGTTTATCGCCGACAAACTTATAGAAATGCCCAAACTGCCCGAGCATGGGGCCAATATGCCCCATCTGAAACATCAGCCATTGAATATGTTCCATCCGACTTAGATAGTTTTGTGGTAGCAGCTGCCCGGTTTTATCTGCCAGGTATATAAGGATGGCTGCGCTCTCTGAAAGCGTTACTGTTTTTCCTTCAGGGCCGTCAGGATCAACAATAGCCGGAATTTTTCCATTAGGGCTGATGCTGATAAATTCCTCATCATGCTGATCGCCACTCATAATATTTATCAGGTGGGGTTCATAGGAAAGCCCCATCTCCTCAAGAGCTATGCTTACCTTCTGGCCATTGGGGGTAGCCATGGAATAGAGCTGTATGACATCAGGGGTTTCAACTGCCCAGCGTGAAGGAAAGAGGGACTCTTTCATGATAATTGTCCTGCAATAGTTCTTATTGCTATTAGAGTTTGAAGAATAGTAAGTATGCGACATACAATGTAGCAATGGAATTATTGAAAACAGTAGAAGTAGAAACTGGAACTAACGTTAATGCAGCCGTTATCTGGCTGCATGGGCTTGGATCCAATGGCCATGATTTTGAGCCCATCATCCCTCAGTTAAAATTACCCGGTGAGAAAAGTGCGCGCTTCATATTACCTCACGCACCGTCGATTCCCATTACCATCAATGGTGGCATGGTAATGCCGGCCTGGTTTGATATTCTGAAACATGGTGAACGTCATATTGATGCTGGCCAGTTACTCAGTTCAGCCGCTGCCATTCATAAATTGATAGACAGAGAGATTGACCGTGGGATAGCCAGTGACCAGATAATTCTGGTGGGGTTTTCCCAGGGTGGCGCAGTTTGTCTGCAGGCCGGACTGACTTATGATAAACCGCTGTCGGGAATACTTGGACTTTCTACCTTCTTCCCATCAGCAGAGGCCATTACTCCTCACCCCTCCAATGGCAGTCTTCCCATCCAGATTTTTCATGGTACTCTGGACACTATGTTGCCTGAATGGATGGCGGAGAATACTGTGAAGTATCTTAAAAAATTGGGCTACCACCCGCATTATAAAACCTACCCTATGTCGCATAGGGTTTGTCCTGAAGAGATAGAAGATATTTCTCAATGGCTACAGGACAGACTTTTATAATGACATAGAGTCATAATGGCATAGCGAATGGGAAATTGGGCCATTGAAAGCCCAACTCCGGCGCCCCTGATTAATGAAGCTACAAGATAACGAACACGACTCTATCCATTCATTTATCACCTTAAACCAGATAAACCACAGTTATGCGGAAGGCTCGCAGCAGCATCGTGTGCTGGAAAAGGTGTCACTGAAGATTAGTAAAAGTGAAAAAGTAGCATTGCTGGGTCGCAGTGGTTCAGGCAAGTCCACCTTGCTCAACCTGATCAGCGGTATCGACCTGCCGGAACAGGGAACAGTGATACTCAATGGACACAATATCTCTGCGCTGAATGAAACCCAGCGTACCTTGTTTAGACGTCAGCATATCGGCTTCATCTACCAGTTTTTTAATCTTGTCCCCAGCCTTACTGCTGTTGAAAATGTTGCCCTGACACTTGAACTCAATGGTATGGCGTCCGCAGCAGCCAGAGAAAAGAGCATGACATTATTGTCGAGACTGAAAGTGGCGGATAAGGCCGCCAGTTTTCCTTCCCGCTTATCCGGAGGTGAACAACAGCGCATTGCCATTGCCAGAGCCCTGGTGCATTCCCCGGATATTGTTCTGGCTGATGAGCCCACCGGAAATCTGGATGCAAAAACAGGTGAAGATGTACTGCAGGTGCTTCATGACATCCTCGATGAAAGTAAAAGCTCTCTGCTGCTGGTGACTCACAGTCTTGCTGTTGCCAGAACTGCCAGCAGGGTTCTCACTCTGGAAAACGGTGCCATCTCGGAGCGAGATGGTGACTTTGCCTGGTGACTTATATGAGTACAAAGTGATTACCGGCACAGGATTACTATGGCGTAGTGCAATGCGTTATGCCTTGCAGCGACCCTGGCAAACTGTCCTGAACATACTTGGCATTACTGTCGGTGTGATGATGGTAGTGGCAGTTGATCTTGCCAATAACAGCGCAAGGGAAGCATTCGACAAGTCCCTGGAACTGCTTAGCGGGCAGATCTCTCATCAGATTAGCGCTGGTTCCGATGGTCTGCCAGATGCTTTTTTTACGCGCGTAAAGACCGAGCTAGGTCTGCAAAAAGCCGCCCCCTCACTGAGTGGTAAGGTAAGAGTTAATGGGCAGGAACTGACCCTGCTTGGTATTGATGTCATCAGCGAAGCGGCAATGCAACGTAGCCGCCCTGGACTGCCTGATCAGGTTTTTGCGGTAACCGGTAATTTCATCGCCGCTATTGGCCGCACACGTAGCGTGGTTATGGAAGAAAGCCTCGCACAATCCCTTGGCCTTGAAGCAGGCGATACTTTCACCTTAAGTACCATGAACGCTTCACATCAGGCTGAACTTGCTGCCGTATTTGAAAGCGCCGATGCAACGCTAGCGGAGAACCTTGTTCTTGCTGACATCGCCGCTGCACAAAAGTTGCTGGATCGGCCAGGACGCCTGGATGCCATAGATTTGACCCTGGATGACGAAGCAGTGGCTCAGTTACGCAGCTGGTTGCCGGCAAATCTTATGTTGGTTGAAGTACAGGGGCGCAATGACAATCTGCAGCAGATGAGCGAGGCTTTTCATATTAACCTGCTAGCCATGAGTCTGTTGTCATTACTGGTCGCCGGATTGTTGATATACAACACTGTCACCTTGTCGGTAATTCAGCGTCAACAAACCCTGGGAATATTCAGAGCCCAGGGCGTTACCCGGCAACAGGTTTTTACTCTGGTGATTCTTGAGAATGCTGCCCTGGGGTTGATAGCCAGTGTGTTGGGCGTAGTTGCAGGGTTTCTGCTTGGTCGTTTCCTGGTTTCCATGGTGACGGCGACGATAGACAATCTATACTTTAATCTTCCTATCAACAGTTTTTTTGTCGATTTCTGGGTGTTACTGAAAGGTCTGGTATTGGGCATGCTGCTAAGCATCGCCTCTGCTGTCCTGCCTGCTGTGCGTGCTGCCCTGAGCCGGCCAGTCACCTTGCAGCATCAGGCCGCCGTCAACAGTGAATGGCAAAGAAAGATCCATTTGCTGGCACTGCCCGGGATACTTTTACTGCTTGGGGGGCGCTTAATGCTGATACCGGAATACGGGTCCCTGGTTACAGGTTTTGTCGCCCTGACATTAATGGTATTTGGGTTTTGTTTGCTGGTGCCTGGTCTGCTTTATTTGCTGTTACAGTTATTACTGCTGATAAGTCGGCGCTGGATTGGACTTCCCGGGGTCATGGCTTTACGTAATGCAAGCAGCGCCATTAATCGAACTGGCCTGGCTGTTGCAGCCTTGTGCGTGGCTGTTTCTGTCACAGTTGGTGTTGGTGTTATGGTAGGAAGTTTTCGGGGCACGGTAATTATCTGGCTGGAACAGTCACTACCCGGAGACCTGCAGCTTACGGCAGCGTCTGCCAATACTCTGCGAGAGGGATTTCCCGATGAGCTGCTTGATGAGCTCGACCGCATTGATGGCATTGAGGGATACTATTTTTCGGTTCTGCAACAGGTGGAATCAGAATTTGGGCCTCTGCGTTTGGGTGTAAATGCCATTCCCGCCATTGAAAAGTTTTACCTCAAGGAAACCAGCCCGGATGGCTTGACTGCCTTTGATACAGGACAGGGTGTTTTTATTTCCGAGCCACTGGCATACCTGCAAAAAATAGAACTTGAGGATTCCATCAGCCTGTTAACAGAAAGTGGATTAAGACCATTTACTGTAAAGGGCATCTTTTTTGATTACACCTCTGGCATCGGTATGGTGCAAATGCATGACTCCCTGTATGAAGGATACTGGGCGAGTCAGCCCCGTACTCGTTTGTCACTGAAAATAAATCCGCTGAGTAATGAGGATGTTGTGGAAACGGCGATTCGCGAAATTTTATCTACTTATGACAATGGCTTTACCCTGGTTTCTAATCGGCAATTAAGAGAAATAACCCTGCAAATCTTTGACAGAACATTTGCCATTACCAATGTCCTTCGACTATTGGCGATACTGGTGGCATTCATTGGCGTAGTTTCAACCTTGATGGCCTTGCAACTGGAAAGACTGCGCGAGTTTGCCATTTTGCGTGCAACGGGAATGACGCCATGGCAAGTAAGTTCATTAATTCTGAAACAAACAGCCGTGCTTGGAATTTGTGCCGGTGTACTGGCATTACCTTTAGGGTTAATGATGTCAGAGGTGTTAATTGATGTAATTAATCGGCGTTCGTTTGGTTGGTCCATGCAGCACTTTTTGCCGGAGTCTGTATTAATCGAGGGATTTCTGCTGGCACTGATAGCCGCTCTGCTTGGTGGGCTTTATCCCGCCTGGCGTGCCGCTAAAATTATGCCTGCCATGGCTCTGAGGGAAGAATAGCACCAATAAAAAACTTCAGAGTGCAGGGTACCTGAGGAGTTAAATGCAAAATAAAAGTGAAATTTTCGTAGGTCGGATAAGACCGGCCAGGTCGCCATCCGACGAAGATAATTCAAATCTACCATGAGGCTGTAGTGAATAAACGCTTTTTTTTAATGTCTCTGCTATTGCTGCTGGCTTGCAGTAATGGGGAAGAGGAAAATCCCAGACAACGATTGTCTGCTGCAGAGGTGCTTGGCAGTAGTGATGTCGAGGGTTTTTTGCGTGCCAGTGAACCACGCCGTTTTAATTTTCCTCAGGACCATGCCGCGCATCCGGGGTTCCGCAATGAGTGGTGGTATTTCACTGGAAATTTGGAAACACAGAACGGAAGACGCTTTGGTTACCAGGTGACATTTTTTTCCAGCGCTATCAGGCCTGATGCTGATGATAACTGTGAAGTTGGCAATGCCTGGTGTACTAATGCCATCTGGATGGGACATGCAGCAATCAGTGATATTAGTTCTGAAACGCATATGGCAGCAGAAATTTTTTCGCGTCAGGAACCCGGCCTGGCGGGAGCCACGCTGAATCCATTTCGAGTCTGGATTAACGACTGGCAGCTTTTTTCTGCGGACAATGAGTTTCCCTGGGAGCTGGAAGTAATTACTGATGAGTTTGCCTTGTCACTAAACCTGACGGCTGAAAAAAGTCCTGTCCTGCAGGGAACAAATGGACTCAGTCAGAAAACCCCTGAAGCGGGCAATGCCTCCTACTACTATAGCGTTACCCGAATAGATACCCGGGGGCAGGTTTATCTGGATGATCAGCGCCATGAGGTAAATGGTACCAGTTGGCTTGACCGGGAATGGAGTACCAGTGCGCTGGGGGCAGACCAAACAGGTTGGGACTGGTTTTCCCTGCAGCTCGATGACGGTAAGGAACTGATGTATTACCAGCTAAGGGATACTAATGGTAATGCTCATCCCAATAGTGGAGGCAACCTTACCAGCCTGATGGGAACACAAAGTGCAATCACACCCCAACAAATGCGTCTGGAGGAAGAAATTTACTGGCAGGCACCGGATGGCAAGCAATATGCGATTGGCTGGCATATGATTTTTCAGGAAAATGACTGGCTGATACAGGCCGTTTTTGATGATCAATTAATGGATGTGACTTTCCAGTATTGGGAGGGTGCAGTGGAAGTACTTGATAGTTCAAGTGGTGTGCTTGTGGGCCGTGGTTACCTGGAGATGGTCAGGTAAATACGCTGACGGAAGAATAAATCGCTAGCGTTTTTTCAACCAGCGCCGTAGTACACGATTCCACCACATGGTTGCCCCGGTCACAAACATGGCTGCCGGGGCCAGACCAAAGAATGCCCATATCGCTTTAACTGACTGATCACACAAGCCGGGACCATCACAGGGAAGGCCGATACCATTTACGCGGCCAAAGTGCAGGAAAGCCAGCCAGTAGAGTACGCTATCGATCAGGCGGCGACCGGCATTCTCCTGCGTAACGGGCCATAGGCGATCAGCGATAGCATGAAAGGATTCCGGGAAGCACAGATAAATACCGCTAAGTGAAAATATCAGCAGAAAGCCAAAGCTCCAGAACCCCATCATGCTATGCAAATCCCAGTTAAGTCTTTTCCAGCCAAAATCCGTTCGAACTTTTAAACTGCGGCGCCAATGCGCTACCCCGGGCCACCAGATCACTATCCCGGTCAGTATTACCAGCGTCACGGCGATAGCAGCAACCCCGTTTATTTTTCGACCGGTAGGTCCGGCGAGAAAATTATCGTGAATCTGAATAAGATTTGTCACCATGTTGACACCGGTTTCTACAGCGCTACCCACATCTTCGCCGGTACGTGGATCATACAATCGTTTTCTGACTTTATTTTCCTGTTCCAGCCAGATGATCACGGCCTGGTCGCGGTTACCCGCGCGGTAGAAGCGCGAAACACTGTAGCCAGGGTTGGCAGTTTGTGCCGTTTCTTTTAAGCGGGCATCACTAAGCAGTGCACTGGTAGACGTAGAGAGAATCGGTTCAGGGGTAAAAATAACGTAGAGCTCATTTCGATAAACCAGCACACTACCGGTGATGCTGATGAAAAAGATATACAAGCCCAGGCTGATACCGCTCCATAAATGGATCTGGAACAGCATGCGGCGAAATGGCATTTTCTGCGGATGACGGATCCAGCGCTGCCACGGTGAGGAAGTTATTTTGTTATTCATCTGTTCATTATCAGGCAAATCGGCAGACTTGTGGTTTGCCTGAGATCAAACTTTAAACATGCAGGGAAAAATAATAGGGAATCGATAGCTCAGCCCCGATAATGATTTCCTGCAAAAATTATTTTCAAACACTCTGGGTTTTTTCCGCAGAGTCAGTTTTTCGCTGCCGTGGACCATTCAGGGCAGTACCGATGAAAGAATAGCGAATGACTTTTTCATAACTCCAGAATAACAGAGCGGTAGTGATGCCTAGAATCAACCCGAACTTGACCGACCAATGCCAGGGTACCTGCATCAGCAGGGTTTGCAGGAATAAAATTACGGGGAGATGGGCGATATAAATCCAATAGGAGGCATCCGCAATATAACGCCGCCACTCACTTTTTTTACTAAAAAATTGCATGCCTATACCGATCAGGGAAAAAATCCAGCACCAGGAAGCAAAGGCATAGATCAGGGCAAAAGTAAGCTTTTCTCTATCGGAGACGTCAACATAAACCAACACAGGGTAGGTTAAATGCGAAACACTCAAAAAGGTTAATGCCAGTGCCAGTACAAAATACTGAGGCCAGTGGGCTTTCAGAATTTCCAGGCATTGCCGTTGCCGATCAAATAACCAGCCGAGCAGAAACGCCATACCGTAAATAAAAAATGCCGGGGCCTCCTTCCAGACCGCTTCCGTGGGAGTGGGAATACCTACCCAGAAAAGCCAGTTTTCTCGTGTATAAAAAAACCAGGCTGAAATACAGGCTGTAAAAATTACTATAACCCGAAATTTACACAAGCGATAAATTAGTCGGGTAAGGAAACCTATAAGCTGGTCATCCGGATTGAGCCTGGTCAGCAAGAATGAAAACAAAGTGGCAAGGCCGTAAAACCATAGTAGGTAGTATAGAAACCAGAACTGCAATAATACAGGTTGAGCTGGAGTAGATTGCTGCATATTCTGCAACACTGCCAGACTGTCAGGCCCGAAAAGTTTTCTGGCCGCCCAGAGCGCAATGGGAATAATTAATACTAGTGAAATAATCCAGGCGCTGATCATCGGAAGCGCAATTCTTTTTAATCGGTCTTTCAGAAATTCAAAATAACCTTTGCGCGATAGGGAAAGGTGGGCAAAGAAACCGGCAATAAGGAAAAAAACAGCCATACGAAACATGTGCAATACATAGAACATGTATGTCAGTGTCATACTTTTAGAGTTATCGGAAATGGGAAAGCCGAAGCTATCAAGGCCTGGCCAGAAAGAGATGCTGCCGTGTAAAAACAGACCCAGTAAAAGGGCTATTCCACGGATGGCGTCAAGTGCGTGAAGTCGGCTTTGCTCCATTGAGTTCTCTGTCCACCAGGGTCTTATTTTTCGCTTAATCAACTTGTCATGATGACACAAAGAATCCGCTGTTTTCCTTAATCTTTGCACACTTTTTTGCAACATGGCATTACAATTGCCGGCGGTAAAAACCAATTGCCTGAAAAAATACCGTAACCCGGGCAGGGCCTTCAGTGTCTGCTTGAATATTGGCGGGATGTGGTTTACTTTAGGCAGGTCTTTGAAGCACTTGCGATGATGTTGAAAAAACAAGCTCAAAAAAGAAGCGCAAGTTCTTTTCTGGCAATCCAGCAGATTATGAATAATTTCGGGCCCGGTTTTAATACAACCTGATGATATTTAGCTGCGAATTAATAAGGGGAGCATAATAAGACCGGTCATACACGGCGCATAACTTTGATATTGATCAACCAATCACTATTCAGATTTTGCTTTTGTTTTCCTGGTCACTTCTTTGTGCTGTAATTCTGGAACTTGAAACCAGATTGTTGAGTGGGTATTAGCTATGGGTTTTTTAATTTGGCTTGAAGAGGGGGCTTTAGGGATTTTCATTCGTGAATCCCTATGGGGTTATCCCATCGTTCTCTCCAGTCATGCTGTCGGCATGGCAATTGTAATGGGTGTTGTGGTTGCTCTGAATTTAAGGGTATTGGGGTATGCAAAAGATATTTCCATTCTGGCTTACGATAAATTGTTTTTTATTGGCTGGATCGGGTTCATTATCAATCTGGTTTCCGGATTGATTCTTTTTTGTAACACGCCTACTACCTATTTCTTCCAGGGTTCTTTCCAGTTGAAGATTGGCAGCATCGTTGTCGGTGGTATCCTGATGAAAGTAGTAATGAACAGTGTCAGGGGTGATACCAGCGAAACGTTGACGAAAGTAGCATCAGCTGCCTGTATCGCTTGCTGGTTTAGCGCAATGATAACCGGCCGCTTAATGGCCTATTTATAAGGAGGTATGTACTATGGATTATGATACTTATGCACCATTAGCCTCCTGGTTTGAAGCCACCTGGTTAGGTGGACAAATGCGCGAGCAGTTCTGGATGTTTCCAATGATGGAAACCATTCACTTTATTGGCCTGACATTCCTGTTTGGCTCATTGCTGGTAATTGATATGCGTGTCATCGGGTTTGGCCGTTTTATCAACATGAAAGCAGCAATGAAATATATTCCGGTTGCGATCATTGCTTTCGCCGTCAATCTGTCAACGGGCATTGCATTTTTATGTGCTGATCCGTTTCGCTATTTTCCCAATATCGCTTTTCAGTGGAAAATGGGATTGATTGTGATTGCTGGTATCAATGCCTTGTGGTTCTGGTTTGGAGAGCACAAGGAGTTATGCCAGCTGGCTGATGGTGAAGACGCACCTTTCAGAGCTAAAGTGATTGCAGCGCTTTCAATCGCTATCTGGGTGGCTGTAATTATATTCGGTCGAATGATTCCCTACGTCGAGTACTAGGAGTCAGCCACTCAGCCACTAAAAAAGAGGGCATTAGCCCTCTTTTTTTGGCTTCAGTTTTTGTATTAAGATCGCTGTATGAGTTGAAAGAAAACTCACCACAACCATTCTTTATTTCTGCCCATTTGTGTTTTACTGTTCCCAGCCAGATAACAGTTATCAGTCACCCATCCATAACACGCTGAAATAGTAATGAGTAGTAAAGCTGCCCAAAGATCCCGCTTGATCGTCTCTGAGCCTGTCAGGCCTTTGTTGCTCAGGTTGACCCTGTCAGCTCTTGTTGGCAATCTGGCAATGCACCTGATGGGGATCGTCGATACATTTTATATCAGCCGTCTTGGCACCCTTGAGCTGGCAGCAGCCAGTTTTGTTATTCCTATTCATATGATTTATGTGAGTCTCGCGCTTGGCATAGGTATGGGCATGAGTTCGCTCAATTCACGCCTCATTGGCGAGAGTCGCTTTGCTGACTCTTCACGGCTGATTAGTGACGGACTTATATTTGCTGCTTTGTTCGCGATAACTGTTGCCATGATTGGCAGTGTCATTATTGATCCTCTGTTTCGTCTCTTGGGCGCCGATGACAGAACCCTGCCCTTTATTCGGGATTACCTCAATATATTACTGTTGGGACTGCCGCCGCTGATGCTGGTGGTCATTGGGAACAGCACTTTTCGTTCCATGGGTAATATCAAGATGTCGGCATCTCTGGCTGGCTGTTTGTCGGTATTGAATATTACTCTCGACCCATTGCTGATCTTTGGTATAGGGCCCTTTCCCGCCATGGGGATTCGCGGGGCCGCAGTGGCAACTTTACTGGCCGCCAGTATTACGCTGGTCATTTCTTTCGTGGTGCTGGGGTATTATGAAAAGCTGCTGGATTTCTCCAGGCCACGCTGGCTGCATTTACGGCTAAACTGGCTGCAGATTCTGGGGATAGGGGTTCCCGCGATGGGAGCTAATATCATGACACCGTTGGCGGCAGCCATCATGACGGCGATGGTCGCCCGCTTTGGTGATTTTGTTGTGGCAGGATTTGGTGTTGGCAGTCGAGTGGAAACCATCAGCCTTATTTTTGTTATGGCGCTGTCGTCTACCTTACCGATGTTTATCGGGCAGAATATCGGCGCTGGTCGACAGGATCGTGCCTATGCAGCCCTGATGGGATGCCTGAAATTTGTCCTTGCCTTTCAGTGTTTGATTTATATTTTGCTGTTGCTGATGGGGGATACCATTGCCGGCACCTTTAGCAGTAATCCTGAGGTCATCACTGTCATTACGACCTACTTGATGATTCTTCCTCTTACCTATGGTGCTCATGGTGTGGTGGTACTTATTATGGTGTCCCTGAATGTACTACGCCGACCGAGAACGGCACTGCTGCTTACTTTTACCCGATTAATGCTGCTGTATATTCCGTTGGCCTTTCTCGGTTCACAGTTGTGGGGCTTGAAAGGTCTTTTTGCCGGTGCGGCACTGGGGAATATACTGGCCGGGGCTTTTGCCTGGTTTTTAATCCGCAGGGTATGTCAGGAGCTGGGTTTGTGGCCTGCCAGTGTCGGGAAAGGGGATGGCGCTGAAAAGCCTGCCGACCAGGAAGCCACTTAGCTGAAGTAGGCAGCGACGCAGGCAATAATGACCATAACAAACAATACCCACTTCAATACCGACTGCGGCACATTAATGGCAAACTGCACGCTGACCATGGCGCCTGCCACAGTCCCGATTGCCATGATTAGTCCGGGAATCCATAACACCTGACCTCTAAGGATAAAGACGCCGAGTGCAACAACAGTCAAGGCTGCGGTAATGGCCATTTTCAGGGCATTGGTGCGCACCAGGTCATAGCGTAAGCCGCCGGCCACAGCGGCAATAATAATAAAGCCTACTCCTGCTTGCACAAAACCACCGTAAAATCCCGCAAAAAACAGGCCTACAGCCGCCAGTGGTTTTTCCTTGAGCGTAAAGGCAGGTGTGCCTTCCGGTGGTGCCACAACGGAAGGCCTGACCACCATTAATACCGCCATACCGAGCATGGTGCTAAGCAGGGCGGGTTTCAGCCAGGATACTGGCATGTAGGAGGCCAGCAGGGAGCCGAACAGGGCGCCTGCCAGGGTTGGTATTAATGTGGGTACGATGGTGGAGGGAGCCAGTTTGCCTTTGCTGTGAAAGCTCTTGGCGCCGGCCATGGATTGCAGAAAAATCCCGACGCGATTGGTCGCATTGGCAATGTCTGCTGGCATGCCAAAGATCATGAAGGCAGGCAGGGTTAACATAGAACCGCCGCCGGCGATGGTATTGATAAACCCGGCCAGGAAACCGGCGGTAATTAACAGCGTGACGCTGAGAACTGAAATTTCAAATTCCATGGATAATTCACTAAGCCTCTTTGACGTCAGGCCTTTTGTTGAGTGGCCCTGATTTCAACAGGGGCGGAGCATGACTGAGGCATTACTTAAAGTCAATTTCGCGGAGCCTGTTAGAGGCGTTCCGAGTAGTGCTAGAATTGCCCGATCATACAGAACATCTGAAGGACGACATTTTGGCTGAGCAGCAAAATAACAATAACCTCGAAACCCCGGGCCCCTTGCAAACCTTTGAAGAAAACCTTGCAAAGGGAGAATTTAGAATTCAGCAATGCAAGGATTGTGGGCAGCATGTGTTTTATCCCAGGCTGCTTTGTCATCACTGTGGTTCCAATGCGCTCAAGTGGGTGGCGGTCAGTGGCAAAGGCGTCGTCTACTCCAGTGCCGTTGTCCGTCAGCGTCCGGAGAAAGGGGGAGATTACAATATTTCCCTGATTGACCTTGAAGAAGGTCCAC
Organism: Gammaproteobacteria bacterium; assembly: GCA_030828385.1. Lineage (GTDB taxonomy): Bacteria > Pseudomonadota > Gammaproteobacteria > Pseudomonadales > Pseudohongiellaceae > Eutrophocola. The sequence goes on from JAURCS010000012.1 coordinate 66,559, forward strand.
GCTTGATGAGCCGTGTTGTGGATGTGGATCCGGAAGAAGTGGCTATTGGCATGCAAGTCAGCGCTCACGTGGGCATGATCAATGATAAACCCGCTGTACTTTTTTATAACAAGGAACAGGGGGATAAGGAATGGTAATGTCACTTAGAGGTGAAACCGCAGTTGTCGGTGTTGGCCTGACTGAATTTGGTGGCTTGCCTGGTCACAGCCATATGGAAATCATGGCAAAAGCCATCGATAAAGCCATCACTGATGCGGGCATTCATAAAGATGAAATAGACGGTATCTTCAGTGCCAATTTTGTCGAGATGCTGACCCCGCTGACTGTAGCTGAATACCTGGGTATTAATCCTACCTATATGGATGGCACCAACACTGGTGGCTCAGTATTCGTTAATTCCATGCAGTCCGCGGCAGCTGCCCTGAGTCTGGGTCTGTGTAATGTTGCCCTTATTTGTTACGGCAGCAATAGTGCAACCGGTCCTTTCACACACCCCCCTGCCATGCACACGGTGGAAGATGTTTATCGACCGCGTAATCCGATAACACCTTATGCGCTGGCGGCGAATCGTCATATGCACGAATTCGGGACTACCAAGGAGCAGTTGGCCGAGGTGGCAGTTTCGGCCCGGGCCTGGGCGCAACTGAATCCTGCCGCCACCATGCGAGACCCGCTTTCTGTTGAAGACGTGGTCAATGCGCGCATGATAGTTGATCCACTGGGTAAATTTGACTGCTGCCTGATAAGTGATGGGGGCGCTGCCATGATCATGGTGCGCAAGGACAGGGCCCAGGACTTTCCGAAAAAACCGGTTTATATGCTGGGCGTGGGAAGTCGTACGGATCATAATCTTATTTCCTGCATGCCTGACCTGACCACCACTGCGGCAAAAGAAGCCGCCGCGGCTGCTTTTGCCATGGCTGGAGTTAGCCCTGCAGATATTGATGTTGTTGAGTTGTATGACGCCTTTACCATCAACACAATTTTATTCCTGGAAGACATGGGCTTTTGTGAAAAAGGTGAAGGCGGTGCTTTTGTTTCCAATGGCAATATCGCCCCGGGCGGTTCGCTACCAGTAAACACCAACGGCGGCGGCCTCAGTTGCGTGCATCCGGGCATGTATGGCATGTTCCTGATGATTGAAGCGGTACAACAGTTACGCGGTGAATGTGGTGAGCGCCAGGTAGACAATGCTAAACTGGCTGCCTGCAATGGTAGCGGTGGTTTTCTGGCGAGTCAGGTCAGCGCAATTTTCGGTACCCAGGAAACATTGTAAGCGAGACGCTGATAAAACAGTCAGGTTAACTGACTTAAATCAAACTGCTGTCTGTATAATCCCTTAGGATAAAATCGATAGGGTTGTTTTTGAGTTGCCTGTTAATGTAGTTTTAATTGGATTTTAATTTTTGAGGTGATAATTGTGAGAAAGAACTGGAGTGTTTTTTCCGTAGTACTTTTACTGGCACTGTTAAGTGGGTGTCGTACCTATCCTGATGAAGTATGAAGTTTTCGCTTTCCTATCCTCAGTGGTGATATAGAAAGAGGCCAGGAGGCATTTTTAAGGCTTGAGTGTAACCAGTGTCATGTGGTGAGTGGAGTCGATCTACCGACATTCTCGGGACCAAGGCCAGTGACTGTTGAGCTCGGTGGTGAGCTTTACTTTGCCAAAACCTATGGCGATCTGGCGACCTCCATTATCAATCCTGATCATGTGATTTCAGAAAAATACCTGGATCAGTTACCGCGGGAAGTACGCAGGCGTAAGAGTAGTTCGCCCATGTATCTGAAAGAAGACATGAAGGTAACCGAACTGATAGATATTGTGGTGTTTCTGAATTCCCGTTACAGTCTTTTGCCGGGATATACTGAATACTACTACTAGCGTTTACTACCAGCCTAGCGGCCGGTAGTTAGTTACAAGTTACAATATACAAGAGGCAAGAGGCAAGCAACCATGCTCTCAGGCTTCAATGGTTTTCTGTAGGTCGGATAAGGACCACAGGGACGCATCCGACAAGGCGACTAATGTAGTCGCCTTTTTTGCGACTTGCGACTAGAACCCTTTCCCCCAGCCGTTGAGAAAGAAATTCTCAGACAATGGATTGCGCTGTCTTGGCGCCAGTTCCCGTTGCCTGAACTCTTCCGGGATATCTGTTTCTGCACACTGAAAACCAATACTCATCATTGCTTTTGGTTGATAGCGATCGGGAATATTAAAAGCCTCTCTTGCATCCTCCGGGCTAAACCCAGCCATCTGGTGGGTCATCAATCCCAGTGCGCTTGCCTGTAAACAAACACTTAAAGCTGCGGCGCCAGTGTCATACTCACCCCAGGCATTGTCCTTGTCATTTTTTGAAAATCGGCTATCCGCACAAATAATTGCCAGCACCGGTGCATGTTGGCACCAGGGCTGATTGCCTTCAGCCAGGCAGGCAAATGCTTTTTGCCAGGCCTCGGAATCTCCGGCTTTGCTGCAGAAAATTATGCGCCAGGGCTGATCGCCAAAACAGGAAGGCGCCCAGCGTGCGGCCTCTGCCATGGCGCGCAGATCATCATCTTTTACCATCTGCTGAGGATCATAGGACACGCCGCTCCAGCGACCGGTTATCAGTTCATGGACGGGGGCAGAGACATCGACTTCTTTTTTAATCATGTTGTTTCCTTAAATACGGGTTATTGATTTTCAAAATACACTTTTTCAACAGTAGGGGGCTCCTGGTCTGCGAAATGGGGATACACCACATAAACGTTTTCTCCCACCCTTGCTACCGTGGACGCGGCGCCCTGGGGCGCTGTGGCAACTAATTGTGCCGATGCCCAATTATCGTGGCTATTCAAAACAACAGTCCGGCCGCTGCTGGTCATTACCAGGTTACCGCTGGCGTCCCAGACCATGCCATCGATTTCCGGGAGCTTTTCCGGCAGTCCAACTACAGAAAAATTTTCCGGGTTTCGGGTATCCGCCTTGTACAGGACGCCAGTCCCCGACCCGGCAATTAACAGATAGCCGTCGAGATGACTGATGATGCCATTTATAGACTGGTTTTCAGGAAACTGATTGCGGCGTATAAAAACCGAAGCAGTACCCTGCGAATCAATTTTGTAGACCACCACGGCAAAGGAATCTGTT
>JAURCS010000130.1 GCA_030828385.1 Gammaproteobacteria bacterium
TCGAGGCCCTGAAAGGTCTTGGTTTTTCCACTATGACGCCTGTGCAAGCTGAAAGCTTGCCACTTATTCTCAAACGACGGGATGTCATCATTCAGGCTAAGACCGGTAGCGGTAAAACAGCGGCCTTTGGCATTGGCTTACTGCATCACCTGAATCCGCGGTTTTTTGGTGTCCAGGCGCTGGTCATGTGTCCAACTCGTGAATTAGCGGAGCAAGTAGCTCAGTCGATTCGGCAATTGGCGAGTCGAATGGCGAATGTCAAAACAGTTCTGCTGTGTGGAGGGAAGCCTTTCGGTCCGCAAAGAGACTCATTGCGGCATGGGGCGCATATAGTCGTGGGAACGCCAGGTCGTATTCAAGATCATTTGCAGCGGGGCAATTTAGAGCTGAAAGGAGTCGATACCTTTGTGCTGGACGAGGCCGATCGCATGCTTGACATGGGATTTGCCGAGGTCATGGACAGTATTACTCAACACTTACCCAAAACCAGACAAACCATTTTAATGTCTGCGACATTCCCCGATGACATCAAGCGGATC
>JAURCS010000131.1 GCA_030828385.1 Gammaproteobacteria bacterium
TTGAAGAATTGGAAGACATAGATGATATGGATGATTTTGATGAAGATTCTAGTGACGAAGATTTGGAAGAAGATTAATTATCCCTCTAATACTTAATAAGTTTTATTTTAAATGAATTGTGATTTTGTTGGCTTAAGTAAAATCTCTAAACTTGATTGCCCGGAGCCGGACTTGAACCGGCACGATGTTGCCATCGAGGGATTTTAAGTCCCTTGCGTCTACCAATTTCGCCACCCGGGCTAACCAAAATATTTATGAATATTACATGATTAAAGGATTTTAGGAAATAATTTAAGAATAAATTTATTTTTTTAAATACTGCTAAATTTTGTTAAATCTTATTGTTGAGGTATTTATTGAACAGATACCTTAACATCTAATACTTCATCACTTGAACCAATTGTAACACCTTTAATTGATGCTGCCGAAATTGAATCAAATCCAGAACATATTCTTAGATATCTTTCATTGGTAGAACTATTGATATTCAGATATATTAGAGTTATGAACTTTCTTGAAAGTTTTGAAGA
>JAURCS010000132.1 GCA_030828385.1 Gammaproteobacteria bacterium
TAGTCAAAGGCGCGTTAGCAAAGTGGTTATGCAGAGGCCTGCAAAGCCTTAGACGCCGGTTCGATTCCGGCACGCGCCTCCATTTGTATTGTGAATTTAAAAGTAGTGTTACAATAATTTTTTTTTTGCCCGGGTGGCGAAATTGGTAGACGCAAGGGACTTAAAATCCAAGACATCAGGCACATCTCCAGTGTCTATGGTCCTTCCAGAGCACTAAAAAATTCAAAATGACTAACTCTTGACTCACTCTTGACTCACCGAAACTCCTCTTGTTATCTATTCCCACCTGTTAAAAATTCTCGATAAGATTAGTAATAAAACATGTATAATGTGATTAATTCGGATCCCGATAACGACGCTTATTTTACGTTACTCCTTAATTTAAATTTAATGAGAACGTAACCATGAAAAAAATAATTGCTGCACTCATCCTCACACTTCCTACAATGGCTGTTGCTATAGATTTAGAGGGTTTCTACATTACTCCTAAAGGCGGTGTCTCCAAAACAAATGATACAGGGATAACCCA
>JAURCS010000133.1 GCA_030828385.1 Gammaproteobacteria bacterium
TCGTTCTTAAATTAATGAAAATAAATGTTTTTGCAGACACTATTTGCGGATGGTGTTTTATTGGACATGCAAATTTAAATAACGCATTAAAAAAATTTTCTAATATAAAATTTGATATTCGACATATCCCTTTTCAATTAAATCCTGATATGCCAGCTGAAGGAATTTCTAGAGAAAAATATCTTGAAATAAAGTTTGGTGGAAAAGATTATGCTGCTCCTATGTATGAAAATATGAAATTAAAAGCAAAAGAGTCTGGAATGAATTTTAATTTAGATAAAATAAACAAAACCCCAAACACTGTTTTTTCTCATTTACTTATAATTTTAAGTGAACAATTTAATTTAGGTAATGAAATTAAAGAAAAAATATATCAATCATATTTTATTGATGGGCTTGATATAGGAAATTTAGATGTTCTAATCAATATTGCTAAACAAAATAATATTTCTGAGAACGTATTTAAAGAATTTATTAATGAAAAAAATATTGAACATGTAAATTCAAAAATATCAGATGCGAAAGAAA
>JAURCS010000134.1 GCA_030828385.1 Gammaproteobacteria bacterium
TTCGAACCGGATTCGACGTCCTTGACGAAGTACTCGCTGGAGATTTCCTTGAGCGGCAGGAAGCCGTGCCGGTCAGCACCGTAGTCGACGAACGCCGCTTCGAGACTGGGCTCGATGCGCGTTATTTTGCCTTTATAGATATTGGCTTTCTTGCGTTCGCTAGCCGGTCCTTCGATGTTGAGGTCGTAGAGGCGTTGGCCGTCGACCATCGCCATGCGCAACTCTTCTTCCTGAGTTGCATTGATTAGCATTCTTTTCATGTTGTCCTACTTGTAGGTTGGAGGACAGCATTACGGGGCAGGGCGCCGAGCGGGCGCAGGGGATGTCACGCACAGGAATACGACGCCGGATTGCGCCGTGTACTAAATCTACTATCTCTGTGCAGGCCTGACCCAACATGGTCAGTGCCAGTAAAATAATCAGCATGATTTCCCTGCAGCTATGCTGCTCTGGCGCAGGCCGGATTCCGTGCTTGCTGCCTTCTGAAATCAGGTCTCGCAGGTTTGCGGGACCAAAAAAATAAGT
>JAURCS010000135.1 GCA_030828385.1 Gammaproteobacteria bacterium
AGGAACTAAAACAATTAGGTAAAGATGATATTCAAAACCTAAACAAATTAGTTTCTAGTAAGTTAGATGAAATTACAGACTCTATTAACACATTAATTGATATTGGTGACAAAACAATTGCAGACCGAAAGGATGCTTTTGCTAAAGATATGTCACCAGACGAAATCAGAAAGTTTGGCGTTAAAAATCGACTTCCGAAAAATGTGATTTATAAAATGTTAGAAAAGTATCATTATCTCAAATTTTTCAAAAAGTTGAAAGAGATTATGGAAGACGGCAAAATATCACCAGACGAACTGAAATCATTATCAAAAATAAAAGAGGCCAAAGGTAAGTCTATAGCATTTACCTTTGGCCGATTTAATCCACCAACTATTGGACATGAAAAACTGATTAACAAAGTAGCACAACAAAGAACAGATGATTACAAAATTTATTTAAGTAAATCTGAAGACTCATCTAAAAATCCATTAGGTGCTAGAGTTAAGCTATCTACAATGAAACAAATGTTTCCTAGACATGCT
>JAURCS010000136.1 GCA_030828385.1 Gammaproteobacteria bacterium
CATTGCTGGTCTGGGTGTTGATAATTGTATAATTAAGGTGGATGGGCCAGAAGTCCCAATTATGGATGGGAGTTCTAGTCCTTTTGTATTTTTAATTCAATCAGCTGGATTAGAAGATCAAAATGCTTTAAAAAAGTTTATTAAAGTTAAAAAGGAGATTGCCGTAACTCGCGATGATGCTTATGCTTCAATCAAACCTTTTAATGGTTTTAAAGTTTCGTTCAAGGTTGATTTTGATCATCCTGTCCATAAAACACTTCCCAGTGAATCAATTATTGATTTTTCCTCTACATCATTTGTAAAGGAAGTTTGTCGAGCAAGAACATTTGGTTCATGGAATGAAAAAGAATTTCTACAATCAAAGAATTTAGCCTTAGGAGCAAGCGTTTCTAATGCAATTGTTTTTGGTGAAGAAGAGATTCTTAATGAGGAAGGCCTCAGATTTAATGATGAAATAGTGAAACATAAAATGTTGGATGCTATTGGTGATTTATACCTTCTTGGTGGAAACCTTATT
>JAURCS010000137.1 GCA_030828385.1 Gammaproteobacteria bacterium
CACGCCATCAACCCCATGATGAATCAATCGTAAGCGCCGAACCCCAATAATCTCAGGTCGAATAATGTAGGTCGGATAAGCGCAGCGCATCCGACGTTTTTAATAGTCAGAGCTCGAAATTATTTAATTAGCTTTTGTTACGGTTTTTGCCGTCGGAGCAGGAGTTTATTTATTCGGTTTTAGTTGGGTGTTCATGTCGGATGCGCTGCGCTTATCCGACCTGTTTATCCTGGAAAGAATAAACATTGATTACCGTCCACATAAATATCGGATATTTACCTGAAGGTTGTTACGGAACACTTCCGGTTCAACTGCCCCGCCCACCTTTATCCTTTTTCCTTTATCCTTTATCTTTAAAACCCACCAATTACCCTCTAAAGAAGTTGTTAAGCTAGAATAGTTCATGTCGGATGCGCTGCGCTTATCCGACCTACAACATTTTCCTATCCGCCGTACCTACACCGCCCACCTTTATCCTTTTTCCTTTATCCTTTATCTTGCTTGCCTCTTGTCTCT
>JAURCS010000138.1 GCA_030828385.1 Gammaproteobacteria bacterium
TTGAAGATAAGATTTATTCTTATTGGGAAAAAAATGAATTATTTAAACCAAGATCTAATTCAAAAAAATATTCAGTAGTAATTCCGCCACCAAATGTAACAGGGTCTTTACATATGGGGCACGCTTTAAATAATTCAATTCAAGATTTTTTAGTTCGATATTATCGAATGAATAATTATGAAACTCTTTGGCAACCCGGAACTGATCATGCTGGTATAGCAACACAAGCTCTTGTTGAGAGAAAATTAGAGAAAGAGGGAGTTAATAAAAATGATCTTGGTAGAGAGAAATTTATTGAAAAAGTCTGGGAATGGAAAAATCAATACGGTGATATCATCATTAATCAGTTGAAAAAATTAGGTTGCTCTTGTGATTGGTCTCGTAATGCCTTTACAATGGATGAAAATCTCTCAAAATCAGTAATAAAAGTATTTGTTGAACTACATAAAAAAAAATTAATTTATAAAGCAAAAAAGTTAGTTAATTGGGACACTGTTCTAAAAACAGCTATTTCTG
>JAURCS010000139.1 GCA_030828385.1 Gammaproteobacteria bacterium
CATCGAATTTATCTCTCGGGTAGTGGCTCAACCATGTTTATAAAATATAATAATGAGGCTGAAAAAGATAAAATTTTGAAAATAATTCCAAGTAATTGGAGATTCTTTTTAGCTAAACCATTACAATATTCGCCTTTAAGGGAGTTTGTGTAGTATTGGGGTGTAGCCAAGCGGTAAGGCAACGGGTTTTGATCCCGTCATGCGTAGGTTCGAATCCTACCACCCCAGCCAATTAAGAGAGGGAAAGAATGAGCAAACAAATCCTAGATCTTTTCACTGGAACAGCAAATCCAGAGCTAGCTAATGAGGTTGCAAAAATATTAGATATTAAAATATCTAAAGCAGATGTAGGGTATTTCTCGGACGGAGAAATAAAAGTCCAAATTGAAGATAATGTCAGAGGTCATGATACTTTTATACTTCAATCTACATGCGCTCCTTCAAATAAAAATTTAATGGAATTAATGTTGCTTGCAGATGCTCTCAAACGATCGTCCGCATCAAGAATTACAGCC
>JAURCS010000013.1 GCA_030828385.1 Gammaproteobacteria bacterium
CCCGTTTTAACGAACTCAGTGAACAGGTTGATATTCTGCAAAACATTATTGCCATGCAGGATGAGCGTCTTGCTCAATTACAGGCCGATCTTGCTGCCCGTAACGCGGAAGCAGCGCTGGCTGCTGCTGCGCAGCCTGTAGTAGATACCCCGGCTCAGCCACCGCAGGCTGACAATTCCATGATGGGTAAATTGAGTTCGGTTTTTGAAAATACCCTTGTCCTCGTTTCCAGTTTGCTGGCGTTGATTCTGCTGGTAGTAGGCTTCCTGGTTTGGCGCAGGCGCGCGGCTCAGGATGCAATGGATGATTTTGATATAGCTGAAGCCGCCATGGCGGGTGGTGCGCCAGGTTCAGCTTCAAATGAAGACAATGCGCAGACCGAGTCTGAGGATGAGGACGTAGAAACCTTTGATTTTGACGTAAGCTCGGTATCCTCCTTTGAGGAGGGCAGTAAGCCTGAAGCATCTGAGGCAGAGGCGCCACTTCTGAAAGATGAAGTTAAAGAAGATGATCTGGAAACCTTTGATTTTGATCTGGGTGAAGTCTCCTTTGAGGATGAACAGGATAAGGGTGCTTCAGGGCAGCAAAGCGATGAAGATATCGTTATTGAAGAGCCTGACTCTGAAGATCATTCGCTTGAATCATTGGCAGCCTCACTGGGCCAGGTAGATACTGGTGACTCAGATGATGATTCAGATACTGCTGTCAGTGATGACCATGAATTTGATCTGGGCGAGATCAGTCTTGATGACAGTCTGTTCGAGATTGACGACGAAGATGAAGCTCAGGAAACCGGCGAGGAGCCCATCTCTGATCGTGACGAAGCATCCACCAAACTGGATCTGGCTGTTGCCTACGAGGCGATGGGTGATCTGGACGGCGCGAAAGAAATTCTTAATGAAGTAGTTGCTGAAGGTAATGCCGAGCAGATAGCAGAGGCTAACAAGCTTTTGCAAAAATGGTCTGCTTCCTGAGACCAGGAAAGGCTACCCAAGGTGACAGGTTCTTCCCTATCTCCCGCTGATGTCAGCAGAATTGCCTTGGGCATTGAATACAATGGGAGTTGTTTCAATGGCTATCAGGCGCAAAAAAATGACAGCGTTATAACGATTCAGGAATCACTCGAATCAGCGCTGAGTGAAGTAGCCAATCACCCGGTGACCTTGCATTGCGCTGGACGCACCGATGCCGGTGTACATGCCACCGGGCAGGTTGTACATTTTGACGCGCAATTTGACAGGCCCGAAAGTGCCTGGGTCAGGGGCGCTAATGCCATATTGCCGCCAACTATCTCGATTTGCTGGTCCAGACAGGTAAGTTCTGACTTTCATGCCCGCTTTAGTGCTACCTCAAGATGTTATCGTTACATCTTTTACAACAATAAAGTGAAACCGGCGATTCTCAGTAATCTGGTCACCCATCATTACCGTACACTTGATGAGAAAGCCATGCATGAAGCTGCACAGTTGCTGTTGGGTGAAAATGACTTTACCTCGTTTCGCGGTGCTGCATGCCAATCCTCTACTCCAATGAGAAATATGATGCAATTGTCGGTAACCCGGCAAGGAGACTTTGTGATCATGGAAGTAACGGCGAATGCCTTTTTACTGCACATGGTGAGAAATATAGCAGGTGTTCTGCAGGCGATTGGCGCCGGCATGAAACCGGTTGAGTGGGCTGCCGAGGTGCTGGCAAGCAAGGACAGAAAGCTGGCCGGGGTTACTGCTCATGCCGATGGTCTATACCTGGTGAAAGTGACTTATCCAGAGCATTTTGGATTACCGGAACCTGCGCCTGGCCCGGCATTTCTGCGCTTTTGAAAGTGACAAGAAAAGCCCGACTAATAGGGGGCTGGATATAGGCTTAACGGCGGTGCTTTGGTAGAATCAGCCTCGTTTTATCCTTTTGGCTTACATCGATTCAGTCTTTGCCATTTAGCGCAGGTTTAAGCTCAATCAATCAGGAGAATGTCAGAAGGCCGCGTGACATCTACCGGTGCTGGCGGCCTGATTTGGCTTTTTGTTATGCAGAAAAAACGGGCAAACAGCCATATGCTGGTGAAATTCTGTGGTATTACGCGTGCCTGTGATGCGGTCTCGGCTTTAAGGGTCGGCGCTAATGCCCTGGGTATGGTGTTTTTTAACGGCAGCCCTCGTTTTGTTGGCGCTGAGCAGGCGGCAGAAATAAGTCAGGTTGTCGATGACAGCGGGGCCAGTCAAAGGGTATTGAAGGTAGGCCTTTTTGTTGATGCGGCCACCGGAATGGTCCAAGAGGTACTCGATCAGGTGCCTTTGGATATTCTGCAATTTCATGGCAATGAACCAGCGCCATTTTGCGAACAATTCGGCCTCCCGTACTGGAAAGCTTTACGAGTCAGGAATGTCGGTGATATTGAAGATTTTATTCCAGCCTATACATCAGCTGCTGCCTTATTACTGGATGCCTGGCACCCAGACCAGCATGGCGGTACCGGCTTGTCATTTGACTGGGAATTGCTAGCCGGCATTAACCCGGATCAAAACATTGTGCTGGCTGGTGGTTTGACCCCGACTAATGTTGCTCAAGCCATCAGACAAGTGTCCCCCTGGGGCGTTGATGTGAGCAGTGGAATTGAAGAAGCACCCGGAATCAAATCAGAAAGTCTTATGAAGCAATTTATAGAAGAGGTTAGAAGTGTCTGAATCAAAAGTATTACATGGTGAATATAACAGTCCTGACGAACATGGACATTTTGGTCCTTATGGCGGGATTTTTGTCGGTGAAACCCTGATGCCGGCGCTCGATGAACTGAACAGGAAATATGCCGAACTAAAAGCGGATCCGGCTTTCTGGGCAGAATTTGATTATGACCTCAAACATTATGTAGGCAGACCATCACCGCTTTATTTTGCTGAGCGTCTAACCAACAAACTTGGTGGGGCAAGAGTATTTCTGAAACGTGAAGACCTTAACCATACCGGCGCTCACAAGGTGAACAATACTATTGGTCAGGCATTGCTGGCCAAAGCCATGGGCAAGACCCGCATTATTGCAGAAACCGGTGCCGGTCAACACGGTGTTGCATCAGCCACAGTTGCAGCTCGACTGGGACTTGAATGTCATGTGTATATGGGCGTTGAGGATATCAAGCGCCAGTCGGCCAACGTTTACCGCATGAAGATGCTGGGCGCGAATGTAGTAGGGGTGGATTCAGGTTCATGCACCCTCAAGGATGCCATGAATGAAGCGCTTCGGGATTGGGCGACCAACGTGGACAACACTTACTACATTATTGGAACGGTTGCCGGCCCCCATCCTTATCCGATGCTGGTACGGGATTTTCAGAGTGTTATCGGACGTGAAGCCCGCGAGCAATGTATTGAATTGACCGGTCGCCTGCCAGATACGCTGGTCGCCTGTGTTGGCGGTGGCTCTAATGCCATTGGCCTGTTTTATCCCTTTATTCCCGACGAGTCAGTGGCAATGGTCGGCGTAGAGGCAGGTGGTCATGGTCTGGAGACCGGGGAACATGCGGCGCCGCTATGCACCGGTCAGCCGGGAGTACTGCATGGCAATCGCACTTACCTGATGAATGATGAAAATGGTCAGATTCTTGATACACATTCTATTTCTGCCGGCCTTGATTATCCGGGTGTTGGGCCTGAACATTCCTGGCTCAAGGATTTACACCGTGCTACCTATACTTCGGTAACTGATGATGAAACTCTGGAAGCCTTTAGAATGCTAACGCGGGTAGAAGGGATTATTCCTGCTCTTGAAACCAGTCATGCCATTGCCTGGGTGATGAAAGAAGCCCCCAAGCTGCCCAGCGATCATATTATTATTGTGAACCTGTCAGGCAGGGGCGACAAAGATATGCATACTGTTGCTGAAATTGAAGGTATGACACTGTAGTTGCCAATCAGTGTGCTACCGGCTGTTGTTGTGTGATGGCAGTAATAAGCAAAAAATAACAATAAATCCTGAATCATCGGGTGTGTGGATAAAAGAAGTATGAGCAGAATTGCTGGATGTTTTGAACAATTAAAAGCACAGGGACGCAAAGCATTGATTCCCTTCCTGACAGCAGGCGACCCTAATCTTGAGACCACGCTGTCTCTGATGCATGCCTTGGTGGCAAACGGGGCGGATATTATAGAGCTGGGATTTCCCTTTACTGATCCCACGTCCGATGGCCCGGTAATTCAGCGCGCCGTTGAACGTGCTCTGGCTACAAATACCAGCCTGAAGGGGGTGCTTGAAACCGTTTCCCGTTTTCGCGAAGAAGATGACACTACGCCAGTGGTGCTGATGGGATACCTGAACCCGGTGGAATGCATGGGTTATCAGAAATTCACCGACGCAGCTGTCGCATCCGGTGTTGATGGTGTGCTTATTGTCGACATGCCCCCGGAAGAATCCCACGACCTTGAGGAAATCATTCATAGAACAGCGCTTGATGGAATCTTCCTGGTAGCGCCAACGACGTCAGATGCCAGGGTTAGTTATATTTGCAAGCAAAGTAGCGGTTATGTGTATTATGTCTCCCTGAAAGGGGTTACGGGCGCAGGAAATCTCGACATCGAATCGGTCAAGGAAAATCTGGCAAGGGTCAGGGCGAATACTGATTTGCCGGTTGGTGTCGGTTTTGGTATCAAGGATGCCACAAGCGCCAGACTAATTTCCGAGATTGCTGACGCCGTGGTTGTTGGCAGTGCCTTGATTAATAATATTGAGGAACTTGATGCCAGTAAACACTATAGTCGGGAAGAGTTGCAGAGGCATATCTCCTTGATAAAAGAAATGCGTGATGCAATGGATGCATAACTGGCATGATTTAGAGAGCAGCGTCGACTAACAATTCGGCCTTGCACATGTCAGATTACGGCTTGGTAAAATACAGTCACTTTTAAATTTTTAACGGGTAACAATGAGCTGGATAAATAAAATACTACCTTCTGTTGGGCGCTCTGACGACACAGGTAAATCGCGCAGCATTCCTGAAGGACTGTGGAAAAAATGCCCTCGTTGTGAAGCGGTGCTTTATCGGGACAACCTCGATGAGAATTTGGATGTGTGTCCGAAATGCGACCATCATTTACGTATTTCGGCGCGCCGTCGCCTGCAAATTTTTCTTGATGAGGAAAACCAGGAAGAACTGGGTGCAGACATTGTGCCCAATGACAAACTTAAATTCCGTGATCTGAAGAGATACAAGGATAGATTGGCTGCTGCCACTAAAGCCACTGGCGAAAACGATGCCATGGTGGTCAAAAAAGGCACCCTGAACGGCAGTCCTGTCGTTGTTGCGGCTTTTGAATTTGGTTTTATCGGTGGTTCCATGGGTGCTGTAGTAGGCGAAAAATTCACCCTGGCGGTGGAGCGCTGTCTTGCTGAAAACTTACCGCTGGTATGTTTTGCTACCAGTGGCGGCGCGCGCATGCAGGAAGCGCTGATCTCTCTCATGCAAATGGCCAAGACAGCCGCTGCGCTGGAAAAAATGAAGCAAAAAGGGTTGTTGTATATATCTGTACTGGTAGATCCGGTCTATGGGGGTGTCTCTGCCAGTCTGGCTATGTTGGGTGATATTAATATTGCCGAGCCCAATGCCTTTATCGGTTTTGCCGGACAGGATGTCATTCGTCAGACTGTGCGGGAAAAACTGCCGGAAGGTTTTCAACGCAGCGAATTCCTGCTGGAACATGGGGCTATCGATATGATTGTTCACCGTAAACAGCTTCGTGACCGTATCAGTGCCCTGATTAATAAACTCATGCACCGGTTCGGCGATGAATACACTCGCCAGGACCTTCAGGATACCCAGGAACTGGTCTGATAAGCATTTTGATGACGCACTTATTGCTGGTCATACCAGATACTGGAATTACTATAATTCATTCCGTTAACTGTTTCAGGGGCAGGGCTTGAATCTTCCACAATGGCTTGAGTATCTTGAGCAATGTCATCCCAGTACTATTGAACTGGGCCTGGACCGCATAAAACAGGTAGCAGACAAACTTCCCATCTCTTTTGGAAACAGTAAGGTCATTACTATTGCCGGGACCAATGGCAAGGGATCTACGGTTACCATGCTGGCATCAATTCTGTCTGAGGCTGGCTTTACTACCTGCTGTTATACCTCGCCGCACCTCATCCATTACAACGAAAGAGTAAGGCTTGGTGAGCGCCTGGCCACTGATGAAGAGCTATGTGACTCTTTTGCAGCTGTGGAAGCCATGCGTGGCGATGTTCAGCTTACCTATTTTGAGTTTGGTACATTGGCAGCCTTCCAGATTTTTTCTACCTATGAGCCCGATTACATCATTCTGGAAATTGGTCTTGGTGGTCGTCTTGATGCGGTCAATATTGTTGATCCTGATCTGGCGATACTGACCAACGTTGCGCTTGATCATACAGATTGGCTTGGTGATACAAGAGAGAAAATCGGCTTTGAGAAAGCGGGAATCTTTCGAGCGGACAAGCCCGCATTGATCGGGGAAAAGGATATTCCGGAAACAGTTTTAGCGCAGGCCGCGACGATCGGCGCGAAAGTTTTTGTCAACGGCCAGCAGTTCAGTGCCGAAATTGATGGGCAGAACTTGTCAGAGACTTCGCCAACCTGGAGCTGGCAAGGCAAAGATAATAAGGGCGGGAATAGACATCTCACCGCACTTCCACAAAATGATTTTCCGCTGGATAATTGCGCTGCTGTGGTTCAGGCTGTTTCCCTGCTTGAGCCAGCCATCGAGGCCGGGCAAATAGCTTCCGGCCTGCTGAAATCCAGTCTTTCAGGACGCTTTCAACAAGTGGACAGGGGCTATCCGCTTATCCTGGATGTGGCTCATAATCCCCATGCTGCAAAACGCCTTGCATCACAGATTAGTCTGCGTTTCCCCGGGCAGAAAGTTCACCTGGTGCTTGCCATGCTTGCGGACAAAAACTACCGGGAAGTTATAGATGTTTTCCAGCAACTAAAGCCGCACTGGTATGTCGCTGGAATTGAGGAAGAGCGAGGACTGGAAGGAAAAATACTATATAATTACCTGCACGAATCAGGCGCCTCGGAAGTACATTGTTACTCTTCCATAGGTGAAGCCTTTAAAGCTGCAGAATCTGCACAAAAAGCGGCTGTAGAAGAAACAGCAATAGAGAATTCCAATTATGGCGTGGTACTGGTTACCGGATCGTTTTTTACAGTCACAGCGGTACTGGAGTTGATTTGAATACAGCGATGAAACAGCGACTGGTAGGGACTGTTGTAATAGGTTGCCTTGCTATCATTTTCATCCCCGCCTTACTAGATGGCGAAGGCGTTTCACCCCCCGAAATGACGTCTTCAATGCCTGCACCTCCGGCTATGCCCGAGGTTCCCGTTATTCAGCAGGAGCGCCCGGAGATTACTGCAGATACCCTAAGCGCTTCAGAGCCTGATGCTGACGAGCAAGCGGCGGCACCATCCCAGGACACTGATACCACCACTTCCGCGCCTCCAGCGCCGGAAAGACCAAAACTCAACACGGCAGGCATTCCTGCAACCTGGACTGTGCGGCTTGGCTCATTTGGCGAAAAGGCCAACGCGGAAGGTCTTGTGGCAAGACTCCGGGAGCAGGGTTACAAGGGCTTTAACAGGCCCATCAATTCAAGCAGGGGGCCACTAACCGGTGTCTATGTAGGGCCTGTGCTGACTGAAGCAGAAGCCGACAGTTTACAGCGGCAGCTGGCGTCTGAATTTGAACTGGAAGGTGTGGTAGTTCAGTTCTCCATTGAAGAACTGGAACAATAAGGGCTATCTGTTTTTATGTCGATGGTCGATCTCATCATTCTTGGCATTATTGTTATATCAGCATTGATCGGTGTGTTCAGGGGCCTTATAAAAGAGGCTTTGTCGCTGGCCAGCTGGTTTGCTGCCATAGTGGCGGGCACCCTGTTTAGCGCACAGCTCGCCGGTGTGATGGAAAATTTGATTAATAATGACAGCTTACGCAGAATAGCAGCCTTTGCGATCCTGTTTATTGTCGTTATTTTCGCTGGCACCATGCTCAGCAACCTGTTTTCAAAATTAACAGAAGCAGCGGGATTAAAAGGCGCAGACAGAACCCTGGGCGCCTTGTTCGGGATTTTTCGTGGCCTGATCATCGTTCTGGTTATTATTTTTATTGGTACCCAGTTTGATATATCGCAGCGCTGGTTTGAAGGTTCAAAACTGGTTCCCCTTGCGGTCACCATGATTGACTATCTGCAGGGTGTTTTCGGCTTTGATGGCTTGCCGGGACAAACTGTAGAAACGGCGGAGGAAGTTACCGTTTAATGGCTTTTTCATTCCACCATAACAGGAAAATATAAGGGCAAAATATCATGTGTGGCATTGTTGGTTTAGTAGGTAAATCGAGTGTAAACCTCTCGCTTTATGATAGCCTGACCGTACTTCAGCATAGAGGCCAGGATGCCGCGGGCATTGTTACCAGTGACAATGGAAAGTTATACCTGCGAAAAGATAATGGCCTGGTGCGCGATGTGTTTCGAACCAGCCATATGCGCCAGTTAACTGGAAACATGGGAATTGGCCATGTGCGTTATCCTACAGCTGGCAGTAGCGGTCCAGCTCAGGCTCAGCCTCTATATGTAAACTCGCCCTATGGTATAAGTCTCGCCCACAACGGCAATCTCACTAATTCAGAAGAACTTAGCAAGGACCTTTTTAGAGATGACCTGCGCCATCTCAATACTGATTCCGATTCAGAGGTGTTGCTTAACGTCTTTGCCCATGAGTTACAGGTTCTGAAAAAAATTCAGCCCACCGCAGAAGATGTCTTTACGGCGGTTGAGGGCGTTCATCGACGTTGTCGTGGGGCCTACGCTGCAGTGGCTATGCTGGTAGGTTATGGCATTGTCGGCTTTCGCGATAAATACGGTATACGGCCCCTGGTATTTGGCAAAAGACGCACAAGAAAGGGCGATGAATACATGATTGCCTCGGAAAGTGTCGCGCTTGATTCACAGGGCTTCAAATTGATCAGGGATGTTGCGCCGGGTGAGGCCGTCTATATTGACCAGCACGGGAATATTGAAACCCGTATCTGTTCAGATGAAAGCAAGTTAACGCCCTGCATTTTTGAACACGTTTATTTTGCTCGTCCAGATTCAATGATCGATGGTGTCTCGGTTTATAAATCCCGTTTGCGTATGGGCGAAAAACTGGCTCAGAAAATCATGCACGAACGACCCGATCATGATATCGATGTTGTGATCCCGATACCGGATACATCGCGCACTGCGGCAGTAGAATTGGCCAATGCGCTGGGCGTCAAGTACCGGGAAGGCTTTGTAAAGAATCGTTATATCGGCAGGACCTTTATCATGCCGGGACAGAGTCAACGAAAAAAATCGGTTAAACAAAAACTCAATGCAACGCCGCTTGAATTTCAGGACAAGAATGTTTTGCTGGTGGACGACTCCATTGTCAGAGGGACAACCTGTAAGCAGATTATAGATATGGCTCGCGAAGCAGGTGCGCGTAATGTTTATTTTTGCTCTGCGGCTCCTCCGGTGCGTTATCCCAATGTTTATGGAATTGATATGCCGGCGGTTGATGAGCTGATTGCTCATGGTAAAACGGTTGAACAAATTCGCGAGGCGATAGGCGCAGACTGGCTGATATTTCAGGAGCTGGAAGATCTGGTGGCATCATGCGCAGAAGGCAGCATTATTCCCATGGACTTTGAATGCTCAGTATTTAATGGTGAATATGTCACCAATGATGTCAGCCAACAGTATCTGTCAAATCTTGAACAGAAGCGGAGTGATGCGGTAAAACGCAAACGCGGCACCGGGAGTGCCATGCACTCAAATTCCGCTGAAGATGAAGATATACTTGATCTGCATAATGCCGGTTAATGTGACGATCTGGTTCTAACCTCATATGTAAAGCAGGCTATGTAAAAGGGTAGAAAAGGGTAAATGGAACAAACAGCGAATAACAAAGAAGCACTGCCAATGACTGGCCTGGAGGCAATCAAAATCCAGGACCAGGTTGATGAAGCTGTCGCTGAAATTGGCAAAGTGGTTCTGGGCAAGGAAAAGCAGATTCGTCTGTCACTTTGCTGTCTTTTTGCCGGCGGCCATCTACTTATGGAAGATAAGCCGGGCATGGGCAAGACGACCTTGTCCCAGGCCCTGATTAAAACAACAGGAAAATATTTGAGCGGTGAATTAATGAAATCCTTAATCGCAACAGGGCGTTATCGTCATTACAAAGGCCGGGATTACCAGGTTGTCGGGACTACCAGACATACAGAGACTGAAGAGGATCTGGTGCTTTATTATCCGCTGTATGGCGAGGAAAGTGATCGACGTTACTGGGTACGACCACTTGATATGTTTACCGGGCAGGTCATGATTGAGGGTATACCCAGAGCAAGATTTGAGTACCTGCAGGACGACGAAACAAGTTAATCATTCCAGGTACAGCAGGGGATCATGCAAGTACAACTACCACTGTTTTTTTTCTGTTTACTGATTCATGCCGGTATTTTCCTGACATCGAATAAATTCGACAGGAAGTCGCGCTTACTGGGCGGTGTTGCAGTACAGATGATGACCTGGCTGCTCTGGTATTGCGGAACTCTGCTTGAGCCTGAAACAAACATTGCGCTTTTCTGGCTGGGTAGAATTCTGGTCAATGCGCCTTACTATTTTCCCTTCGTCAGCTTCCTTGTTTACATTCGCCGGCTTAACGCGAAATAGTCATATTCCCCCAAGCTTTTCTCAGAGAAATTTCCCACTATTTTATTTCATGGCCTTGAATTTTTTCATGGTGGACATACTTATGTGTTGTGAAGGCTCAAATGAGCTTCATCTTGCCGGCCTTGAGCTGGCCCAGTGCCTGGTTCTGAGTGAACAGGCTTTAACTAAGTAATATTGCTTGAATGAGGATATACACATGACAACATTTGATTTTTCTCCCCTTTACCGATCAGCTATTGGTTTTGACCACCTGGGCTCACTACTTGACAGCATTTCTACCAACGAAAGAACTGCGTCAACTTATCCCCCCTATAACATCGAATTATTAAGCGACGATGAGTATCGCATCACCATGGCAGTTGCGGGTTTTTCCGAAGCAGACATTAACGTGGAAGTAGAGAACAATACCCTGACGGTTTCTTCCACGAACTCGGAAGATAAAAGTGATAGTGAACGCAATTACCTGCATCGCGGTATTGCAGAACGGCATTTCAAACGTCAATTTAAATTGGCCGATCACATCAAGGTGAATGGCGCCAGCATGGAAAATGGCTTGCTACATATCGATCTGGAACGTGAAGTCCCGGAAGCCATGAAGCCAAGGCAGATAGCCATTAATAGTAATGTCGATAACAGCAGACTGCTGAAATCAGCCTGATCAGAAAAGCCCGGTGAAAACCGGGCTTTTTTTTAAGAGAGAGACAAGAGGCAAGAGACAAGAGGCAAGCCACAAAATGAAGCCTGCTGATGAAATTGTCTTTTTTAAAAATCGAGAATTCTCGCTTTTTTTAATATGAATAACGGCAGGATCGATTCTCACTCACCTTTATCCTTTTATTCGTTTTACTTGCCTCTTTCCTCCGGGGTCATATCACCCCGAAAGCCAACATAGCATCCGCGACCTTGATAAATCCTGCAATATTGGCGCCGCGTGAATAGTTGACGTAGTCCCTCTCGGTGCCATGGGAAACACATTTGTCGTGAATGGTGTGCATGATTTTTTTCAGGTGGTCCTGCAGGTCCTGTTCTGACTAGCTCAGGCGTGCAGAGTTTTGGCTCATTTCCAGTCCGGAGACCGCCACACCTCCTGCATTGGCAGCCTTGCTTGGCGCAAACAGCACCTGGCTATCCTTGAAAATGTCTATGCCTTCTTTCACTGTGGGCATATTGGCCCCTTCAACCACTGCCATACAGCCGTTCTTGACCAGCAGTTTGGCATCGTCAATTGAAATTTCGTTAGAGTGGCGCAGGGCAGAGCGATATCACAGGGTACGTGCCAGGGACGCTGGTCGGCGACAAATTCTGCATCAAAGGTGTTCAGGTATTCTGAAATCCGGGCGCGGCGTTTTACTTTCAGATCCTTGATGTGCGCAAGTTTCTCGGCATTGATACCTGCCTTGTCATGAATGTAACCGGAAGAGTCGGACATGGTGATGACTTTGGCGCCTAATTGTATGGCTTTTTCAGCTGCATAAATAGCTACATTGCCGGAACCGGAAATAAGAATCTTTTTGCCTTCCAGTTCCTGCTTGTGGTGTTTCAGCATGTTTTCCAGCATATAAACAGCCCCATAGCCGGTAGCTTCATTTCTTATCAGGCTGCCGCCATATTCAATTCCCTTGCCGGTGAAGGTGCCGCTGAATTTATTGGTCAGACGTTTCATCTGGCCAAATATATAGCCTATTTCTCTGGCACCCACACCAATATCTCCGGCCGGCACGTCGGTATCAGGGCCAATATAACGACTTAATTCGGTAATAAAGGACTGGCAAAAACGCATGACCTCCGCATCAGATTTTCCCTTGGGGTTGAAATCCGAGCCACCTTTGGCGCCGCCCATGGGCAGGCCTGTCAGTGAATTTTTGAAGGTCTGCTCAAAGGCGAGAAACTTTAGAATGCTGAGATTGGCGCTGTTATGGAATCGAATTCCACCTTTGTAAGGGCCGATTGCATTGTTATTCTGTACTCGATGACCACGATTGGCGCGAATATTACTCTCGTCATCTACCCAACAGACACGAAAACTAATGACGCGGTCAGGCTCTGAAAGTCTCTCCAGCTATAACGCATTTTGATACTTTGGGTTGCTTTCGATATAGGGAAGAATATCGTAGGCAACTTCATGAACAGCGTGGTGAAATTCTCTCTCGCTCGGATTGCGTCGTTTCAGTCCAGACATGAAATGTGTCATGTTTTGTTTTGTATTCATGAGGAATTGCCTTAATCAAAATTTTCCGGGTAGCAGATTAAGCCTGTTGCCAGACTCTGCAAACAATAGATAACTATAATAATGCTGTACGGATATATAAATAATCAGATTACTTAAAGAGAAAAGGAGTCAGGTACAAGATAGCTGTTCCGTAAGTTTTAATTCTTATACAGGGGAGGCAAGCTGTAATCTTTACCTGTTTTCCCTTTTACCACCCCTTGTTTATGGAGACTGCTGATAATGAAAAACAGAGTCTTGTGATCGGCCTGTCCCTTGTCCTGATGATTGTCGCTTTTGTCACTGTACAGTGACTGTTCCAGTTGCTTTAAAGGGTCATTAAGCTCATCTTTGCCTGAGCGTTGTGCCAGTTGGGAAAGTGTCAGCAATGTTTCATCTTCGTAAAAGGCCTGGGCCCAGGCAATCAGGCAGCGTCTGATATCAGCAGCATTGCCTTTATCAATGGCTGTCTTCAGGACTTTCAATGCCATGTTGGCATTTGCCGAGACAGGTTTGTCCTGTTTACGTTGTTTTTGCTGCGGCATCATGGCCGGTGTGGCGGTACTGATGAAAGCGAGCTGGCGTCTACTACGCAGCCACATTGCCGTGGAGAAAAACCACGCCACAGCAAATACTGCAGTAGTGGTGATCCAGAACAGATACAGTCCCGATGTTTGCGTTGCCGGTAATGCGATTGCGCTGTCGAGCACCGGCTGATTCAGCGGGATGTTCGGTAAATTGTTGCTAAAGGACTGGTTGCTGGTGACTCCGGGCTGGACCGTCAGGGTGCGTGCTGGAATCACGGCGCGTTCGAGAGAATCCGTGGTGGTATTCCACCAGGGAATAACCACTTCCGGAATGACAAAATCACCCGCTTGGGAAGGCACAATAGCAGAGCCTTCCGTGCGTGAACCAGTGACGCCGAGTTCATTGGCTGAATCTTCACTGCTCGGTTGGTCGGGATAAAATTTGAGACCCGGTAAATCGGCATAAGTTATTCCCGGCAGTAGCGAGCTGCTCAGGCCACTGGCACTGATCTGAATATTACGCGTTACTGACTCGCCAATGGAGAGATCATCAACCGGACCACTCCAGCTTTCAATAATGGCGATATTGGCCGCCGGTAGCCAGGTTTGCCCCGGGAAGCTGGCAGGCTTTCCCAGTACTTCAATGGCATGCAGGTCACTGCCCAGATTGATTTCACGAACAGTGGTGCGGTTGTTGAAAAAACGGGTAAGCCCGCCACGCCGGCCCACGGTAGCAGTGAAATAAACCGGCGGGATGGTCAGCTCGCCACTGCTCTGGGGAAAAATAACAAACTTGCGTTCGGTAACGTTATAGCGCACACCATCGACGATTTCGGAGTAGGTTTCGTCGCTGCCCAGCTGCTGTACTACGGCATCAGCGACCTGTGGCGAAGTAAGTTGTGCGCCCTGATCAAAGCTGATGGAGTAATACAGTTTGATGGTGTACAGCAGCTGTTCCTGCACGTAGACAGTTTCTTTGCTCACATCGGATAAAATAAATATTTCATCGCTCCCGCTGTTACTTAACTGGTCAGCTTCACCAACTGAGATGGTAATAGGGCTGGAGACTTCACCACCGATTCTGAACGAGGGGATCGTCAGGGTGCCGGCAGAGCGAGGCCTAAGTTGTACGATGTAATCGACAAAGGACTGCACGGTGCCATTAATATTGGTGTAGGAGCTGCGCGTACTGACATTGCCTATTTGTTCAAAATCACGGTTAAGGCCGGCAAGGGAGGGACGTGCATTGCCCAATGAACTGTCAATCCTGATGGTCAGGGTGAGCAGTTCGTTCAGGCTGATGTCATTTCTGTCAACAAAGGCACTTAGCGGCTGGGTTTCAGTCTGACTCACAGCCAGCAAGCTGGTCAACAGCATGCAACTTGCGAGAAACAATTTCACTATTGATCGGTTCACCATATCTGTCCGTTTTCTTCCTGTTCAGCAAGGCTGGGGTTTTGAATCTGTTCAAAGCGGCGGCGTGCAGCCTGGTATTGAAATTTTCGCCTTAGAAGCTCACCGGGATCATCAGGAATTCTTCTCAACCATTGCTGCATAGCCTGTTCTTCCTCTGAATCTGGCTGTTCACCTTCCTGGGGTTCCTGACTTTCCTGGTCCTGTGGCTCATTTTCACTATCCTGCTCGGATTCCTGCTGCTCCTGATCCTGCTGCTGTTGTTGCTGCTGATCCTGCTCGGATTGCTCAGACTGCTGCTCCTGGTTTTGCTGCTGCTGTTCCTGATTTTCCTGTTGCTGACTTTCCTGCTCCTGATCCTGGTTTTCGCCTTCGCTGTCCTGCTGTTGTTGCTCTTGCTGCTGTTGTTCCTGTTCTTCCATGATCTTTTCCAGCAGTTCCTTGTTGAACTGTGCATCTTCATGGTCAGGAGCCAGTGCCAGTGTCTGGTCATAGGCCGCAATGGCTTCAGGATAGCGATTCATGCGGGCCAGGGCATTACCACGATTATAATGGGACTCGGCATCTTCAAGAAGTCCAAGATCGGCCACAGCATTTTCATAATTACCCACACGGTAATTGGCCGCCGCACGCCATTCCTTATCCTGAAACAGATTGGCGGCTTGCTCGAAATCTTCTTCGCTAAACGCTTCTGTGCCCTGGACATCCTTTTTCACCCATAGGTCTTTCAACTCCCAGGCATAGGCATCACGCTCCGGCACAAAGATGAAGGCCAGACATAAACCCAGCAACCAGCCGCGTCGAAAGGTGAGCGCTGCCAGCGGCAGTACCAGCAGTAATAACCAGGGGCCGGCTTCGTACCAGATATCAAATTCGCGTTCCACATCAATGAGGTTTTCATTTTCGTCAAACACGCTCTGATCCAGCAGGTAATTAATGTCCTCATCGATTAACAAGGCATCAGCATAGCGACCGCTGGTTTCCCGGGCGAGCTCCTGCAACAGACTGCGCTGCAGTCTTGGGATCACAATGGCGTTGTTGTTATCACGCAGGAAACCACCCTCGGCCATGGGGATTGGCGCACCGTCTTCGGTCCCGACACCCAGTACGGACAGGGTATGTTGAGTTCCGCGCAGGGTATTGCGAATGGCACCAATATCATTGGCATTGATGCCATCAGTGATAAGCAGGATCTGGGCCTGGGGCAGGCTGCTGTTTTCCAGCAATTCAATGGCCAGTTCAATACCACTATCGGGCCTGCTTCCCATCATCGGCATGATATTGGGCTCCAGCGATGACACCAGATTATTGATGGTTTCCACATCGTCAGTTAGTGGCGTAACCGCATGGGCATCACCGGCATAAACCACCAGCGCGGTCTGACCTTCTTCCTTGCGGGTAGTCAGTACATCAATAATCTTGCGCTGGGTACGAATTGCCCGATTCGGAGCAACATCATTGGCATACATGGACAGTGACATATCTGCCACGATGACCAGCGCATCTTCACGTTCCTGAACCGGCACGGGAATCTGTTGCCACACCGGCCCGGCTAGCGCAATAAGTCCCAGAGTCCATAACAGCAACAAGCCAAATAGCGGATAGATGCGACGTGGAGAGCTGTTTTTATCCAGCAGAAATGGCAGCAGGGAAGGGTCAATAGCCCTTGACCAGGTACTGCGGGTACTTCGGATAAACAGCAGTAAAAATATCAGGATGAGGGCAGGAATCAGTCCGTATAAAAATACCGGTCTGAGAAAATGGAAATTCTCCAGCATTTCGGCACTCAGGAGGGGGTTCATGCCTTGACCTCCATGCTGCTTTCTTCAGTCGCAGGGTTTTGGGGCGTGGCAGACTGACGGCCGCCGGCGAACAATATGCCCCAGGGCATGCGCAATAGTGCAATGAGAAAGCTAAGAGCAACGGCTATGCCAAGTGGCCAGTAAAACAGGGCAGAGGTAGGACGAAAAGTTTCAGCTTCCTGTTCTACCGGCTCCAGTTCGTCAAGCAGACCATAAATGTTTTCCAGTTCCTCGCGGTCCCTGGCCCTGAAATACTGGCCGCCGGTATTCACGGCTATCTGGGTCAGGCTGTCTTCGTCCAGATCAGCTGATGGATTGATGGTACGCGGTCCAAACAGTGAGTTTGAGCTTGAAGCATCGGCGCCAATACCGATGGTATAAATTTTAATATTTTCCCGCGCCGCCAGATCACCAGCCTGGGTAGGAGAGACTTCACCGGCATTGTTTACGCCATCGGTGAGAAGAATCAGAATACGACTGGCTTCTGGCCGCTCGCGCAAGTGTTTCACGCCCAGCCCGATAGCATCGCCAATGGCGGTCGCGTTTTCTTCGATAATGCCGATCTCGGCTTCAAAGAGCAGGGTTTCAACAGTTTCCCGGTCGAAGGTCAGTGGTGCCTGGGTATAGGCCCGGGCAGCAAACAGAATCAGACCAAGACGATCGCCAGTGCGCCGTTCAACAAAGTCGCCTACTACCGATTTCACCACTTGCAGGCGCGTCGCATTCTGACCGCCCAATTGGATGTCCTGGGCTTCCATGGAACCGGAAATATCCACCGCCAGCATCAAGTCACGACCGGTAGTAGGGAGCTGGATGGGTTCGCCCACCCATTGTGGTCGGCTGGCAGCGGTGACAAGCAGCAACCAGCTGAGGATGGCCAGCACGGCGATCAGACGATTGCGAGCACCGATTTTCGGCGCTGTTTTTTCGATGCTTGAAAGTGACTTGAAAAACGGCACATAGAGGGACGCATCACGGTTGGCAGCCCTTGGCAGCAGGCGATGAAAAAACCAGGGCAGCGGCAAAAACAGAAAAGCCCAAAGCCAGACAAACTGAATCATGATGGTGACTCCGTTTGCGTAAGGCGTTGAGCATGAGCTTGCCGTTTTTCCTGGTAACGTTTCTCAACCCAGCCTTTGACCAGGGCATAAAGCGCCTCGGTATCGGCATCGAAACGGCGTTGATAAACGCCATCGGCCAGCACCCGGCCAGCACCCTGGGAAAAATCAGAGCCAGCGTCAAAGCTGTCGAGAAATTCAAGCCATTGTGAGCCACTGAGCTTTTCTGAAGGTGAGTCAGGAAACATGACAATCGCCACTCTGTTTAACAGGACGTTGATGCTGGCAAGAAATTCCAGACCCGCCGCATTACGCTTATGGTCAAAGGCTGCCTGTTCATTGTAATGGCTGTAGGCCTGCTCCAGTTCATCCAGCACATTGGCCAGTTTACGCCGCTGAATCATGGCAATAATTGCTTGCCGGTAGATAAAACCCAGGCCAATAAAAATTAACAGCAGTAATAACCACCAGCCAGGGGCGGGCGGCCAGAAGGTAACGGCTTCCGGTAAATGGATATCGCGCAGTTGGCTTAACGGGTCTTCTGCTTCCATGTTTCCATTTGTTCCAGTACCACCTGGTCAGTCCGCAAGGGAATCAGAGGTACTTTCATTTTGTTAAATTCATTTCTAAGCATGTCCAGGCGCAACTCAAATTGCTCGTGATAGTGGGTTCTGACACTATTTTTGAAAGTATTGATGATACTGCGCTGCTGACCGTCGGTAATGCTATAGACACCGGGAATCGGTAAGTTTTCTTCCAGCGCGTCATAGACAAAAATACAGGTGACACTGTTATGTAGAGCCAGTTGATGCAGGTACTGGCGGCATTTGTCATCAAAAGTCTGAAAGTCGCTGATCAGGTAAACGTTGGAGCCGGGGCGGGTAATACGATACATCTGTTCAAGGGCGCCGAGCAGATAGTTTTTTTCACTCAGGGCGGGATCGGTATGGTGTTCCACCAGCTCCTGATTGTAACGCGCCAGGGTGTCCAGAAATCGCAGGGCAGAGCGTTTACTGCGACGGGGTTTGATGAGTTCATTGGTGGTGTCGTTGAACACTACGCCACCAACCCGATCGCCATTATCGACCGTAGTCCAGCAGATAATAGCAGCAGCCTCAGTGGCCACCACTGACTTGAATGCCACCTGACTGCCAAAAAACATATTGTGGCATTGATCAATGCCGATAATCACCGGGCGTTCGCGTTCTTCGCGAAAAACCTTGGTAAAAGGGCGTCCGACCCGGGCTGTAACACGCCAGTCAATCTGTCTGATATCGTCACCGGCCTGATAGGCCCGGTATTCCTCAAAATCGACGCCGCGTCCCTTGTGCTTGGAAATATGGGAACCGGACATCCCCAGTCGACTGCGCGACTGGTAATCCAGTTCAAAGGATTTAGCGACATGACGCTGGTCAAATAATTGCTCCAGCGTAATGAACGCACCGCGACTGCGATACTGATCATGTGGAATGTTTAGCTGACGTTTACGAGACAATGCTTTCCTCTTGGTCCAGTGGACTTGATGGGGCTGGGTCAGGAAAATTCAATATATTCAGGTCTAGGCTGAAGGTACGAGTTCCAGAATCCTGTTCAGCACACTGTCAGGGTCGACGCCGGCAGCTTCAGCTTCAAAGCTCAACAATACGCGATGGCGCAGGACATCATGAAAAACCTCATGGATATCTTCCGGACTGACGAAATCCTTGCCCTTGAGCCAGGCATGGGCACGGGCGCACAGATCAAGAGAAATAGTACCGCGAGGACTGGCGCCAAAGTCGATCCATTTCTCCAGTTCCTCGGAATAAGGGCCTGGATTACGGGTCGCCATTACCAGCTGCAGGATATATTCCTCAACTGTTTCCGCCATATGAATATTCAGCACTTCCTGGCGTGCCTGAAAAAGGGCTTCCTGGGGAACTATCGCGGGCGGCTCCATCACTTCATTGCGCGCCTCGTTTCTCACCAAGTTAAGAATTTTGCGTTCAGATTCAGTATCCGGATAGCCTACGGTGACATGCATCAGGAAACGGTCAAGCTGGGCTTCAGGTAATGGATAGGTGCCTTCCTGCTCAATCGGGTTCTGGGTTGCCATCACCAGAAACAGCTTGGGCAGTTGAAAAGTTTCGCGACCTACACTGACCTGATGTTCTGCCATCGCCTCGAGCAGGGCAGACTGAACTTTGGCAGGGGCACGGTTGATCTCGTCGGCAAGTACCAGGTTATGGAAGATCGGGCCTTGCTGAAAACGAAAACTGCCATCTTCCGGACGGTAGATTTCTGTTCCGGTAATGTCGCTGGGTAGCAGGTCAGGCGTGAACTGGATGCGATGAAAGTCACCCTCGATGCCTTCCGAGAGATTCTTGATGGCCTTGGTCTTGGCCAGCCCGGGGGCGCCTTCCACCAGCAGATGGCCATCCGCAAGGAGCGCAATCAATAACCGGTCGATCAGTTTTTCCTGGCCAATAATCTGTTGTGACATCCAGGTTTGCAGTGTGGTAATTACTTCGAATTGCGTCATGTGGTAAGTCTCTTACTTCTTTATTAGTTCATTAGTTCTTATTTAATCAATCTCAAGTCAAATTTTGCTCAAAAGATGTCTGCTGTGTGGCATGCCAGCGGCATATCGCTCTATTACAAAAATGCCCAGGCCATAAAGCGCCGTAGGGCTGGGAGTAAAAAGGAGGCTATGCCTTTGATTGGTTGGGCAGCTTGCCCGGGTAAAACGTCGATTCTATAGTGAATCCCTGCGTATTGAAAATTGAAAATGGTCGCAACTGTCATATATGTGGGCAGTCAGGTCCGGTTGACAGCGCTACTTGAGGACAATCTGCCTGCTCTATATAGTGTGACCGCCAATACACTCTGTCTATCCCTGTATTGTGATTATTTTAAGGAAAAAAAAACCATGCCTGCCACCAGGAAAACTCTGATTCTATATTCAACACCGGCATGTCATCTGTGTGAAACGGCCCATGAGCTTATCAGGCCGTTTCTAAGTCAGCTCGAGATGGATATTGAGGAAGTGGATATCAGCGAATCGGACGCTCTTATTGAGCGTTACGGGGTTCGTATTCCGATTATAAAGTTTGCAGATGGGGAGAAAGAGCTGGGCTGGCCATTTAGTGTAGAGAGCTTCCTGGCTTTTGTCTCTGATGAGGTCTAGATAATCTTGATATGCCAGGGTTCATAACGGACCCCGCAGCGATTGGTATCGGTATAACGGATGTCCACATAACCCAGCGTAATCAGACGCTGGAACTCTTCGGTATTGGAAAAGTCGATAGTGAAATTCGCCTCCCCAAGACCGATTTTACCTACATCAAAGTCGCCGATGCCATGGAAGGAGTAGCCTGGAGGCGCCAGGGAACGTGAGGCCTTGGAGAGGTTGCCGTTGGACTGCCGGGTTTTGGAGAGAAACAGGTGCATTTGTTTCACTACGTTGCGAATGCCCGAAGTGAGCAGCAGTTTTTCCCCCACATCTTTATGGATTAGCTGGTATTGGTTCAGGGAATCGCCCTTGAGCAGGTAATGGCCACTGCCACCAATCTTTTCTACTTCATTCTGGTTAATACGATGGGTCAGTTCGGGATTGACCTTTTCGCCAAAGAAGCCGTAATCGGTGGCATCGTTGAAAAAGATCTCTTCCATGAAAGCCAGTTCGGCAGGGTCAAACGCGCCAATCTCTTCGTAATTACGGGCAAAATAGAGCATTTCATCAAAAGCAATCAAGTTGAAGTTGCCGTGACCGATAAAGCGTTGTACCCGTTCCAGACGATCAATTGTAGGTTGAAGTAAAAGCTGGTTGATTTCGCTCAGGTAAACATCACCGGGAAAGTCGCCGTCGAAGTTACGAATTTTCTCCAGGTAGAAATTGACTCCTCATCTTCAAGTTGATCAATACCTTCAACATCCAATACCCGTTCAGTGTGTTTGAAACCATCCTGCAGATCGTTTTCCGGCGCCACTACAATGCCAGAATCATTGGGGTCGGGTATGTCATCAATATTCACCGATGGCATGGACGCAATTTCTGCAGGGTCCCTGTCACCATTGGGATTAAAAGGAGCAAGATCGGGCAAGTCAGAGAAGGAGAGGCGATTATTCTTGTACTGATCAAACAGGCGTGAACTCAGGAAGGAAATGCCTCCTCCTGCCATCAGTGCTGCCAAGACATCTCGTTTTTTCATAATTGCGACGAATATAGCAGAGTTTATAGAGCGAAAAAATCCCTAGCGTTCGTTGTTGTCAATTCAGCGATAATTTTTTCACTTCTACCCAAACATTGGGCCACTGTGGCCAGCACATGGACAAGGTTAGCCGGTACGTTTCTGCGCGAAGCGGGCTTCGGTCGAATGGTTCGTGGCAGCAGATAAGGGGCATCCGTTTCCAGCATCAGCCGGTTTTCCGGAATCAGCTGAATGAATTCATGCAGGTGATGCCCTCGGCGCTCATCACAGATCCAGCCGGTGATGCCAATATGCATATCCAGGTCAAGATAATCACGTAATTCTGCTTCCGTGCCGGTAAAGCAATGGACCACGCCCCGTGGCAGTGAATTACGGTATTCACGCAAAATCTGCATAAAGTCTTCATGACCGTCACGCTGATGCAGAAATACCGGCATCTGGAGGTCCACTGCCAGCTGCAGTTGTTGTGCCAGCGCGCTTTTCTGGTCATCACGGGGAGAATAGTCGCGAAAATAATCCAGCCCGGTTTCGCCAATGGCTTTTACACAATCCTGCTCTGCAAGAGCCTTCAGCTCTACCGGCATGCGATCATGAAAGCTCTCGGCTTCATGGGGATGTACCCCTGCCGTGGCGGAGAGATAGCCATCAAACTGACTGCTCAGTGCCGCAGCATCCTGACTGCTACTGACCGTGGTGCCGGTCACCATTATATGCTCAATCCCGACCTGCTGCGCCTCATCAATGATCTGATCAAGATCGCCACTGAAACTTTCATGGCTTAAATTGGCGCCAATATCGATCAGCGGATAGGAGTTTTTCGTGTTCATGGGAGAATATTCGGTGCAGCTAAATATTTTGTGCATGGTACTTGTTCCAAGTCTCAAGTTACAAGTTACAAGTTACAAGTCTCAAGCACCAACATCGTCAGAAAGCAGAGTCAAACCCCCTGGCTAAACGCCCACCTTTATCCTTTTTCTTTTTTTCGTTACTCGAAACCTCCCGTATCTTCTTGCGACTTGAGACTTGAGACTTGTAACTTGCGACTTCTATTTTTTGACAAAAAAATAGAGGTTTAATCCGCATGCTCTGTATAATGAGCGCTTTTTTGAATCAGTCAAATCAGGATCCCATGAACGCGCAAGAGAAAAAGGCCATAGACTGGAAAAGCCTCGGGTTTGAGTACACGAAAACCGATTATCGGTTTAGTGCGCTTTATGAAAATGGCCAATGGTCAGAAGGGGAGTTGTCCACGGACGAGTTCCTTCATCTCCATGAAGGCTCACCGGCCCTGCATTATGCCCAGCAATGTTTCGAGGGCATGAAGGCACAGACCGCCAAAGATGGTCGCGTGCTGCTGTTTCGTCCGCAAATGAATTGCCAGCGTATGCAAAATACCTCAGACCGCCTGTCCATGCCGCGGGTTCCGGAAGAGTTGTTCCTGCATGGAGTGAAAGAGGCGGTACGTGCCAATATCAATTGGGTTCCTCCCTATGGTAGCGGCGCCTCACTTTATATTCGTCCACTGCTGATCGGTATAGGTGAGAACATGGGGCTGCGTCCGGCCAAGCAATACATGTTCCGTGTCATGGTTTCTCCGGTTGGCCCGTATTACAAAAGCGGCGGGCTTTCCGTCATCAAGCTGGCAGTGTCGGATTTTGACCGGGCAGCGCCCCATGGCACAGGTGATGTAAAGGCTGGTGCCAATTACCCTGGCGGACTTTATGCCACTCGCAAAGCCCAGGAACTGGGTGCGAATGAGGCACTTTATCTTGATGCGGCAGAACGTCGCTATATAGAAGAAGCAGGATCGGCGAATATCATTATCTGTACCCGTGATAATAAGCTGATCACGCCCAGGTCTGCGGCCATTTTGCCCAGCATTACCCGCCGTTCAATCATGGATATCGCCAGGCAAGAACTGGGCATGGAAACCGAGGAGCGCGCCATCGATCTGCGCGCCGAACTGGACTCATTTGTTGAGGTTGCCGCCTGTGGAACTGCCGCTGTGCTGTCTCCTGTCGGGAAAATATGGTTTGATGATGCCTGGCACAGCTTCTATGGTGAAGGCGAGGAGGTCGGTCCAGTGATGCAGCAGTTGTATGATCTTCTTTGTCAGATTCAAAGTGGCGAAAAGGAAGATAATTTCGGCTGGACCATGGAAGTGCCGATGTAATTTTCCCTGTCCGGCAAAATATTTTTCACTTTTCTTTTCTTAAATCCGATGGTTTAATGCCCGCCTTTTTAAAGGAGAGGCTATTAAATTTTTTTTGTGTCAAAAAATGCCTGTATTTAAAGCATATTTCTGTTTGTAGATGTATGCCGCCAGACACTTTTTTGATTTTTTTTCAATACAGCTCTTGACCGAACATACGCTTGTCATTAATGATGGCGCCTGTTTTTGCCGCCATAAGTAATAAAAAATGGCGGAAAACTACTGAATTCAAATGGGATATAAACGCTAAATGGGTAAATCACTGGTTATTGTTGAGTCGCCTGCCAAGGCCAAGACAATTAACAAATATCTAGGAAATGACTTCATCGTTAAGTCATCCGTAGGCCATATTCGTGATCTGCCCACTAGTGGCTCCAGTGGTGCTGTTGACACCAAAGCCAGAGCAAAAGCGGCTGCTGAAACCCGCAAGATGGATCCCGAACAGAAGAAAGTTCATAAAGCTAAAAAAGCCAAAGCCCAGTTAATTGCCCGCATGGGTATCGATCCTGAACACAGCTGGAAAGCCAACTATAAAATCCTTCCTGGTAAGGAGAAAGTGGTTAACGAGCTGAAAAAGTTTGCCAAGGATTCCGACACCATCTATCTCGCAACTGACCTTGACCGTGAAGGGGAGGCCATTGCCTGGCATCTGAGAGAAGCCATCGGTGGTGATGATTCCCGCTATAAGCGCGTGGTATTTAACGAAATTACCAAAAAGGCGATAGAGGAAGCATTCTCCGATCCCGGTGAAGTGGACATGAAGCATGTTGAAGCCCAGCAGGCCCGACGCTTTCTCGACCGCGTTGTCGGTTTTATGGTTTCGCCCTTGCTTTGGGCCAAAGTGGCCCGAGGGCTTTCTGCCGGTCGTGTTCAGTCCGTAGCCGTGCGCTTGCTGGTAGAGCGAGAGAATGAAATCCGCGCTTTTGTGCCCGAAGAATACTGGGAATTGTTTGCCAACCTGCTGACGCCCGAGAATGCGGCGAAAAAATCCAGCGCAGATGAGACTGACCCCCTGCGGTTTGAAGTAGTGAAATACCAGAACAAGGAATTCAAGCCGAAAAACGAAGAGCAGACCCGCGCTGCCATGGCGGCACTGGAACCGGCGGACTATATTGTTACTGACCGCGAAGACAAGCCGACCTCATCAAAACCACGTGCCCCTTTTATTACCTCGACCCTGCAGCAGGCCGCCTCAACCCGGCTTGGTTATAGCGTTAAAAAAACCATGACCATGGCCCAGCGCCTTTATGAAGCAGGCTTTATTACCTATATGCGTACGGACTCCACGGCATTGAGCAATGATGCCCTGGCAATGGCCCGTGATTACATCGAGAAACAGTTTGGTGACAAGTATCTGCCGGATAACGCCATTCGTTACAGCAGCCGCGAAGGGGCCCAGGAAGCGCATGAAGCGATCCGTCCTTCCGATGTCAATGTGCTTGAGAACTCCAGCCGTATGGATGGCCTGGACCGTGATGCCGTGCGTCTTTACAACCTGATCTGGCAGCAGTTCCTGGCCTGTCAGATGACACCGGCGCGCTATAAAAGCAGCACGATTAAAGTAGAAGCGTCCGGCTACAGCATGCGCATCAAAGGCCGCATTATGGAATTTGATGGTTATACCCGGGTATTGCCGGTAAGCAAGGATGGCGATGTGGAGCTGCCTGATCTGAAAGTGGGGGACAAACTCTTGCTGCAGACCCTGGATCCGGTACAGCATTTTACCAAGCCACCACCGCGTTACACCGAGGCCAGCCTGGTAAAAGAACTGGAAAAACGCAGTATTGGCCGACCCTCTACCTATGCCGCGATTATTTCCACGATTCAGGATCGCGGTTATGTGAAGCTGGAAAACCGCCGTTTCTATGCCCAGAAAATGGGGGATATCGTCACCGATCGGCTGGTAGAAAACTTCAAGGACCTGATGGATTATGAATTTACCGCCCGCATGGAAGATAACCTGGACGATATCGCCAAGGGCAAGCGCCAATGGCTGGATGTATTGAATGCATTTTATGATGACTTTACCCGTCAACTGAAACAGGCGCAGTCAGAAGAAGGCGGTATGCGGGAAAATAATCCCACTGAAACTGACATCAAATGTCCAACCTGTGAACGCAATATGCAGATTCGTACCGGGTCTACCGGCGTCTTCCTGGGTTGTTCAGGCTATAACCTGCCACCGAAGGAACGATGTAAAACCACACTGAATCTGACACCCGGTAATGAAGCCATCAGCGTGGATGCCGATGATGAAGCCGAATCACGTCTTTTGCTAGACAAACATCGCTGCAAGATTTGTGACACCGCCATGGATTCATACCTGATCGACGAGGAAAGGAAACTACACGTTTGTGGTAATAATCCGGGTTGCTCCGGCTTTGAAGTGGAAGTCGGCAAGTTCAAGCTGAAAGGTTATGACGGGCCAATCCTGGAATGTGACAAGTGTGGCGCCGAGATGCAGCTGAAGAACGGCCGCTTTGGTAAATACTTTGGCTGCATGTCAGAAGACTGCAAGAATACGCGCAAACTGCTGCGTAACGGTGAAGCCGCACCACCTAAAATGACACCGGTACCGATGCCTGAACTGGAATGCGAAAAGGTGGAAGACACCTATATCCTACGTGATGGCGCTGCGGGTCTGTTTCTGGCCGCCAGCCAGTTCCCGAAAAACCGGGAAACCCGTGCGCCTCTGGTGGAAGAACTGCTTCCCCACAAGGACGAGATCGATAAAAAATATGCCTTCCTGATGAAAGCGCCTACAGAAGATCCCGATGGTCATAAGACCGTGGTCAAGTTCAGCCGCAAGAATAAAGAGCAGTATGTGCAAAGTGAAATCGACAAGAAGCCTACCGGCTGGAAATCATTTTATCGCAAGAGCGTCTGGACTACAGACAGTGAAGGCACGCCAGCGACTATCAAATACTAGGACCTATTCATCAGCAATGACTGAATCTCGGCAGCATTAATGGAATCACTACTCAACTGGATCGAACAGAACAACTGGGTAATCCATGTCTTTGGCGTGGTGCTGGCTACCGTACTGACCAACTTTATCCTGCGTCGCATTCTTCATCGTCTTCACCTCAAAGCTGAAGCAACAGACAGCCTTTGGGATGACACTTTTCTTGAGTCCGCCAAACGCCCGATGTTGCTGTTCGTCTGGGTCATTGGCTTGTCTATTGCCGCAGAAATAGTCGAAGCGGTTTCTCAAAATCAGCTTTTCCAGCTGACCCCGCTGGTCCGTCATATCGCCATTATTTTGTTGCTGGTAATGTTTCTGGTCAAGTTGATCAGCAATGTCGAAGTATCCATCATAAAAAAACGTACCCTGATAGAGATGGATGCCGATGAAGTCACGGTGAAAGTCATTGGTCGCCTGTTACGCATCACCGTGCTTATTACCGGCACCCTGGTCATCCTGCAAACTCTTGGCATCAGCATCAGTGGCGTTTTGGCCTTCAGTGGTATTGGGGGTATCGCAGTAGGTTTTGCGGCCAAAGACTTGTTGGCCAACTTCTTCGGTGGCCTGATGATCTATCTTGATCGACCGTTTTCCATTGGCGACTGGGTACGCTCCCCCGACCGGGAAATCGAAGGCACTGTGGAAGATATCGGCTGGCGTCTTACCAAGATCCGCACCTTCGACAAGCGTCCCTTGTATATACCCAACTCCATGTTCAATACCATCGTGGTAGAAAATCCATCGCGCATGACCAATCGCCGCATCTACGAAACCTTCGGCTTGCGCTACTGTGATTCTGCAAAAATAGGTGACATCGTCGCCGACGTAAAAAAGATGCTACAGGCCCATAAAGAAATCGATACCGAACAAACCATGATTGTAAACTTTGTCACGCTATCTGCCTCAAGTCTGGATTTCTTTGTCTACACTTTTACCAAGACCACCAACTGGGTGCATTTCCATGAAGTGAAACAGGATGTGTTGTTAAAAATAATCGAGATCATTCATAGTCATGGCGCTGATATTGCTTTTCCCACACGGACCCTGGATGGTCTGGATTCTCTGGTCCCACCTCAACAATGATGCTTTTTTACCTGCCGCATTGTGAGTGAGCAGGGTAATAACCCGGCGCAGTTCAGTTTGACCTTGAACAAGCCCCCCGATGACGCCATGGATGACATCAGTCAGTCAAATATTCGCAAGTTGAAAAAGATGGGCGACTTCCGGTTCCAGCAATATGGCGATGCCTTTGTAGGATTGTTGATAGATAAGTGCCAGGTGCCATCACTGGACAGGATTGATGCCGAAACCGGACAGCCAAAGGTCTGGCAGTAAAAACACTTTCCTGGATATCCATCCCCTCAGTGTGTTCACCCTGAGCACATAGAGCGTTTTACCTGTTTCGCTCGGTCAGCAAGAACGTTAACATAGCATCCGCAAAATTACCCGACCTTATGGGGGCTAAAACAGCTGACCAGCCATTAAACCGGAACAAATAAAACCAATATACTTATGCCCAAATCTGCTCCTCGCACGCTTACTGTTATTCGCTCGCATCAGCTTACCCCCAATATGAAACGCATTACTCTGGGCGGGTCTGAGCTGAAAGGTTTTCCTGTAGATCAGGAAAGCGCCTATATCAAGCTGCAAATTCCGGCCGATAATGGTGAATCACTGGTGACACGTACCTATACTGTGCGTAAACACAGGAAAGCATTGAATGAGATTGATGTGGATTTCATGGTGCATGGCGACAGCGGCCCCGCATCTGCGTGGGCGCTTCGTGCCCAGCCCGGTGATTGCATAACCCTTGCAGGCCCTGGCGGTAAAAAATTACTGGATTTCTCTGCTGACTGGCTGGTACTGGTAGGTGACATGACAGCGCTACCCGCAATCAGTGTCAATCTGGAACAGTTACCAGCCAATGCACAGGGCTATGCGGTAATCGAAATTCTTGATGAAAGTGATATTCAGGCTTTCGAAATCCCGGAAAGCTTTGAAATTCACTGGGTTATCAATCCTGCTCCTGGAATAGAAAATACCCATCTGCTGGATAAGCTAAAACAATTACCCTGGCTGAAAGGAGAGCCGTCTATCTGGGCGGCCTGTGAATTTAATACCATGCGTGCTTTGCGCCAGTATTTTAAACAGGAAAAGAATGTTGATAAAAAAGCGGTTTATGTCTCTAGTTACTGGAAGCGTGGACTGAGTGAAGAAGAGCATAAAAAAGTTAAACGTACCGACGCTGAAACAACGGCTTAGGACAAACCTTATCTATCCGGAGTAAGACAAACATGAGCAGGAAATTAATCTCAAGTGGTTCTGATTTTGAAAGCAAAATCGGCTATTCACGTGCCGTAGTCCAGGGGGATTATGTATTTATGTCAGGCACCACTGGTTACGATTATGACACCATGACTATTTCAGAAAATGTTGTAGAGCAGGCAGAGCAGTGTTTTCAGAATATAGAAAAAGCCTTGCTTGAAGCAGGTAGCAATGTTTCCAACATTGTTCGAGTCACATATGTGTTTGCCGACAAGAACGATTTCGAACCTTGCTGGCCAGTGCTGCAGAAGTATCTTGGTGATGTGCGACCGGCGATCATGATGCTTGAAGCGGGCTTGCTTGATGAAAAAATGAAACTGGAAATTGAAGTGACTGCCGTGTGTGGTAATGACTAAATAGAAAAGTAAAAAAGGGCAAAAAAGGAGACGAAGGGATTTGACTTTAATCCCTCTGTCCACTTTTTTATTGTGCAAAATCCTATCTGCTGTATTCCTAGGATTTTAATTCCCTGCCCGGGTATGCCAGGGATTATGTTTATGCACGGCTCGCGGCTTATCTGGTAGGGCGCAAACTCTATCCTGGTCGACAAGCCTTTAGCGACAGCGAACGCGATCAGGCGCTTTAAATTCTGCTTGTCACCCTGTCAGGCTTTGCCGACTATACTGATATCATTTCTGCGCCTGAGCTGATATCGAATACGCCTGTTTTCTAATAATCCTGATTTCACTTACCTGGCGTTATTTACCCGACGTAATTTGCCTAGGCCGTTTTTTTTGCAGGACTGGTCTCGTTAATCATATTTAACCTTACCACCTGAAAGTTTTGCCAATGATTGAGGAGAAACTGATCCACTTTCCCTGTTTGTGCATTTATCAGGTAAATAATTGCAAACCTGATCTGTGATTTAAGCGCGTGTCGAAAATAGCACTCTATGCCGCAATGCTTTACCGTTACTGTCGAAAAACGTATTATTGCCCACTATGTCTAATCTCTCCGTCACCCGTGCTGTCAGTGCCCGTATTCCTACCGAGTACGGGGAATTCGAGCTTGTCTATTACACGAATACCTCCGACAACAAGGCCCACCTTGCCTTTTATATGGGCGACCTCAGTTCAGGAGAGGATATTCTGGTTCGACTGCATTCGGAATGTCTTACCGGTGATATCTTCGGCTCTCTTAGGTGCGACTGCGGTGAGCAGCTAGATCGCTCTCTGCAGGTAATCGCGGAGGAAGGGTGTGGGGTAGTTGTCTATCTGCGCCAGGAAGGCAGAGGTATTGGTCTGCTGCAAAAAATTCATGCATATAATCTGCAGGATGCCGGGCATGATACTGTTGATGCCAACCTGCTACTTGGACATCAGGCAGACGAGCGAGATTATACGATAGCTGTTCGCATTCTGGAAAATCTCGGTATAAAGTCGGTTCGCCTGATCACTAATAACCCTCTGAAAATCAGTGCGCTTGAGGAGCAGGGGATCAAGGTTAACGAGCGCGTTGAGCTTGATAATTTCGTCAACCCTGAAAACTCCCAGTATTTAACAACCAAGGCCCAACGCATGAACCACCTGCTAAGCCTGACAAATATACCTCCCTCGATAGCCAACAGTGACTCCCATAAACCTCAATCAGCAGATTGAAGAGTGGCTGCATTCACGTGCCACTACTTTCCAAGCTGACAACAGACCTTTCATAACGCTCTCCTACGCGCAAAGCTGGGACGGCAGTATTACTACCCGCAGTGGCGAAGTCATTAATTTTAGTGGCGAGCAGGCCATGAGTCTGACGCATCAGCTGCGTAGTCTTCATGATGGAATTTTGGTTGGCATTGGTACAGTGCTCAGTGATGATCCGCAGCTGACAGTCAGGCAGTGGACTGGTTTAAACCCGCAACCAATTGTGCTGGATAGTCAATTACGCACGCCAAAGTCCGCGAGGATTTGCCATCACCCCGATAAGCAATGCTGGATTTTAACGATCAAACCTGTATCCGCTTCACTGGGAGAGCAGGTTGATATCTTGCCTATGCAAGGTACCGACGTAGACCCTCAGCGAGTACCTCTGGTGGCTGCCATGAGTCTGCTGCGTGAGCGTGGTATTAAAACCCTCATGGTTGAGGGCGGTGCTACAGTAATAACCGCATTCCTGAAGGCGCGTCTGGCTGATGCGCTGGTGTTAACCGTCGCCCCCCGGCTTGTGGGCGGCTATAAGGCGGTAGGGAGTTTGCAAAGTGAACGCTGTGATGATCAGTTGCGTATCGATCCGCTACATTGTGCATCTGCAGGCAAGGATCTTATCGTGTGGGGGGATTTACAATACGACATGGCCGATGAGGAGAATGAGGAAAATGGCGAAAATGGAGTAGACCAATGAATGCACATCAGCTCTGGTTCGTCAAACCTCATGAGGTCGAAATACGCGAACAACATTTACCAGCGCTGCTAAGCAATGAAGTGCTGGTAAAGAACCTTTATTCGGCGATCAGTGCCGGCACCGAGATGCTGGTCTACCGCGGTCAGCTGCCCGCTGACATGCCTCTAGATGAAACTCTTGCAGGGCTTGGACAACAAAA
This sequence comes from Gammaproteobacteria bacterium, assembly GCA_030828385.1. Classification (GTDB taxonomy): domain Bacteria; phylum Pseudomonadota; class Gammaproteobacteria; order Pseudomonadales; family Pseudohongiellaceae; genus Eutrophocola. The sequence goes on from JAURCS010000013.1 coordinate 31,948, forward strand.
GATCAGTTATCCTTTACCCTATGGCTATGCCTGTGTCGGTCAGATAGAAGCGGCGGGTGATAGCGTTGCCCCTGACTGCGTTGGCAAAACAGTTTTCTCGTTTCAACCCCATGCCAGCCATCACGTTTGCACTATCGACGCCGTTATTCCGGTACCGCAGAGAATAGATCCAAAGGAGGCTGTGTTTCTGGCAAACATGGAAACCGCTGTGAATCTGGTACAGGATGGCAATCCGCGAGTCGGTGAACGGGTAGTAGTGCTGGGACAGGGTATCGTCGGGCTACTGACTTCCAGTGTCCTGGCCCAATTTCCTCTCGCGTGTCTTTACGGCGTAGATGCCATCGCTGGCCGACGCAGTTTGTCAGGGCGCTCTGGTGTGCAAGCGACCTTTGATCCTGATTCTGATAACGACATCAAGATGCTTCAGGAGAAACTGAATGTTGGTGAACCATACGGCGGCGCGGATGTAGTCTTTGAGTTAAGCGGTTCCCCGGTAGCGTTGAATCTGGCGGTTGATTTATGTGCTTACTCCGGTCGCATCGTCGTTGGTAGCTGGTACGGTACCAAGAGCGCCGAAATAAATCTGGGCGAGAGATTTCATCGCAACCGCATCACAATCGTTAGCAGTCAGGTCAGTAGTATTGCTCCTGAGCTTGTTGGACGCTGGGATAAAGCCAGACGTTTCTCTGTGGTATGGGACATGATAAAAACATGCAGGCCTGCGCAGTTTGTTAGTCACACGCTGCCATTTACAAAAGCGAGTGAAGCTTACCAGCTGCTGGACCAATCCCCTCGAGACACTACACAGATAATTCTTGATTATCAAAGCCAGTTTTGATGTTTGCCGTTTTTATAACAGTTTTAGAATAAACGTTTTCAGTATAGAGGAATACTAGATGTATACAGTTTCAGTAAGTCGTGAGCTGATTGCCAGGCATTATCTTGTCGGAGGAGATTGGGGAGCGGAGAACTATCCCCATTCCCATCCTTACAAGATCGAAGTCCGTCTTGAAGCAGCTGATCTGGATCAGCATGGCTATCTTGTGGATATCGTAAAAATTGAGGAAGAATTTCAGGCCGTTGTCGATTATTTTGGTGAGAGCATGTTAAATGATCTACCTGAATTCGAGGGTCTTAACCCCAGTATTGAACATTTCAGTCGCATTGTTTGTGGCAAGTTGCTGGATGGTATTCAGCCGCCGGGTTCGGGCCGCTTCAGCGTGAGAATCTGGGAGAACGACACTTGCTGGGCCGCTTACGTCACGGATTATAAAGCAGGCTGACAAGACTTAGGCACTCATGACTCCCTAGCTGTAGAGCGGTTATTGGCAGACTGCAGCCCGGGCAAGAGTACTGCACCGGTCAATAGAATTATTACGTCACGCAGACGAATCAGCACGATCAAAGCGGCGGCTACCGGCAATGGCAAAGTCAGTGCCTGAAATGCCCAGAACAGCCCCGCCTCAACACTGCCAATCCCGCCGGGCAGAGGCAGCAGAAAGGCTAGACGCACCACCGTAAATAGAAACACAAATGTTGCCAGGTCTGTCGGGACATCGAGTAGACTAAGCAGGAACCAGAACTCTCCTGTCATTGCGGCCCATGCCAATAATGAAATAGTGAGGGCGACGCCAAGTTTAGGGCGTTGTGTTGTCATCACCCGTTGCAGTGATTCATTAAGGTGTGTGAGATGGGTATCCAGATTGCCCAGACGTTTGTTGTCATGCCAGCTCTGCGTCAAACGTTTTATCCAGACCTTAATACGCGATGGCTGACGCAGAACAAACCAGCCAAATAGCCCCATCAGCCCTATCAATCCCAGTAGAACAAATGCGATGAGGTGCCAGTCGACAAAGGTTGCAGAGCGGGTCGTCAACAAAGTAAGCGCGGCTAATAAAAGTACAGCAAAATTAATCCATAGCTCATAGAATCGATCCAGTCCAAGCGCCAGGAAGGCACTGTGTATCGGTACAGAATAATTTCGCCATAACCAGTAGATCTGTAGCGGTTCACCACCAAACTGGGGGCCGGGTGTCACAAAACTGATGAGCTGGCCGGCCTGACGTACCCTTAGAAGCTGCAGGAAGCTGCAAGGCAGTGCCATGGCGCGAGTCAGCACCAGCCAGCGTCCGGTAAGCAGGGCAATGACGAGCAGGTTGAGACAAGTCCAAACCATCCACTGTGGCAGCTGCAGATTTGAAATAGTCTGTATCAGTTCGGTGAATGGTAGTCTGGACAGTATCCATGTCGCCAGTGCGAAGGCTATGAACCATGTCATGTAGCGGGACATGAAACCGGCAAAGCGAAAAAAGTCAGTCGAAGCTTTCAAGCGCCGTCGTACCGGTTAAGCCAGTGATCATCCTCTGCCCACATGCTGAAGCGCCCGGTACCCAGAAGCAGTAACCAGACTACACAGCAAAATAGAACATAGTCCACCGGTAGTAACGGGTTGCTCATGTAATACCAGCTAAGCAGGCCAACCAGGATGAGGCTGAAGTAGCGCCCAGCAATTCCCAGCAAGAGCATGGCAGATGCCATAATAAAACCGCCGAGCATGACATTGTTCATCCATGCCAGGCTGTTACCCGTTAGCGGTGGCAGCCCAGATTGAAACAGGGATGTCGCCAGCGTTACCACAATTACCAGACGTAAGCCTGGTTGAAACAAAGTCAGACTGAATTTAGTTAGACGCTGAAAGATCTTGTCTACGACCTCTGCCTCTCGGTTGATGCGCCCACTGACAATAAGCCAGTCAATCAAGAACCCCATTAGAGCAGGTAGCATGAAAGCAAAGCCGGCTAGGGTTGTCAGTGGTGGATGAAACAGTGGCCACAGCGCCACGACCAGAAAGCCCATCTGAAAGCCGGCCCAGGTGCGACGGTGCAATGCTGGCGGCAGGGGGTAGATGGGCAAGCCTTGCCAGTTGCGCCACAATATTCCGGCGTGAAAAAGATAATAGGCAATGCCAAACAGCAGGTAACTCAAATGAATTTGGCCATAAGCGAATGCCAGCAAGGAGGCTATTGCCAAGCCAAGCGCATCGGCAACCGTATCCAGTTCATTGCCAAGCAGACTGCTTTGTCCTGTGCGGCGCGCAACGTAGCCGTCTACTCGATCCAGCACGGCGGCAAAGAAATAGAGCATGCCAGGTAGCCACGCCAGTATTGCGCCATCAGACCAGGGCTGAAACAGGAAGCCGGCGACGCTAGCGATCAACCAGGACCGTAACAAGGTGAGCTTGTTAGCCCAGCCAAGAGTTTTGTAAAGTGGAGCTTCGGGAGTTTCATGATTAATAGGCAAGCGCCGCCTGGTCTGGTAACAGATAAAGCCCCAGACTAACACGGCCTGTATAAACCATTGTATTGCCCCTTGCCAAAACCAGCTCAGGCCCAGCAAAACACACTCGCCTGCCAGAGCAGCCATACCCAACCAGCCTAGGCGAGTGGATTCGCGCTTGAGCGATTCATATACCGCTTGTTGTTTCCCGGGATTTAAAGTGTCTGACATTTGCCAACAATACCAAACCAAAGGGGATGGAGGGATTTATTTTTCATCAGTTTTACGCATTTGTAAAAAAAGTCATCTAGACTTCTAACATCAGTCTCTCACAAAAACCGCATAAGGAAATTCAATGCCCCGTCGAGCCAGAATGAATATACCAGGTTAGGCCTGCCATATTGTTCAAGGCGTAAATAATCGGCAAACGCGCTTTTTTGAAGTAGAAATCTATCGTGTATTTTTAAGATACATGGGCCAATTGCTGCCGCGTTATGAAAACAGTCTCCATGCCTATTGTTTTATGACAAACCATGTGCATTTATTGATTACGCCTGAATGTGTAGGTTTTATTTCCACCTTATGAAAGTGGTGTGTAGCCGCTATGCACAATACATAAATAAAAAATATTCTCGTACAGGATCACTCTGAGAATGACCACATAAGGCCAGCGTCATTGATTTTGAAAGCTATTTGCTGAAATGCTATCGCTATATTGAACTTAATCGCTAACGGTAGATATGGTAAAGCGCCCCGAAGCATATGTATGGAGCAGTTATCATTACAACGCTTGGAGAGGTCAGAATAAGTTGATCTCAGGGCATGAATCCTATTTGGCCCTTGGAAAAAATCAAGCATAGAGATGTTCAAACTACCGAAAGTTTTTAATGAAACGCTGTCTACTGGAGATTACCAAGCAATTGGAAAGGCATTGCACTTTTCGTTGCCGCTGGGGTCTGAGGAATTTATGAAACAGATTGAGAAACGAACAGGTCGAAAGATAGATTATGCGCATCGTGGTAGACCTTGTGCTAAATTGGTAAAAAATAAATCCCTCCGGCTCCTTAAATGATCTATTTCGCATACCCTGGTGATCTCGACACCCCAACGGGTGGTTATCATTATGATCGCCGTCTTATTGGTGAGCTTCGCCGTATGGGGGTGAGAGTGGAAACACTGGCCTTGCCGGATTGCTCTTGCATGCCCGATCAGCAGACTTTGGTCAGCGTTCAGGAGATATTGGCAGCTATTCCGGATCAGTCTGTGCTTGTGATTGATGGCCTGGCGTTCGGGGTTCTTGATCAGTTGGCAATGGCAGAGGCACAGCGACTGCAACTGGTTGCCCTGTGTCATCATCCGCTGGCGCTGGAAACAGGACTTGATGCACAAAGTCGTCAGGCTTTGCTGGTTTCAGAGCGCCGGGCTTTGAGTTGTGCTCGTGCAACTGTAGTGACCAGCGAGCATACTCGTCAGATCCTCATAGAGCACTATGACGTACCCATTGATAAGATCACTGTAGCGCTTCCTGGTACTGATCGAGTTACTTTTGCGCCCTGTGAAGGCGATCCGATCCGACTGCTCACTGTGGCATCACTGATCCCGCGCAAAGCCCATGACATCCTTATCGATGCGCTTGAGCCGCTTACATCCCTGCCTTGGCAAGCGCGCTTTGTGGGTGGTGAGGATTTCGATCCTGACTGGGCTGCAAGCTTGCAGGAACAGGTAAACAGCAGTGGTTTGTCGCAGCGAATTGAATTTGCTGGCAGGGTAGCTGATACAGGCCTTGAATATCAGCAGGCTGATGTGTTTGTCTTACCCTCGCGATTCGAGGGTTACGGCATGGTATTCGCCGAAGCGCTGGCGGCGGGATTACCGGTGATCGCGGCGCGATCCGGCGCAGTACCAGACGTCGTGCCTGAAACGGCAGGCATGCTGGTATACCCGAACGATACCAAAGACTTAAGCGAGGCCCTGATGCAGATTATAAGCAGTGAACCATTACGCCGGCGACTACAATACGGTGCCAGGAAGGCCGCCGCAGCTCTGCCTGACTGGGCAGATACTGCAGTTATTGTTGCCAGCAAGCTCGATGAGATAAATAACTTATGAGCGGTTTCAGCATCAACTGGCTGGACTTGCGCGAGGCAGCAGATTGGCGCGCACGCGACGATAAATTGCTGAAGCAAGCCAGAAAGTGGTTAACCAGCAGTTTTGCTCTGGAAACAGACAAGACCGTGGTGGATTTTGGTGCCGGCACAGGTTCCACGCTGCGTGCTTTCGCCGACGCTTTAAATACTGATCTACAGGCACTGTGCTGGCGACTGTTGGATCAGGATCCTGGACTGCTTGCAGAGGCTCGTCTTCGTCATGGTCATTCGCATCGTCTGGAGACTTATGAACTCGATCTCGCAAAGATTTCTGCATTGCCGCTGGCAGACGCACATCTCATTACCGCCTCGGCGTTATTTGACCTGGTCTCTGCCGTTTTCGTCGATACACTAGTTGTCGCGTTGCAGAGTCAACAACCCCCAGCTGGTTTTTACGCGGCATTAAACTACGATGGCACGACTATCTGGACGCCTGCGCATCCTCTTGATGATGTCGTGCTTGAAGCGTTCAATCGAGATCAGCAACGAGACAAGGGATTTGGTGTGGCGCTGGGGCCAGGGGCAGGCTCTTATCTGGAGCGGGAGTTCAGTGCAGCAGGATTCAAGGTGTTTGTTGCCGCGAGTCCCTGGGTACTGAATGGAGCCGACAGCAAATTAGTAGATGCACTGATTAGCGGCATAGCCGACGCGGTCGCTCAAGGCTCGACAATTGACACGGCTTCGCTTCAGGACTGGATTGAATTTAGAAAAGCCAATATAGTTATTGGGACTTGTATAGTAGGGCATACTGACCTGTTGGCATTGCCAGATGCGGATTAATGCATTCTTAGACCTGAAAAGATTTCTAGGCCCATTTAACCGAGTAGCCGCACTGTCCTGTTTTTGTTTGCATAATTGACTGTCGCAGCAACACCGATTGATCACTAATTGCCAGGAAGCTCCATGCAGAAATTATACTCAAGTTCATTCCTATCAAGCGTGGCCCTTTTGCTTTCGATGATGTTACCAACCGGAGTCGCCCAGGCAGAACCGGCCGATTGGAAAATTGATCCCGAACATTTCTCGATTGCCTTTGAAGCCAGCCATGTTGGTTATCAGAATCAGATGGGTCTGTTTCTCGAGGGCTCCGGGAGCTTCCGCTATGATGCCGCAACCCATGATCTAAGTGCTGGTCGGGTGGAGATACAGGCAGACAGCATCTTCACCAATCACGATGGCCGTGACAATCACCTCAGTGGAAGAGATTTTTTGAATGCAAGGCGTAACCCGCTGATTGTCTTTGAAGCGACGGATTATGCCCCTGGGGATGACGATGCAGATGCAACCCTGACTGGCAACCTGACGCTACTGGGTGAAACCCATCCGATTGTGCTTGATGTCATCATCAACAAACGTGCGGATTATCCTTTCGGACATGGTCGCGAGACGCTTGGAATATCTGCCAATACCACAATCACCCGCAGTGACTGGGGTATGGACTACGGTGTGGCTGATAACCTTGTTGGAGATGAGGTAACACTGCGTTTCGAGCTTGAAGCGATAAGGCAGTAATAAATAAAGGGGACGTAGGGATTTATTTTTAATCCCTACGTCCCCATGTAGGGCTGGTTTCCTCGTCCAAGCCTACTTATACTTATCTGCATAATTACATCAATCTGAACATTAATCATTTGAACAGGGCTCTTCTAATGTCGTCGACATCCCGTTTTTTAACCTCACCTGTATTCATCGCACTGGCTTACCTGTTGCCGGTATCGCTTCTCTACGCACAGGAGCCAGTGGTCAGCACTGATATCAATGCTGCGGGCATGGCAATCTATGAAGAAACCTGTTCCTCCTGCCATGACATGCCGGTGGAAACCAAATCGCCACCCATTGATACCCTCAAGCGTATGGGACCACGTGCGGTACGTTATGCCCTGACCAATGGCAAGATGAAAGTACAGGCAGCTGCACTGAGTGAGAACGATATAGATAATGTGGTGGCTTATCTGTCAGCTACCGCCGACGTTGATAACAGCTGGATTAGCGACAACATTTGCCCAGCCGAGCGCATGGATGTGGATACCGGCGAGCCTACCATCTGGACCCAGGGCTTTGATCGCATGAATCACCGCAATCTTACTGCTGAGCAGGCCGGCCTGACTACCAGTGATATGGGTAATCTGAAACTGGCGTGGTCCATGGGGTTTCCGTCCACGGCGAATATGCGTTCCCAGCCAGCCATTGTCGGTAACACCATGTATTTCCCCATTGTGGATTCCGGTCAATTGTTTGCACTGGATATTGGCGGTGATGCTCCCTGTGTCAAATGGGTTTACGAACATGATATTCCCCTGCGTACCACCATCGGCTATCACACCCTTAAAGACGGGCGTCCGGTCCTAGTTTTCGCAGACAACTCAGCCCATACCCTGTTAATGGACGCCATCACCGCGGAAGTGATCTGGGATGTCAGCGTACAGGTCACCAGTGTATCCAATGTCACTGCCATGCCGGTGCTTTATGGCGATCGTGTCTATGTGGCGATTTCCTCCGGTGAACTGAATATGGGCGCGGCGCCGGATTATGAATGCTGTACCAGTCATGGCGCCGTAGTGGCGCTGGATCTGGCGACCGGAGCCCGTGAATGGGTCTATCACACCATGGAAGATGCCAAACCGACCACGGTCAGCCGTGTTGGCACTCAGCAATACGGGCCCAGTGGCGCACCGATCTGGACCGCACCAGCCGTGGATGAAAAACGTGGCTTGCTTTATGTGGGGACCGGGGAAAACACCTCGGCACCGCCCACCGATACCAGTGATGCGATTCTGGCACTGCGTCTTGAAGACGGCTCACTGGCATGGAAATTTCAGGCCACGCCCAATGATATTTATCTGACTGGCTGTGACAGAAACCCCGGTGGCCCCAATTGTCCGCCGGCTTACAGCATAAACAAGGATGTGGATTTTGGCGCCGCCATCATGCTGGCACAGACCCGGGATGGCAGTGATCTGGTTTTGGGCGGTCAGAAAAGTGGCGATGTATGGGCACTGAATCCCGACACCGGTGAACTGGTGTGGAATACCAAGATCGGTCCCGGTGGCGCCATGGGCGGCATTCACTGGGGCATGGCCTTTGACGGCGAACGGTTGTTTGCCGGCAACAACCAGAGTACCGGTCAGTCTGCAGACGGCAATGACCCCGGCTTGTTTGCTCTGGATATCAATAACGGTAGCATGCTCTGGGAATACCATCACACGCCGGATTGCTCAGGTAATCGCCGTGAGCAATTGCCTAGTTGTGATCGCAGTTGGGGCATGTCAGCCGCGACTATGATTGTCGATGAGGCAGTTGTGCAGGGCACGATGGATGGATTGATCAAGGTCTTCAGCACTACCAATGGCGAACCCATCTTTGCCTATGACACCGCTCATCCTTTCACCACCATGAATGGTGTGGAGGCGCGGGGTGGCGCAATCGATAACTTTTCCGTGTGGGCGGCAAACGGCACATTATTTGTGCAGTCCGGATATGGCCTGTTTGGCATTCCCGGTAATGTACTGTTGGCATTCAAACCCGTCAGATAAAGCTTATTGAAAACTGCTTTACAGTTTCATTGAACGACCGTTGAAACCGGGGATGATACCGATTTCAATGCTTGCCTAATCAAAACCCAGATGCTGATTCAAGATTGCTGCAAATATCTCATGGGTGGCCAGGATGGGCGCCAGATCACGACCCTCAAATAGATACCCGGCAGACAGTCCCAGCCATTGTGCATGGATCCTGCCACCATTAACGGCGCCTTCCATCAGAAAACTCTCATCGGCAGTGCATTTTCAAGCGCAATAGATTTAACGAGCAAGTAGCACGTCTTTCAGTTTCTTATGGGTATCGCGAATACAAGTCTCGGTAGTTTCCCAATCTATGCAGGCATCAGTGACAGACACGCCATATTTCAGTTCACCCAGATCAGTGGGAATATCCTGGCGACCGGCATGAAGATTACTTTCAATCATCAGGCCGATAATGGACTTGTTACCGTCAACAATTTGCTGCACCACATCCTTTAATACCTCGGGCTGACGGTTGTGATCCTTGTTGGAATTGGCATGGCTGCAGTCGATCATGATATTGCTGGAAACGCCGGCTTTTTCACATAGTGCTTCACACTGGGCCACGCTTTCAGCATCGTAATTTTGCAGATCGTTACCGCCGCGTAGTACCACATGGGCATAGGGATTGCCCTTTGTGTGTACGATACTGACTTTACCCTTGGGGTCGATGCCCAGGAATCGATGGGGGCTGCTGACTGCTTTCATGGCATTGATAACCACATCCAGTCCACCGTCAGTACCATTCTTGAAGCCCACTGGCGAAGACAGGCCGCTCGACATTTCGCGATGGGTCTGTGATTCGGTAGTACGGGCACCAATGGCAGACCAGGTAATGATGTCATGCAGGTACTGCGGGGAAATGGGATCCAGCGCTTCCGTGGAAGTGGGTAGTCCCATGGCGCTGAGTTTAAGCAGCAGGCGTCGCCCCATATGCAGGCCTTCCTCAATATGGAAGCTGTCATTCATATGAGGGTCATTGATAAGCCCTTTCCAGCCGGTAGAGGTGCGCGGTTTTTCAAAATAGACACGCATTACGAGAACAATGGTATCGCTGACTTCATCCGCCAGTTTTTTCAGGCGCTCGGCATAATCCAGGGCAGCGTCCACATCATGGATGGAGCAGGGACCGATAACGATGAAAATACGGTGATCCTTGCGATCAAGAATATCGCGAATCACCTGGCGGTTTTTTTCCAGAATTTCCCGCGTTTCACCAAACAGAGGTAAACGTTCCTTTAATTCATCTGGTGTGATCAAGGTCTGGTATTCACCAATATTGAGGTTTTCAGTGAGCCCTGTTGTCATGTCTATATACCCGGTTTTTCGCGAAAGGCGCGCATTATAAAGGGGTTTGGCCCTTGAAACACCCGTAATCATGGTCAATTTTAGAAAAAACTAGAAAAGCGTGTCCTGTGCAGGATTGTTAACAGCTGTTTTCGGGGATTCCGGGAATGCCGGTAAGGTCACTTCATGGAAAGCGGGCAGGGCAGTAAAAAACAATGCCGTTCTGATTTCTCGGTTTTCCATGGCGCGATACAGTGCTGCATAACGGGCCAGTTGCGGCGCATATTTTTCAGCCTGCTCCTGTCTGAAGGCGTTTTCCTTGGCTGCTTTTGGCAACTGACTGGTTTTATAGTCAATGATCCAGCGTACATCATTTTCATCAACAAAAGTTCTGTCGATGATTGATTCCTTTCGAAAGCCGGAGCCATAGTCACTGAGACTGATTTCGCTGGCGACCTGCTGGTGTGAATCAGAAATAAGCCACTGGAATTTTTCGTTGGCAATACAGCTACGCAACTGTCTGGTAATTTCTGCTATTGCGGTATCAGGATCCTCTGTGAGTGGCTCAAGCACCTGTCGCCATGTATTGGCCAGACTGGAGAGCTGTCCGTCATTAGCCCCATCCAGTGTTTTGTCAGCCAGCATCAACAGGCAATGATGAATGATATCGCCCATTTCCCTTTCCACCAGATTGTCATGGACACTCTCTGGCAGCAATATTGTTTCACTATCCTCACTATGATCACTGTCCCTGGTTGCAGGATAATCAGAGTGTGAAACAGGAATGGCTGGTTGCCATTCAGGGGCCAGACGCCGGCTTGATAAAGTATGTTTATCCGTTGTTGTGGATTCAACAAGGCTTGCTTGATCAAGCGGGACAAGTTCGGCAAGCGCTGAGGGGTTTTCTTCCAGTTGTGGCCATAACGCGGCCAGCAGGGAGTTTTTGTCCGGCGCCTTGAAACTGTCATTATCAATTTTGATGCTGGCGAACAGTGTGGCACTTTTTATAGCGCGAGTAACAGCGATATAAAACAAGCGGTTGGTTTCCAGACGCTGTTGCAAGGTAGCTTCGTATTTCAGGTACTGATAACTGGCGTCCTGCTTCTGGCCTCGTTGTGGTGGCATACTGATCACCAGTTCCTCGTGGCCTCTCGGATTAATATGTTCGCGCCAGCGTAGTAGAGGATTGTCATCGGCACGGGGTTTGCGCTCAAGTGCCGGCAGAATCACGGTATCAAACTGCAGCCCCTTGGATTTATGAATGGTCATAATGGTGACCGGTGCTGTGGGGTCCAGACCATCGGCGAATTTCCTGTTCACCTTCTCTTCAAAGCGGTGAATATCACTAATATCACCGTTCTCATCATGCTCCTGTAGCAACTTGAAATATACCATGACGCTGTCCAGGTAATGGCTGTCATCCAGTGCTGCAGGGCCGCCGAGAGCAAGCCAGCTATTTTCTACCCATTGTCTCAAGGGCAGGCGTCTGCGTTGCCAGCGTGCCGTGACGAGGATTGGCACACTACGCTGCAGGATTTTCCGCGCCTGTGCGGACAAGCCATTAATTTGTTCATGTTCCTGCAGTTTTTGCCACAGGGGTTTTTCGCTTTCCCGTGCTGCCAATGCCAGGGTATGAATGTCTTGCAGGGGCAAGCCAAACCAGGGCGTGCGCAGTAATGCAAACCAGGCTGTCACATCCGCAGGGTTAAGCAGGGCACGAGTCAGCATTAGCAGGTCTTTGACTACCGCATAGGAAGCCAGGGGGTCAATTTCAGCGGCATTCCAGCGAATGCCACGTTGGCGCAAAACAGGGATGATGGACTGTAAATGGCTGCGTGTGCGCACCAGTATGGCCACTGTGTCGGAGGGGTAGCGGGCGCAGGTTGTCTGAATTTTTTCTGCCAGCAGTGACGCCTCCTGCTGTTGCAGCAGTTGTTTGGCATCATCAAGTTCCTGTTCTGCGGTAAGCAGGAAGGTATTGATGCCAAGTCCCGGTAATTCATCATGGATAGCAATGGCCGGGCTGTAACGAACAGCACCACGAGCTATATCATCATGTAATGGGAATGCCGAGGCAAAGCTGGTGTTAACCCAATCAACTACGGCGGTCTGGCTACGAAAATTGGTACTTAACTGTAGGCTCTGGAGTTTGACCTGGCCAATACCATGATCCCGTGCCTCGAGAAAAAGGCCGACATTGGCGTTTCGAAAACCGTAACAGCTTTGCATACCATCGCCGACTATAAAAAGTGTGCGACCGTCACCGGGCTGCCAGCCAAAGGTCAGTTTTTCCAGTAACTGTTTTTGCAGACTGGAGGTGTCCTGAAACTCATCCACGAGTATATGTTTTAGCTGGTAGTCCAGTCGCAAGGCAAGGTCGGTGGGTTGTTCATCGTTACCCAGAGCTGCCAGCGCAGCAATACTGATCTGCGTGTAATCAGTCTGGCCATGGTTGCCAAAAACCACCGTCAGTCGACTGACCAGGGCGGGCAGAAGCGCCGTAAGACTTTCCAGGATTTGCCATTGACTGTCACTGTAAAACGGATCCGGTAAATGTCGGAATTCTTCAAGCAGTCGGCTCAGTTCCGTGTCGTCGCCCATGCTTTTCAGCAATACCAGCATGCTGTCTTTCATCTCCTGGCGCAGAGCTTTTTCTTCCTGGTCTGCAGCATCCCCGGGTGCAGGAAAACCGCTGCGTTTGTCGACTGTTTTTCGTAAGGTGTGAGCCGTTGTCAGCAGTAGATTGCCAATTTCCTGCCATTGGGACAATGCCTTGTCAGATGCGGGGGGTAGGCCATTGCGCAGATCACACTGACTCAATGCATCATTACCCTGGTTTTTTAAATTGTTACCAGCAAAATCCAGCAGGGGTAACAATTGTGTCTGATAGGGGGATAAAGCCTGTGCCAGTTCACTCAGTTTTTGACTGACCAGCCCTTGTAATGTGGACTCAAGAATCTGGCGGGCTTTGTCGGAATGGCGCTGAATATAAAATATATTGGTTAGCCATTGATCACGTTTACCAAGCAAGTTAACCAGTAATCCACTCAGGATATGCCACTGGTTATTTACATGGGCAAGGAGTTTTTGCAGATGTCGGGACAGCGTGTTGTTATTTTCCAATTCGCCTAATAACTCCATCACAGCTTCTTCATACATCAGGCTGGCATCATCGACGACGCCGGGAGTAACCCCCAGTGCTGAAACTACGGGTAGCTGATTGGTGAGTTGGGCATTGAAACTGTCGATAGTAAGAATTTTTAGGCGCGTGGTGTTTTCCAGTAACTGCCATTGTAATGCCTGATCCCGCGAAATGACTTTTTCAGCAAGCTTGATAGTCAGTCGTTCATGATCCGCCATCGCGGTTATTTCTGTTTTTGACAAGTGCCGGGCCTGGGTCATTTTTTCAAGAATGCGATTGCGCATTTCCGAGGCGGCCTTGCGGGTAAAAGTGATTGCAAGGATTTCTTCGGGACGTTCGCAACGGGAAAGTAATGAAAGGTAACGTTGGGTCAGCAGTTCTGTTTTGCCAGAGCCCGCGGGTGCCTGCACACAAAATGAAGCTTCAATATCAAGTGCCAGGCATCTTTCTTTGTGATCTGCTGGAAGCTGACTCATACCTGAACCTCATCATTAATTCGGCACAAGCCATCCAGATGACACCAGCTACAACTTGAGCTGATCTGTTTTGGACCGACGGCGGCAAAGCCCTGCAGATATTCGTTGGCTACAGCGGTCAGTGATTGTTGCCAAAACTGGCGCAGGTTATCCCAACTGCTGTCTTCAGCAATGGTTGATTTATTATTGAAGCGGCTTTTTGGATAGATGATATCGTCATTGCTGATGCCTTTGTAGCGTGACTCTTCCACATGAATTTGCGCAATAAACAAGCCATCAACCTGCTGTGCCTGTTCAGCCTCTACCGCCTGCATATAGAGCATAAGTTGTGGATCGGTCTGACGTTCATCGGTCCATTTGATCTCGCTGTTTTTGGAGGACTTGTAGTCAACTACTACCAGAGTGCCTGCTGCCGTTTCATCGAGACGATCGACTCTCAGGTTCAGCGATAGATTGGCGTGTTGCCAGACATAGCGTGCTTCACTACTGAGTACCTTGAAGCTACCCCGCTTTTTTTCTTCCTCAAGCCAGGAAAATAACAGGGTACTGAGCCGCTGACTTTCCAGCGCAATAAATTCTTCCGTCATGGTGTGACGGTAATGACGTGCTTTATCCTGCAGTGCGGCGTTAACAATTCTGAAGGTCATATCTTCAATAGTTTGTGTACTGGCATCCAGCAATCCTTGCTGGGTTTTAATCTGCTGCCAGAACCTTTCCATGATTTCATGCAGCAGGCTGCCCAAGACATGGGCAGGCAGACCAATGGCTGGCCTGGGTAAAGGGGTAGCACCGAGTCGATGCATGGCAAAGGCTTTGAAAGGACAGTCTGCCTGGTGTGCCAACAAAGAAACGCCGCCATTGCTGTATTCATTGTCTGAAAGTGGAACGGTGGCGTTATCGCAGAACAACTCGGTGCTGTCAGCCTCGAGCATTGCCATGGCAGGATCTGACAGTGGCGCAAGCGCTGCCGGTTTATCCTCAGCAGGCACCAAGCCGGTAAGGGACTCAAGCATGGCACTGGGTTTTAAGCTGAGTTCGTCATCCTGACAGGGAAAACTGAAGACTATATGTGACTGAGTATTATCACTGTATTGCTGCAATTGTTGCTTGGCCAGGGTGGTAAGCACATTAATATCACTTTCCGGAATACCAGCTGCTTTCTGCAAGGCCCGTGGAATAAAAGGGGAAGCATGTGCTGTGGCTGGCCAGTGCTGCTCTGACAATCCCATCACCCAGCAATGGGTGAAATGCAGGCCGTCAGCTTCTGTGGGATTGAGTACCTGAACCGGTGCCGCGTCAGTACCGCTATTGGCTGAAAGTGCTCTTATAATCTGTCCGAGATGGGAAAGGGCGGAATCAATACTGACGCGGCCATGCCAGTGGCTGGTCTGCTTGAAAAGTTTTAGCGCTCTCGACCAGGCTTTCAATTGTTGCGTTTCTGCATGATTCAGCTCGCGCGTGCCCGGCCACCCCAGACACTGCAGTTGCGCCTCAAAAACATCACACCACTGTGTGCAAGGTGCTTTCGCGGGCACCGCTCGGCGCAGGGTGTCCAGTGTCAGAAGTGAAGATGAAAGCAATGGCGAAAATTCAGCTCTACCTTCGCGCCCACTCAGTTCTCTGACCAGTGAAAGCTGTATTTTTAATTCCCCTTTGTCACGCAGATTTATTTCAAGTGCAGCGCAGGCGGACTCCTCGGTATCTGAAAATATCAGGAAAGGGGAGCGTAGCAGTTTGCAAAATGACAAGGTATCCAGCCAGCGGCTGTTCAGCCCCAGTGCTCCCAGGGCTGTCTCTATAACAGGCATCTCCTGCAGCGGGTTTTGCAGGGAAAGACTGATTGTCTTATTGTCCCGGCTAGTAAGTGAAACAGTGTCATCAACACTGAAAACCGAGGAAAACAGGCGCTGTAGTGATGCTGCCTGCTGATTGATTTTAGGATTGATGATGGCAATTTTAGCAGAGGGATTTTTTGCCAGAATTCCTTTAGCCCAACGGGCGGCTTTTTGTATTTCGTCCTCGGCATCAAAGCAGGGAATAATCTTCTGTTCCGGCTTGTGTCTGGCAGGGGTGAAGTGTTGCAGGTTTTTACTGTTGTTTTTAAGGCTGCTGATCAGGTCACTGTATAGCGGTGGCGGCATCTGAAATCCGGCCAGTACAATATTTTCCGGGACCCTGATTTTCCCTTCCGTGATTTTTTCAATGACCTGCCCCACCAGTTCGGAAAGACTGATCAGGCCATGTGTGTCACAAAACTTTTCAAAACTGTCGATCCATGACAGAAAAGCGGATAGGTCATCGGCATTATTTGCCGCACTATTTATGGCATTATGAAAATGACTCTGCCTGCGCACATCGGCCAGGCTGATTTTCCAGATATGTATAAGTCGCCATGCTTCCTGAGCAGAACGCGCGGTGCCCTGTTTGTTAACCAGTGCGGCGCCTGAATCGGATTGCGCGATGATGTCCTGCCAGACGGAAGACTCTAGCATCGGCTCAAGAATCTGTTTTCGACTATCCATGGTGGTGACAATAATTTGCTGCCATTGACGACGTATCCAGATATCAACGGGAAAAACCTGCGGGGTAAGACAAACTGATGGCAGCTTTTGCTGTTGGCGCCATTGGCCATAGAAATCCAGCAGCTGGATGTGGGTCCGATGATTTGGCGTGAGCACAAGATGTCCCTGAGCCATCGCTTGCAGAAGAGTGGAATATTCCTTCAGGTGATCTGTCATCAGTCCTTGCTCAGTGTATTCCGGTAGCGCGTCTGCACATTACCCATAAATCGAAGCCCATTTTATCCAGTTAAAAACAGACGCAAAGAATTACATATTGGGATAGTTGGGGCCTCCGCCGCCTTCAGGACTTACCCAGTTAATATTTTGCGTGGGGTCCTTGATGTCACAGGTTTTGCAATGCACACAATTCTGGGCATTAATCTGAAAGCGTGACTCACCATTGGCACGGATAATCTCATAGACACCCGCCGGGCAATAACGTTGTGCGGGTTCATCATACTCTGGCAGATTAAAATCCAGTGGTGTCTGCGGGTCAAACAGTTGCAGATGACAGGGCTGGTCTTCCTCATGGTTGGTGTTTGACAGGTATACGGAACTTAGACGGTCAAAGCTGATTTCGTTGTCTGGTTTCGGGTATTGAATTTTTACGCTCGATTCTGCGGACTTCAGACAGGCATGATCCGGAGTACTGTCGATCAGGGTGAAAGGTAATTTTCCCCTGAACAGAACCTGATCAACAAAGCTGAAGAGTGAACCCAGCAGGGTACCAAAACGATGCATGGCGGGGGCGGTATTACGCGCCTGATAAAGCTCACTTTGCAGCCAGGATAGTTCCACTTTTTCCTGGTAGGAAGACAGCAGGCGATCAGCGCCTATGCCATCTTCGTGAAAGGCTGAAAATATACTGTCAGCGGCGAGCATACCTGACTTCATCGCCGTATGAGTACCCTTTAGCTTGAGAAAATTAAGAAAGCCGGCGTTATCACCTGCCAGCAAGCCCCCGGGGAAAGCCAGGGCAGGCAGGGATTGAATACCTCCCTTGACCAGTGCTCTGGCACCATAGGAAATTCGTTTGCCGCCCTTCAGCAGGGGCTTGATCAGCGCATGATGTTTAAGACGCTGAAACTCCTGAAATGGGTCCAGCCAGGGATTGCTGTAGTTTAGATCAGTTATCAGGCCGACGGCTACCTGGTTATTCTCCAGGTGGTAGACAAAGCTGCCGCCGGTTGTTTTACCCATGCCCAGAGGCCAGCCCAGGCCATGAACTATTTTTCCAGGTTGATGCAGGGCAGGATCAATTTCCCATAATTCTTTTATACCGAGGCCGTAGTGTTGTGGCGCCTTGCCTTTATCCAGTTTGAATTTCCTGTTTAGCTGCTTGCCCAGATGGCCGCGGCAGCCTTCAGAAAAGACGGTATATTTAGCCTGTAATTCATAACCCGCCTCAAAAGAGCCTTTCTCATTGCCGTCCTTGTCACGCCCCATATCGCCGGTAGCAACACCGATAACAGCCCCGTATTGGTCATAAAGTATTTCCGCCGCACTGAAGCCGGTAAAAACCTGTACGCCTAGATTTTCAGCCTGTTCACCCAGCCAGCGACACAGGTTGGCCAGGCTGACGACATAATTGCCCTTGTTGTGCAGTCCTGCAGGGGTCAGAAAGTTGGGAACTTTGATGGCGCCCAGTTTGCTGGTTAAAAAATGAATTTCCTCCTCGCTGACGGGGGTGGTCAGCGGTGCTCCCATGGCTTTCCAGTCAGGGAATAGTTCATCCAGGGCAGTGGTTTCAATGACGGCGCCGGAAAGAATATGGGCACCGATTTCCGAGCCTTTTTCTATCAGACAGATATCCAGTGATAAATTATGTTGCTGGCACATCTGTGCCAGTCTGCATGCTGTGGCTAATCCGGCAGGACCCCCGCCTACGATGACAACATCAAAGGGCATTACTTCGCGGTGTGACAATGCTAGCTCATCCGTTCAATTAAAAGACTTTTTATTGTGAGGGCATTATAATTGCCTGAATCTTAATATCATAAGAATATATAAAAACTCTTACTTTTATTCCCATAACCCACTTAAGCTGAGCTCTATGAAAATCCTTGTGCCCATCAAGCGTGTCGTTGATGCCAATATAAAAGTCCGTGTTGCGGCGGATAATACTGGCGTTGATTTGAATAATGTCAAAATGTCGATGAACCCTTTTTGTGAAATCGCCGTGGAAGAGGCGGTGCGCCTGAAGGAACAGGGAATTGCAACGGAAGTGATCGCAGTAACTATTGGCGAGGACAAAGCCCAGGAGCAGTTGCGCACGGCCATGGCCCTGGGCGCGGATCGCAGCATCTGGATTGAAAAGTCAGGGGTGGTGGAACCACTGGCTATAGCCAAGTTGCTGCAGGCAGTAGTGGAAAAGGAAGCGCCTGACCTGGTCATTCTGGGTAAACAAAGTATTGATGGCGATAACAATCAGGTTGGACAGATGTTGGCAGCGCTTTGTGACATGCCCCAGGGGACTTTTGCCTTCAAACTAGTGATTCAAGATGGCCGGGCAATTGTCAGCAGGGAAGTCGATGGTGGTGAGCAGGTGGTCAGCCTTGCCCTGCCAGCAATTGTCACCACGGACCTGCGTTTAAATGAACCTCGCTACGCCAAACTGCCGGATATTATGAAAGCGAAAAAGAAACCGGTGGAGCATATGACACCGGAAACACTTGGAGTGACAGTGAAGAGTAGTCTGAAAACCCTGTCAGTGGATGAACCCAAAGGTCGCTCTGCGGGTGTAATGGTTGGCAGTGCCGGGGAACTGGTGGAAAAACTACGCCATGAGGCAAAAGTACTTCCTTGATGGATGCTTGCCTACTGAATCAGCACCTGCAAGACCGATAATAACCAGGAATTAAAAATATATGAGCGTACTCGTCATCGCGGAACATAATAATCTCACCCTGAACCCGGTGACCGGAAGTGTTATCAGTGCCGCAGGACTGATCGATTCGGAAGTACATGTGCTGGTAGCCGGAACCGGCTGTCAGGCTGTGGCGGCAGCTGCGGCACAATATCAGGGTGTTACCAAGGTCTTGCTCGCTGACAACCCGGTATATGAGCATCAATTGCCAGAGACATTAACGGGACTGTTACTGGCCATCAGCGACGATTATGCCGCGATCCTGGCAGCAGCCAGTACCGGCGGTAAAAATCTGCTGCCAAGAGTTGCGGCTTTACTGGATGTGGCACAGATATCCGATATTGTTGACGTGCATTCAGCTAACACTTTTGTGCGCCCCATCTATGCGGGTAATGCACTGGCGACGGTAGAGTCATCCGATGCGATCAAGATTATTACCGTTCGTACCTCTGCCTTTGATGAAGTCGAAAAGGGGGAAGCGAGTGCGCTTATTGAGCCGCTCGACCAGGTAATTACGCAGCACAAGAGTCAGTTTGTCAGTGAAAATCTTTCTACCAGTGAGCGCCCGGAGCTTGCGGGGGCTGCTATTGTGGTTTCCGGAGGCAGGGGGCTCGGTAGTGCCGAGAATTTCCACCTGCTGGAAAAGCTGGCAGACAAACTCGGCGCTGCTGTCGGTGCCTCACGGGCAGCTGTTGATGCCGGTTATGTGGGCAATGATCTTCAGGTTGGTCAGACCGGCAAAATCGTCGCCCCCGATCTCTATATTGCCGTAGGTATCTCCGGGGCTATTCAGCATCTTGCCGGAATGAAAGACAGCAAAGTCATAGTTGCCATTAATAATGATGCGGACGCGCCCATCTTTCAGGTAGCCGATTATGGTCTGGTTGCCGACCTGTTTCAGGTCCTGCCGGAACTGGAAGCCTTGTTATAGTTTAGCCGCTTGACCTACCCTGTTCAGCTCCAGATTTTCTGGCTGATCCGCCTGCCCTGTGCTTTGCGTAGCAATAGCATATAATCGGCCCTTCGCCGCACCATTAATTTTGCGCGATCCCAACCATTTACAGGAGTAAGTTATGCCCAATTGTAAACGCTTTCGAATCCCGGCCATGTCATCACTTGTGTTGTTGTTACTGACTTTTAGTCAGGCAGGATTCGCAGGCTGGACACTTAATTCGGAAGGTTCCTCTCTTTATTACGTTACCAGCAAGGCCGCAGCAATATCAGAGCTGAATACATTTGGCGAGTTGAATGGTGCGATAGATGATGCCGGTAATGCCAGCGTAGCCATAAGTCTGGCCAGTGTCGATACCGCCATTGATATTCGAAATGAACGTATGCGCGATATTGTATTTCAGGTGGCTAATTATCCGCTTGCAGAAATTTCACTGAGCGCCAGTGGTGCAATGCTGGCAGCGTCGAATCCGGGACAGAGTTTTATGCAGTCCTATGATGCCACCATCGAAATTGGCGGCATGCAACAGACTATGAATATTGAGCTGGCAGTTACGAAATTGCGTGGCGGTGGCCTGTTGGTCTCTCTTGCCAAACCATTGATTGTCAATGCCGCTTCATTTGGATTGGCAGAAAGTGTTGAGCAGTTACGGGAGATCGCCGGCCTGCCAAGTATCAATAATAACGTGGTTATTGATTTTACCCTGCAATTCGACGCTCAATAAAATAGAAATTTTAGATAGCTCGAACACAACATGTCATTCGGCATAAAGCCGAATAAATCGTTGGTCTGCATGAGTAGTTTACCCATGCAGACCAATCCCCAGAATTCAATTACTTCATGACTAACTTGAGCCAGGGTTATCCTTCTTATCAGCCTGGTTTGAAGAATCCTGCGTTTCCTGACTTGGCGTAAAGGGGCTTCCCTGTAAGCCGGTATCTGCTTTCATGCGATTCCTTGGATCATTTGGTGCGCGCTGACGCTCTCTCTTCGGCGCCGGTGGTGTTGATGCAGTTGATGCATCCGCTTGTGTATTCACTGCTGGAGCCGCAAAACTATCGGTATTCCCTGCACTTTCGAATTTATCATTCTGGTTATTCTGGATGTCAGCTTGAGCAGAGTTACTGCTGGCTTCACTGGCAACACTAGCCGCAGGATTCTCAGCGGGCTTGTTTTCGCTTCCAGTGTTCGCACTTTCGGCTACGGGCTTACTATTGTTGCTGGCCATATTTTCCTGACCCATGTTTGCCGATACCGGGCTGCTTTGGGCAGAACTTTCCTGAGCAAAACTATCTGCGGAAGCGCTTTCCTGTGCTGAGGAAGCTGAGCTGTTTTGATATGAGTTTTCATTTGAGCTTTCAGAAGCACTTGTAGCAGAGCTGGCAGAAACATCAGTGCTTTCTGTTTTTATGGGAGCTTTTTCTGCAGCATCTTGAGAGCTGCTACTGGAAACCGGAGACTCAGCTGTTGTAGAAACATTAGTAGAAACATTAGTAGAAACATTAGTAGAAACATTAGTAGCAACAGGAGTAGTAACAGAAGTATCAGCAGGAGAGGCAACAGGTGACTCAGCAGGCGAGGGAGACTGTTGTTCTGCACTGGCAGTGTTATTGTTTATAGCATTGCCGGGTTCGGCAACGGCGCCAGACATGACATTTTCTGCTTCAGCTGGAGCAGGGCTGGAATTACCCGAATTCTGTGCCACAGCAGAATCAGTCTGCTGTTTTTCTGTGCTGGCATCAGTGTTGCCCGAACTCTTTCGATTTCTTGGCGGGCGTTGTCGGCGCGCCGGCTTTTTCTCAACTTCATTGTTGCCAGACGGGCCATCATTTAAGGCTACATTGCCGTTAACATCCGCTTTCACAATGGCATCGGTAGAGGCGTCTGCTGAGATCGTTGCTGTCTCCTGCGACACTTCAGTGTTTTGCTGAGCATCCAGTTTTCCACGCTTTCGCTCTCTTGGTGGACGCTGACGTTTTTCTGAAGGACGTTTGCGTGGTTTATCTTTATTATCCGACGCCGTTTTTGCTTCAACAGGGCTGTCGCCATTTGCCGCATTATCGCCAGCCACCTGGTTAGCATTGCCTTCATTGCTGGCCGTCTGTGGTTTGCGGGTGCGTTTTCGGTTGCCACCGTTGCGCGAGTCTTCGTTGCTGGCTGGGTCGCGGGAAGCGTTTCTGTCTGCTTTTCCTGCTTCGGCATTCCTGCCTGACTTACGTCTTGGGTTATCTCCCTTGGCGGGACGTTTTCTATTGCGCGAAGGTCTGGCTGCGCCTTTGTCAGCACTATCTTTTGTCTCGTCCCTGGCCTCTGTACGAGCTTTCTTGGGCTCCTCAGAAGTTACCGCAGGACTGAACAGACTGCCAATTGCTGCACTGATACTGCCCAGAAGACCACCGCTTTGTTTCTGCTCAGTGTTCTTGACAGATTTTGCCGGTGCTTTAGCGGTGGCTGATGTGGGTGGTGTAGCAGGAACCATATGTGGAGCCTGAATGGCAGGGGCGTCTGCGCGCTCAGGTTGCTTTGGAAGGAACTCATCAATTTCCTCCTCATCATCGGCATGTATGTTGTAGCTTCTTTCCTCACTGTCATCCGTAATATTCTGGATTTCATAGTGCGGTGTATCCATATTGGGGTTGGGAATGACTACAACCTTGGTATTACTTACACTTTCAATTGCACCAATAACTTCACGCTTTTCATTTAACAGGTACGAGGAAACGCTGATAGGCACAATGGCGCGCACTTCTTTTGAATTGCTTTTATTGGACTCTTCTTCAAGAATTCTGAGGATGGAGAGCGCCAGTGATTCGATATCACGGATGCTGCCCTGACCATTACAGCGGGGGCAAACTATGGCACTAGTTTCTCCCAGTGAAGGCCGTAAACGCTGCCGGGACATTTCAAGCAGGCCAAAACGGGAAATCCGGCCGACCTGAACACGGGCCCGGTCCATGGTGAGGGCATCACGCATGCGGTTTTCAACTTCACGCTGGTTTTTCTGTGACATCATATCGATGAAGTCGATTACTGCCAGTCCCCCCAGATCCCGCAGACGCATTTGACGTGCGACTTCATCAGCCGCCTCCAGATTGGTCTGTAGCGCCGTTTCCTCAATATCCGCACCACGGGTGGCTCGTGAAGAGTTAATGTCGATGGAAATCAGCGCTTCGGTAGGGTCGATAACGATAGAGCCGCCGCTGGGTAATTTAACTTCACGCTGGAAAGCCGTCTCAATCTGGGTTTCAACCTGGTAATTGGTAAACAAAGGCACTTTGCCTTCATACAGTTTTACCTTATCCTCATACTGAGGCATGACCTGGCGAATAAAGTTTCTGGCTTCTTCAAAGGTTTCCGGTGTGTCGAGGATGACTTCACCGATATCCTGACGCAGATAGTCCCGGATGGTTCGTATAATGACGTTACTTTCCTGGAAAATCAGGAAGGGGGCGCTTTTTTCCCCGGCAGCTTTCTTCACCGATGCCCATAACTGCAGCAGGTAGTCCAGGTCCCACTGTAATTCTTCAGGCGCCTTGCCAACGCCGGCAGTGCGCACAATAGTTCCCATGCCGTCAGGCAGATTGAGGCTGCTCAAGGCGTCACGCAGATCAGCGCGTTCTTCACCTTCAATGCGACGGGAAATGCCGCCAGCTCTTGGATTGTTGGGCATCAGAACAAGATAGCGGCCCGCCAGTGAAATCATGGTGGTAAGAGCTGCGCCTTTGTTGCCGCGTTCTTCCTTGTCGACCTGAACGATGACTTCGGTGCCTTCGTTGACGACATCCTTGATATTGATGCGACCGCTTATATCTTTAGGCTGCTTGGAGAAATATTCCTTGGAAATTTCCTTAAGGGGGAGAAAACCATGACGATCGGCGCCAAAATTGACAAAGGCAGCCTCCAGGCTGGGTTCAATACGGGTGATTCGGCCTTTATAAATATTGGCCTTTTTCTGGACTCTGGCACGGTTTTCTATATCCAGGTCATAAAGTTTTTGACCATCTACCAGGGCAACGCGCAACTCTTCTTTCTGAGTTGCATTGATTAGCATTCTTTTCATATTACCTTCTACTTTTCTCTGTGGGAAAAGCAGGGTAAAAGATAATAGAATAGGTTAACTATATAATATAACTTATTGATTTATATACTATTAAGAGTTTTAAGGTGCAGAGATAAAGGTTCATGCAGAATTTCGCCGGGACGCTTTGCGACATCTTAAAGGCCGGGATAGCTGGCAATTGGCATTAAGAGCGTGGATTTACCACTACAAGAGTTATCCTGTGGGCTGATCCTGCGATTTGCTTTGCTCTTAATGACTCCCTTTACTGATTGAATCACCTGACCAGGCACTTATGCTTGCGGGATTCGGGGTTTGCCTTCATTTCCAGGATTCTCCTGGTATCCTAAATACAACCAAACCGAAGTTTTTAACTTCTTGACTGGATCTGTCTGATCATTCTGTTAGATCTATCAATCTGAATTATCTGATTGATCCTGGTTGTCTGTCTTAGCCAATAGCTGCCAATTTCCCGGCGCTGTTAATTCTGTTTTACCTTTGCCAATTCTTGCCGGGAAAATGTCACCGCAAGAAATTGCTCTTAAACTCCTGTCCGCTTCAGTGCGGTGTTAATCCTGTTCAAAACTAGTGTTTATATCTTTTACCCGAGCTTTTCGGGATTTAACTGGCCCTGTTTTAAGGCAAGGCATAAATACTGTATTTTTACGCTTTCTTGTTAAGCCATCAACTTAACAATTAGCTACTTGGCTCAGGGCCTGATTCAGCTGCTTATCTTTAAAGCCGCAGCCATCAGGCTCTGATGAAATTCGTTTTTACTGTTTCGTCCTGTAATAATTCCTTGTAGCTTGCCGGTTTGCAACCGTATGTTTAGCGGCTAAATATTAATAATAAAGACAGCTTCGGGTTAACCTGATCCCGCCAGAAGGGACTTTATTCTTCGTTAACCTGTTATCTGCCTGCTGTATTACTACTGACTTGTTTCCCAATTAGAAACGCTTGCTCCTGTTTTGCCTCAGCGCTTTTGGGCTTCAAGGTCATCTGGAAACCGTAGCAGGCCAGCAATATAGCAGTAAATTATAGTCCCTTCAATGATTTACAGTACTTTACTCCAGTGTCACAGCAACAATTAACATGGCAATACAAGCTTCCAGACCATGCTGCGAGGTATACTCATGGTTTTTATGGTTCATGTTTCCCAGAGTAGCAGATTTTGAGCACTAACAATTCCAGTACTTCGTCCCCTGATGAGGTAAAGCCGGCAGTGTCCTTTCAGGAGGTTAGCCAGGAACAGGAAGGTCAGCGTCTGGATAATTTTCTCCTCTCCAGACTCAAAGGCGTTCCGAAATCCAGAATCTATCGCATAATCCGTAAGGGTGAGGTGAGGGTCAATAAAAAGCGGGAAAAACCCGAATATAAGCTGAAAACTGGGGATATTGTCCGCATTCCGCCGGTACGGGTGGCTGCGCCAAAAGAGCAAATTCCGCCTTCGGCAGCCTTGCAGGAACTATTGAGTGAATCCGTGCTTTATCAGGATGAGCACATTCTGGTCTTGAACAAGCCAGCGGGCCTGGCAGTTCATGCCGGTACCGGCGTTAAAACCGGCTTGATCGAGGCTTTGCGCCATATGTACCCGGAGTTGGCTGGTCTGGAACTGGTGCACAGACTTGATAAGGGGACCTCCGGCTGCCTGCTGCTGGCAAAAAACAGCAAAAGTCTGAAACTGCTGTCGGCACAATTCAAGTCTGGTCAGACGAAAAAGATATACCACGCCCTGGTGCAGGGGAAATGGTCGCCACAGCAAACAGAGATTGATGCGCCCTTGTTACGTCAGCAGGAAAAAAATGGTGAGCGCTTTGTAGTGGTTTCACCTGAGGGCAAATCAGCCCGCACGCTGTTTTCTGTGCTAGAGGGGTTTCACCACGCTACGCTGGTTGAAGCCAGTCCGTTGACCGGAAGAACCCATCAGATTCGTGTTCATGCCAGCTTCGCCAATTGCCCGATAATTGGTGACGAGAAGTACTCAGAGGATTCAGCAAGGCAGGCTTTTGCCCGTCAGGGCATCAAACGGCTCTGTTTGCATGCGGCGTCACTGACTTTTGTACATCCCGAGACGGGCCAAAGCATGACGCTGACAGCACCCCCGCAGAGGCAGTTTGATGCAGCTCTCAAGGTACTGCGGCAAGCAGGGGATTAAGACCTTCTTCTTTCAGCAGGCTTACCAGGGTGATGATGGGCAGACCGAGCAAAGTGTTGTAATCCTTGCCTTCAAGTGCCTCGAACAAGGCAATTCCGGCGGCTTCCACCTTGAAACAGCCGGCGCAGTCTAGGGGCTTGTCGAGCTTGATATAGGCACGTATTTCTTCGTCGCTTAAGCAGCGAAATTTGACCCGGAACGAGTCATAAGTGACATGTTCCTTTCCGGTACGCGTGTTAATCAAGGCTAGGCCGGTCTGGAATTGTACCCAGTTTCCCGAGCACAACTTCAAATGCTTGATTCCCGCCTCCTCGGATCCTGGTTTGCCCAGGATCAGGCCATTCATTGAGCAGGCCTGATCGGAGCCAATTATCAGGCTATCGGGGTATTGATTACTGACTGCCCGGGCTTTTTCCAGGGATAATCGCTTCACGTAATCCAGCGTTGTCTCGCCATTGAGCGGACTTTCATTGATGTCCGGAGAGTAGGTAATAAAGGGAAGTTGCAGTTGCTGCAGGATTTTACTGCGGGTGGGTGAGGAAGATGCCAGCACTAGATTCATAACAATCCAAGTATAATCAATAGGTTTCAGGCTAAAATCAGGCAAATTTCTTTGACAGGAAGCCCCTTCATGCATATTATGCGCGCCTATGTCGATTGACCCATTTCCAGAGCGCGTGTCGCCGCGCAAATTGTGTAACAGGAATGACTCAATTAACAGCACTTTACCTGTTGAAAAACTCCTGCGATTAAGTGAGTTTCTGCATGATGATCACGGGCAGGCACAGGTAAGTTTAAGTTTTGAAAAGGATGATGCAGGGCATTGCCTGATTTCAGGAAGTCTGACGGCTGACGTCAGAATGCTTTGCCAGCGTTGTCTTGAAGCAACCGAGGTAAAACTTGCGTCAGATTTTGTCACTAAAGTGGCTGAAACTGACAAGGAAGCTCAGGACATAGCGCAATCAAGTGCCAATAACCTGGAACAGCTCGAAGTTGTTCGCAGTGAAGAAGGTGAACTTGACCTGTTATCTCTGGTAGAGGACGAGCTGATCATGAGCTTGCCCATTGTCGCCAGGCACGCCGATAAAGACTGCAGCAAGACACTGCAGTCACTTCAGCAAAAGGCAAGGCAGGCCGGGGAAAACCAGACATCTGGCTCAATCCAGGGGCTCGAAGCTCTGGCAGAACTTAAACAGGCGCTGAAAGAAGAAAACGACAAGAAATAGCAGTTTTAGACGTATTAGCAGTGTCTGGAAGACACTTTAAAACTTATGTAGATCTTATAGTTAGCTCCCAGGCTATATAATGCATACAAAAGTTGGCTAGAAAGAATAGAATCAGAATATAAACAGGATACAATCGAGGTAGTTAACCATGGCCGTACAAAAAAGTAAGGTTTCACGATCCAGACGTAACATGCGTCGTAGCCACGATTCACTTGGTGCCGTTACGATTACAACAGATGCTGAAACCGGTGAAAGACATCGTCGTCATCATATGACACCCGATGGCTTTTACAAAGGCAGACAGATAGTCAGAAATAACGAAGACTAATCCTGTTGCAAGACCCTCGAGGCTCTTGATTCAGATGCTTAAACAGCGAATCAAGACATTCAAATCGGGAAGATCAATCAGGATAGTGACTCCAGAAAGCAGCCTCGCAAAGGCTGCTTTCTGTTTTATGTAGTTAGCGCACCCAGTCAGCGGCTCAAGGTAGCTGGTTGGGAACCGGGAAAAGGACTCTAACTGATGAATCCCAGTCATACAGGCTTTATTTTTCCAGGGCAGGGCTCCCAGAAAGTAGGCATGCTCGCGGAACTGGCTGATTCTTTCGCTCTGGTGAAAGAAACCTTTGCGCAAGCAAGTGATGTCCTGGGCTATGATCTTTGGGCATTGACCCAGAGCGGCCCCGCTGAAGAACTCGCCAAGACCCATATCACTCAACCCACAATACTGACCGCATCTGTCGCCATCTGGCGACTCTGGCAAGACCAGGGCGGTATAAAACCCGGACTTATGGCTGGCCATAGCCTTGGCGAATATTCCGCACTCACCTGCGCCGGTGTCATGGATTTTGCGGATGCCGTTAGTCTGGTGCAACAGCGTGGGCAGTTTATGCAAAGCGCCGTTCCGCTCGGAGTTGGTGGGATGGCTGCCATTATTGGTCTGGAAGAGGCTAAGGTGATAGCTGCCTGCGAACAGGCAAAACAGGGTGAAGAAGTTGCGGCAGTTAATTTCAACTGTCCCGGACAGATTGTCATTGCCGGCCATAGTGATGCCGTCACGCGGGCAGGGGAGTTATGCAAGGAAGCGGGCGCCAAGCGTGCGCTACCGTTACCTGTTAGTGCTCCCTTTCATTCCGTGCTGATGAAACCCGCTGCCGAAAAGTTTGCCGCTGTACTCGATGTCGTTAGCTTCAATTCTCCTGACATCCCTGTACTACAGAACTTTGGCCTGGACTGCGCTACTGATCCTGATGTCATCCGTAACAACCTGGTAAACCAGATATTCAGCCCGGTTCCCTGGATAGACACGATCAATAAATTCGACAGTTCGGGGATAAAACGGGTGCTGGAAATAGGGCCTGGAAATGTACTTGCCGGCTTTAACAAGCGAATCCAGCCTGAAATGGATGCATTATCAGTAAATGATCTTGCCAGCCTCGAAAAGGCGAAGTCTTTAGGCGAGTCTGCCGCATAAATCGGAAAACTAACTATGAGTGATGAAAACAGGAAAGTAGCGCTGGTCACCGGGGCCAGTCGAGGCATAGGCAAGGCCATCGCGCTGGAGCTGGGACAACATAATATTGTGCTGGGTACCGCAACCAGTGAAGCCGGTGCGGAAAAAATTTCGGCCTATCTTGCTGAAGCAGGTATTAGTGGCAAGGGTTATTGTCTGGACGTCTCTTCTGAAGAGTCCATTGAAGCCATGTCAAAACAGATTCAGGAAGAGTTTGGAGCAGTGGCAATTCTTGTCAATAATGCCGGCATCACTCGGGATAATATTCTGATGCGCATGAAGGCAGAGGAATGGGATCAGGTAATTAATACCAACCTCAGCTCAATATTCCGGATGACCAAGGCCATTGTGCGTGGTATGACCAAGGCTCGTTGGGGGCGCATTATCAGTATTAGTTCAGTGGTAGGTTCCAGTGGCAATATAGGACAATCAAACTATGCTGCAGCAAAAGCCGGCCTGGAAGGATTTTCCAGGGCCCTGGCGATGGAAATTGGTTCTCGTGGAATAACTGTAAATACAGTGGCGCCGGGGTTTATAGATACAGATATGACCCGTGAGCTGTCTGAAGAGCAGACGCAGGCCTTATTGGGCAAAATCCCGCTGGGACGTTATGGAATGCCTGAAGAAATAGCCGCCGTCGTGGCTTTTCTTGCGTCAGATCAAGCCGGATATATAAGTGGCGAAACAGTCCATGTAAATGGTGGGATGTACATGGCATAATGGCCACCGATTTTACCTTTGGCATTAGTCTTGTTAGCAAAGCAAAACCCGAAAAACAAGGGTTTTTTCAAAGATAAAATTAAAGGTTTTTTAACATTACATAATTAATTAAGTTACGGTAAACTGCGCTCAATATCGGGTCAGTCCCCGTTGCCAGTTAACACTGTTATTGATGTAAATATTAGTCTAGATGTCAGGCTAAACTGTAGTCTGAATTATTTATTTTTATACTTATAAAAAGAAACTTTGTAATCCAGGAGCTAGAAAAAATATGAGTAGCGTTGAAGAACGAGTAAAAAAGATTGTCGCTGAGCAACTCGGAGTTAAAGAGGAAGAGGTGAACACAGGGTCATCATTCGTTGAAGACCTGGGTGCCGACTCTCTCGATACAGTGGAACTGGTTATGGCTCTGGAAGAAGAATTCGAAACCGAAATTCCTGACGAGGAAGCCGAGAAGATCACCACTGTTCAGCTGGCAATCAATTACGTTAACGAACACCTGTAACACTATTTGTTTCAGGGACTGTTCAGCGTTAGTGAACAATAAAAGCTACTTCCGGGATAACCGGAAGTAGCTTTTTTATTGGCGCTTTTGTTTCCGGGGAGTCGCTCTGGATTTCAGACGCCAAATAAAAAAGGGTTGATTAACTCTATTGACGCCAATGAAGAAAAAACATTCAGGCAAGCAAGCAGGTTAACGGGCTTGCCACGTTGTTTAATCGCAAGATAATTCAGTATAGTTAGCAGCTAGCCACCAGGCATTGAGTTCCAGAGGATTCACAATTGTCCAAAAGAAGAGTAGTAATAACTGGTATGGGGGCCATCACCCCGCTGGGTAACAGTGTAGAAGAAACCTGGTCAGCCCTGAAAGAAGGCAAGAGCGGTATTTCTGCTATCGATGAGTTTGACGTCTCCGCCTATAGCACTCGCTTTGGTGGCCTGATCAAAAACTTCAATGTTGAAGACTACATGCCTCTCAAGGAAGCTCGTCGCATGGATGAGTTTCTGCATTATGGATTGGCAGCGGGAAAACAGGCCATCATCGATGCTGGCATACAGGACGCCAACTATTCCCCACTTCGTATCGGTGTGGCTATTGGTTCGGGTATTGGCGGTATTACCAATATCGAGAATACTGTTGAGCTAATTAGTGGCAGTGGTCCACGCAAGGTATCCCCATTTTTTGTGCCGGGTTCCATTATCAATATGATTTCCGGTTCACTCTCCATTGAATTTGGTCTTCAGGGGCCCAATCTCGCGATTGCCACAGCCTGCACTACCGGTACTCACTGTATTGGACTGGCAGCACGTATGATCGCCTATGGCGATGCGGATGCGATGGTGGCCGGTGGAGGCGAGAAATCAATTTCAAAAGCTGGTCTTGCCGGTTTTTGCGCTGCACGGGCTTTATCAACACGCAACGACGATCCAACCAAAGCCAGTCGACCCTGGGATGCAGATCGCGACGGCTTTGTTCTGAGTGACGGTGCCGGAGTGCTGATACTGGAAGAATATGAAGCTGCAAAAAAACGGGGAGCGAACATTCTTGCGGAAGTCGCAGGCTTTGGCATGAGTGGTGACGCCTATCACATTACCTCTCCCTCGGAGAATGGTGAAGGGGCTGCCCGGTGCATGGTTAATGCCCTCAGTGATGCTGGCCTGAATAACGAGCAGCTCCACTACATTAATGCTCATGGCACCTCTACACTTGCTGGCGACCAGGCTGAAACGATGGCGATCAAGTCTGTATTTAAAGAGCACAGCAAAAATCTGCCAATCAGCTCCACCAAGTCGATGATGGGTCATTCTCTGGGTGCCACCGGCGCGGTAGAAGCCATATTTTCTATCAAGAGTCTGCTGGACAATATTGCGCCGCCCACCATCAATCTTGATCAGGCGGGTGAAGGCTGTGATCTGGACTATGTGCCCAATAGTGCACGGGACGTCAAAATAGATGCCGTTATGAGCAATTCATTCGGCTTTGGCGGTACCAATGGCAGTCTTATTTTTACCAGAGTCTGAGGACAGGTAATGATCGTCAATGGATCAAGTCAGGATACCATTGCCATCAATGACAGAGGGCTGGCTTATGGTGATGGTGTCTTTGAAACCATCCTGCTTCACCGGCATCACCCCATTCTTTTACAAGCACATCTGGATCGGCTCGAGTCAGGTACCTCACGTTTAAAAATTTCCCTGGACCGAACGCAGCTTGAACAGGAAATAGCTGATTATTCGCCACACTTTCCGGATCAGGGTGTGCTTAAAATTATTGTCACCCGCGGTGCAGCGGGTAGGGGTTATCGTCCGCTAGACTCTTCTGCTACCACGCGTATTCTGAGCCTTCATGCCTTGCCTGTTTATGAAGGGGACCCTGGTAACTCAGGTATAGCCACTTTTATCTGTAATCAGCGTCTTGCCATTCAACCGGCCCTGTCGGGGATCAAGCATCTGAATCGTCTTGAACAGGTGCTGGCTTCACAGGAATGGCCGGATGAAAGTTTTATGGAAGGCATTATGCTGGATAGCAACGGCAATGTTATTGAGGGTACCCGTAGTAAT
The DNA here is from genome assembly GCA_030828385.1 of Gammaproteobacteria bacterium. GTDB lineage: Bacteria > Pseudomonadota > Gammaproteobacteria > Pseudomonadales > Pseudohongiellaceae > Eutrophocola. Next base: position 64,448 of record JAURCS010000013.1, read on the forward strand.
ATTTTCTGGAGTGAGTCCGGCAGCCTATTTACCCCCACACTTTTCAACTGTGGTGTGGCAGGCATCATGCGCAATTATCTGTTAAACAGTATTGCCGGGGCAGCGGAAATCAATGACTGCTCTCTCGACAGGTTGCTGGGGGCTGATGATATATTTATTTGTAACAGCGTCTTCGGCATCTGGCCAGTTCGCAGTATTCAAGCCGGGAGCAAGACCGTGGCTCTGGATGTTGATGGCTCAGAGGCTATATTTACCCGGCAGGCTCAAAGTCTGTTCCAGGAATTACTGAAAGCCGATGCTGCCTGATAAAAAACGAGTTCTGCTCTGGGTTTATATTGTACTTGTGTGCTCGCTACTGCGTGGAATCTTTTTTATTCAACACATCAATGCCCCTCTGCAACTCGATGCTTTCCAGAGCCAGCAGGATGCTGGGAATATTGCTGTCAATGCTGGCCTTGGCGGATACAGTATCGTTATTGAACCAGGCACTGCGTTCACGGGACTAATCAACAGATTGGCTGCTGAAGGCATTCTCGAGCATCCCTTTGATGTCAGACTCTATGGGCGTTTTGCCGGGCTGGCAAGCAGTATAAAGGCCGGCGACTACCTGCTGACCGCCGGAATGACTCCACGCATGCTGCTGGAAAAGCTTGTAAAGGGGGATGTCATTATTTATCAAGTAGTTTTGCTGGAAGGTTGGACACTGACGCAGGCATTGGCGGCTATTCAGAGTCACCCCATGATCACCAGTACCCTGGAGGCTGGTAGCCCTGAACAACTTCGTGAGCAATTACAGGAACTGCTGCAAACTGATAAATACCCGGAAGGGCTTATCTTTCCAGATACCTACAATTTTAGCCGGGGAACTACTGACCGTGATTTATTATTGCGTGCCGCAAACACCATGCAGAAGGTATTGGCTGAAGAGTGGCAAGGCAGAGATGTTGGACTGCCGTATTCCGAGCCCTATGAAGCGCTGATTATGGCATCCATCATAGAGAAAGAAACCGGCCTGGCCTCGGAAAGAGAGCAGATTGCCGGTGTTTTTGTAAGGCGCTTGCAGCAAAGAATGCGGCTACAGACAGATCCCACTGTCATCTATGGTTTGGGAGAAAACTATGACGGTGACCTTACCAGGACTGACTTACGTACGGCTACCCCTTACAATACTTATATGAATAATGGATTGACGCCAACACCGATTGCCCTGCCAGGTCGGGAAGCGATTTCAGCCAGTCTGCATCCTGACCAGAGTGATACACTCTATTTTGTCGCCAGGGGAGATGGCAGTCATTATTTCTCCAGCACCCTTGAGGAACACCAACGGGCGGTGCGCCAGTATCAGCTCGGAATTTCGGAATAAGCCTGATTGCGCAGTACAACCTGAATTGATTGAAAATAAAGTCCTTAATAGCTCCTAACAAAACATCCTATCCTGGAAAAGTGTATGAAATCCCAACCCAACAATGCTGAATTAATTGTCCTGGAAGGTGTCGATGGAGCAGGTAAGGGTGTACAAAGCCGCATGCTGCTATCTGCCATGAAAGCCGCTGGTCTGGATGTCATTCTTACGCGTGAACCTGGCGGGTCTCCCGGAGCTGAAGAAATAAGACGACTGATTGTGGAAGGCGAGCCCAATCGCTGGGATGATATGACGGAGTTATTACTGATATATGCAGCGCGTCGCTCTCATGTCATGGATACCATCAAGCCTGCCCTGAAACAGGGTACCTGGGTAATCTCGGATCGTTTCGCCGATTCTTCAAGAGCCTTTCAGGGCGTTGCCGGAAATCTGGGTATTGATGTTGTCGATAGAATTCATGAGGAAGCGCTGGGAGATTTTAATCCGGAACTGACCCTAATACTGGATCTGGACCCTGAGATTTCACTTTCCCGGGCTGATGCCCGCGGCGGTGCGGAAGATCGCTTCGAGCAAAAAGGCATTGAATATCAGGCCAGGGTAAGAGAGGGCTTCAGGCAGCTTGCTGAAATGACGCCGCAGTCCAGAAAGTTGATTGATGCCTCCGGGACTATGGATGAAGTAAGTCAAAAGGTTCTCGATTGTATAAACGCCCATTTCAATTTAACCCTGAGACTACCCGCATGAGCCATGCTGAACATGCAACAGAATTACTTCCGTGGTTACGACAGGACTACGAGCGTCTGGTTGAACTGAAAAATAAGCACAAGCTCGCCCATGCCTACCTGTTCGGTGGTCAGCAGGGATTGGGCAAACTTGTTCTGGCAAAACATTTCGCCCATTATTTACTGTGTACAAACCCGGTAAGCAATCAGCCCTGCGGAGAATGTCGTGAATGCCAGTTACTGGCCTCTGGAACACACCCTGATCTGAAAATGATTCAACCGGAAGATTCCAGTGAGATAAAAATACAGCAGGTACGCGATTGTATTCATTTTGTTTCACAGACATCCCAGCGCGGTGGCTATAAAATTATTCTTATTGCTCCGGCAGAAGCGCTTAATATCAATAGTGCCAATGCCTTGCTAAAAGTACTTGAAGAACCATCAAACAATACCTTGTTAATACTGGTTTCTCATCAACCAACTTTGTTAATGGCCACCATTCGCAGTCGGTGCCACTTGATGACGTTTAATCGTCCGGCTGCTGAACTGGTGATTCCCTGGCTGGAATCCAAGAACATTCGTGCCTCGGCAGCGGAGCTTTTGCGGATGGCCAACAACGTCCCTTTGCGGGCGCTTCATTATGCAGATGAAGATGCGCTTCATGACAGGGCAGTTTTACATGCGGTTCTGGAAAAACTGTTACATGGGCAGATTGATATTGCTGAGGCGGCAGGGCAGTGCGAACAATTCACTCTGGAAGACAATATTGAAGCGATGATGCTCTGTGCTTCAGATATTCTGGCAAGAAACCAGATATCCGATAGCACCGCCACACAAACCTTGCATGATCATGACCTGAAAAATCTTGCAGAATTTTTTCAGGACGCTGCTAGACTTAAAGCACTTCATGGATTTTACCAGGAGTTATTAAAAGCACGTCGTGCAATAAGTAGCACCTCAAATCCTAATAGATTGCTGGTACTGGAAGGTTTGTTTTTTTGCTGGTCTGCTACGATCAGATAATATATTTTCAGACCAGCAGTAGCTGAGGTTTCATACAAATACTAAACACAGAATAACTAATGAATAAACACTGAATGAACACAGGGAGTGTGTTCACCAAACCGGGCCATATTATATTCCTATATAAATCAATTACTAAAGATTAAATATAACCCAATGTATAACTTTTGTATAACAACCCTACCACAAACGATCAGGTATATTAGTCTCTTCTCTGTTCGTATTTTACATAAAAAACCGCTCTCAGTAGTTCAGTAAATTCACACTATTCTCCAACCGATGTTTTGAGACTTGGATATATCGTTGCGTAGAACTGATATGACTGTGGCGAAGTAGGGATTTGATGACCCCTATACTTACATTCTTATCGTTCAGTAAGGATGCAAACTTCCTGGGACCAGAATGGGATGAACAATCATCAAATTCGACTGATTTATACAGATGTTTGAACAGATTCTGTAATGACTGACTGCTGAAGAATCCTCCCTTCTGACTCCTTATTAGCGGTGCTGTGAGTCGTTCTTTGTGTAGTGAGTAATCTGACACATATTTCTCAAGTTCCCCCCTTAGATGCGCTGACAGCACCACTGTATGTGATTCATTACCCTGAGTCTGGTGAGATCTCAGGATAATTGTGTCTTTAATAGAACCGTCACCATTGAGAACATCACCGACACATAAACTAGCAATCTCAATACTTCTCAGTGCTGCGTAGTAAGAGAGACTTAGAATCATTCGATTGCGTGATTCGTGTTTCATCATTTTTGGTGAGTTGAACAGTTTCTTCACTTGTTTATCGTTCAATATTGGTGCTTGTTTCATCGTCATTCTCTTCAGACTTCACCCTGACTCCTCGTATTTCAGTGGATACAAGTAGTAACTCTCTCAGTTGCTTATCTGTCAGGTGATATTTGCCGTTTTTCACTCTACAAAATCCTCAAATATGATAGATCATCCCTAGTTGAGATCCTCGCCCTGGGGCTTTACGGTTGAGACCGGCACCCATGCAATGCGCTTGTGTGGCTCTGGGCTATTCGAGGATGTCAAAAACCTAAAATTAATAATTGGCCATCTCGTGGAATTCATCCGCTACAACCTATGACGCATAGATGCACGAATGTAGTTCTCACCACGAGGCTACCGAGGTAAACGTCCGCTAGGTGATTACTTTTGGGAGCATTTTTATGTGACGACTTCAGGCAACTTCCATGACTGAACATTGCGTTGCTGTCCCGAGGAACTTGGTAAGGATCGAATTTTTTCTGCTCGGACTACCCATTCGAAAGAATTGAGGATGCGTCTTCATGGTTTGATACCACCGAGGTAATAACTGATGAAGAGCGGATTCAGATAGGCAGAAAAAACGCAATAGAGCTGTTCGATCTTGAACCTGACTAAACTAAGTAGCCCTCCATCTTTCAAAAATATCCAGAGACTTTGAGCGCCAACACATTTAACGAGTCAGATACAGATCATTCTAATTTCTGTAAGAGCTCAATTTTTTTTAAAGAGTTTAAGAAATAGTACCTAGCTTCTGAAGCGTTTATTTATGCTCAAAAAATGTGCAAATATGCACCAAAATGTGTTGAACTCCATACCTGTAAGTGTAGTATTTGTCAAGGTAATGTAAGGTTTCAATAAAAAATACAAATTTAGGAGGAGCTTGCAATGAAAATCAAGCTTAATAAGTTCGCACGAGGGTTTATTGCAGCAGGTTTTACAACAGGAGCCTGTTTTTCTGTTCCATCACTTACTCTTGCACAGGACCAAGTAACAGAAGAAGTAGTTGTTACTGGCTCAAGGATAAGGGGCTTAATTTCTGATGCCCCCAGGCCAATCACATCTCTAGCGATAGAAGATCTTCAGCTTAGCGGGGTCGATAGCGTTACAGACGCATTACGCGAGAGTTCATACAATACATTGGGTTCATATACTCAGCAATCTGGTAATTCATTTGCAGGTGTGGCCTTGGTTAGCTTGAAGGGTATTGGATCAGATCGTACTGCGGTGCTTGTGAACGGCAGGCGTGTGCCGGGCAACCCTTGGACAGGTTCTTCTGCCGTCGATATGAATACCATGCCGCTAGCCGCTATCGATCGAATCGAA
>JAURCS010000140.1 GCA_030828385.1 Gammaproteobacteria bacterium
GTTTTCACTGTGTGCTTCTCCCATAAAACCCTCCTGTAGTACTCGGAGTGGGACTTGAACCCACGACCCCCGGTGTGTAAGACCGGTGCTCTAACCAACTGAGCTACCCGAGTATAGATTACCCCCGCCCCAGGGGGTTCTTAGTGCAGTAATATTAATAAACGAGGCGGAGGAAGTGCCCCCAGAAGGACTCGAACCTTCAACCAACGGATTAAGAGTCCGGTGCTCTACCAATTGAGCTATGAGGGCATAGGTACCGCAGTTCCAGGCTACTCTGCGGAGCAGTAATGGGGGAAAGGAGGAAAACCCCAAGTAACTAAGGCTTAAACTGTTCACCACAAGCAGTATACCTCCTTAGCCACACCTAGTACCCCGAGCCGGAGTCGAACCGGCACACCTAAGAAAGGCGAGAGATTTTAAGTCTCCTGTGTCTACCATTCCACCATCAGGGCTCGTTATGGGCATGGTAGGGTTTGAACCTACGACCAACCGGTTATGAGCCGGTCGCTCTT
>JAURCS010000141.1 GCA_030828385.1 Gammaproteobacteria bacterium
CAGGTGTTGGATTTAAACCTGATTTTGTATGGCATAAAACAAGGTCAAGTTCTGGAAATAATCAACTTTATGATGTTGTTAGGGGTGCTGGTGAAGTTATACAATCAGATAATAATTCAGCTGAAGTTACAAATCTTGCTGATGGTTATTTAAGTTCTTTTGATTCAGATGGATTTACTTTAGGAAATGCTGGAAATGTAAATGATAATTTTAATTATGCTAGTTGGAACTGGTTAGCCTCAAACACAACTGCATCAAACACAGATGGAAGTATCACATCAACAGTTTCAGCAAACACTACAAGTGGATTTAGTATTGTGTCTTATACAGGTACAGGCTCAAATGCTACAGTAGGTCATGGATTAGGAGTTGCTCCTAAAATTGTTATTATTAAAGATAGAGATGCTGCTACTGATTGGGCTATCTATCATGGCTCATTAGGTGCTACAAAATTTATTGAATTAAACACAACAGTTGCATCACAAACTAATAATACTGCTTGGAATGATACA
>JAURCS010000142.1 GCA_030828385.1 Gammaproteobacteria bacterium
ATCAACGTTAACTTTTTATTATTTTTCTGGATTAGAATCTCAAGAAGGTGTTTCTAGTTTTCTGGCCAGTTATTACCAAGAGTTTTTTATTGTAAACATAATTTATATGGCAATTTTATTTGTATCTATAAAATTTTCTCAAAGCCTAATGATAAGGATTAAAAGTCAGAGTTATGAGTGATTTATTTCGTTGAGCCTCGATTATTTTTGTTATAATTCAGCGTGTTTTTCAAATTAAAAGGCCAGATAGCTCAGTCGGTAGAGCAGTGGATTGAAAATCCTCGTGTCGACAGTTCGATTCTGTCTCTGGCCACCACTTAATATCCATCATCAATATATAAATCGCATCTAAACTCAATTGTTTGTTAATTAGCCAATCGATTAATGATTATTTCCATAATTTAAGCCATGGGTTATTAAATTCACGATTCCTGCCATGAGATACTCATTGGAAATATCCAATCTCACTCAAATTTATTTACTCACTCAAAATCCATTAATACGAATAA
>JAURCS010000143.1 GCA_030828385.1 Gammaproteobacteria bacterium
AAAAAAAGATTTGAAAGTTACGGATGGAATTATCTAAATATTGATGGTCATAATTATAAAGAAATTTACAGAGCATTAAAAAAAGCTCAAAATTCAAAAAAACCAATTGTAATATCTTGCAAAACTACTATTGGTTTTGGCTCTCCAAATAAATCAGGAAAAGCCTCTTCACATGGTAGCCCTTTAGGAGATGATGAAATTAAATTAGTTAGAAAAAATCTAAATTGGCACTATAAGCCATTTGAAATACCTCCAAAGCTACTAAATGTATGGAAATCAATTGGAAACAAAGGATCCATTCTAGAAAATAATTGGAATAAAAAATTATCTAAAAAAAAAATTAAAATTAAAAATTTATTTAAGAATAATTTTTTGAATGAATTAAAATCTGAAAAAATACAAGCAGTAAAGGATCTTAAAAGTATAGCTTCAAGAAAAGCGTCTGAACTTACTTTAACAGCATTAACTAAAAATGAAAATGTTTTGATTGGTGGATCGGCTGATTT
>JAURCS010000144.1 GCA_030828385.1 Gammaproteobacteria bacterium
TCGATAGTTTAATGTTACGCTCTGAGCCTTAATCGTTATCCCTCTTTCTCGCTCAATATCCATTGAATCAAGTACTTGTGCAGACATTTCTCTCGTGTCTAGTCCACCACAATACTGAATAAACCGATCTGCAATCGTAGATTTGCCATGATCGATATGAGCGATAATAGAAAAATTTCTTATATGGTTTAAATTAGACACAGAATTAAATTTTCGTTGTAGTGTGTGGCCTTTTACAGGCAATTTTAGCAAGAATTAATTAATTAATTTTAACCAATTTGACATAGGGACGCTATGGAATACGGGAAAAGAAAAGAGCTATTTTATAATTAGAGCTTGAGGTGTGATTTATTCAGATATAAATTTTTCTTCATTCTGATTATAGCTATGAAGAAGACCATCAAGATATCTTTGAACCTGTTCGCGTGTTAAATTACTATCTGTTTTTTTACTCTGAAATAAAATTTCACTTGATGGCATCGATTTTTTTTGAGAATAATTTGAT
>JAURCS010000145.1 GCA_030828385.1 Gammaproteobacteria bacterium
CGATGATTGCAAATTTTGGATTACTCGCTTTTAGAGACCCTCATGGAATAAGACCTCTTGTAATTGGTAAAAGAGAAACAGGCGATGGTCCTGAATACGTTGTTGCTTCTGAAAGTGTTGCTTTGGATGTTCTGGGTTTTGATCTGTTAAGAGATGTGGATCCCGGTGAAGCTATTTTTATTGACTTGAATGGAAATTTCTATTCAAAAAAATGTGTTAAAAATAAGCAGATGAGCCCATGTATCTTTGAATATGTTTATCTAGCGCGTCCTGATTCTGTTTTAGATGGAGTGTCTGTTTATCAAACTAGGTTAAATATGGGTGATTCGCTGGCAAAAAAAATAAAAGACAAATTTAAAAATGAAAAAATTGATGTGGTAATACCAATTCCTGATACCAGCAGGCCATCCGCACTTCAAGTTGCATTGCAGTTAAAAACAGATTTTAAAGAAGGGTTTGTAAAAAATCGTTATATTGGAAGAACATTTATTATGCCTGGTCAGG
>JAURCS010000146.1 GCA_030828385.1 Gammaproteobacteria bacterium
TATTTTGGTGGAACACAACGCTGACTTACGTTTGCCGCCGGCGAGTTTGACTAAGTTAATGACCGCCTACATTTTGGCGCAAGAGGTTGAGTTGGGACGCTTACAACTCGACGATGTCGTGCCGGTAAGCCGTAACGCGTGGTCTCAGAACCCCACTTTTAAGGGCTCCTCACTGATGTGGATCGAGCCTGGAAAGTCGGTCACGGTAGCGGAGCTAGAGCGAGGCATCGTGATTTCGTCGGGTAACGATGCAACGGTGGCAATAGCAGAACATATTGCTGGCAGCGAAGCCGCATTTGCCGATTTAATGAACCAATATGCTGAAACAATGGGCTTGGCCGGCACGCACTTTAAGAATAGTCATGGACTGCCCCACCCAGATCATTTGTCGACGGCCCGCGATCTTGCCGTGATGGCCGCCGCCGCTATTCGCGACCATCCGGATCGCTATGCGGTGTACAAAGAGCAGAGTTATACCTACAACGAGATTACGCAGTACAACCG
>JAURCS010000147.1 GCA_030828385.1 Gammaproteobacteria bacterium
ATTTCATGATTGCAAAAGCTAAATCGGAATATGATAGATTTCGAAACTCCTCAAGATTGTCTGTTGATAAGTTAGGGTAATTTTCTGGTAAATACAATCCACCATCAGAGGCTAATCCGGTAATTAAGGTCTCACTAAAATTTATTTTTGGTGCTTGTCCACGCGTAGAGATATACTTCATTTTATTAGCTCTTCAAGTCTTATTTTGACAACATTTCCAACATTTGATTGCATTTTTTGAATGTCATCAATAATGCCATTAATTTCTTTTTCTTGAGCATTCTTGACTACAATAATGACATCATTTTCTGTTTGATTTTTTTTCAGCATTTTTTGATGCATCTCATCAATTGAAATATTTTTATCAGCAAATAAAGATGTTATTTTTGCAAGCACTCCTGCTGCATCAATAAAATTAGCTCTAATGTAATATCCAGAACTTATCTGATTTATTTTTTTAAACTTCAATGAGGATAAACTTGAATCTTCATAACCAAAGGAA
>JAURCS010000148.1 GCA_030828385.1 Gammaproteobacteria bacterium
AAAATATCCTAAAATTAAAAATCTTCTGATCGAAATTCAAAATCAAAATAAGTGTATTTTCGCTAGAATGACAGGATCTGGCTCAGCATGCTTTGGAATATTTTTAGATAAAAAATCTGCTGAGATAGCTTTTAAAAAAATTAAAAAAAATTCCCTAATTATTTTTGTGATTTAGTAAAAAATATTTAATTATGAAAAAACAATTTCTACTGAATACCTAGAAAAAATAGCTGAAGCTTACAGTAATTTTTTTCACTTTAAATATAATCAAAAACTTTTAATTGTGAATAACGAAAATCTAGATATTCTTGATGATCCTGCAGCCATTTCAATGTTGGTAGATAAGATTGAACAATTATCGTCTACAAGAGAATTTTTTAATCCTCAAATAATCTAAAGGCATGATTAATAAACTAAAGGTTAAAAAAAATAATTTTTTAAAAGTCTGCATCAATTTTTTATATGCTTAATTTAAATTTAAATAAAACTCTTTTTAAGCTA
>JAURCS010000014.1 GCA_030828385.1 Gammaproteobacteria bacterium
ATGTGCTATATAGCCTGCCGCATGCGCGCCACCGGCGGACTGTCCCATTAAAAAAATCCTGTCTGCATCCAGACCATAGTCTTCGCCCTTGTTTTTAATCCATTCCACGACAGCACGAATATCTTCAATCCCGGCCGGCCAGGGATTCTCGGGTGCCAGACGATAGGTCATATTGACACCGGTAAAACCGTTTTTTACCGCCCAGGCCCCAATGTTGGAATAAAACGGGCTGCCCTCTGTATGTTTATCGCCTGCGATAAAGCCACCACCATGGACGAACAGTAATACCGGTTTAAATCCCTTGCTACCTTCATCAGTAAACACATCCAGGCGATGACGCTCATCATTGCCGTACTTCAGATCACGGGTAATCTTTAAACCATCCAACATTGACTTGTCTAACAAGGGTTCAATAATGGCACGGGTAGCCTTCAAGGTTTCCGGATTGATCTCACGACCGATAGCTTGAATTTGTGCCGCATACTCTAAAAAATTCATAACCTTATTACCTGTATTAATCCTGCTTTTGTAACTTGTGACTAGTAACTTGTATCCATAATTCTTTTTCCGCCAAAGCCTGCAAGGCGTCGCCATCAACCCGGTAGATTCGCCACTCACTCATCTCACGCGCGCCAAGGGATTTATAAAATTCTATAGAGGGAGTATTCCAGTCCAGCACACTCCATTCGAAACGACCGCAGTTATTGCTGGTAGCGATTTTTGCAATATGAATAAGCAGCGCCTTGCCGGCTCCCTTGCCTCTTTGCTCGGGAGACACATACAGATCTTCCAGATAGATACCGTACTTCCCCAGCCAGGTGGAATAGTTGAAAAAATAAATGGCGAAACCCACGGCCTGACCATCAATCTCGCAAATCAGACAAAACGCTTTTGCATCGTTACCAAACAACGTGTCGTGAAGCATGGCGGCATTGGTTTTCACTTCATGAGCCAGCTTTTCATAAATGGCCAGTTCATTAATGAAGTGAAGAATCTGCGGCGTGTCTGCGGGAGTGGCTTCGCGAACCAGGGGTTTAGTCATTTTGATAATAATGCAATATCGGTTTAAGTGCCTATTATAGGTAAGCACGGCCTGTAGCTAAAGTGCAAACTCGGATGCAGGATAACGTGACCTCATGGCCTCATGTCGGATGGCGGCCTGCGGCCTTATCCGACCTACGGCAGCTTGTGACTTGCAACTTGTGACTTCCAACTTCCTATTGCCAGGCCAGCTTGTTATGCAGGCGCACTACATCACCAACGATGATGAGGGTTGGCGCCTGCACTTCTTCACTGGCGATGATAGCGGGCAAGGTTGCCAGCGTACCGACAAACACTTTCTGCAAAGGCGTCGTGCCCTGCTGGATTAACGCTATTGGTTTGTCTGCAGGCATACCATAATTGATCAGCTCCTGGCAGATGATGGACAGGCTTACCAGCCCCATATAGAACACCAGGGTCTGTTCGGCTTCTTCCGCCAGGTTTTTCCAGTCAAGGTCACAGGTTTCATTTTTTAAATGCCCGGTAACGAAGCGCACCGACTGTGAATAATCACGATGGGTCAATGGAATTCCGGCATAGGCAGCACAACCGGAAGCGGCCGTAATACCCGGAACCACCTGAAACGGAATGCCTGCCGCAGCCAGTTCCTCGATTTCCTCGCCACCACGTCCAAAGATAAAAGGATCGCCGCCCTTCAGGCGTAACACCCTTTTACCCTCTTGCGCCAAACTCACCAGCAACTTGCTGATATCCTGCTGCGCCATAGTGTGTTGTTTGCGCTGTTTGCCCACATGAATTTTTTCTGCGTCCTGACGCGTCATATTGAGTATTTCTTCCGAGACCAGCCGGTCAAATAACACCACATCCGCCTGCTGCATGAGGCGCAGGGCGCGAAATGTCAACAGATCAGGATCACCCGGCCCCGCCCCCACCAGATAGACTTCGCCAGCAGTGACAATATGATCAGCCTGGTCCAGTGCAGCATCCAGTAACTGTACGGCCCTGTCTTTCTTCCCCGACATCATTTGCTCGGCAACCGGCCCGCTCATCACCGACTCCCAGAAGCGCATTCGCTGACTCATGGCAGGAATAATCTTTTTCACTTTCTCACGATAGTTACCAAGTAAATCAGCAAGATTGCCAAAGCCGGAAGGAATATAGGTTTCCAGACGAGAGCGAAGCAGACGTGCCAGTACCGGTGATTTACCTCCACTGGAAACAGCAACAATCACCGGGGATCGATCAACAATAGAAGGGAAAATAAAGTCACACAGCGCAGGATTATCCACCACATTAACAGGCACACCACGTTCCCGTGACTGTTCGCAGACCTGCAGATTAACTTCATTGTTATTGGTAGCGGCGACGACCAGTGTGACGCCGTCAACGTGTTCAGGTTGAAAACGTTTTTGCAGCACCTCATGGGGAGGTTCGCTGAGCGTCTGCGCCAGTGCAGGGTCCACCGTGTCTGCTACCAGGCGCACGCTGGCCCCGGCACGCAGTAGCATGGCTACCTTGCGTGTGGCAACCTGCCCACCACCGACCACCAGAACCTTTCGGTCCTGGAGACGCAACATAATTGGCAGATAATCCATTGCTTTGTGTTGTGTTCGGCGGTCAGGTTTGGACTGATGACTTCAGAATGGAATCAATACCACCCATATAGGACCGCAATACATCAGGTACCGTGATACTGCCATCTGCATTTTGATAATTCTCCAGCACGGCGATCAGGGTTCGTCCTACCGCCAGTCCAGAACCATTAATGGTGTGAATGAGTTCTGGTTTACCGGTTTCCGGATTACGCCAGCGCGCCTGCATCCGCCGGGCCTGGAAGTCACCAAAATTACTGCAGGATGAAATTTCCCGATAGGCATCCTGACCGGGCAACCAGACTTCAAGATCATAGGTGAGTTCTGCCGAAAAGCCGAGGTCGCCACCGCACAACACAACAGTGCGATATGGCAGTCCGAGCTTCTGCAGAATAGCTTCGGCATTGAGTGTCAGTTCTTCATGGGCCGCCTTTGAGTCTTCGGGTTTTACCAATTGCACCAACTCCACCTTTTCAAACTGGTGCTGGCGTATCATGCCCCGGGTATCTCTGCCGTAACTACCGGCCTCACTGCGAAAACATAACGAATGACAGGCAAATTTCATGGGCAATAAATTGCCATCAACAATCTCGTCACGGACAAAATTGGTAACCGGCACTTCAGCCGTGGGAATCAGGTAAAAGCCACGTTCGTCGGTCAGTTTGAATAGATCTTCTCCGAACTTCGGTAACTGGCCTGTGCCATAAGCGGAATCCCCATTGACCATATTGGGGACATTAACCTCGGTATAACCATGCTCACCGGTATGCGTGTCCAGCATGAACTGCACCAGGGCACGATGCAGTTTCGCCACTTCTCCTTTCATCACTACGAAACGGGAACCGGTAATCTTTACGGCGGTTTCAAAATCCAGACCGCCGGACGTCTCACTCAGCTCAACATGATCTTTCGGCTCGAAATCAAACTGCCGGGGCTCACCCCAACGACGTATCTCCTGATTATCCTCTTCAGTGGTGCCTGCTGGTACTGCGTCTGCAGGGATATTGGGAATCCCGTGCAACAGGTCATCGAACTCCTCGGTAAGCGTATCCAGTGCCTGTTTACGGGATTCAAGATCGCTCTTCAGGTTTTCCACTTCCGCCAGCAATGGCGCAATGTCTTCCCCTGCCGCCTTGGCCTTGCCAATAATTTTGGAACGGATATTACGTTCATTCTGCAGAGTTTCGGTCTCTACCTGCAGGCTCTTGCGTTGTTGTTCCAGCATTTTGACTTTTTCAACATCAAGGGAATAGCCCTTCTTTTGCAGCAAGCCGGCAACAGTTTCAGGCTCCGTACGAACCCACTTCGGATCTAGCATTTGACTTCCAGTTTGTAATTAAGCGATTAAAAATTTCGGGTTTATAGATTATTGGTATTCAAGAATGAATTTAAAAAAATACTCTCGAAAACATCAGGCCAAGCCCGGCGGCAATTATACAGACCAACACGCTACTGAGCACATAGGTAATTGCAGAGGAGATTTGACCCTGCTCCAGCAGACCTATGGTGTCCATGGAAAAGGTGGAGAACGTCGTGAAGGCACCAAGAAAACCCACGGTAACCAGACCACGCATTTCCGGTCCTACTTCACTGCGCTCGGTAATCAAAACAAATGCAATGCCAATGAGGAATGAACCTGCGATATTGACTGTCAGGGTAGCCCAGGGGAATTTGCTTTCGCTGGCCTTGAGAAAGGCGTTATATACCCAGTAACGGGACATGGCACCAATGGCGCCACCGCATGCAACTGCCAGATAGGTCATTGAATGTACCTGTGTTGTAGTTTATCACTCATAGCGTTTATCCCCACTGGCCTCATCAAGACTACGAAAATAATCGAGCTTTTCTCTTATTTTATCTTCAAGTCCCCGGTCAGTGGGAAAATAAAATCGACTGTCTTTTAATTCCTCGGGGAAATAGTTTTCACCCGCGGCATATGCGCCGGGTTCATCATGGGCATAACGATACTCACGACCGTAATCCAGATTTTTCATCAGTTGAGTTGGCGCATTACGCACATGAACCGGCACATCAAAGGCAGGCGTTGCCTTTACTGTTCCCATAGCCTGATTGAAAGCGCTGTACACCGCATTACTTTTCGGGGCGCAGGCCAGAAACACCAGCGCCTGTGCTATCGCCAGTTCACCTTCCGGACTGCCAAGACGCTGCTGTACATCCCAGGCGTTTAATGCCAGTTGCAAGCCCCTTGGATCAGCATTACCAATATCCTCACTGGCCATGCGGACCACACGCCGCGCGATATACAAGGCATCGCAGCCGCCATCAAGCATGCGGCATAACCAATACAGCGCCGCATCCGGTGCCGAACCCCGCACTGCCTTGTGGAGAACTGATATCTGCTCGTAAAAGGAGTCACCACCCTTGTCAAAACGCTTGCTGTTACCCTGTAACAATTGCGCCAGAGCATCATCACTCAGGCCAAGTTGCCCCTGCTCATCTTCATCAAACAGATCCTGAGCAACTTCCAGCAGATTTAACACTCGCCGGGCATCACCATCTGCAGCACTGGCAATCAGGTTTTTTTGCTCATCGCTCAAGGCTATCGGCAGGTTGCCTAATCCCCTTGCCTCATCTGCCAGTGCCGTTTCCAGAATATTAACCAGCGCCGCATCATCCAGACTTTTCAGCACATAAACCCGCGCTCTGGATAACAGGGCATTGTTCAGTTCAAAGGAAGGATTCTCTGTGGTGGCGCCGATAAAGGTAACGGTCCCCTCTTCAATATGAGGCAAAAAGGCATCCTGCTGGCTTTTGTTAAAACGATGCACTTCATCCACAAAAAGGATAGTACGACGACCGCGCATATCGCG
Organism: Gammaproteobacteria bacterium; assembly: GCA_030828385.1. Lineage (GTDB taxonomy): Bacteria > Pseudomonadota > Gammaproteobacteria > Pseudomonadales > Pseudohongiellaceae > Eutrophocola. The sequence goes on from JAURCS010000014.1 coordinate 5,426, forward strand.
CTCCTGTTTCGCCTGCTCAATTGCCTCACGAATTTCTTTCACGCCACTCAAAACCGCGGAGATTGATTCCAGGTGAGCATCACAGGCACTGGCAATTATTCTGGCCAGTGTAGTTTTACCGGTTCCAGGTGGTCCCCAGAGAATCATGGAATGGGGAATACCAGAGGCAACCGCTTCATAAAGTGGTTTACCCGGCGCAATAATATGGTCCTGTCCGGCAAACTCAGCGATCGTGCGTGGACGCATGGCTGCTGCCAGTGGCTGGTAGCTGTCATCTTGCTGAAACAGAGGGAGGCTCAAGGCTGTAGCAGGCTAAAAGCCGGTATTATCAATAACTTCCAGATCATCAACATCGCTTGGCATCTGGAAAATAAAAACAGCAGGATCAATGACCTCATTAGCACGCACATTGCTGAAAGTGAGACTGGTTTTCTGCCCCAGACTGTCTTCAAACTGCATTTCAGTCAGGGTGCTATCAACAAAGGACAGGCTAAGACGCTCAAACAGGCTGTCGGCGGCTTTCGGGGTCAGGATATAGCGCTGCACACTGCCATAGTCCATGGCAGCAGAGGCAATGTGGTAGGAGTCAGCAATAGCGGCTGCTTCACCATTAAGCAGTAAGACCGGTGTGCGGCTGATATCGTTATTGAAGGCATCAATACTCACCTGTTCCAGGTCATGTTCGTAACGCCAGATGCGGATACCGTCTGTGAGCATCAATTCCTGGTAGGGAGCCACAATTTCCCAGCTCACTTTATGGGGCTTCTCCATGATCAGGCGGGCAACAGACCCCTGGATTTCACGGCCATACTGATCCAGTGTCAGCACTTCGACCTGAGCCTCCAGGGTTTGCGTCTCCTGTAGAATCGCTGCCAGAGCATTGGCGGCGTCAAGATCGGCATTGGCGCTGTCATCCTGGGCAATAACGAATCCCGATGACAGGCAGAATGCTGCCAGCATCAGGAATATATGTGTATACCCGGACGTAATCATATGTAAAAAATGGCCTTTGCCAGAATAACATTTTACTCTAAGTAGAGAATATAACTAATTGATTATATTGCTAATCTCTAGGAGCTGGTGGTGCAATAACTTCCCTGCTGCCATTGCTCCCCATCTCCGATACGACACCGGCCATCTCCATGGCTTCGATCATGCGCGCAGCCCGGTTATAGCCGATGCGCAGCTTGCGTTGCACGGCAGAAATGGATGCCTTGCGCGACTCACAAACAAAGCGAACCGCTTCATCATAGAGTGCATCATCCTCCTCAGAGTTCCCTTCGCCTTCACTTCCATTTGAAGAAAGGCCAGGAACGCCGTCACCGGATGAATCTGAAGTAATGCTTTCAATATAATTTGGTGATCCGCGTTTTTTCCACGCAGCTACCACTCTGTGTACCTCTTCATCGGAGACAAAGGCACCGTGAACACGTTGTGGCATGCCCTCACCTGGCGGCAGGAACAGCATATCACCGTGTCCCAGCAATTGCTCCGCACCACCCTCACCGAGAATGGTGCGCGAATCCACCTTGCTTTGCACCATAAAGGAAAGACGCGTGGGAATATTGGCCTTGATCAGGCCGGTCAAGACATCAACCGAGGGCCGCTGGGTGGCCAGAATCAGGTGAATACCGGCTGCTCTCGCCTTCTGTGCAATCCTGGCAATGAGTTCTTCCACCTTCTTGCCTACCACCATCATCATGTCGGCAAGCTCGTCAACGATGACCACAATCTGGGGTAGTTCTTCCAGGTCTTCCGGCACCTGATCTTCAACCTCAACAACGCTAAGCGGATCGGGTTTCCAAAGTGGATCCTGAAGCGGCTCACCGGCGGCAATCGCATCCGCCACTTTCTTGTTAAAACCGGCCAGGTTACGCACGCCCATCGCAGACATCAGTTTGTAACGACGCTCCATTTCCGCCACTGACCAGCGCAAGCCGTTAGCAGCATCTTTCATATCAGTGATGACCGGGGTCAGCAAATGGGGAATACCATCGTAAACCGACAGCTCAAGCATCTTCGGATCGATCATCAGCAAACGCACTTCCTTGGGACTGGACTTGAACAGGATGCTGAGAATCATTGCATTCACGCCCACCGATTTACCAGAACCGGTGGTGCCCGCTACCAGCAAATGGGGCATCTTGGCCAGATCTACGACAACCGGATTGCCACCGATATCATGTCCCAGAGCAATGCTGATCGGCGACTTAGCATTATCAAATTCCGGGGAAGACAACACCTGGCCCAATTGAATAAGTTCTTTCTGCTCATTGGGAATTTCGATACCAATCACGGTCTTGCCGGCAATTACTTCCACTACACGCACACTGGTTACTGCCAGCGATCTTGCAAGGTCTTTAACCAGATTGGTAATGCGGCTAACTTTCACGCCAGGCGCCGGTTGCACCTCGAAACGGGTAATTACCGGCCCCGGATTGATGGCCTCGACATTGATTTCAATACCGAAATCCTTAAGCTTTATTTCCAGCAGCTTTGACATGGCTTCCAGCGCTTCCTTCGAATAGCCAACCTGCTGGTTATCATCCCACTCATCAAGCAGAGAAATCGCTGGTAGATCACCCACCGAGGTTGATTCAAATAATTTGCCCTGTTTTTCCTTCTGCACCCGCTTACTGGGCTGCTTCGGAGACGCGCGCACAGGAGCAATCTCGATGGGTTTGCGTTTCTTATCCTTTTCAATGAAGTGGTCCAGAGCTTCCTTGCGCTTGCTGATAGCTCTCTGGGCTTCGGCCTTCTCACGCTGACCTTCTTTCCAGTGCTGCCAGCGTTCTAAAGCAGCCTCCCAGGCCTGCAGGCAGAATTTGCCAGTGTTATCCACCAGTGCCAGCCAGGACAGACCAGTGGCCAGTGTAATGCCGAGAATCAACATGGTAAGGAAAATCAGGGTACTGCCGGTAAGGTCAAACGATGGCAGCGCCACACTGGCAATCCCGTTGCCCAGCAGTCCCCCTGCTGAATTGGGGAGTGGCGTATCAAAATGCATGGTCGCCAGCGTCGCGGCTCCCAGCAGAGTAAGAATGACACCGGCCCCGCGCAGGGCAATCAGCTCCCAGGAAAAGGGACGGGCTTCCTTTCGGTGGCGAAAGATGACCAGGGCCCGATAAGCCAGTAACAGCGGAAAGAGATAGGCGAGATAACCAAACAAAAGTAGCAGCACATCGGAGATCCAGGCACCTGTGCGCCCGACACTATTATTAATATTGCTGTCGTCGCCAGTGCGCGACCAGCCTGGATCAAGCGGCGAATAGGAGCTGATCGCCAGAAACAGATAAAGTCCCAGCGCCAGAAAAAAGATCATCAGCCCCTCTTTTAGAAAAAGCGCTTTGAGAGTGACAGCATGCTCCTCAACGGGAGGTGTTTTCGTATTTTTTTTGGCCAAAGCATTCGGAAAGTCAGCCAAAGACAGCTTTCCTGATATTCCTTTGTTAGTTGTTTAGATCACTTAAGTTCAGGTAAATTTCTCCTCACGTGAGGAAGCTGGCTCTCTTGCATCACAGTCAATAAACTACTGCGTCAAGAATACCATGGTGTGACACTCCTCGTGTGGGGTGTTTAACCCATATGTTGGGGGTGTATGATAATAAATTACCCATATAAGGGATAGCGTTTATTTAAATTGTCTTTTTTCTGATAACATAGGCCACCTTGAAAAAACGGGCTTTTGACCCGATTTGCTACTAAAAGCAAACAACATTAGTCTACGTCGACTGACATACAGTGCCCGTCAGTCATCCAGCGGCTTGGACAAGACTAAATAACAACCATCCATAACATAACAACAATCCAGGAAGTATTGCTCCATGACCGAAGTACAACACCATCGCCTTGTCATCCTTGGTTCCGGGCCTGCCGGCTACACAGCAGCGGTTTATGCCGCCCGCGCCAATCTCAACCCGGTCATGATTACCGGCATGCAGCAAGGGGGTCAATTGACGACCACTACAGATGTAGATAACTGGCCCGGTGATGTGGAAGGGTTACAGGGCCCAGACTTAATGGAAAGGATGAAGAAGCATGCAGAACGCTTTGAAACTAATATAATTTTTGATCATATTGAAAAGACCGATCTGAGCCAGCGTCCGTTTCACCTGAAAGGCAGCATGGGCGAGTACACCTGCGACTCCCTGATTATTGCTACTGGTGCGTCTGCGCAATATCTGGGTCTGGAATCCGAAGAGAAATACATGGGTAGCGGCGTCAGCGCCTGTGCTACCTGTGATGGCTTTTTCTACAAAAACCACAAGGTTGCCGTCATCGGCGGGGGAAATACCGCCGTCGAGGAGGCGCTGTACCTGTCAAATATAGCCAGTGAGGTGGTACTGGTTCATCGACGTGACAGCCTGCGCTCGGAAAAGATTCTGCAGGACAAACTGTTTGAAAAAGAAGCCAATGGCAATGTCACCATCATGTGGAACCATGTTCTGGATGAAGTCCTGGGCGAAGACGGCGAAGTCACCGGCATGCGTATCAAAAGCACCCAGAATGACAGCACCCAGGAAATTGATTTAAGCGCGGTATTCATCGCGGTAGGTCATAAGCCCAATACCGAAATTTTTGCAGGCCAGCTGGAGATGGAAAACGGCTATGTCAAAATTCACTCAGGAATCAGCGGGAATGCCACGCAAACCAGCGTCGAGGGGGTTTTTGCTGCCGGCGACGTAGCCGACCACATCTACCGCCAGGCCGTTACCTCTGCAGGTTTTGGCTGCATGGCTGCGCTGGACGCTGAAAAGTATCTCGACTCCCTGTCTGCCTAAGCCCTGAGCAAACCTGATAATGTCCTCCCTACCCTGGCTAAACGACTCTGACTTCGTTTTTCCGGATACGAAATCTGCCCTGCAGGAGCCCAATGGGCTTCTGGCAGCGGGAGGCAGTCTAGCCCCCGAAAGGTTGATCGAAGCATACAGCAAAGGGATCTTTCCCTGGTATGAAGAAGACCAGCCCATACTCTGGTGGGCCCCGGATCCACGCATGGTGCTGTTCCCCGAAGAACTCCATATCAGCCGCAGTCTGGCGCGAGCCATGAATAAATCAACGCTGGAGCTCAGCTCTGACCGGGCATTCCGTGACGTTATGCTTGCCTGTGCCGGTCGACGACCCTATTCCAGCGGTACCTGGATCACCATGGACATGATTGATGCCTATTGCACCCTTCATAAAATGGGTGTTGCCCACTCCGTAGAGGCATGGGATGACGGTAAGCTGGTTGGCGGTTTATACGGTCTGGCCATCGGCGAGGTGTTTTTTGGCGAATCCATGTTCAGCCATCAGGACAATGCCTCAAAAATTGCTTTTGCCAGTACGGTGCAAAAACTTGGCCGCCTTGGCTATCAGCTGATTGACTGCCAGGTGAGCAGTGAGTTTCTGGCAAGTTTTGGCGCCAGGGAAGTCCCGCGCAAGGACTTCATTATCATGCTTCCTCAGAGTGCTGATTATGGTCGCAATAAAGCCCACTGGCCTTTACAATAGCTCTCTGTATTACCAAGTATCATTCTCTTCTCTGCAGGATGGCCCTGTACTAACTGATCAGGAATAAATCTTCAGCCATGAGCTCGCTGAAAGACATAAAGCTGTTCACTACCCAAAGTCATCCCTGCAGTTACCTGCCCGGGGAAGAAGCTCGCACGCTGTTTATTGATCCTGAATACCCGGTCTCAACCGAATTTCATACCCATCTTTCAGAAATAGGCTTTCGTCGCAGTGGTGCACATATGTATCGCCCTCATTGTTCGAATTGCCAGCACTGTGTGGCCAGTCGCGTGGTTGTCGATCGTTTTAGCCCCAACAAACGCTATCGTCGAATTTTGAGACGCAATGAAGACGTGACGGTTTCAGTGGTCGACGATATTTCCACTGACGAATACTACGAGATGTATGAGACCTACATCAACAACAGACACAGTGATGGCGACATGTATCCTGCCAGCCGGGAGCAGTTTGAATCATTCCTGGTAAAACGCTGCGAATCCACCCTGTTCTACCGCGTCAGTGCCGGTGATAAATTACTGGCAGTTATGATTACTGATTTACTCAGCAACGGCCTCTCTGCGGTCTACACTTATTACGACATCAATGAACAGAAACGCTCTCTGGGTAATTACGCCATTCTCTGGCAAATCGAGGAAGCCAGGCGTCGTGCCCTGCCTTATGTCTATCTGGGCTACTGGATTCGTGATTGCGAAAAGATGAATTATAAACTCCAGTATCGCCCCATCGAACTGTTGCTCAATCAACGCTGGATAAAGCTCACATAGTTCAAAGTCTCAAGTTTCAATAAGACATGAAAAACTGCAGTCGTCGCAATTTTACTTGTGACTTGTGACTTCTTGCTGTTTCGTGCAAAATGCCCCGCTTTCAATACTAGTACCGAGGAATTAATGGCAAAAGAAGACCAGATAGAAATGGAAGGCGAAGTCATAGACACGCTTCCCAACACAATGTTTCGCGTTAAGCTGGAAAACGGTCATGTGGTGACCGCCCATATTTCCGGAAAAATGCGCAAAAACTACATCCGCATTCTCACCGGTGACAAGGTCACTGTAGAACTGACACCCTACGATTTAAGCAAGGGCAGAATTACCTACCGCGCCCGTTAAAAAAACGGCGGCGCTGTTTCCAGCACCACCGTTTCAGATCTTTTAAAAATCCTTTTCTAACGCTAAATCAGGCGTCGACTTCTTCCTTTGGCGTATCCTTGTCAGACTTTCTTGCATCTGTAGACTCAATAAGCAGACTGATATCATTGTCCGCCACAGACACGTTCACGTCGCCACCATTGGTCAGTTTTCCAAATAGAATATCTTCCGCAAGGGGCTTCTTGATCTTGTTCTGGACCAGCCTCAGCATCGGGCGTGCCCCCATGGCCTTGTCATAACCGTTTGCGACAAACCAGTCGATAGCATCGTCATCCACATGCAAAGTGACCTTTTTATCATCCAACTGCACCTGAAGCTCCACCAGAAACTTGTCGACAACCGTACGAATAATTTCTGCATCCAGAGGCTGAAACTGGATAATTGAATCCAGACGATTTCTGAATTCTGGCGTGAACATACGCTTGATAACTTCGGAGCCATCAGAAGTATGATCCTGCTGTGTGAATCCGATAGAAGCCCGGCTCATTTCCTGGGCACCGGCATTGGTAGTCATGATCAGAATGACATTGCGGAAATCCGCCTTGCGACCATTGTTGTCGGTCAGGGTTCCATGATCCATTACCTGAAGTAACAGGTTGAATACATCCGGATGCGCCTTTTCAATTTCATCCAGCAGCAAAACACAGTGGGGGTTCTTGGCTACTTCTTCAGTTAGCAGACCGCCCTGATCAAAGCCGACATATCCGGGAGGGGCGCCGATAAGCCTGGAAACAGTATGACGTTCCATGTATTCAGACATATCAAAACGCACAAGCTCGACACCAAGAATCTTTGCAAGCTGGCGCGTGACTTCAGTCTTGCCGACACCGGTTGGGCCGGCGAGCAGATAGGAACCTATAGGCTTTTCACCTTCTTTCAAGCCGGCACGGGATAACTTGATCGAGGAGGCAAGAGTTTCGATCGCAGGATCCTGTCCAAACACAACCATCTTGAGGTTCTTCTCAAGATCCTTGAGCAAGGTCTTGTCAGAGGACGAAACATTTTTTGGCGGAATACGTGCAATCTGGGCAATAACCCTTTCAATATCTCCCACCTGTATGATTTTCTTGCGTTTGCTTTCAGGCTGCAGCCGCTGATAGGCACCGGCTTCATCAATCACATCAATGGCCTTATCCGGCATAAAACGATCATTGATATAACGGTCTGCCATTTCAGAAGCAGCTTTCAGGGCCTTATCGGTAAAGCGCAGGTTATGATGCTCTTCGTATCGGGATTTCAGCCCCTTCAGAATCTGGTAAGTGGTATCAACATCCGGTTCTTCAATATCAATTTTCTGAAAGCGCCGGGAAAGAGCACGATCCTTTTCAAAAATACCCCGGTATTCGTTATAGGTGGTGGAACCGACACAGCGCAACTTACCCGATGCCAGAATCGGTTTGAGCAGGTTCGAGGCATCCATGACGCCACCAGAAGCTGCACCGGCACCTATAATGGTATGAATTTCATCGATAAACAGGATGGCATGCTCTTTTGTAGCCAGGTCAGCAAGCAGTGCCTTGAATCGTTTTTCAAAATCACCCCGGTACTTTGTACCAGCCAGCAAAGCGCCCATATCAAGAGAGTAAATAACACTGCCCTGCAACACATCGGGAACATTACCCTCGACAATATGTTTCGCCAGACCTTCTGCAAGAGCCGTTTTGCCTACACCCGCCTCACCAACAAACAACGGGTTGTTCTTGCGGCGTCGAGACAGGACCTGAACCAGTCGCGTAATTTCCTTATCACGGCCAATTAATGGATCAATGCGCCCGGCCTTGGCCTCCTCATTGAGGTTGGTGGCAAAACTTTCCAGTGGCGAAGGCGCTTTTTCGCCATCTTCAGTGGCAGCCGGAGAATCCAGTCCACCTTCGTCGCCATCACCAAGACCGGGGGCCCTTGGCGTGCCATGAGTAATATAGTTCACCACATCACCGCGGGATACGCCCTGCTTTCTCAGAAAATAAACCGCCTGGCTTTCCTTTTCGCCAAAAATAGCCACCAATACATTGCCTCCGGTTACTTCGCGCTTGCCGGATGACTGCACATGAAAAACTGCACGCTGTATAACACGCTGAAAACCCAGCGTCTGATCCACTTCAGGATTGATTTCCGGCTCCGCGATAATCGGAATTTGGGTGTCTACATATTCAAACAGATCAAGACGTAATGATTCCAGGTCTGCATTGCAGGCTATCAGTATTTCCCGGGCTGATGGATCATCCAGCAGTGCTAGCAGCAAATGCTCTACTGTAATGAACTCATGCAGCTTGCTACGGGCTGTACTGGCAGCAATATTCAGGGTGTTTTCAAATTCTTTACTAAACATGGTGGTTACTTATTCTCGCGTATCAGTAATCTTTATATCGGGGTTAATCGTGGCAAATCAATCGTCTACTTCAATGTCACATAACAGCGGGTGTTCCGCTTCGCGCGCAAAATCATTTACCTGAACGGCTTTGGTTTCAGCAATCTCTCGTGGAAAAACTCCACATACTCCCTTTCCTTCTGTATGCACTTTCAGCATAACACGGGTGGCTGTTTCTATATTCATGCCAAAAAACTTCTTCAGCACTGCCACTACAAACTCCATTGGTGTGTAATCATCATTTAAAAGGATCACCCGGTATAGAGGCGGCGGCTTGATTTTAACTTCTTCAGGTGCCAGCGCCTCTCTAAGACCACCACTGCGCTGCGGGTCATCATCAGAAGGATCGTCGCCATGGTATTTAATAATTAGTGGGTAATTTTTATTCATTGCTGTTTTTTTTAGTCTTTTGTTTTTATATCAATAATCAGTATTTAAATTTTCACTGTTGGATTTATCTTTCATAAGTACTTATTGCAATATCCATCAATAATCCTGGATTCTTGTATACCTGTGTGCATGTATATCAGTACGTTGAACCTTCCTGATCAGACTTCGTAAAAGTTAATCTGGTTTTTCAAATTCCTGTGTTGGTTATGTTTTGTACCTGCTGTTTTCGACCCAGGGTTTCCAACAAAAGAATTCATTACCATTTTCTGATCATTAACCGTTTTTCTTGTGCGTGTATATTCAACTCACAATCAAGGCTGGAACCCGCGCTCGGGAACCCGGCAGGTGAAACTAATATAACATGATAATGATGCCTCATAGACCCTGACTGACAAATAATCTTGCAGTCGTAAAGGTAAAGATAAGCTTGGCCCAGTCCGGCTTTAGAGCTGCTGAAAAGGCAAATACATTTGACAAGGAAAAAAAAAGGGTTTATACATTTTTATCGATACCGGAATATGAACGAATTCTGAATACCGAATTAATGAAGGGGTTTACGGAGATGAGTACCGGTCAAGTAAAGTGGTTTAATAATGCCAAGGGGTTTGGTTTTATTCTACCTGATGATGGTGGCGACGATTTGTTCGCTCATTATTCGTCAATAACCATGGAAGGCTATAAAACATTAAAAGCAGGTCAAACAGTTTCATTTGATGTTGTTGAAGGTCCAAAAGGTTTGCATGCGGCCAACATTGTTCCTACTGGTGAGGTAGCCGAGGGAGCAGCTGTAGGTGGCACTGCGAACAATGCGGAAGTTCAAGACGCTGATGATGCTGAACAAAGTGAAGGGTAAACACCATCCTGACAGGATGGGACACTTGAATAGATAGCATAAAATACAAAATGGCCACGAAAACTTTTGATCGTGTCCTGCTCTATTCATTAATGGCAGAGTCCCTGCCAGGTTCAACACTTTGTAACGCTTGTCGATTCCCGACTCTCAAATTTACCGGGGAAGATTGATTGCGGGTAATTGCTTATGCTCTGATGTTTTTTTATTGCCTGGGAAACGCGAGTTTTCTGGAGATTTCCTGTCTGATTTTTTCACAATATCCTCAGAAAGCAGCCGTCAGTTCAGCTCTACATTCGGCTATCTTTTGATGCAAATATTACAAGCCATTGGGCGGCAATCTCCCCTTACCCGGTGCTGTCTCCCGCTTTCATCTATAATCACACCCCCGTTCGCTTAATCAAGGCCTGCTGGTCTAAAAAAGTATTATGTCTTTGCTACTGTTGTTTAATAAACCCTACGATGTGCTAAGCCAGTTTACTGACGACAGTGGGCGTCAAACGCTCAAGGATTTTATAGCACTTAAAAAGGTCTATCCGGCCGGCCGTCTGGACCGTGATTCGGAGGGTCTTTTGCTACTTACTGACGACGGCGTACTGCAAAATAAAATTAGTGACCCGGCACACAAGATGCCCAAAACCTATCTTGCTCAAGTAGAAGGAAACATTGATGAGCCGGCGCTGGAAAAATTACGTCAAGGTCTACAACTCAAGGATGGCATGACTATGCCAGCCCAATGCAAAGTAATTTCAGAACCCGTGTTGTGGCCAAGAAACCCACCAATCAGAGAGCGGAAAACCATTTCGACCAGCTGGATCGAGTTAACCATCAAGGAAGGACGTAACAGGCAGGTTAGAAGGATGACGGCAGCAGTTGGCTTTCCCACCCTAAGGCTTATACGTAGCAGGATCGGCCCTTGGGATATTCAGCAAGTGGAACCAGGGAAATACCAAAAAATAGAGGTCACAGCAGAACTATTGTCGAGCCTGTAAAGATTTACCAGCGGGCGCTGGCATCCACATCAGTAGTTTTCGCTTCTACCCAGCTTTCACCATTCTCGTCACGACATTTTTTCCAGAACGGCGCTCGTGTTTTTAGAAAGTCCATGATGAACTCGCAGGCGGAAAATGCCTCGCCCCGATGCAAACTTGCTACCGCAACAAATACTATCTGCTCACCAGCCTGGAGCTCACCAATACGATGTATCACAGTTACATCAAGTATTGACCAGCGGCTTTGCGCCTGGGCAATAATTTTTTCAAGACTGGATTCGGTCATCCCTGGATAATGTTCAAGAATTAACGACTCAACGTTGCGTTCATTATCCAGATCCCTGACCAGACCGCTAAAGGTAACAATGGCACCGGTATTTGAATTGCTCTCACGCAGTAATCGGGATTCTTCGGCAATATCAAAATCATTCTGCTGTATGGAAATTTTCATTAGCCCTTATCAGCCTCCGGTTACAGGTGGAAAGAATGCGACTTCATCACCGGCTTGCAGGCGCGCGGAACGCTCTGCCATTTCATGATTCACGGCAACCATCACTGATCCCTTGCCGAGAATTTCAGACCAGGTGTCCCCATGTTGTTGGGCCAGAAAAGTAATCAACTGTTCAACCGTTTCAACATCCTTCGGCAAATCAAAGGTTTTATGCTCAACTCCAAGAGCTTCGCGAATACTGGCAAAAAAATGTACGGCAATCATCAACGTTTTCCTTCAGCTGTCGCGCTTGTAGAGGCCAGACTTGCCACCTGATTTTTCGAGCAGCTGCAAACTCCGCACAACCATACCGCGATCTACTGCCTTACACATATCATAAACCGTTAACGCGGCGACTGAGGCCGCTGTCAATGCTTCCATTTCCACTCCGGTCTGTCCGGCGAGCTTGCAGGTGGCAAGTACTCTTACTTCACTTTTATCTTCATCGGCCTGCAGCTCCACATTTACAGAGCTCAACATCAGAGGATGACAAAGAGGAATCAGGTCTGAACATTTTTTTGCTGCCTGAATCCCCGCTATACGGGCAACGGCAAAAACATCGCCCTTCTTATGCCCTCCCTCGACAATGAGCTTCAGTGTTTCAGGTTGCAGTGCAATGATGGCTTCAGCGGTAGCGCTGCGCTCGGTGACATCCTTGGCACCGACGTCAACCATCTGCGCCTGTCCCCTGTCATCGAGATGAGTTAGCTTAGACATAACCGTATTATTTCCGTTTGCTCTGTACTGGTTGGTAGAGAGAGGCAATTATCCATGTTCACCTGCCATTAATGAAGGGAAAATCCTTATCTTATTGCTCGCAGGTAAGCCCCTTTAACTGTCACGCGTATTTATCACCCGGGCTAATTAAGATAGGATGCCTCTTTTTTGCATTTCTCATTGAATTATTGGCTCTGCACATGATCTGGACCGCTCACAGTACCGTTGCCACCGTTGTTGAACAGGACGGAAAGTTTCTGATGGTTGAAGAGATAGATAACGGCTGCACCGTTTTTAACCAGCCCGCCGGGCATCTCGATGAAGGTGAGACCCTGTTTACGGCGGCAATACGTGAAACCCTGGAAGAAACGGCCTGGCATGTGACTCTGACCGCCTTTCTTGGCAATTATGTCTACAAGGCGCCTAACGGTTTAACCTATGTCAGGCATTGCTTTATAGCGACCCCTGACAGCCATGATGCGACCCTGCCTCTGGACGAGGGTATTATCGCTGCACACTGGCTCGGCACAGAGACTATTTTCTCAGACAACTTCGCCCCTCGCAGCCCGCTCGTGGGCAAAGCTATAGAGGATTATCTGGGCGGACAACGAATGCCACTGGACGTTATCCAGCACTTTATATAAAAAGTAAGTTCTCATCATGACTGGCACAAGCAAAGAAAAAGTTATTGTAGGTATGTCTGGAGGTGTTGATTCTTCCGTTGCGGCGCTTTTGCTAATGCAACAGGGTTATCAGGTCGAAGGCCTGTTCATGAAGAATTGGGATGAAGACGATGGTACCGAATACTGCACAGCAAAAGAGGATTTAGCTGATGCCAGCGCAGTTTGTGAAAAGCTAGGGATAAAACTTCATAGTGCAAACTTCGCCGCCGAATACTGGGACAATGTATTTGAACATTTCCTGAAAGAATACAAGGCCGGTCGCACTCCCAACCCCGACATTTTGTGTAACCGTGAAATCAAGTTCAAGGCTTTCCTTGAATATGCCACCATGCTCGGTGCCGACCTGATCGCCACCGGTCATTATGTGAGAAAAAAACAGTCCGCTGAGGGCACATTCCTGCTTAAAGGCCTTGATGCAAACAAGGATCAAAGTTATTTCCTGTGTGCCGTCAAGGCAGAACAGATTTCCCGCACCCTGTTTCCTGTTGGCGAACTGGAAAAACAGGAAGTAAGAAACCTGGCAGAACAGCATGGACTTGTTACCCATGACAAAAAAGACAGCACCGGCATTTGTTTTATTGGAGAAAGACGCTTTAAGGATTTTCTGGAAAATTATATTCCCGCCCAGCCAGGAAATATCGAAACACCAGAAGGCGAGATTCAGGGCCAGCACAGCGGACTGATGTTTCATACTCTGGGACAACGCCAGGGTCTGGGTATTGGTGGGCGGAAAGATATGCCAGAGTCACCCTGGTATGTCGCTGCAAAAGATATCAAGCGCAATGTTCTGATTGTGGTTCAGGGCAATGATCACCCCCTGCTGTTTTCAACTGCTCTCATGTGCGCCAGCCCAGACTGGGTGAATTCAGCACCAGAGCTTCCACTTATCTGCACAGCAAAGATCCGTTATCGTCAGCCTGACCAGGACTGCAGGGTTGAAGAAGTCGATGGTCGTATTGTGGTAACGTTCGATCAGCGTCAACGCGCAGTCACCCCCGGTCAATCAATCGTCTTTTACCAGAACGAACAATGCCTCGGTGGCGCAGTCATCGAAGAATATTTCTCCTAACAACAAGCGGACACCTGTAACCCGGCCATGGAAAAGAAAATGCGACAGTGTCTTGCCCTTTCCGGTGTTGCCCAGTCTGCCTATTTGGTCAAACAACTTGCCCAGCATGGCATGGTGGGACAGGACAAGCTGAATACCATGATCCGAAGTTTATTCATTACCAAGCCCGTAACCGCTGAAGAAGTCTATGGCTCGGTGAGCCGATTAAACCTGGGCATGCAGGTGCTTCAGGAAATCGTCAGAAATGAACAAGGCTCGCTGAAATCCCCGGATGTATTACGTTACTTTCTTGGTCTATTGCATCTTGAGCGAAAATTGTCAGCCAAAAAAGAAATGCCCACTGAATTGGGCCAACGTCTTGAAAATACCCCACACCTGTCGCTGGACGATCCCGATCTGGCTAATCCGGATCTGATTCGGGAACTTTCAGCTCTGTACAGGGATACTTTAAGCACTTTACCGTTTCGCATACAGGTAACAGGTGAAGCCAATTTCCTGAAGAATCAAGAGTTGGCGGATAAGATTCGTGCTGTGTTGCTCAGCGGGATTCGTTCGGCAGTGCTCTGGCACCAGTCGGAAGGACGCCGTTGGCATTTATTGATTGGTCGGAAAAAAATTGAGCGAAACCTGTTATTACTGATGAATAAGGTGCATGAAATACACTAACGCCTACCCTCCTTGAGAGCGTATTAATCAGATATGGTTTCCAGGTCCAGACCAGGGATGGCGGCAAAAGCGTTATTATTATGAGCCAGAAGCCTGGCATTCAGGCTCAAGGCATGAGCCGCTACCATGGCATCATTCATATTCAGGGATTTTCCCTCATGCATTGCCTGTAATTGAATAGTGGTATAACTGTCCACCGCAGCCCTGTTCCAGGGCACAACATCTTCAAGACGCTCACAAAATTCCTGAACCAGGGCGACATGATCAGAACGGCTATGGGTGAGCAATGCACCGGCAATTAATTCCGCATAGGTAATCGCGGAGATAACCACTTCGTCCCCGTTAACAGACCACTGCTGCAGACGACTTAACAATTCTGACGGCTGATCCCTGATAATAAACCGACACAGATCTGAAGACATCATAATAATCATGATTTCACCAGACGCGGCCTGATTACCATGAAATCCTCATCGGCAGGTTTCAAATCGGCAAAGGATTCCCAGGTCTTTCTGGCCGGCGTAAGAATAATGGCATTGCCCTGTTTTTCCACATTAACCGCGTCAATCCCGCTGAACGCCAGCTCCTTGGGTATGCGCACGGCCTGGCTTCGGCCATTGATAAATAATTTTGCCTTGGTTCCCATGACTTACCTCCTGTCGCTTGCCACCTGAGCGCGAAATCCCGGTGACCGGAAATTGACCGAATAATGCAACTATCAGAGTGTTTTTTGATAGCTGGTACCGTTATATTCACGCCCCTTAGAGATTGCTTCTCAAAGTATAGAAGCCGCCAATAATATGTCAAGCATATACACAACTTAATACTATTGCATGAAAGCATCAAATAATCAGGTTTATTGAGACTGGGAACCTGCTATTCAGGTTTGTTTTCACATATAATGCGGCTTTTAGACTAGCAACAGCATATCTCCTATGATTTTGACTTCACTCAACGCCATTTCCCCTGTTGATGGCCGCTACCACAGCAAAACCAGCTCCCTGCAACCCTATTTTAGTGAATATGGCCTGATACGATACCGGGTAATAGTGGAGATCCGCTGGCTTCAAAGGCTCGCCAGTAATTCTGGCCTTGAAGAAGTCCCGCCACTATCCCCCGCTGCCAATAACTTCCTGGAAGAACTGATCAGCAACTTTGATGAAAATGAAGCTGCCCTGGTAAAGAGCAAGGAAGCAGTCACAAATCATGACGTCAAGGCAGTGGAATATTACCTGAAAGAAAAACTGGCAAGCCGGAAAGAACTGGCCGAGATAATGGAGTTTGTCCATTTTGCCTGTACTTCTGAGGACATCAATAATCTGGCCTATGCCTTAATGCTCAAGGAGAGCATGGAGGTAGTAGTTGTGCCCATGATGAACGAGATTGTTGCAGCCATTCGAGAGAAAGCCCATGACTATGCCGATACTCCCCTGCTCTCTCGCACCCACGGCCAGACTGCGACTCCCAGCACCATGGGAAAAGAATTTGCCAATACCGTTGCCCGCTTGCAAAGACAGATCAAGCTTATTGAAAAAACTGAATTCCTCGGCAAAATTAACGGCGCCGTCGGTAATTATAATGCCCACATTACCTCCTATCCTGAAATAGACTGGCAGGCCAATGCCAGGCAATTTGTTACGGAGCTGGGGCTGACCTGGAATGCCTACACTACCCAGATCGAACCGCACGATTATATCGCCGAGTATTTTGATGGCGTGTGCCGCTTCAATACCATCCTCATCGATTTCGACAGGGATCTATGGGGCTATATTTCACTGGGTTATTTCCGCCAGCAAACCGTCGCCGGGGAAGTGGGCTCTTCAACCATGCCCCACAAGGTCAACCCCATTGATTTTGAAAATTCCGAGGGCAATCTGGGTGTTGCCAATGCCCTGATGCAACATCTGGCCCAGAAGCTGCCTATCTCCCGATGGCAGCGTGATCTTACCGATTCCACAGTGCTAAGGACTATTGGTGTAGGCCTGGCCCATAGCATTATCGCCTATCAGGCTTCCCTGAAAGGAATCGGCAAATTATTGATTGATGAAGCCAAAATGCTGGCCGACCTGGATAACAGCTGGGAAGTTCTGGCGGAAGCCATTCAGACCGTCATGCGACGCTACGGTATTGAGGAGCCCTATGAAAAACTCAAAGCCTTGACCAGAGGCCAGTCAATTACACCTGAGATACTGGCTGATTTCCTTGATACCCTGGAATTACCAGAGGCTGTGCGCGAAGAACTGAAACAACTGAGACCTGAAACCTACCTGGGTAATGCGGCCGCCCAGGCAAAACAAATCTGATGCTCTTTGACCGCCATGACAGTATCGATATCAATGTTTTTCTTTCCGAATACTGGCAAAAGAAACCTTTACTGATTAAGAGCGCCCTGCCTCATTTCACCGACTTTCTAAGTCCCGAAGAGCTGGCCGGACTGGCCTGCGAAGAAGAAGTGGAATCTCGCCTGGTCTTCAGTAGTAACAATTCCTGGCAGTTGAAACAAGGCCCTTTTTCAGAACGCGACTTTACCTTTCTCCCGGAGCATGACTGGACCCTGCTGGTGCAATCAGTGGATCACTGGCTGCCCGAAATAAAACGTCTGCTGCGGGAAGTCAGTTTCATTCCTTCCTGGCGCCTGGATGACGTCATGATCAGCTATGCAGTAGCCAATGGCAGTGTTGGCCCGCACTTTGATTATTACGACGTGTTCCTGGTTCAGGGACAGGGAATTCGGCAATGGCAAATAGGCGAAACATGCGATAGCAGCAGTCCGGTTAATACTGATTCCGGGCTGAAAATCCTGGAAAACTTCTCCGTGCAGCATAGCGAAGAACTTCACCCGGGCGATATATTGTATATTCCAGCAGGCTTGTCGCACTGGGGAACGGCAATAGAACCAGGGCTTTGCTACTCCATCGGTTTCAGGGCGCCGGACGTCACCGAACTACTGTCTGCAGTCAGCCTGCAGGCAGAAGAAACACTGAGTGCGGATAGTCGCTATCGGGATACAGACATTGATCCTCAGCAGCAGCCCGGCAATATCAGCAGCAGCGCCTTGCAACAGGTCAAAACCCTGATGCACGATGCCCTTGCCAATCCAGACCTGTTAATACACAGTTTTGGTCGACTGATGACAGAACCCCGACTGGCAGAACTATTTGATCCACCCGAACAGGAAATCACTCCGGAAAAAATGGCTGTCATGTTACAAAAAGGGCGCCAGTTAATGCCTCACCCCGCTACTCGTTTTGCCTGCCATCATCATGCGGGTGCCCTGTATTTTTTCGTCAATGGCGAGTCTCTTTTTATTCCGCACGTTAGTGACAAACTGGCGGCACTCAATGATGAATTGCAAAGTGCACAAGGAAGAGCACTGGATTTGAGAAAATTTCAGCGCAACGAAGACTGCCTGAAGTTTCTTTGCGCCCTTTACAACCAGGGCAGCCTGGTAACAGAATAAGCGTCATGACAACCTCCATCGGCATACTACATCCAGGGGAAATGGGCATTTCCCTTGCCGCAACAGCACTCAATTCCGAAATGAATGTCTACTGGTGCTCAGCCGGCAGAAGCCGAGCTAGTAATGAACGTGCCAATGATCTTGGCATCCATTCTCTGGATACCCTTGAGGCGCTCTGCAATACCTGTGAAATTCTGATTTCCGTGTGCCCTCCCCACGCTGCCATGAGCGTGGCGGACGAGGTCATTGCCTGTAATTATCAGGGCATTTACGCCGATGTGAATGCCATTGCCCCGACAACCGTCAAGACTATCGCTGCTTCAATGGCAAATGCCGGTATTGAATTTGTGGATGGCGGAATTATCGGCATGCCTGCGACACAACATGGTACGACCTGGCTATATCTGTGCGGGAATAGTGCCGACAAAGTTGCCTCCTGTTTTAGCAGGGGCCCTCTGGAGACCAGTGTATTAGGGCCCGAAATTGGTAAAGCCTCTGGTCTGAAAATGTGTTTTGCTGCCAATAGCAAAGGCACCGCTGCGCTGCATACAGCGATTCTCGCTACTGCAGAGACCATGGGTGTCAGAGATGCTCTGGAAAAACAGTGGGCAATTTACACCCCCGGCTTTACCGAAAAAAGCCAGGCACGTATTCGTCAGGTCGCCAGAAAAGCATGGCGCTTTAGCGGTGAAATGAAAGAAATTGCAGCGACAATGGAAGCCGCAGGACTGCCCCGAGAATTTTTTGATGCCGCAGCGCAAGTGTATGAACGACAAAAGTCTTTAAAAGACGCCGGCCAGGAACCAGCGATAGAAGAAATTCTGGAAAAGGTTATAAAGAAATAGGCAATACACTTGCCACTTGGTATTGCTTGTTCGCGACTGGTGGACCACTTTCCCGGCCTTGAAAAAAACACCTTAAAGACCAGAGAAAGTGATACCAGAAAAGCACAAGTGTATAGATAAAAAAGATTACCCCTGATACTTTTTATAGATTACTGACGAACACCTTCTATAGCCAAAATCAGTGAAAGCGTTCCAGCATTGATGCCGTATGCCGCTGTATCCAGGGCCATTTCACCTTCAAAACCAACACGATAATCACCAAACGGTGTCTCGCCCTCGCCTGTGCGAACCGCTTCAAAGTTGATGTCTTTGCTCATACCATGCAGGCTGAAGGTACCGTTAACCAGGACTCGACCGTTGCCAAGATCTTCTACCGAGGTACTGACAAATTTGGCTGTAGGGTAGCTTTCTACATCCAGAAAATCGCTGGTTTGAAGATGAGTATCTCTGGCTTCATGGTTTGAGTCGATACTGGCTGGATCGATATTGACTTCAATCACTGATGACTCGATGTCCTCAGCATCATAGGTGAAATGCCCGGTGACATCATTAAAGCGCCCCCACAGGGAGCTGATGCCAATATGGCTCGCCTTGAAACTGACAGAACTATGCATTCCAGCACCGGTCCCATCGATGACATATTCATCAGCCAGAGCTGTTACAGCGAAGTTGGTCGCAAGGAAAGAAAACACCAGTGGCAGTAATACTGTCTTATTCATTTTCATTTTGTTAATCACCATTTAGACATTTGAAAAATTTAAAGGCGTGCAACATACACCATGTTTAGCGTTGAAGTCCAGATTCCATGTCTGCAACGTACAATGCCTATCTGATGTACTTCTTATATAATACGCCCTCTCAATTTGATCAGATGATTATGCAAGCTTACTCAACACACCGGTTTTGCGTAGCGCCGATGATGGACTGGACAGATCGCCATTGTCGCTATTTCCTGCGCCTGTTCACAAAGCATACCCTGCTATATACCGAAATGGTCACTACTGGCGCGCTTTTATATGGGGATGCGGAACGATTTCTGCGCTTTAACGCTGCCGAGCAGCCTGTTGCGCTGCAATTAGGGGGCAGCGATCCGGATGAACTGGCGAAAGCAGCCATTATAGGTGAGCAGGCTGGTTATGAGGAAATCAATCTGAATTCCGGCTGCCCCAGTGATCGTGTGCAACGGGGCAAGATCGGCGCCTGTCTGATGGCAGAACCCACCCTGGTAGCAGAATGCATGGCAGCAATAAAGGAAGCCGTTGCCATACCGGTCACCATCAAATGTAGAACAGGAATAGATGGAATTGATTCCCTGGAACACCTTAGCCATTTTGTTGAAACCGTATCTGCAACTGGCTGTCACTGCTTCATCATACATGCCCGCATTGCGGTGCTGGCAGGTCTAAGTCCAAAACAAAACCGGGAAATCCCCCCTCTTGACTATGAACGCGTATTTGCCATCAAGGAACGCTTCCCGGACCTTGAAATTGTCATTAATGGCGGTATAAAAACCCTTGGAGAAAGCTGTCATTTGCTTGAAAACGTCGATGGCGTAATGATTGGTCGTGAGGCATACCAAAACCCCAATCTTCTCGCCCGGGTCGATCAACAACTGTTTGATAGTGATTACCCGGTGATAAGCCAGGAAGACGTGCTGGCGCAATTTATAGACTATGCCAAAAACGAACTTGGACAAGGCACGGCCCTGAAACATATGACTCGTCATGTACTTGGTTTGTTTCAGGGACAACCGGGCGCAAAACGTTTTCGTCGCTACCTCAGTGAAAATGCACACAAAGAAGATGCAGGTATCGACATACTTGAAACCGCAGGCAGACTTGTACTCAATAGTAACAGATTGATGGAAACCCCAATTCAGGAAGTATTATGTTAAAAGCCATTTCCAGATTTTTTGAAGCCAATTTCAGTGAGCCGGAGCAAGAAAGTGTATCCAGCACAGCGCATCGCCTGCAACTGGCCAGCGCTGCCTTGATGATTGAACTTTGCAAGTCAGATCAGTCAATAGATGACACGGAAACCAGCGCCTTGGTAGAAATATTGGAAACCCGCTTTGAGCTCGAACCAAGCCAACTCTCAGAACTGATGGAACTGGCAGAACAGGAAGCACGCGATTCAACATCCCTTTATCAGTTCACCAGTCTGATGAATGAAAATTTTGAATATTCAGAGAAGGTAACCATGGTTGGAAATATGTGGGAAGTGGCTTTTGCTGACGGAAAAATTGACCGCTATGAAGAACACCTAATTCGCAAGGTTGCCGATCTGCTCTATCTCTCTCATGTAGACTTTATAAAGAGTAAAATAATCGCCAGAGATAAATACGAAAACTGAGGTTGTAGAGAGGATGGCTTGGAGGAATGTCTAACGCCCAGCCTTCAAAGCCGATACCAGTTCCTGGAATTCAATCCTGTTTTCATCGCTAAGCGTCATCAGCGTCTGATGCGCTTCTATGACTTTTTGTTTCAATGAATCCTCGTTCTCATCCAGCTGACAGAGTTCATCAAACTTGCCATCTTTATTCAGCGGTTGTTCTACTATTTCACAGATAAGGTCAAAACTCATACTTGTAAGTATGCGGGTAATGTCGGAATTAGTAGAAATAATGGTAGGACTGACATTGAACCGATTACGCAACTGGATTGCCATTTTGGCCAGCAATCCAAGTGCAGTACTGTCAATCCCCTGTGTCTCAGTGAGATCAACAATCATCTTTTCGAGTATAGGTTTTTATATAGAGAGAGGAAAAATAGGCATCCAGTGCTGCGCCCATAAGAACCCGCACATCGCCGACAAACTTCAGGATGGGAACGTTATCAACATCTGCGACCAGAATTCTGCCTTTATTCATAGCCTTGTAGCACTAAGTACCGCAATATCATCGGGAACTTTAATATCCCGGTGTAAGTTTAAACCTGTTTTGACCTCTTTAAAATCACCTTTACATTTACAAATAACATCAAGAATCCTGCTTTCTTTTTCGGTCATATCTTTTCCGGGCAAATATTCCAATATGCCATCGGAAAACAGGAACAAGGCAAAGTCATCACTCAGGACTATCTTTTCATTAAAGTATTCCGCCTCAGCTACCAGGCCAAGGGGGAAACTTCGCTTGGCGGGCTCAAGAAATTCTGCCTTTCCGTTTTGATAAATAACCGGCAACGGATGATGACCTGCAATACTGTAAAGAAGAGTATTGTCCCTGTTATCCAGAATTCCCATACAAACTGTTATGTGCTTTTCGAGGCCGGTATCCAGCAAATCACGATTTAATAATTCCATGATATGTGCCGGTGTAAATTCTCCGGCAAACCTGCCGCGAATATATTCCCTGCGCATCTGGGCGATTCGAAATCGCAACAGGACAGTAACAAAGGCGGAGGATGAACCATGACCAGACACATCACCAATATAAAACAGTACCTGGGATTTAGTGATAGGTTGGTAATCGACGGAGTCGCCACTGAGATAAAGGGAGGGAATTACACGGTGATCAAAATGAAAGTTATTTAAATCCTGTGGCGGAACCGGCAGCATTCGAATCTGTACCTGCCGACCGGCTTGCTGATCCATCTGAAAAACCTCTATACGCTCTTCAAGCTCCTGATTTATTTCTTCCAGGTTTTTTCTGTAAAGATTGTTTTGCGCAATCAGCCGGGATCTGTTCAGACTGTTTTCCATGGAGATTATCAGCATTTCCATATCATCAAGTGGCTTGAGCAGGTAATCGCTGACGCCTAGACGCATAGCGCGGATCACATCGTCAGTATTTCCCTGATCACTAAGAATGATAATAGGTTGAACCGGAGATTGGGCAAAAATGGTGGAAATTGTATCGAAGCCACTATTATCAGGGATGTTGATATCATAAATAACCAAAGCTGGACTGCAGGAATGAAAGGCATTTATACCCTCCTCACTGGAAGCGGCCTGAACAACTCTATAATTATTATTTGAAAGGTAAGAGGCAATACTCTCCCGGACAACCGAATCGTTGTCGATTACCAGTACAACAGTATCTTCCCCGTTTTTCATTTACAAAAAAATCGGAACCAGTCCGATTGACAGCATGCATTTACCGAAATAGCGGCATATGACTTTATTAACAATGTAAACCAGTAAATTATGGCAATTTTTCGAGACTAAATCACAAATAATCGATGAGAACAGATCTGTATCTGGAGTACCTGTTTAGTTTAGCCTACCTTACCCTGAATCTACTCCGCTTGGGAGTTGGAAATACCTTACTCCCTTCTCACACAGCGTGCAATACAAGAGCGTTAATAGTTTCACAAAATCTGCTGAATTTGGACACAAACCGAAATAATTGGGGTAGAGTATTCCCAATAACGTAGTTCATCAGGATGGCTTATGGCTTACGCTTATGAAAAGCGGGATTTTGAAAGAGTTAAAAGCAAAACCGCTGTTACTTTATTTTTTGGCACTCCCCCAAAATCTCTGGAAGGGGTGTGTATTGATATAAGTGATAAAGGCCTGGGCATAGATCTTGTAAGCGTCATTCACATTGGCACCGAGTGCCGGGTAAAAGTGCATGATGGTCACAAAAACAGCCAGCCCTATCAGGCTCTGATAGAGATAAAAAATACCCAACCCCTTCCCAAGGGACGCTGTCGGGTGGGCGCACTTATCATTGAAATGTTTTAATGTTGATCCAGGGGCAAACAGACGTCTAGTATTCTTTTTTGCAATACCCTTTATCTGATTTCTGCTTCTATCTTCTCTGTCACTGTCTCTGTCTAAGTCCGGCACAACTAAATGTGTTTGCAGCGCCAGACTAGAAATCGTCCCATTCATCAATCACCTCACCATCATCAACAAGATATTCTCTGCGCTGTAGGTGAGCATTGCGCACAAAAGTATATTCATCCCCGCTGATCATCGATTCCGCAGCCATGTAATATAACCTTGTATCAATGGTATCAAGGGCATAAAGGGTATTGCGATAAGCCTCCACATCCACCCAGAATATTGGATTTAACAGGTAATCAGGGAGAAACCCGATGGCATCAGGTACAGTACTATTACCCAAAAACGATATAACTAGATAGGGACCAGTTCCAAATCCCCAGACCCCCAGGGTCTGTCCAAAATCTTCATGATTCTTATACAGTCTAAAATTGGATGCCATATCAATAACGCCAGCAATGCCCAGGGTGGAATTAATAATCAGTCTGCAGGAATCTTCCAATGCGCTGGCCATTTTTAACTGCAACAGGTCATTCGCAATTACATTTACATCATCAATATTATTAAAGAAATTACTGAGCCCACGTTTGGCAAATTCTGGTATCACCTTGTCATAGCCCCTGCTTACGGGCTTCACAATTACCTGATCAAAACCCTGATTAAATGCATACAAATCACGATTAACCCTGATAAAAGGATCAACATCATCTGATTGAGCCTTGCCCACAGGAAGATAAATAAATAGCAAGTAAAGCAGCACAGCAAATAAGGCTTTGCACTGTTGACGGAAATTACTGTGCGAATGCAGAAGTAACATGAGAAATAATGATTGCCAAAAAAGGTGGTCTTGCCCTCCCGTGAAACAACCTTTTAAAACCCTGGCTTGTAATTAATGTTATATAAAGCCGCGGTTAATAATAATTTAGATTGAATATTATTGCCCGAAAAAAAAGCAGGAAACAGCAAGAATTATCGTTCAAGCTCTTGCCATTTGTCGAGAATGTTCTGTAAGGCCCTACTCTATGGCTTTCCAGGCTTTTTCAAGTCTTTTCTCAGAGACCGGATAGCGGGTACCAAGCACCTGGGCAAAAAGAGAAACTCTGAGCTCTTCCAACATCCAGCGGAATTCCTCAAGAGCGTCGCTGCTTTTATGCTGGCCGTGAAATAAAGACTTGCGCTCTTCATAGCGCAGCCACCATTGCTGAAGCATTGCTGAGTACTCGGCATCACGCGCTTTCTGACCTGGGTATTTCTCGAGCCGTTGGCTGATGGCAGAAAAATATCGTGGGAATTCACCAAGCAACTCCACTGGCGTTTCTACCAGAAAATTTTCGTTTACCAATGCATTTAACTGGTGCCCGACATCCTGCTGCAATGCCAGGTCTTCAAGCTTGTTGTATTTCTCGAGTTGTTTTTTCAACTTTCCAAACTCAGTCAGTATCCGTATCAATAGAGCTTCGAGTTTTGTCGAGGTCTTAATCAGGGATACCCGCCCTGCTTCGTAAGTGGACTCAAATTCCACTTTATTTGCAGGCAGCGTAGCATCAAGCCCGAAAGCTGACTGGTAACTGGCTTGAATCAGTCCACTAACGAGATTTTTCTGGCCGCCGAAATTTTTCATCAAGGGGAAAGTAAGCGGATCTTGTAGCAGGTGTTTTTGCAGGTATTTCAATTGCTGGCGGTTCTTGAGCATGTAAAGTCGGGCTACTCCCGCCCGTGTTTGCTTTCTTGCGACAACCGGCGAATCGGCAAGTTTCAGTGATACGCTTTCACCCTCATCTATCAACGAGGGCCATGATAATACCGTTAATCCGCCTTGCCTGATTTCATGAACAGACTCGAGCTCACCAAAGTCCCAATTCGTAATTCCACTTCTTTCAATCGTAGCTTCAGAGAATTCTGCCATCGCCTGGCGGCTTTGCTCGGCAAACTGCTCTTTTAGTCTTATCAGATCTCTACCACTACCAAGCAGATGACCATTGTCATCCAGTACATTGATGTTCATTCTTAGATGATCCGGCAGGATAAATTCCTGCCAGTGCTCAATTGGAATGCTTATGCCAGTAAGACTCTGTAACTGAGTAGCCAAAACTGCCTTCAGGTCACCCTCACCCAGTTTGATACGTGCCAACACGCGATCGATATAATCCGGAACGGGAACAAAGTTTTTTCTGACGGATTTAGGCAGTGCTTTAACCATGGCGATACATTTCTCACGCAACATACCTGGCACCAGCCAATCCAGATCTGTCTCTTTTAATTGCATCAAAACAGTAACGGGAACATCGACCGAAACACCATCACTCTCCTTACCCGGGTCGAATTGATAATCCAGCTCCAGAGACAGGTGACCTGCCTGGATCCTGTCTGGAAAAGCTTGAAGATTTACTACATCACCTGAGCTGTGTTGCAAGTCATGCTTATTGAAAAACAGCTTGCTGGCATCTTCTTTTGAGAGCCTTTTAGCCCATCGCTCAAGACTAGCCTGATCCAGCACTTCTGCGGGTATTAATGGCTCAAACAAGGTAACCAGGTCATCATCGCCAAGCAGAATATCCTTGCGCCGGGTTTTATCTTCCAGGCTTTCTATTTCTTTTTTAAGATCAACATAGTGACGATAGAAATCAAGTCGTGTATTGATTTGAGCAGGGACAAGCGCTTCGCGTATAAATATTTCCCGACTTACATGCGGATCTATCGAGCTGTATACGACTTTCCTGTTCTCCGCCAACACCAGTCCATAGAGCGTGACTTTTTCCAGTGCGATCACCTTGCCACGACGTTTTTCCCAATGGGGTTCGGCATAATGATATTTAAGCAATGCTTTACTCTGATCTTCAATCCAGCCCGGCTCAACCCTGGCATTCATTCTGGCGAAAAGTTGCGAAGTTTCGACAAGTTCTGCAGCGAGGATCCATGGATATTTCTTTCCATGCAGTTCTGACCCCGGAAACACCCTGAATTTTCGGTTTCTTGCACCAAGGTAAGTCTGGTCATCCAGTCGATTTGCGACATTGCTTACCAGACCACTTAACAGGGAAAGATGAATTTTTTCGTAACTGGCAGGCTCACTATTTACCGAGAACTTCATTTCCTGGGAAAGCAGCTTCAATTGCCGATGAACTTCGCGCCATTCCGTCATCCTCATATAGGACAGGAAGTACTTGTGGCAGAACTTTCCAAGACGGTTTTTTCCCAATGCCTGCCTGTTTCCCTCGAAAAACTGCCAGAGATTTACCCATGCCATAAAATCAGATTCCGGATGGCGATAGCGACTATGTGCCTCGTCGGCAGCCTGTCGCTTGTCCTGGGGTCGCTCGCGGGGATCCTGAATACTCAACGCACTGACGATGATCAGAATTTCATTCAGGCAGTTGAATTGCGCTCCTGTCAGGATGATTCTTGCCAGCCGTGGATCAACCGGAAAACTGGCCATTTGCCGTCCCGCGTGGGTTATTTTTCCCTGGCCATTAACCGCACCAAGCTCTTCCAGGATTTTAAAGCCATCCTTGACAGCAGTAGTCTCTGGCGGATCAACAAAGGGAAATGACTCAATATCCCCGAGTTTTAACACCAGCATTTGTAAAATAACTGACGCCAGGTTGGTTCTGGTAATTTCAGTATCGGTATATTCCGGCCTGCTGTTGAAGTCCTCCTCGCTGTAAAGACGTACACAGGTACCAGGACATAGACGACCACAGCGCCCCGCGCGCTGATTGGCGCTGGCTTGTGAGACGGCTTCTATTGGAAGACGCTGGATTTTACTTCTTACGCTGTAACGACTAATGCGAGCCATTCCGCTATCAATGACATAGCCAATGCCGGGCACAGTGAGTGAGGTTTCGGCAACATTGGTCGCCAGCACAATGCGTTGCTTGGTGTGCGACTGAAAGACCCGGTTCTGCTCTTTGTTGGTCAACCTTGCATAGAGAGGCAGTACCTCAAGATCCAGCGACTTGTCTTTTCGGATAGTATTTGCGGTATCCCGAATTTCTTTTTCACCACTGAGAAAAACCAGAATATCGCGATGAGGGATAGGTAATTTTTTGCCGATTTTCCGGATTTCATAAATGGCGCTGACAATACGTTCATCAAGGTCTTCTTCGTTTTTATCGGCGCTCTGGTAAACGAAATTTACTGGATAGGTTCGACCGGACACCTCTATAACCGGGGCATTGTCGAAGTGTACGGAAAACTTATCCACATCAATGGTTGCCGAAGTCACAATCAGCTTCAAATCAGGCCTTCTGCGTAGCAGGCGTTTGAGATAACCCAGCAGGAAATCAATATTCAAACTACGCTCATGCGCTTCATCAATGATGAGCGTGGCATATTTATTTAGAAACGGGTCTTCACGAATTTCTGATAACAGAATCCCGTCTGTCATCAGCTTGACGTAGGTTTTTTCATCCGTGTTATCCTGAAACCTGACCTGGTAGGCCACGGCACTGCTACCACTCACTGCCAGTTCTTCGGCAATTCTATTACACACCGTTCGGGCAGCCAGTCTTCTTGGTTGTGTGTGTCCAATCATGCCTTTAATTCCGAGCCCCATATCCAGGCATAACTTGGGTAACTGGGTAGTCTTACCCGAACCGGTTTCGCCAGCAACAATGACCACCTGATGTTGGCTAATTAGGTCTCGAATAGCATCAATGGACTGGCTGATTGGTAATTCTGGCGGGAAATTTATTGAAGGTAATGCGGATTTTCTGGCAAGTGCTTGCTGGCATGAGGCCTGAATTTTTGATTCAAGTGCTTTCAGCTTTTCGGCTTGACCCACCTTTTCCTGGCGTATTTTTTGCAAAGATACGCGGAAATGGTGCTGATCTTTAGTCATACACTGTTGAATGGCGTTTGAGAGTTGTTTTAGCGAGACGGCCACTTTGCTTAATTCAAAAGTGTGATTGTAGCAAATAGTCTCTTATATTTTCTTGAATTTCCGGTGTAATCTGAACTGACTGGAGGTGACATAGGCTTCCATTTTTGCCAGCCTGTCCTGCTAGGTGGCAAATTTTCTGGCACAGTACTTGAATTCTCTGCGTTTGGAATAGTTCTTACCGACTAAGGCATCCATAGCCTTTTCCTGATCATTATGCTGCCAATCCCGAGAATCTGATTGCGCCGGTCTCGCAGCGTAAGATGTCCTATCCCCTGCTTTATCAGCAGAGTGTTCAGCTGAAGAACAATGCCGGGAACTGTCCATTTCTTCAGCAAAACCTGCATATCTGGCCTTTGCCTGCGCAGGCCTGAAAGCTTGCCTTTTGCTTCACCCTACGGGCCCGGCGGAGTAAGACCCTCAACTCTTCTTGAAGAGACAGCGGCAGAAAATACCGGCGAAAATATCAGCGCAGATGACTTTGATTTTGGTGCCATAGGTTTTAAACACCGTGTACAGGAAATTGAAAAGAAAGTCTTACGGCGGGCGCTCAAGGAATGTCAGTTTAATCAGTGTAAAACAGCCAAATTACTTGACCTAAGTTACGATCAGTTACGCGGCTACATGAGAAATTACGATCTCAATAAATAGGCAGATATCGCCCTGTCCCATTCCTAGGCAGAGGTTTGCCCCCGGTGCTTGATACGGTAAATAATACTGAGAACAAGCGTTACGATTATGGCAAACAACATTGCCATAACCAGAGGAATCAGCGCACGAATACTGGTAGTCAGGTCCTCCGTAATGAGGTCAAGCATGAACACAATTAATGCAGGCGCCAGAATTTCTTCTTCCGGCAAGACATACCAGGGAGTAAAAATAATAGCGAGTAACAGACTCTCCAGCAGATAAGTCATTTCGCGCCAAAAATAGCGCTTCATCACCTTCCAGCTGATTAGGCTGAAAACTACGCCCGCCGTCAGATAAATGCTCCAGGCTATATAATAATCCTGACTATCCACCCTGACTTTTCACGTTAACCATTTTGTTTAACCATTCGCCTTACCCATCAACCATAATTATTTAGGCTGGGTATATTGTCCGTATTACTGCCAATTCAAACCCGGCCGCAACGTTTAGCAAAACACTATCACTCAGGTTGCGAGCCATTTACCCATTCGACAATATGCTCTTGCAATCCATCTTCATGAATAAATTCTTCGGAGATTACTTTGCCAGTCACTGTATTATCTGATGCTATCATGGCATTCCTGCTACCGGTTATCAAAGGGTGCCAAATGGGAAGAGACTTGCCCTCATGAAGTAGCCTGTAGGCACAGGTTCCGGGCATCCAGCTCAGATCTTCCAGATTTCCCGGCGTCAGAATTACGCAGTCCGGCACAAGTCGTTGACGCTTGTTATAAACGGTACAATTGCATTTTTCCTGATTCAGGTATCTACATACCACTCGCGTATAAAAAACCTCACCGGAATCTTCATCTTCCAGTTTATGCAGGCAACACTTGGCACAACCATCACAGAGCGATTCCCACTCTTTCGTGGACATCTCGGTGAGGGATTTGCTTTCCCAGAATGGACGCGCTTTTTGACTGGAAATAACAGACTCCTGAAAAACCTAATTGATTAACCGCACAGACAAAAGTACGCCCTAATCACCATCGAACAAAACCTGCCCAGTAATAACAGGAGGCAACTGAACAAAATAACCTTGCTCGCGAATTTCATTTAGCACTTTAGCCGGATCTACCCTTGCGAGATTTTTGTCGGGGGTTATTTCCAGTGACATAACTTCCTTAATTTTACCAAGCCGTGAACGCAATTCTCCTGGAATATTAGTTTCCGCTTTTGCAAACGGTACATACACGTAAAGTTCAGGCTCGCGACTGCCTTTAAGAATAGTGCAATGCATTGCTTCAGGATTTTTCATAGTTTAGTCATTGCCTGCAACAGACCAGGCATCAAAAGAGAATATCGCCAGCCCAGAAGTTCTTCTGGTAACAATGCTTGAGCATCCTGCTCCGCAGAAACCGATTCCCCTGCACGCATATTCTGAAGAATGGTAATAAGCCAGCGTTTGCGAATCAACATTTCCACCGGCATATTCAGCTCAAGAGCTTTCCCCTCAATGAACTTCTGCCCCTGCCGCAAACGGGTTTTGGTCTTGCCCTCGAGAGGTCTTGGCATTGGTTCGGGTAGATCAGCATCAGCAGCAGAACTGGCGATAGCTATCAGGGATAAAACCTCGCCCCCTTCATGATGCAAAAAATTAGCGTTTATCTCGTCAATGGTTCCCAACTCTTCAAGAGTCGCTGGAGCCAACCTGGCAATATCCAGCAGACTTTTGTCTTTTACTATCCAGTTTCTGGGCTTATCCCTTTTGCGTGCACGGTGCTCACGCCATTGCGCCAGGTGTTTAAGAATATTCAACTGTCTGGCATCAAGTTGCCAGGCGCCGCGAATAGCAAGATAGTAGTCTGAAAAATCCGAACTCAATTCCTTGCGATAGAGTGTCAGCAAGGAATTACACTCCTCCATGAACCATTCCAGTCTGTCTGTCTCCAGCAATGCACCATGCAACTGCTGATAAATTTCAGGCAGGTAAGCCACATCCTGAGCCGCATAGTGACACTGCTTTTCAGCCAGCGGTCGCTGCAACCAGTCTGATCGGGTTTCCCCTTTTGGAAGATCAATACCCAACATATTTTGTACCAGTGACTGATAGGAATTACCGAAGCCCTGATTTAAAAAGGCCGCGGCAATCTGGGTATCAAATACCGGCTCGGGAAGCAGCTCCATGGCAGTCATGAATACTTGCAGGTCTTCCGAACATGAGTGAAAAATCTTGGTAATAGACTGATTATTCATCAGCTTACAGAATGAATCCCAATTGCTGATTCTAAGCGGGTCAATCAGATAGTTACCTGCTCCGGCATTAAGCTGTATCAAGCCGACACGAGGGAAAAATGTAGAGGTGCGAATGAATTCAGTATCCATTGCCAGAAATGAAGAGTCACGCCAGGTGGCACATAACTCATTCAGTGTCAGCTCATCCTCAACCAGAATATAGCTTTCATTTGACTGAGGGGCGGCTGTAGTTTCGCTCACAATTCTTGATTTCCCTAACCAGCCTGGTTCTTGTTAATCTGTAATCTACCGGCAAAAGAATGAATCAGGGTTCCACCATCGATATATTCAAGCTCTCCGCCTACCGGTACGCCATGCGCTATTCTTGATATTCTGATATTTCGGTCCTGCATCGCGGGCGAATTGAACTGCTCGGCAATATAATAGGCAGTAGCTTCACCTTCCACAGTAGGGTTGGTGGCCAGTATAATCTCGGAGATATCACTGTTTGTTACCAGATCTGTTAACTGGCCTATGCCTATTTCATCAGGGCCTATTCCATCTATAGGCGAAAGATGACCCATAAGCACAAAGTACAGTCCTTTATAGGAGGCCGTCTGTTCTACTGCAAAAACATCTGCCGGGGTTTCCACTACACAAATGGTTTGTTGATCCCGCGCGGGGTTCTGACAAATTCGGCACAGTGTGTCCTCGGATAAAGTGCGGCACTTTTCACAATGACCGACACCATCTATAGCCGCCTGCAAGGCGTCAGCAAGGACCTTGCCACCATTACGATCTTTTTCCAGAAAATGAAGCACCATTCGCTGTGCAGACTTCGGACCAACACCCGGAAGACGGCGGAAGGCTTCTATTAACTGATCAATGAGAGGACTGTAATTCATACCTGAGCTTTGCGTATTTTCCTAGAATGGAAATTTAAATCCTTCGGGTAAATTTAATCCGGACGCCATACCGGCAAGCTGATTTTTATTATTCTCTCCAACTTTACGGACAGCATCATTGACCGCTGCAGCAATCAAATCTTCAACCAGTGACTGCTCTTCGTTCATCAGGGTGCTATCCAGCGCAACCTTCTTCACATTGTGCTTGCCATTCATGGTTACCTTGACGAGACCGGCGCCAGATTCTCCGATCACTTCTTTTTCAGCAAGTTCATTTTGAGTTTTCTCAAACTGTTCCTGCATTTCCTTTGCCTGTTTAAGCAAATTATTCAGGTCTGTCATAACTTCCTCTATAAAATTTTTGTATTAACTAGTACTGCTTGGGTGAGGTAGGTTCAATCGTATCAGGCTGGATAACTCCGGAAAAACGCTCAAGAATCTCATTCACCATTTCATCATTTTGAAAAACCTGTATAGCAGTCTGCAATCGCTCCTGCTCCATACGCTCACGCCAGGCAGATGGAGTTTCAGCATCAATCTTGCCGGTTTTAATTTCCAGCTGAATATCTTCCTTGAAGTACTCATCAAACGCAGACTTGATGCGACGCTGCTGCTCTTCGTTAAATACTGACGTCTGGCTTTCATCCAGAGTTAAGGTAATGTGTGTGCCATTTACTTCCTGCAACAGGCAATTAGCGGTAATACTTCGAGTAATTCCATCCAGATCAAGCTGGAAAAAAAGTGAAATCCATTGATATGTGGATAGCTTTTTCAGGTTTATCGGGGCCTTACTGGGCACCTCACTTTCTTGCGTAGCCGGCAGTTCTGACTCTTTTTCTGCAGTGGTAATTTCTGTCTGAGCACTTACCTCGTTTTTAACCGCCTTATAAGCTGACTCCGCGCCTTGCGCTTTCTCCGTATCCTGCCAGGCAACCTCTTGCAGAGGAACCTCAACACGGGTGCTTATAAGCCTGGTGTGACCAGTGATGGCTTCATTTACCGGAGGCTTTTTTTTTACCTTTTCTGCCGGGTCCCGGGTATCAGACCCAGTTTCTTTGGCTGACAGCACGCTCTCTGGCACTATCGGTACGCCAGCGGGTGCAAAAGCAAGCATGCGCAGTAAAGCCATTTCAAGTCCAGACCGAGCGTCAATGGCAAAGGGCAGATCTTCACGGCTTTTCAATGCAATCTGGTAAAAAAGTTGTAATGTTTCTGCCGGCATTTTGCCCGCATGATCCAGAACTTTTTGTCTGTCACCCTGTGAATTATCTATTCCATCCGGCAATACCTGGGCGATGGCAACACGATGCAGATATGACAGCAAATCAGCAAGCACACTAGAAAAATTCGGCGCATGATCAGCGGCAGAGTCAATAATCCCAAGCATTGTTCCCGCATCATTTGCAATAAGTGTATCTACAAGTTGATGGATCACACTTTGATCTATCGTGCCCAAAAATGCTCTTACTGCAGTATCAGTTATATTACCTTCACAATAACCTATGGCCTGATCCAGCAAGGTCAGGCAGTCGCGGACACTGCCCTGGGCCGCCCTTCCCAATTGCCATAAAGCTGGCTCTTCATAAGGAACCTTTTCTTCGTCCAGAATATATTTGATATGTTCAACCAAACGTTCCGGGCTGATATTTTTCAGGTTGAACTGCAGGCAGCGTGATAACACCGTAATAGGCAGTTTTTGAGGGTCGGTGGTGGCAAGCAGAAACTTTACGTGGGGAGGAGGCTCTTCAAGGGTTTTTAACAAGGCATTGAAACTGTGGCCAGAAAGCATGTGGACTTCGTCAATGAGATAGACTTTGAAACGCCCCCGGGTGGGTGAATACTGGACGTTATCAAGCAACTCCCTGGTGTCTTCAACTTTGGTTCTGGAAGCCGCATCAACTTCAATCAGGTCGATAAATCGCCCCTGATCAATTTCAGTGCAGGCACTACACACACCGCAGGGCTCAGAGGTCACGCCCTTTTCACAGTTAAGACAGCGGGCAAGTATGCGAGCAATAGTAGTTTTTCCAACTCCACGTGTCCCTGTGAACAGGTAGGCATGATGCAGGCGTTCATTATCAAGGGAATTAATCAGGGTCTTGAGGACATGTCCCTGGCCAGCCATTTCCCGGAAGTTACGGGGGCGCCACTTTCTTGCCAGTACCTGATACGTCATAATATGCGACTATAATTTGTTTCAAGCTGATACTTTATTGCAAGGTGTTTATCAGCGAAGATGTTAATGGAGGTACCTCCTGCCAGCCACACCCCGGCACATGAGTCAGCAGTTACCGTTGCTCCCTTCCGGGCCTGGCGGGGTTCACAGCCTATCATTGCGAGGGGACCGACAAGAGATACCATAAACTTTCCGGTGCTTTTACCGGTCAATCAACGATGGTAAACGGTTTATTGATTATTGCAAAGCCTACGCGTCAAACGAGCCGCATTATGTGGAAATCAACAGCCGGAATCAACACCCTGAGCAGGAAAAATCAGGGTGAAAGGGAAACTGGTGTGACCTGAAAGCGCTTTTCTCGCAATAACTCCACCACACTTCCTTCACCTAGCAAGTGAGCTGAGCCTATAACCACAAAATAGATACCCTGCCTTGCGGAGGCATAGTCGGCAATTTTGTCAGCCATATCAATATTGCGACGTGTGTAAAGGGATCCCATTAGTGCTTCCATCTCACCCTGCTCTGCAGCACTTAGCTCTGTGTTCTCAAATTCGGCAAACAGCATCTCTGTCAGCGGTGCTTTATCTGCACATAGCCAAGCGTCTACCAGCTTTTCTATCTCTTCATTACCACTTTCAAAAGTATTAATGGTATAGGCAAGGTAGGTTTCTGCATTCAATGCCTCAAGAAAGCCTATCTGCTGTTGAATGGATTCCAGCTCGAGAATTTCAGTTCGAGCCGGTTTTTGAGCCAGAAAATAACTCTCCAGGCCATATTCAGGCAGGTAGCCCAGTGAATTCATCTGCAGACTGGAAAGCATCAGTGCCAGAAACCATGGTTGCATGGTCATGAAATTATCCGCTGGTAGCCCCATATCCCCCATCACACGACGAAACTCTTCAAGCACCTCTAAAGACACGACATCAGCCAGGGTTTGTCCAGGCGGCAACATACCTCGGGTCTGCATGCTCATCAGGACAGCTGGGTCTGATACAGAGTTAGGATCAACCTCGAATACCAGATAATCTGCTAACTGATAAGTATTCTCAATTTCTTCAGCCAGTGGATAAAACTCAGGTTTTCCCACATGAATGGAGCCAAAAAGGTAAATTTGAGAGCCATTGCCTTGCAGCATCGGGCTTTCGACGCGCCACAACAAGGAAGATGTCGGGTCAGCGCATAACGCTCGCTCATCGGTTGGGGCAGACTGCGCAGCCAACTCAATCCCTGCAATTCCATCAATCTCTGTTGAAAGCAGTCTTTGCTCCAAATTTGCCCAGACGGTCTGCCAACCGGGACTTGCATTGACTACATCTTTTAATTCAATTGCAGCAAAAGCATTATCAATAACCGAGGTATAGGTATCCCAGGTCAGGCTGCTTGACCAGCTCGCCATACGAATGACCTGACTGTCGGGTAGAATTGAAACACGCTCCCTGAAACGAAGTCCCAGTTCAGGATGGTGGTAGTCAATCTGCATCG
Organism: Gammaproteobacteria bacterium; assembly: GCA_030828385.1. Classification (GTDB taxonomy): domain Bacteria; phylum Pseudomonadota; class Gammaproteobacteria; order Pseudomonadales; family Pseudohongiellaceae; genus Eutrophocola. The sequence goes on from JAURCS010000014.1 coordinate 41,647, forward strand.
CCGTACTATCCGCAGCCATACTTGTCGAAAGGATTTCAAGGCCCTGACTCTGAATGCCCTGGGCCAGCACCCTGGCATAAGCCTCCAGGTCATCAAAAAAGGTCTCCGTTAACAAGCGAATAAAGAATTGCTGGCTGTCATGTATGCCAATTAACAAGGGGGAGTCGTCAGCTCCTTTATCCGCTGGGAAATTTGGTTTTAAAGAATCAGGAGCCTGTTCACGTCTGGTAATAAGATTCCACTCTGGCGCCAGAGCACCGCGCACCCCTACCGAGTCATTGCGATAAATGGAGCTGGTATTGATGGCCTGCGGTAGCGCCCAATGGGAAAGTCCGAGTAGCAATACCAGAAGCAATCCGCATTTACAGACGATGCTTTGTTTTATAACTCGAGTCATAAAGGACCTGCTAATGGTGAATTATTATTGGTCTTAGCTGAAAGGCATTTTATGTGAATTCCTGCAGGAATTCAGGTAAACACAAAATCTGCTCGACTCGTGCAAATACGGATGGAAACACGCATGAAAACATATGTGTGAAGAAAATCAGGCGGAAAGAGTAATTACTGGCTTGCGGAGAGCAGAATCAGGATTAGTGAAAACCCGTTCTCCCCTGAACAGGCATCTGGTTAACAGTCTGAATAGTCAGCAAGGTTACTCCTTCCCCACCCTCTCCCCACCCTTTCTCCAAACTCGGCTTCCAATATCTGAATTGTCCCGCTAACCGGTGCCCTGACCTTTACTTCCCCTTTGCTGGCAACTATGGCTCCAACAACCAAAGCCTTTCTGCTGTAATCCCCCTTTATTAGAAGCCCCATTGCGCAAGTAAAAAGACAGCCGAGTAATAGTCAGTATCATCAAAGCGGGTGATCGCAAAGTAATGCTGCTGCCCCGAAAACGCTCCCCAAGATGATCCAGGGCTTCCTGCCTGAAAAGTTGGACGGCCAATTATTCTTTTCGCTGTTTCCAACTACTATTTTAAATTCTGGTTCAACATAGACCGGGAATCAGAATTTATCCAAATCCTAAGATAATTAGGATCTGCAATATGGCTGATAATCAATCAGTTATGCTACAATCAGCCCATTATTTGATACTGGTTTGAGTTTATTACCATGAAAAAATTGATAGGAATCAGTGTATTAGTCATTTCCTGCTTATTTGCTATCCAACTGACAGCCCACCATTCTTTTGCTATCTATGATTTTGAAACCCAGGTTCCTTTTGACGGAGTTGTTGAAACCCTAAAGTTCAGGAATCCTCATATTTCAATGACATTGAAGGTAATAAATGATTTGGGCGAAGAAGTTTTCGTTGATTTTATTGAAGGAGCACCGGCAAATATGATGGTAAGAAATGGCATCAAACCTGATCAGATGAAGCCAGGATCAAAAGTACATGCAGTAGGCTCGCCTTTGATAGAAGATCCAAGCAAATTTTTTCTGCGTTCTATTCTTACAGAAGACGGATCAGAATATTCAAATTAAGACCATTTAACTCTCAATACAGGCAAGATTCATATGAGCTGATCGCTTAACTGCTCATTTAAAAAAACAATAATCTAAAGTTAATTTCAAGACTAGGAACCCACTATGACCAATGCTAATGAGCCCTGGGGCAATACTGTTGATGTTGAATTTGAAGATAACATCGCTTTTGTATTTTTTAATCGTCCGGACAAGAAGAATTGTATGAGCCCTACTTTGAACCGGGAAATGTATGCAACGCTGCATGCACTGGAGCTGGATGACCGCTGTAAAGTGGTTGTTCTGACAGGTCGAGGAGCCGCCTGGTCAGCCGGCATGGATTTGAAAGAATATTTCCGTGAGACCGACAATGAAAGCGATAATTTTAAAATGCGCATTCGTGAGGAAGCCGCAGCCTGGCAACAGGTCAAGTTGCGTTATCACGCCAAACCTACCATCGCCATGGTGAATGGCTGGGTCTTTGGTGGTGGGTTTACGCCTCTTGTTTCTTGTGATCTTGCGGTTTCTTCTGATGATGCCACCTATGGCCTTTCAGAAATTAACTGGGGAATCCTGCCCGGCGGAAATGTGACCAAGTCTGTGGCTGACACCATGGGACAACGCAATGCGCTTTACTACATTATGACTGGCGAAACTTTCCAGGGACAGAAAGCTGCTGAAATGGGTCTGGTCAATGAATCAGTTCCCCATGACAAACTTAAGGAACGTGTTGTGGAGCTTGCGAGGGAACTGATGAAAAAAGATCCCGTCGTCTTACGTGCAGCAAAAGAAGTTTTCAAGCGTGTCAGATATATGGACTATGAAACAGCCAACGATTATATCTATGCCAAATCTGATGGTTCACTTTACAGAAGTGGTGCGGCATTCCGCAGTGGTGCCATGAAAGCCTTTCTCGATGACAAGAAACTCAAGCCGGGACTGGACACCTATAAAGAGGATTAGTAGCTTTTACCCTCTTCATAACATTGAAAAGCCGGCTAATACGCCGGCTTTTTTAATCAGTGTGATAGTAACCCCTGAATCACACCTATGCTGAAAATATAGGTCAAACTGATCAGCAGAACGCCAAGAATGAAAACCTTGAGCAACCCAAATCGCGGACGCCTTCTAATTTCATATTCTTCCTGAATGATCAAATGACTTGGGATCTTTCTATTTTTAAAAACCATAATCGCACCTCCTTAAACTTCAACTATTTAAACAAAAGAAAGTGCTTTAGCCCTGTCTGAAAAATGGCGAAAATCTGGCTTTTTTGCAGTGCCCGATTTGATTGCATGCTGGTTTACCCTTGCAACAATAAGACGGTAAAAAAATCACTCCAGGAAAAGGGTAAATAAAAAAGACTACTCCTTGCTACGCTATACAACTACAAGAGTACAGTGACCATTTCAGGGGAAGGTCTCGATACAAATGGCTATAATATTCAAATTGCGGACAAGATTGACCTTACTGCAAGGATTCATGCCCCGCTGCCGTCAAGTTAGGCAGGTATACAGATTTAATGATGCCCGACAGGATATATATAGAGTTACCGGTGTTATTTAGCCTCATGGAAAATAATTACATTCAAATGGCATTTGGCAAAGCCACTAATACTTTTTTTGATCAGGAGCAATAATCTTGCTGAATATGGATTTTTCCAATTTTGTTGTTATGGATACCACCAGAATGGACTGGATTCCCAGTCCCAAAGCCGGCGTCTGGCGCAAGCCCCTGGCGCGAGAAGAAGCAGAGCGTGGGCATGCCACCAGTATCGTGAAATATGACGCGGGAGCCAGCTTCAATAGCCATAATCATCCTTTGGGTGAGGAGATCCTGGTACTTGAGGGGACCTTCTCTGATGAAACCGGGGATTTCCATGCCGGGACTTACTTTCGTAATCCTAAAGGCTTTGTCCATGCGCCTTTCAGTACTCAAGGTTGCACTATTCTGGTAAAGCTCCATCAGATGAATGCCGAAGACAAGCAACGCAAGGCCATCGAAACTGACAAAACTCTCTGGCATGAAGAAAATGGCAGACGCATTCTTGAATTACACTCTTTTCAGGATGAAAAGGTAGAGTTGCTGGAGACCATTGAAGCTTTTCAGTCAGCGCTACACAGGAATGAAAAAGGAAAGGAAATATATGTTATTAAGGGGGGCTATTCAGATGTCTATGGTTCTTATACATCAGGCAACTGGATAAGGCTTCCACCGGGTAGCCAGCACGCCCCCCTTATCCAGGCGAATTCCCTGCTCTGGATAAAACAGGGTCACATGACCATTTAACTTTAGTTAGTTGTTTTAACTATAAAACGGAGAGGCAGTATTAAAACCTGCCGTGACTGCCCTGCTGCTATTCCGCACTGGCAGCAATTTCAGTACTTCCGGCACCATTGTAGTTCTTCAACATTTTACCCACCCACACTAATATCAGCAGCGCTGGAATAACCATTATGGTGGTCATAATGAAGAAAAGGCTCCAGTTACCAGACAGTCCATCAACGATGGCTCCGCTACTTGCTGCTAAGGAGGTTCGTCCAAAATTGGAAATCGAGGTCATCAGGGCGAATTGAGTCCCGGTATAAGTACGGGAAGCAAAATAGGAAATAAAGGAAACAGCGCAAACAGTAGCAAAGGCCTGAGTGAAATTATCCACCAACAAGGTAACTACAAATAGCCAGGGTTCTGGCCCCACTTTGGCCATCAGGGCGTAAAGCAGGTTTGAAGAAGCCATCGCAATACCACCTACAAGCATACCTCGCACTATACCGAACCGGGTATTAATAAAGGCGCCTATCAGTGAAAAAACAATGGTGGCAAAACCACCAAGAAATTTTGAATACAGGGCAATTTCTTCCGTGGAAAAGCCAAGCTCTACATAAAACACCAGCGACATACGACCGAGCATTGCTTCACCCAGCCTGAAAGAAAAGAGGAACATAAGAATGCCCAGTGCCAGTTTAAAACCACAGCGCTGAAAAAATTCAGTAAACGGAATAAGCACTGTTTCCTGCAACCAGGTACCCGGTCCCTTTTCTACTCCATCGCTGTCGTATTGCTTTTCTTTTGCTTCCTGTTCGAGAGGTTCCGGGGACAATATTACTGCCAGCATCAACAGCAACACAAACCCTGTCAATGCCTGATATACCTGGTGCCACTCAAGGCCCATGGTTTCGCCCCCCAACCACAAAGCCAGGGTACCGCCTATAAAGGCGTATCCTGAATACCAGCCAGCAGTGGCTATAGCGGAAGCATAGGGAATTTTTTCATCCATTTCTTCACGCCGGAACAGCATTACCCGGTAAGCATCAATAGAGACATCCTGACTGGCTGAAACTACGGCTATACCCAGCGCAAAAACGCCCATCATAAACAGGTTATTAAGCGGATCCGCAGTACTAATTAACCAGAGCATGACAATGATCAGCCCCTGACAAAACAGAATCCAGGAACGCCGCTGACCAAAAAGTTTATACAGAACAGGCAGACGCAAACGGTCTATTATTGGAGCCCAGGCCCAGTTAAAGGCATAGATTGCGGTAATGGCACCGATATATCCGATAGCAGAGCGACTCAAACCTTCACTCTGCATCCACAGGGTAAGAACAGAACCATGCAGCACCCAGGGAAAACCACTGGAAATACCTACCAGATAGGTAACGATGAAACGACGGTCCAGAAGTGTACGGAAGGAATGGGTGCGAGCGTGCATATAAGGTATTGCCTGGGGTGCCGTTAATAATTGGAAAACACTAAGGTAGCAAAAAGGACACGCGCTGACATCAATTCAATGCTGGCTTTGAACATATGAATGATCTTCGTGCTGGCTGGCACGCAGTCAGACAATGAAAAGATATGCTTTTTTACTCGGGCTCAGTGATTTCAATACTGAGTTCACCCAGCTTTTCAATAGTTGCCAGCAGTTTATCCCCCGGCAAGACCGCGCCAACACCTGCCGGTGTTCCGGTAAAAATGAGGTCGCCTGGTTTAAGCAGGTACAGCCTCGACAATTGGGCAATGATTTCATTGCTCTTCCATATTAACTGGCTTAAATCGGCATCCTGTTTCAATTCGCCATTTACGCTTAAGGTGATACGACCATTTTCCATATTGCCTGCAACACTGGCAGGATAAATAGAAGAGACTGGGGCGGAATGATCAAAGCCTTTGCCTGTATCCCAGGGATGACCCAGTCCACCGGAGGCTGTCTGCAAATCCCTGCGTGTCATATCAAAGCCGATGGCATAACCATAAATATAATCGGCCGCATTCTCTGTAGAAATATTTCTGCCCTCTTTACCGATAGCCAGCACCAGTTCTGTTTCGTAATGGTAATTTTTTGTCCCTGGCGGATAAGGGATCCGTACCGACGTTGTGGCTGCATCTGCCGGTTTCATAAAGAAGCAGGGAGGATCACGTTGCGGATCTGAACCCATTTCCCTGACATGAGCGGCATAGTTTTTTCCAACGCAATAAATCCTGTGTACAGGGAACATCTGCTCACTACCAGATACGGGAATTACCGGGCTCACTGAAGGTGCAACAACATAATTCAAAACGATCCTTCCTTAGTGTTTTTGTGGAAAACTAATTCAGATGGCTATCTTATTCCTTTTACAAAGATTAACAAAACTGGAATCAAACGCTAAAATTTCTTACCTATCTGCTTTATAGCCGTTGCAAAAATTTCGTGGTATAAACAGTACCAAGTGTAATAGATATTTCTGGCTTGTCCCTTTGACAGTTACGCATTAACACTCCCTTTTTGATCTTCCAAGTAGCATGACTATGAAAGCAGTATCCATAAAAAATCTGGTCAAACGACTTTCGGGCCTTGGCCTGGAATCTTTGGGCAACCTGTATTCAAAGAACAATATTCCAAAAACCGAACAAATTGGCAATTTATGTAAAACCCTGCTTGACCTCAAGGGAGAAGCTTCCTCGATTGCTCTGGCAGAAGAAATCCTGTCTGCCTACAGCCACTGTAATGGCGATGAAAAAATTGAGTTTTTCCAGTTTCTCGAACATGGTCTTGCCGCAGATCCGTATAAAGTTCAAAGCGCAATAAATAAGTTCCAGGAACACCCGTCACAGGACTCTATCCAGGCAATACATAAAGCCAGTGAATCACCCAGACTGGAATTGTTCCGGGCCTTAAATATGGCAAGCATGGGCACACAATCCCTGATAGCCATGCGCGAAGACATTTTAGGCACATTACGGGATAACCCCGGATTCAGTGCTGTAGATAATGATTTGCTGTATTTATTCAGAGCCTGGTTTAATCGTGGCTTTCTGGATATCCGGCGAATTGACTGGGAAACCCCGGCAGTAGTTCTGGAAAAACTTATTGAATACGAATCCGTGCATGAAATTAAGGGCTGGCCAGATTTACGCAGGCGTCTTCAGGAAGACCGCCGGTGCTTTGGGTTTTTCCATCCTGTTATGCCCTATGAACCTTTGATTTTTGTCGAAGTGGCGCTGACCAATGAAATCAGTAGTAATGTTTTGGAACTATTAGAAGAAGAGGTAAATAGTTCCAGCGTTAGCAGTTATAACACGGCAATTTTTTATTCCATTAATAATTGTCTGGAGGGACTAAGGGGGGTGTCATTTGGCAATCTGCTTATCAAACAGGTTGTTGAACAGCTGGAACGTGAAATTTCAAGCATCAAAACCTATTCGACTCTCTCACCTATACCCAAATTTGCGGCCTGGTTAAAGAGCGATACACAAGATCTTGAGCTTCAGTTCCTGGACAAGAATAAAAAGGAACAGATCAGGGGGCTTCTCATCAAGCCTACGACTGACAAAATGCAGGACCAGGAACTTAAGGACACCCTGCTATCCCTGTGTGCTTACTACCTGCTAAAAGTAAAAAGCAGGGATAAACCGGCTTGCCCGGTAGCCCGTTTCCATCTCGGCAACGGAGCAACATTGGGAAAAATTAACTGGCTTGCAGATGAGTCAAAAAATGGCATGACACAAAGCGTAGGCATGATGGTTAATTACATTTACGACAAAAAAACTCTTGCCCATAATCATGAGCGCTACGAACAGAATAATTCAGTAGTCTGTTCGGCAGAAGTTAAGCAATTACTGCAAAGTTAAAAAGTTAAGCAAAAAAACGGGGCTCAAAAGCCCCGTTTTCTTATCTGATTATTACTCAGTTGACAGAATTTTTGTCGTAGTTTGTAAACAGCCCTAACTCATAAATCCTCGCGCTAATAAAACATTAAGGAGCAATAGTACTACTTCTGTCTACGGCGTCAGACTCCTGACCCACCATCAACTCATGAGCATAATTAGCCTGCTGACAAATATATTCGAACAGTTCGGTACCATCTGACCAGCGCAGATTAAAGCCTCCTGTATAGGGAGCTGTATATGCGCCAGGATCATCAATAGTAATCTTGTAATCGATACGATCAGAGTTATATCGCGTAAAGTGCTCGATGGTATGAAGTTGCTCCGTATGGGGCAGGCCGCGTCGTCCGAACCAGAAGTCTTCATTAAAGCCAACACTATCAATCACCAGCGTGTCCCCTTCCCACCATCCAACTGAATGCCCGTAGTTGCTAGGCTCGATATCGGTGGGGTGCGAACGGCCATCCATAAATACCGTGCGGTATGTGTGAGGCCCGCCAATATCAAAAATAAACAAGCGGTTCAATTCAGGAATCTCAACAAACTCAACACCATACGGCGTAAGAAATTGCCTGGACAGCCCCGAAGCCTTGCAACGTGCATGTGGTTCCAACTCATGGCGCTGACGGTCGTCATACAAGGCCTGTGCCCATGGTTTAAACGGAACTACCTCTACCGGTGCGATAGGGTCAAAAATGCTGAACATGGGTGTCCACACACCTTTCTGCTCCAGGCTTGCACTACCGAGAATTACCCTGCCCTGGGCATTTCTTGGCGCAGGCCCAAATTCTTCCTCGCTATCCCTGCCCGGCTGAGCAGACAGCGATAAGCTCCAGCTCAGGGCCAGCAAGGAAAACAGATTGCCCAGAGAAATAGTGCGTTTAAAATTGTTGTAAAGCACGGTTAAGCCTCACTTGATTATTAATAACAGATTAATTCTGTTGGCCACTACCAATACTGGATTCTGCATCGAGAGTCTGGCCTGGAGCGCCACCGGTACCCGTCAGGGTGACATTACGCGCGTTAACACGGGAGCTGCCATTTCTGGCCAGAAAACCATTCACAGTAATCTGGGTACCAATGCTCAGGGTATTACGACGCCATCCACGACGCTGCAGACCATGGGGAGGGCCCAGCTCTGCACCCCAGTTAACTACTTCTCCGGTCTCTTCATTTTTTACATTCAAATAGATCCAGACATGGGGATTAGTCCATTCAACCTTGGTTACAATCCCTTGCAGCACAATTGGTTTATTGGAATCAAACTCGGCCACAAAAGAGTGGTGAGCAAACAGATTGCCGGCAAATAATAGTGTCGTAGCAAGTACAATATTTATCAGATGTTTCATTACAGTTTCCTCGGTTATTGCCTGTTATGCTGACATAAAGAAAATGGGAGTTCTTTCCCGCCTAGCCAACTTAACTCCCAGCTGGCAGTCCAGGGCCTGGTATAGGCGCCGGGATCGTCGATAGTGACTTCATAATGCAAGGTATCGAAATCAGTGCGGGTGAATTTTTCTACCATTGAAAGTCGATTGGTATGCGGTAAACCACCGTTGGTAAACCAGAAGTCTTCATTAAAGCCTGTGGTATTAACAACCAGCGTATCCCCTTCCCAGTTACCTGTAGAGCGTCCGTAATATAAAGGATTGTCATCATCTCCCCCTACCTGACCGGAAGGATCCCTGCCATCAAGATAGATGAGGCGATAATTTCTATTGCCGCTGCCAAGCAGAACAAAGATGCGCTCATTCTTTTTATCTTCAATAAGCTGCAGACCAAGATCAGATTGATACTGTCTTGGCCCACCCGGTGGCTTGCAGTTCAGGTAAGTAGGATCATCCTGTAACTGACGCTGCTGCCTGTGTACATAACGTGCCAGCGCCCAGTCCTGCATCGGTGCAACACGGGCAGCGTCATCAATATTGTCCAACAGGCCGTATTCATTCATTGAAATGTTGACACCGTCTTCGACCAGTGCCTTTTCGCTGGGATAGCTCCAGATGCCACCAATACCCCCGGGACCAGCACCAAGCGCTGGTTTATTGTCACTCGGCCAGCGCGGAACGGGCCTACCTGTTAACGGCTTCGCCGGTGCTTTGGAAGAAACGCTGTAAACCTGACGCCCACTATCTGCAAGCGTTACTGAGTCTCCCCAAATTTGTCTGCTACCATCTCTTGCCCTCATGCCTGCCACAATAATTGCAGCACCAGGTTCCAATGAGTCTTCTTTCCAGCCGTTATCTACCAGAATACTGGGATTTTCCAGTTCTATAGCCCAGTTAACAGGCTGATTGTTGTTCGTCACGTTCAGAAAGATATGAACATGGGGACTGCGCCAGTCAACCTTGGTAACAATGCCTGACAACTGCATCGCTTCCGCAGGATCAAATTTTCCATGGATTGGATGGTGAGCACTGGCAAGCGACGTAATCATAATGCCTATAGCCGTGCTGATAATTTTTATTCCACTAAGTCTTTTCATCTTGAATCCATCTGCAACAGTGTTTATTGCTACTTTTATGATCGGGATTATCCGGTTTATTGCCTGACAATCTCAAAGTCGCCCCTGCCGTTACTGCTTCTCCAGCTGCCGGAAAGGGCTCTTGAAGGTAGCTCCAGGTTTTCAATCATAGCGTCGATAGTGTAGCCATCAGCGCTAATGACTACGGACCAGTCTGTTGGATCCAGTTCAACACTTTCGATTTCCATATTGTCAGTACCGGGATTAATCATCCCTGTCACTTCTTCCCCATTCCAGTCCATTACAATCAGAACAAAATCACCATGGGTTGTATTTCCAGACCACTCACCGATCCAGGACCCTTTCAGGGGATGACCTTCCTGTGCGAGCGCCCCGAAGGACAAGAAAACCACGCCAATAATTACAGATAATCCTTTGATTAATCCTTTGTACATTGAATGAAACTCCAACTGGTATTTTAAAAATGATTAGCAGATTTGATATTGGGTAAATCTGTCATAGCTCTGTTTATTATTTTTTAATTCAATAAAGCATCTCTTACTGCTTTGCCTGCTGGCAACCTTATCACATTTTTTAGCCAAAAATAGTGTTTTGCTTAATCTTTACATAATTTCAGAGCAGTTGATTTATACGCCTTTTTCAATAAAAAAAGCCCGGATTGGTTAATTCCTTTCCGGGCCTGATGTCCTGCTATCTTGCAATGAGTGCCGTCTCGTGGCTAAACCGGCTGTTCCCGGTGATAACCCTCATTATTAGGCGTATGATCGCCTGCCAGCCAGCGTTTAAGTTCGCTATGGGCCTTGGGCAGAACCTCGGCATTAATCTTCTCTACATCGGGATGATCCGTACAGAATTCAACGATCAAACCATCCGGGTCGATTATGTAGAGGGAGTGGCAGTAGCCATGCTCGAGAAAATAAAATTTGTCTTCCGGATAATCTGAATCTTTAACACGTTGAACCATTTCATCCTGAAGATCCTGCTCCACTTTCAACGCAATATGACGAAAACCCGAAAGAGGTAAGTCCGGACCAAACTCGGCAGCATCTTCCTCGGTGGCAAACTGGAAAAAGGCCAAAGCACTCTCATCTGCAATACTGAAAAAACAATGGCAATACACCCTTTCCTTACCAAATAATTCGGTTTTTTCGCACCAGGTCGCAGTTAATGGTAAACCAAGTAAATCCTCGTAAAACTGACGAGTTCTCTCAAGATCTTTAACCACATAGGCATTGTGGTGGAGACGCGAAGGCAACTTGCTTTGTGCATTCATGAAAAATTCCTCGATTAATTCTGTTCGTTAAAAAATCGGATAGCAATATTATGTTATTTAAAACCGTTTCACAAAATCCAGACCATATCTGGCGGGCAATGCCTTAAAGACAAAGCCTCCGGTTGAATACTCAGTGTTGTACTCTTCATCGAGAGCATTTTTACCCCAGGCAGTCACAGCCCAGTCGTCCGGCAATTCTACGCCAACTCTGAAGTCCACAAGTTGAACGGCGTCCCGATCATTGGTGCCAATTTGGTTATTGTCGAAAAAGGCCGTGTCACCAATTATCTGATAATCAACACGGAAAAAGGCCTCCAGGCCTTGTCCAAATGACGTAATTGGTCGGTGATAGTCCAAACCTGCATTAAGAGTATATTCAGACACATTTGGCGCTTTGTCACCAATATCATTCACATTTTGTGACGATGTGATTTCACTATCAACATAGCCCAGCCCAAAGTTGACATTGACATAGTCATTCAGCTTGCCCGCCAGATCAAACTCAAAACCCTGATATTCCACTTCATTCAAATTGCCCAGATTCTGGGTTGAATTGGCTGCAAGAAAAATGAAAAAGTAGGTTCCTTCAGCTTCAGATTTAAAAACACTGAAGTTGGTTCTTACCCTTCCGTCCAGAAATTGTCCTTTAACACCCGCTTCAATTGTATCTACCACTTCTGCATCGAAGGTGTCCCCTACTCCCAGAAAGCCATTGGCAAATGCCACAGCGCCAACACCAGTCTGGTTAAATCCTCCACTGCGGAAGCCGCGGCTTAACGAGGCGTAATAACTCAATGTATCCGAAGGTTTATGGCGTATTGTAAATTTGGGCTGCCATTCATCCCAACTGTTATTCCTGACTTCACCTGTAAACCCTTGCGGAAAGCCCGCCACGTTAGGCAAAAATGCTGTCGGTGTAAGCGTAGTATTTTCTCTGTCGTCGTCATCATAGCGCAGGGAAAATGCAAGCTCAGTAGCATCTGAAAAGTCATAAGCCACTTCACCAAAAACTGCCCAGGCAGAATTGTCCTGGGAGTCAGCAAGGTAGGTGACCTGAGGGTTTAGACTATTGGTGGCAAAATCGAAGGGGAAATTACCTCGTGGTTGTTTAAACACAGGGAATACTCCATTTCCCGTATCCACCATATTACCGGTAGAAATAAAACGGTCCGTTTGAACCGCATAGGCACCAACAATCCAGCGAAACCTTTCCTCGGAAGGTGAGGTAAAGCGAATTTCCTGGCTAATAGATTCCACTTCCAGATATTGGCTCTGATTCTGATCTGGAAATCCAAAAAATGTTGGCACAACTGCTTCATCAGTTGGTAAAAAGTCCCAGGCATCACCGGTAGATAATTCCTCAAGGGAATCGAAAGAAGTAATAGCAGTTAGGGTACCGTTGCCCAACTCCCAATCCATTTTTAGGGAGACATTTGATAAGTCCCTTTCATTAACGCCGGGATTATTCACTCTGATAGGGAGACTGGTGTCATTTACTGAGTTAGGATAGCCGTTATCACGCCCAAATGCCGATGGTGCCCCCGGAAAAGGGGCAGCTGCCGACTCGCGAATATTGTAATAAAAAGCCTGGGTTTCCAACTTTGACTGATAAAATCTAAGATCTGCTCTGAATGTATCGCTGGGGTCCCAAATAAACCTTAAGCGTGCTGATGTGTCTTTATAGGGATCTGCTTTTTCATTCAGATATACGTTATCAAGATACCCTTCTACATCCTTTCGTGATATTGCTGCCCTAAATTTTAATGTGTCTGATTCCCCAATCGGTCCACTAAGCATTGCCTGGGCGCGATAACCTTCACCAGAGTCATAACCTGCCCTGACAGCTCCTTCAAGAAAATCTGAAGGTTCTCTTGTGGTAACGGTGATGGCCCCACCAATAGCATTACGTCCGTAAAGAGCTCCTTGTGGCCCTTTCAAGACTTCGATCTGCTGAATATCGAACAACTCCTGGTTAAACTGAGCCGGATTGACCATCAACACTCCATCCATGAGAACTGCCACAGACATTTCGGTATTGCGGTTTTGAGATATGCCTCGGGCTGTTACAAATGAGTTGCCAGCATTTTGTACTTGCACCAGAGTCACATTAGGCGTCAGAGCAATGAAATCCGCGGGCGTTTCAATACCGGCAGACTCAACTTCGGTTTCAGTAAATACAGTTACTGATACAGGAACGTCAGCATATGACTCTTCCCTTTTTCTTGAAGTAACGACAATTTCCTCAATACCAATATTTTCAGACGTATTGGACTGAGCCAACGCTAGATTAATCGTTGATAGCGTGGCCGCAGTAATCGCCAGTGAAAGTATTTTTTTTCCATTAAACATAGAGTTTCCTTTTTTCTTGCTTGTGAGTAATAAGCCTAAGGCATGTCGTTATTTATTTTTTTTTGAAATTCGAAATCGTTCAACTTTAAACTAAAGAGCGTCCCAATGCATCTTTCAATCGATTTGCAAAGTTGCAGAATATTGCTTTACAGGTATAGTTTGATATTCCTTGCCTAAATCTGACTTTCCATCTATTTGAAAATCCAGCCCTCCAATAAGCGATTTACTGGTTCTGGCTGATCGAGCATTACCATATGGCCAGCATCAGGTACGATTGCTAATTGCGCCTCAGGAATTTTTTGCTTTATCGCTTCATGCTGGCTAACCGGGCTCCATGTATCCTTTTCCCCGACAATCAGTAAAACCGGAATGGATATATGTGGCAAATAGAGACTTTGGTCACTGCGTCCAAGCCCGGCGGTAATGTGAGCGATAAAATCATCAAGACTCTGGCGCCTAGCCATGCCTTCAATACACTGCCGGGTGATGCTGTTTGCCGACTTCTGATAAGCAAGCATAAGATCCGCCCAGCTTGCGGCATACTTGTACATACCAATACTGGCGGCCTCTTCTACCAGACTGCTGCGCTGTTCGCATTCTTCGTCATTGACCGGGTGAGCCCCCACACTCAGCAAAATCAGCTTATTGATTCTTTCCGGCGCCATATGAATCAGCTCAAGGCCCACGCGACCACCCATTGAATGGCCCGCTACAGAAAATCGCTCGGGGGCCTCTTGTAACACCATCTCAGCCATTTTTTTTAGGGAATCGATGCCTCTGAAATCCGGGATACGAACGTCAATCCTGTCAGACAGGGCTGCCTGCTGGCAATGCCAGGCATCTTTGTCACATAGCAGTCCCGGAAGCAGGTATAAAACAGGTTTGATATCCATGATGGTGATACTGGCTCGGTGATAGCGAATGACTGTTGCAAGGAAGAAAACTACTGAGACAGGCAAGATGCCGGAAACTGTGGCCGCGAATTATAATGGGAAAAAATTTTTAAACAAAGCCGGGCTTTGCTGCGTAAGAACATAAATACATGAAATATAGCGACAAAGCATTTATGATGCTGTGATCATGCACATGGAGTTAAAAATGAACAAAGTTCTTGTACTTTATTACAGTATGTATGGCCACATTGAAGTGATGGCAAAGGCTATCGCAGAAGGTGCAGCAAAAGTTCCCGATACCGAGGTAACCATCAAGCGCGTTCCGGAACTTATGCCTGAGGAAGCCGCCAGGAATGCCGGTGTTAAACTCGATCAGGACGCTGAAATAGCCAGTCCGGAAGAGCTCGCAGACTACGATGCCATTATTTTCGGCACGCCCACGCGTTTTGGTAACATGACTGCACAAATGCGAAATTTTCTCGATCAGACCGGCGGTCTCTGGTTTGAAGGTAAATTGATCGGCAAGGTAGGCAGCGTCTTTACATCAACCGCATCCCAGCATGGTGGCCAGGAAACGACCATCACCTCCTTCCATACCACACTGCTTCACCACGGTATGGTGGTGGTAGGGGTACCCTACTCCATTCCTCAATTGACCAGCATGGAAGGCATTAGCGGGGGCTCTCCCTATGGCGCTACCACTATCACCGGGGGGGATGGCAGCCGAATGCCCTCTGATGACGAACTGGAGATTGCCCGTTTCCAGGGAGAACATGTGGCAAAAATTGCAGCCAAACTGGGCTGAATCTATAATCCCGGCCTTGTTTAAAACCTGGTTGGGAATTAAAGAGGGATCTGTTTGCTGGCAATTGCCAGCGGCATTACAATATCAGGCGCTTATAAGCCTGTTTCAACGTTTATAATGATTATTTCCCAACTCACACGATACATTAGGCATATGATGACTATTTCCATACTTTTACCACTGAAAATGCGATTGTCGGCTCTCTCGCTAACATTTTCTTCGCTTCTGGCACTGTCAACAGCTACCCCTGTTATGGCTCAGACTGAGGCTTATGACGCCATTGCCAGTGCAGAATCCCAATGGGATTTCATTAATACCTATTGCACCGAGTGCCATAATTTTGAGGATTATTCAGGCGGTCTAGATTTCACCACCATGTTTGTGGATGAAGTCCCGGAAAATGCCCATGTTTGGGAAAAAGCCATCCAGAAACTCAGAGGCAGGATGATGCCCCCCCCTGGTCAGGAAAAACCCGGTGAAGAAGCACGAATAAGCTTCGTTAACTGGCTCGAAGCCTACCTTGATGAGGCAGCTGAAAAAGATCCGGTTTATCACAGTCATGCCATTCATCGACTGAACAGAAAAGAGTATGCCAATGCCATCAGGGATCTCACCGGGCTGGGAATTAAACCTGCTGACATTCTGCCTGAAGACAGCTCTCTCGATGGTTTCGATAATATTGCAGAGGCACTGGATGTAACACCGGCATTTATTAATCAATATGTTCTGGCTGCACGCTCGGTGATGGAGCAGGCCATTGGCGACAAAACGCCAGCAACCGGCTCTACCACCTATTTCCCGGAAGAGGAGCTGCCCATTCGTATGCAGGGCGGAGGTTCTCAACAGCAACATATTGCCGGACTACCACTAGGTACCCGAGGCGGCATGTTGGTTGATCACTGGTTCCCGGCTGATGGCGAATATGCCGTCAATGTCGGCGACTTCAACCTTTACGCTTGGATGTTTAATATCGAATTTGAAAACACCATGATTGTGACCGTCGATGGTGAAAAGGTTTACCAGACTGTTCTGGGGGGTGATAAAGACCGCATAGCCCTGGACCTGGATCAGGCCGCGCCAATGGATGACATCAATGGTCGCACCAAGAACATTCGTTTCTCTACCACCGCCGGGCCACATAAAGTCGGAGTGACGTTTATTCGCCGCACTTTTGCTGAATCCGATGATCGCCTTGAACCGCCTATTCCGGGCACCCTGCAGGACCGAATCTTATCCATTCCTTCAGTAGAAATCCGAGGCCCATTCAATCCGTCCGGACTAAGCAGCACACCCAGCAGGGAAAAAATATTCTCCTGCTATCCACTCAACAGCAGTGAAGAAACTGAGTGTGCCACTCAAATAATTACTGAGTTTGCCACCCTGGCCTATCGCCGACCGGTGACAGAACAGGAAATGGGTCCCCTGCTGGCGTTTTATAATCAGGGTTTTGACATGGGCGGATTTGAGGAAGGCGTTCGAAGAGCGCTGACCCGGGCACTTGCCAGCCCCAATTTCCTGTACCGCATACAGACCGCACCGGATAATCTTGCCCCTGGTGAGGTATACGAAATAGACGATCTCGAGCTTGCTACCCGCTTGTCCTTTTTCCTCTGGAGCAGTATCCCTGACCGCGAACTTCTTGATCTTGCAATCGCCGGTAAACTTTCTGATCCTGCAGTAATGAACCAGCAAATCGACCGCATGATTGAAGATCCGCGCTCTTTTACCCTCTCCTCTAATTTTGCCTATCAGTGGCTTGGACTCTCCAAACTGGATGAGATCAATCCGGATGGTGGCGTTTATCCCTATGCCTTTGGTGCCGGGGATCTCAGGCCTGATTTTAAACAGGAGCTCGAACTATTCATCGACGCGATTATTCGAGATGACCACAGTGTCGTTGACCTGCTGGATGCAAAATTCAGTTTTCTTAATGAGCGTCTTGCGTTGCATTACGGCATCAACAGCGTTAAAGGAAATCGATTCCGACGCGTTGAGCTGGAAGATTCAACGCGTTGGGGACTATTGGGTAAAGGCGGTATTTTAATGTCCTCTGCCTATCCGAATCGAACCTCACCGGTTTTGCGAGGCGCCTGGATATTGGAAAACATTATGGGCACACCACCACCGGTACCACCCCCCAATGTTGAGGACCTGCCCGAAAATGAGACAGGCAAACCGGCAACAACCGTGCGCGAAAGACTGGAACAGCATCGTGCCAATCCGACCTGTAATGCCTGTCATGCAGTAATGGATCCTCTGGGTTTTGCACTGGAAAACTTCGATGCTGTAGGTCACTGGCGTGAAATTGATCGCTTCTCCAGAGATATGATTGATTCCTCCGGTGTTCTACCAAGTGGTGCCGGCGTTAATGGTCCCGATGACCTGCGCATGTCGCTCACTGAAGACCCGGCAATGTTTGCCCGGACTGTTACAACCCGTCTGATGACCTATGCCCTTGGCAGGCCGGTGGAAGCCGAGGATATGCCACTGGTGCGAACGCTGGTGAAAAATGCTGCTGCTGAAGACTATCGTTTCTCTTCACTGATCAAAGGCATCGTTGCCAGCCAGGCATTCAGATTTAATGCTGTGCCAGACAACGAAGGCCACGAGAATATGGTTGCGGATAATTAATACAGAAACTACAGTAAAAATATCAATGAAATAAAAAAGCCGGCATAAAGCCGGCTTTTTTATTGCTGCAAAATTGTTAACTTTCACCCTGTCCGTTGTTTATAAAACTCCGGAAACAATAGTTTTAAATTCATCATCTGTGATGATGGTTTTCTTCTGAATACCCAGCGCCTTAACCTGCACTAGAATTTCAGCTACTGCTTCATCACTGTAATCACTGATGCCCATTCGCTCAAGGCTATAGGTGACGGAACGTTTGCCGCTCTTTTTACCCAGCACAATGTCACCATGACGACCGGTAAGGGCCGGATGGGTACCAAACATGGCCAGTGGCTCTTCCAGAACCAGATCAACACCAATACCGGATTCACGAGTGAAATTACGTGAACCGCCTACAGGCTTGTTTGCAGCAATAGGAATATTGCTTATTCTGGAGACCAATTCGAAGAGTTCAGGAAACTTCTTCATGTCGTAATCCATCTTGATACCGTAAAGCACTTCCAGTGCCAGAACCAGCTCTTCCATGGCGGCATTACCGGTACGCTCTCCTAGTCCATTCACACAGGAATGCACTACTGATGCGCCTACCTCTACAGCGGCCAGTTCAGTGGCAACTCCCATACCAAAATCATTGTGAGTATGGATTTCCACAGGCAGGTTAGTCATCTTTTTGACTTTCCTCACCAGGTATTTGATCGCTTCCGGCAAGGCGCAGCCCATAGTGTCCACAACACCCACTGAATCCGGTGGGCAGTTATCCATCACAGCATTCAATAGATTTTCCAGATCATCCTCACGAGCTCGAGTCGTGTCATAGGGAAAGAAAACCGTATGGAGTCCATTATCCTTGGCATACTTTATAATCGGGGCTGACTTCTTGTAAACATCTTCCCAGGTCCAGCCAAACTGATACTTCAGTTTTGGATAACCAATTGGCACTTCAATGATGACACCATCTGCACCACATTCAATGGCAGAATCAATGTCACTTTCCATGGCACGGGCAAACGTGTAAATTTTTGATTTCAGGCCAAGAGAACAAATCTCCTTGATCGCCTTGTAGTCATCAGGGGATACCGCTGGCATACCTGCTTCGATGCGGTCCACTCCCACTTCAGACATTTTTTCTGCTATGGCAATTTTGTCTTCCGGGCTGAAGACAACGCCAGGCGTTTGTTCGCCATCACGCAGAGTCGCATCATGGATTTCTACTTTTTCAGGAAGATCGAATGTTGATGTCACTTCATCAATTACGTTATAGGGGCTTACCCACCATTCGTCTTCCTTAAAATATTCAGCTGTCATGTTTACACCTTTGATTGTGGTCGGATTTTCTTTCTCAACAAAAAACGGCGCCCAGAATAATGGCTGGCCCCGTTACAGTCAATTATGAATGTCCATTTGATTATATTACATCTCAACAGATATACCTTACACAGTCTAATGGTTATAATCTTCTGCTTTGTTTTACTCTAGGGGGAATACTTAATAATGACTAAAATTCGCACAGCCCTTGTGGGCAGTTACGCTCAACCTGAGTGGTTGATTGACAGGGAAGCACTACGCAATCGACTGCCAGCCCGTATTCTCACCGGGGATATGTGGAAGATTCCTGAAGAAGACCGCCAGGAAGCTATGGATGATGCTGTATTGAGCATTCTGGATGACCAGGAACTAGCAGGTATTGATATTGTTACTGACGGCGAGGTGCGACGTGAAAGTTACTCAGCGCCTTTTGCCAATGCCCCAGAAGGAATTGACCGCGAGCGCGTGGAAACCCTCATAGGCCGAGCCGGTAAGCCAAACAAGGTTCCCCTGATTACTGGCCCGCTTAAACTGGTTAGTCCGGTGCATGTTGAAGACGTCAAATTCCTCAGAGCTCATACCGATAAAACCGTAAAGATTACTATCCCCGGTCCGTTCACCTTGTCTCAACTTGCCGTCAGCGAGTATTACAAAACGCCGGAAGAAGTTGCCATGGCCTATGCCGAATGTCTCAATGAGGAAATCCATGCTCTATTTGAAGCTGGTGCAGATATCGTCCAGTTTGATGAGCCTTACCTGCAGGCCCGCTATGAGGATGCCAAGGAATATGGCGCCAGAGCAGTAAATCGGGCGCTGGAAGGCGTAAAAGGAACAACAGCCCTGCATGTATGCTTTGGTTATGCCGCCATGGTTTCTGATAAATCCGGGGATGGCTATTCCTGCCTGCCACTGGTTAATGACATCAATGTTGACCAGGTTTCTATTGAAGCCGCTCAGCCAACACTGGACCTGGGCGCCGCTTTGAATGCCTTGTCCAGCAAAACTATTATGGTCGGTGTATTGAACCTGGGTGATGAAACCCCGGAAACAGCAGAGATAGTCGCGGATCGTCTACGTGCTGCTCTTGAATTTGTACCGCCGGAAAGAATCATTGCAGCACCGGACTGCGGGCTTAAGTATCTGCCCCGTGCCTCTGCACGAGCCAAGTTGAAGGCTTTAGCTGCAGGTGCTGCGATTGTTAATGCGGAACTGAGCTAACGACGTTACAAGTTACAAGTTACAAGTTACAAGTTAAAAAGATGATTGTTTCCTGATCCCGGGAAGCAAACATGATCTCGATATTTTTCTTGTGACTTGAAGCTTGCGACTGGTTTTCACGCCATAATTGAATGAGCCAGCATTGGACATCTGCGCAACTCAAATTCAATATCTCTCGCGGCTTCCTGCAATTCCGGCACTATCTGATCTATCATTTCCTGCTCGGAGCAGCGGGCAGAGGGTGTAGAGCAGGAAATGGAGGCAATAATATTGTTATCTTCATTAAAAACTGGCACAGCAACAGACACCACGCCGAAATCCAGTTGACCATCCGTTGAAGAATAGCGGTTCTTCCTGACCTTGTTCAAAATACTTTTCATTTCTTTCTTTGTCGTTACTGTTTTTTCAGTCAATGCTTCCAGCGTAACTTCATTAAAATACTCTTCAACCTTCTCTTTATCTGCATAAGCCAGTAAAACACGCCCCGCCGACGTAGCATAGGCAGGAAACCGGGTCCCGACACCGGCGACTATTCGAGTCAGTTGTTTGGTAGAGACATAAGCCAGAAACAAGGCATCCAGCCCCGACAAGACCGCCAGCGCAACGCTGTTATCAGTTTTATCTCTTACTCTTTGCAATGAAGGTCTGACGACCTCCTCCAGATTCATGGATTCAATATAGGCAGTACCCAATTTAAAAACATGGGGACGCAGCAGAAATAACTTGTCTTTTTTCCCAACGTAGCCCAGGTGATGCAGGGTATTCAGGCAGCGGCGTACCACGGCAGGATTAAGGCCTGTCTGCACTGACAGTTCACTCAGGGTCATTTCCGGTTTTTCTCTGCTAAAAGCCGTTAATACCGCCAGGCCGCGGGCCAGAGAGTTGAGGTACTCGCCGTCATTCCTGGGATTTTTTTCTACCATTGCCTGCCCCCTCTTTCGTTCAACAGATAATATCGCAAACTTTTCTGGCAAATTATTTCAGTTAATCCATCTGATGAGCGTGTTATTATTGGCCGATACTATAACACCAGCAAACTTCAACAGGGATGCCTGTAAAATAAAATAATTCCAGCTGATTCTCCTCAGGCAGATTCAAGAGCAACGACAGTGATAGAACCCAAATTTGAATTTATATTTAGTGCTGAAGGTAAACTGGCAGCCCCTCTGCAATTTGGTGAAACCTATGAGGGCCCAAGACGCATGATCCCCATCCTTGATGGCACTTTTAGCGGACCTGACATTCAAGGCACATTTGTTTCTGCGGGCGCAGCAGACTGGCAATTTACCCGCCCCGATGGTGTCACTCAGGCTGAAGCGACCTATGCCATACAAACTGATGATGACGTTATCATTCAGATTGAAAATTATGGCCTACGCTTTGGCCCCAGGGATGTAATGGATCGCCTGGCAGCCGGAGAGGACGTAGATCCCAATTCCTATTATTTTAGAACCAATCCGCGCTTTAAAGCACCCGAAGGTAAATATGACTGGCTTAACAAGGGAATATTTATTGGGACAGGCGCCCGTTATGCCAGTTCTATCAAGTTATGGTTTTTTAAAGTGACGTGATTACCACAGGCAGATGTTTGGTTTTGTATACTTAGAAGGAGAATCTGATGCCCCTTAATCTGATGGAGCATTATCTGGTACTAACTGATGATATCGATGCAACAAGGGATTTTTATCTGGATGTACTCGGACTTGAAGATGGATTCCGGCCAGAGCTGGGTTTTCCTGGTTACTGGCTTTATCTGAATACCACACCTGTATTGCATATTGCTGAGTGGCTTACCTATACAGCGCATTCCAATAAAATGGGCATCCCTGTCTCAACACGTAGTGATAGTACCGGTGCATTTGATCACATTGCCTTTAATGGTACTGATCCGGATGAAACCATTACCTGTCTGGAAAAATACAGCATCCCCTATGAGCGCAACGATGTACCCCATGCCGGCCTGGTTCAACTCTTTCTGAACGATCCCAATGGCATCAAGATAGAGCTGAATTTCGCCGTATAAATCTCAGGTAGTAAATACTATTTTCCCGGTCTGGCGGGAAATTTTCCAGCCATCGGGTGTCAGAGCAAAGTCGATATAAAATTCACCTATAAATTGAGACGGATTTGCCTTCACGCCAAATTTTGCTTTCTCCGCATCTACCGGCGCCATAAACAATGTGGCATAGCAGATTCCTTTTGCTGTCGAATCATCAGCCACCTCAATGACTATATTGCTGATGATATGACGGGTGATTCTGTCATTGGGTCTGCCCTGAAACGCAGCAAGAATATTCTCTCTCCCACTGGTAAATTTCTCGGGATCCGTAGGCCGGGCAAAACTTGCATCCGGAGTAAATAGATCACAAAGTGAGACATAATCTCCGGCATCATTAAAATTTGAAAATTGATTAACCAGTCGTGTGCAGGCTTGTTCTATAGACTGTATTTGATGAATCTCCATTAATACTTCTCCTCAATCAAGCTGCTATGTTTTACAGCTTTTACACTTTTTCTTTGACACATTGACTGCTAACCGCGTGATGCCTGTTCAACAGGCTAACGCTTTTTTAGCCTCGGCCATTGCTATTAAATAACAGGCACTAAACAAAAAACAAAAACAGTACTGCTCCAAGTATCAGGCGATAGATAACAAAAGGTAAAAACCCCATTTGTTTTATCAACTTAAGAAATCCGTAAATACACAAGTAAGCAACAATACCTGAAATCAACATTCCATAGAATAATTCGTTCCAGTTCACCATTTCCTGGGCAAGCAAATCAAGCGTCAATAGCAAAGCTGCCCCCAGAATAACCGGGATTGAAAGAAGAAATGAAAACCTAGAACTGCTGTCCCGATCCATGTTGCTAAATAAGGCTGCAGTCATAGTGATGCCTGATCTGGATGTTCCTGGAACCAAAGCCAAAATCTGCGCAAATCCGATAAACAGGGCTACTTTCCAGGTCATGGTTGCCAGTGTTTGTCTCCCGGAGGATTGTTTATCTGCCAAAAACAGCATAATTCCAAAAAAGACAGTCGTTATGGCAATCACGTAAGTTTCACGCAAGTATAGATCCACATAGTCCTTCAGTAGAAACCCTACGACTATCACCGGAATGGTGGCAAGGATTAACTGCCATCCCAGCCTGCTTTCCATTGTGCTTTCTTGCCTGACGACATGAGCGAAGCATGCCCTGGAGATCGATAGCAGATCTTTTCTGAAATAAAACAGTACGGCTGAAAGCGTACCGAAATGTACAGCTACATCAAAAGCAAGGCCCTGATCATCCCAACCCAGTAAGGCCGAAGGTAGTATCAAATGAGCAGAACTGGAAATTGGTAGAAATTCGGTGAATCCCTGTAGCAACGCAAGAAAGGTTGCGCGAATTACATCAAAATCCATAGTCTTTAAAATCCAGTCAGGAATGAGTTACTTTATCGCGCAAGTATACGGGATGCACCATTTCTGGTGTCTGAAAGTTGCCGTCTATAAAATATGTTTCCGCGATTTGGGCAATAATACCTGCTCTTGGATACAGATCACTTTTAATGATGCTTAAGTGTTTTCTAAATTTCTCAGGCATTCTATCGAAATAATGCATACCACTACCAACGCCAACAAAAGTGCTGCCTTCCTGCTGGAGATGCTCAGGAAGCAGCTCGGGCTTACAAAGCTCTTCTTTGCCAAGTAGTACCATGCTACCGGAGTGAGACGCATACATTCCCCAATAAATTTCATCGATTCGGGCATCCAGGGCACTAAATACTATAGCCTGCTCTTGTTCGTTCTTAACCTGATAGGCAAGGGCAGCCAACGTAGAAACCGGGATGACGGGTATATTCGCTGCAAATGCTATTCCCTGTGTTACACCTGCAGCAATTCTTAGCCCCGTAAAGGAACCAGGGCCCTGTCCATATGCCACAGCCTGAAGGTCATTAAAATCAAGGGAATGATCTGAGAGAAGATTTTTCACCATGGGCAGCAAACATTTTGCATGCTGGCGAGGAATGATTTCGAACGTTTCGCTCACCGTGCCATCCTTGATCAGGGCACAAGAACAGGCTTCCGTAGAGCTATCTATTGCAAGAATTCCGGGCATCATAAATCTGCATAAAAAAATCCCCCGCAGAATACTGCGGAGGATTTATTGTAGGCGAATCAATAAGTTGAGTATAACCAACTAATAATTCCAGAGTATAAGGGGCAAGGTAGCAACGTCCCATAGCCCCTCAACACGCTTTAACGCTATTTCTTTCTGGCAGCTTTTTTAGCCACTTTCTTTTTTGCTGCCTTTTTCGCTACTTTCTTTTTAGCGACCTTCTTTTTAGCGACCTTTTTCTTGGCCGCTTGCTTCGCTACTTTTTTCTTCGCAACCTTCTTCTTGGCAGCTTTTTTCGCTACTTTCTTTTTAGCGACCTTTTTCTTGGCGACTTTCTTTGCCACTGTTTTACGCTTGGCAGCTGATTTTTTCGCAACTTTTTTCTTCGCGACCTTCTTCTTGGCGGCTTTATTAGCTACCTTTTTCTTGGCGAACTTTTTCTTTGCTACCTTTTTCTTAACCGCCTTCTTTTCGACTT
>JAURCS010000149.1 GCA_030828385.1 Gammaproteobacteria bacterium
ATCTTTAAAATTTACATTTAAAAGTTTGTTTTAATTTCATCATAGTTAGGAAAAAAATCATTAATAATCATTTCAAAGTCTTTTTTTTCTTTATGATTCCAATTGTTATATTTATACAAGTAACTAGTGTCATTATTTGGTGTTATATTAATAATATTTAAAAATTGTTCTTTTGTTAATTTATTTTTAAATTTAAATTATCTTGGTGAAGATGAAATTTTTACTTCTTTATCAATATTGATTTTAACAACAATTTTTTTTAATTATTTTTTCATCATATAGTTCTTGAAAATAGCCTCTATTATCAAAAAATTTTTTTTTTTTTAAAATAACAAGATCTTTAAATTGAGTTTTAATTATCATCAGGCAATTAAATTTTTTAAATAATTTGAATACTTACAATTACCATAAAATTTAATTGAGTCATTAACATGTTTTTTGTTAATCCATTTGTTATTAAAAGCAATTTCTTCTATGCATGCAATTTTAAAACCCTGTCTA
>JAURCS010000150.1 GCA_030828385.1 Gammaproteobacteria bacterium
AACATAGAAAAATGACAGAATTAAGAAATGACTTTTTAACCTTACAACGACAGTATAAAGATTTACAATCCGTTATTGCAAATTTAGAGAACTATGGTAAGGAAAATATTAAGTAATTTATTATTTTTTGGAAGCTTCTTTGCTTCTTTATTTTTCCTAATTTTTTTAATCATATATTGGACACCGCCGCAGTAGCTCATTTGGTAGAGCAACTGACTTGTAATCAGTAGGTGGGGGGTTCGATTCCTCTCTGCGGCTCCACTTAAAAAGGTTTATGAAACATTTAGTTAGTATCACAGACGCAAATATACCCCATTTACTTTCCTCAGCACATTGTATAGAAAATACATTTATAAATTACAAATTCAATAAAATTTTAACCAATTTATTTTACGAACCCAGCACAAGGACAAGCTCTAGTTTTGCAAGTGCTATGTATAAACTTGGTGGTAAAGTTATTAGCATTAATGATGTAAATTATAGTTCTGTAGCTAAAGGTG
>JAURCS010000015.1 GCA_030828385.1 Gammaproteobacteria bacterium
TGCTGGCGAGGGCGTGCAGTTTGCGGCCGTTCCGGGCGAAGTGCCCACAGGCGGCAACCGCATTGGCCCGCGCGCCGTCAACACGCCACTATACCTGCTGCTGGGCGGCGCGCTGCTCGGGGGGCTGCTGCTGAACCTGATGCCCTGTGTATTCCCGGTACTTTCACTCAAGGCAATGAGCCTGGCCAGTAATGCCAATGCACCGGTGCGTGAACAACGACTCCACGGTGTGGCTTATGCGGCCGGTGTCATCCTGTCGTTTCTGACTCTGGCGATCATTCTGTTAAGCCTTCAAGCTGGTGGCGCGCTTATCGGCTGGGGTTTCCAGTTGCAATCTCCCTGGTTTATAGCCGCCCTGGTGTATCTGTTTTTCCTGATGGGACTGTCCATGTCCGGTGTCATAGAAATAGGCACCGGCATCATGGGAGTGGGATCCGGGCTTTCCGATAGGGAAGGCTACACAGGGTCTTTCTTCACCGGTGTGCTGGCCAGTGTTGTGGCCAGCCCGTGTACCGCTCCATTTATGGGCGCAGCGCTGGGCTTTGCCTTTACGCAGCCGATGATTGTTGCGCTTACTGTGTTTGTCGCGCTTGGTTTTGGCATGGCCTTGCCGTTTTTACTGTTTTCCTTTATTCCCGCACTGGCAAAAATGCTGCCAAGACCGGGCAGCTGGATGCTGACCTTCAGGCAGTTTCTTGCCTTTCCCCTGTATGGCACAGCAGTCTGGCTATTATGGGTGTTGGGTCGCCAGACCGGCGTTGATGCTATGGCGCTGGTAGCCCTGAGCTGTGTTTTTATTGCGGTCGCGGCCTGGTTGTATCAACGCCAAACCACGTCCTACTGGCGCTATTTTGAAATGGGCGTTGCAGTCCTTTGCATGGCGGGTGTTTTCTCATTACTGGGATCGCCCATGTTGCAGACCCAGCAGTCCACATTGGAGGGACAAGCGGGAAGCCAGACAGAAGGGGGGAATTTTGAAGTTTACAGCGATGCGCGTCTGGCGCAATTACGTGAAAGCGGTAAACCGGTTTTCGTTAACATGACGGCCTCCTGGTGCATTACCTGCCTGGTGAATGAAAGAGTGGCCTTAAGTAGCGATACCGTTGTGCAGGCAATGGCCGACAACAATGTGAGCTATCTGAAGGGCGACTGGACCAATAACGACCCGGTTATCACCGAGGTCTTGAAGCGCTTTCAGACCAGTGGGGTGCCGCTATATCTGATGTATCCGTCTGATCCGGCGAAACCAGCACAGGTGCTACCGCAGCTGCTCACAGAAGGAATCATTCTGGATGCCATTGCGCGTCTGTGAGATGTTTTTAATCTGTCGCTGAAAACTCTTTTACAGCTCCACTTCTCGCCCCTTATTCTGTAAAATGACCGCTTTTTTACTGAGCGAAAATGAGGTCACTATGGAATTACTGGATGGCAAGGCTACTGCCGAAGCACTAAAACAGGATATCGCTGCAAAGGTTGATGAAATCAAGGCAGCAGGCGGCAAGGTTCCCCATCTCGCCGCAGTACTTGTCGGCAACGACGGTGGCAGCAAAACCTATGTTAACAACAAGGTGCTGGCCTGCGAACGTGTAGGTTTTGACTCTACCCTGATTGAACTGCCTGAAGAAACCAGCGAAGAAGAACTGCTGGCATTGGTTGAGAAACTGAACAACGACGACAAGATCGATGGCTTCATTGTGCAGGTTCCCCTCCCTGATCATATTGACGAAGACAAAGTGACCCAGACTATCCATCCGCGCAAGGATGTGGACGGCTTTCATCCGGAAAATCTGGGCCGTATGATGCTCGGACTGCCCACCCATATTTCCGCCACACCCAATGGTATCGTTGAATTGCTCAAGCGCAATAATATCGAAACCAGTGGTAAACATTGTGTTGTGGTAGGTCGCAGCAATATTGTTGGCACACCGATGTCTATCCTGATGTCGCGCAATGCCAACCCTGGCAACTGTACTGTCACCATGGTGCATAGCCGTACCACTAACATGAAGGAAATCTGCGCCAGCGCTGACATCCTGATCGTAGCCATCGGCAAGCCGGAATTCGTTACTGCCGACATGGTCAAGCAAGGGGCTGTGGTTATCGATGTGGGAACTACCCGCGTGCCAGATGACAGCCGCGAGCGTGGCTGGCGCCTGACCGGTGATGTGGACTTTGATGGCGTCAAGGACAAGTGCAGCTACATTACCCCGGTACCGGGCGGTGTGGGTCCAATGACTATCGCGTCCCTGATGCAGAATACCCTTAATGCCATAAGCATGAAGTAAATGGCTCCATTTTTGGCAAAACGGCTGGCCAAGTGGGGAGCAAGACAGATGACAAGACGAACGGCAGGACGGATGTAATGAGCGAAGCACTGACAGAACTCAAACCCTATCTGGGAAAAGTAGCCGATGCTCAGGTATTGTCTTTTGAGGAGGCGCGGCAGGCGTTTGAGATCATTATGTCCGGCCGCGCCACGCCAGCACAGATAGCCGGCTTTCTGGTGGCATTGCGCATGCGCGGCGAAAATGTCGATGAAATCAGTGCCGCAGTAGACGTAATACGCTCCAAGGCGCTGGCAGTAAAGGCGCCCATGGATGCCATGGACATCGTAGGTACTGGCGGTGATGGCTCCGGCACGCTGAATATTTCCACGGCAACCGCGATTGTTACTGCAGCTTGTGGCGTTCCCGTGGCAAAGCATGGCAATCGTGCCCTGTCATCGAAATCCGGTGCCGCCGATGTATTAACCTCACTGGGGGTTAATCTGGAGGCGGACATCGCACGCATAGAGCAATCCATTGCAGAAGCGGGTATTGGCTTTATGATGGCGCCGCGTCACCATGAATCCTTTAAATACGTCGGGCCGGTGCGGGTCGAAATGGGGATTCGTACCATATTCAATATCCTTGGCCCCTTATGTAATCCGGCCGGTATTAAAAATTACTTGATCGGCGTCTTTGCCCAACAGTGGGTAAGGCCAATGGCAGAGGTGCTGGCCAGGCTTGGTTGTGAGAAAGCCTGGGTTGTCCATGGCGCTGACCATCTCGATGAATTGAGTACCACAGGCAGTAACTATATTTGTGAAGTAAGCGCCGGTGCGGTCACTGAATTTAAGCTGTCACCGGAAGATGCCGGGCTTGCTGTCGCCAGTCTGGAGGACTTGAAGGGCGGTGACGCCGCCTATAACGCGGAACGCCTGACGGCCCTGTTAAATGGGCAGCTTGATGCTTACCGCGATGTGGTGCTGTTCGGCACAGCCGCCGCACTGCTCATCGCTGGTAAAGCGGCTAATATACGTGATGGTGTTACTCTGGCAGAGGCAGCCATTGATTCCGGAAAAGCCAAATCAGTTCTGGATAAACTGGTCAAAATCACTAATAGCTAAATTATATTGTAGATTTTGCCACGCCCCGTGAGTGGTCAAGCTTTATTGATGTATCCGGCAGGATAGAAAAAATGAGCAGCAACCAATGTCCAGTGTGTCAGCAAGAAGCCATGGATGCCATGACCAAACTGATGAAACGGCCTCATGTCTGTCAGAATTGTGGCGTTGAACTGAGGATGAACCTCATTTATACCAGTGTGGTTTCCATCATCTTTTTTGCCCTGGCCGTGCGGTCACTCATTACTTCAGGATTTTCAGCTGGCGCCATGGTGACAGTTCTTGTGATGACCGCGGTATTCATGGGGGTATGCCTGTTTATTCCCCTGGAAACCAAGGGCTCGACCTCCGAGACCTGAGCCAGTTAGATTGCGGTTTGCCTGGGTAATTGAAATCTCTGGCTAATCTTGAATCTACCTTTGGCCTCCTTCGTAAAGTGCCTCTAACTTGCTGAAATTACTCCGCTAAATCCTTTATTGATTCTTATTTCTCCCGCAAAAAAAAGATACACTGGTCGGTCGACGCATTGTTCTTTGTGAAAACAATGTGAATAGATCAAAATCAGGTAAACCCACAATACTGTGCAGCGTTTAGAATCTTTTAACAGTATGGATTGACTTCGGAAAGCGGCTGAATAATAGAATGAACACAAGTGAAATTGAGTCAGAAACGCCAGTAATTACAAGACGTGGCCGTAAGCTCTGGATTGTTGCTATCGTCCTGCTGCTGTGCGGTGCCGGCAGCTGGTATTACTGGCAGTCAAACTCCCAACAGGAAACCACGAATCAGCCGCTGATAGCGACAGTGCAAATAGGCAATATAGAGAACACCATCACTGCGGCTGGGAGTTTGCAACCCTTCGATTTTGTGGACGTCGGTGCCCAGGTGAACGGCATTCTGGAAACCCTGCATGTAGATATTGGCGACGTCGTGGAAGAAGGCCAGTTGCTGGCCGAAATTGATGCCAGAATTCAACTGGCCAGAGTGGAAGCCAGTCGTGCCAGTATTGAAGCCCTGGAAGCACAAATTGCCGCCCGTAATGCCTCCCTTGCACTGGCTCGAGCCAATGCCCGCCGTCAGGAGCGACTGCGGGATGCCGATGCGACCAGTGAGCTGGATTATGATAACGCCATTAATAATCTGGCCTCTGCAGAAGCCGGCTTGATCCAGCTGGAAAAACAGATTATTCAGAGCAAAGCCAGCCTGGAAAGTGATGAGACCCAACTTGAATTTTCAAGGATCTATGCTCCCTCAGCCGGCACCGTGGTTTCGCTGGATATGAATGAGGGGCGCACCATCAACGCCAATCAGCAGGCGCCAACCATCCTGAGAATTGCAGATTTGAGCACCATGACCGTCGAAACTGAAATATCGGAAGCGGATATCAGCAGTATTAAGAAGGGCATGCCGGTCTATTTCACGACCCTGGGCGGAGGAAACCGACGCTGGTATTCCACCGTGCGACAGATACTGCCCACCCCGATAGTCGAGAATAATGTGGTGCTGTACACCGGTCTGTTTGATATCGATAACAGTGATGGTTCCTTGCTTTCTGATATGACCGCCCAGGTATATTTCGTCACCTCTTCGGCGGAAAATGTACCTACAGTTCCGGTTGGCGCCTTAACCTTCATTGATCAGCCAGGTGCTGGGGGCTTTGCAGGCGCTGGTGGTGCAGGAGCCACAGGAAGACCCGCTGCCTTCCGGGGAGCGGGTAATGGGGCCGGCAGACCAGGAGCAGGCGCTGGACGCGCTAATACACAAGGTGCTCCGGCAAGACGACTGGCCAGAGTTCAGGTGGTCAATAGTAACGGTGGATTTGAAGAGCGGGAAATTATGGTAGGTGTTACCAGCAGAATATCCGCTGAGGTAATTTCCGGTCTTGAAGTCGGAGATGAAGTGGTTGCCGGTATTCTGCAGAACATTCCGGGAGCAGCTGGGCAGGGTGGCCAAACGGATCGTCGTGAAATGTTCCGGGCTATGGGGGGCTTCCGTTGAGCACAGGCGCTCTCCATCCTGATACATCTTTTGCCGCTGGTGATTTGAGCAAGGAACCAGCGCGCTCCAGCAGCGAAAAAAACACCGCTGAAATAAGTGGTGAAGTTGCCATTCCATTAATTGAGCTAAAGAAAATCCATCGTATTTTTGCCACTGATGGTGGGGTCGAAGTTCATGCGCTACGCGGCATTGATCTAAAAATATACCCGGGTGAGTTTCTTGCCATTGTAGGTCAGTCGGGTTCCGGTAAATCCACTCTGATGAACCTGCTGGGCTGTCTGGATCGTCCTACCAAGGGCACCTATTTATTTGCCGGTCGAGATATCAAAAGCTTTGATGCTGATGGTCTGGCCTGGTTACGTCGTGAGGCGTTTGGCTTTGTTTTTCAAAGTTATAACCTCCTCAATAGTTCCACCGCAGAGGAAAATGTTGAGGTCCCGGCCATTTATGCCGGCCTGAATCACAACGACAGACGTATGCGTGGGGAAGCCCTGTTAACGTCCCTTGGTCTCGGTGATCGCCTTGATCACAGACCCACTCAACTCTCCGGCGGACAGCAGCAGCGAGTTTCCATTGCCCGTGCCATGATGAATGGTGGCAAGGTTATTTTAGCCGATGAGCCTACCGGTGCCCTGGATACCCAGAGTGGTATCGAAGTGATGGCCTTGCTGGAAAGTCTGGCCCGTGATGGACATACCGTCATCCTTATTACCCATGACAATGAAGTCGCCTCCCATGCGGATAGAGTCATTGAGTTTCGTGATGGGGAAATAATTAATGATAGCGGACATGCTGAAGGCGTCATTGACCCCAAACAGAATAAAACCCTGCGGGATTTATTTCTCAGCCGAAAAGTTGCCTCGCCAATGGCTGGTATTGGTGAATCCATTCGTATGGCGATGCGTTCCCTGAAAGCCAATATTTTCAGAACCATTCTGACCTTGTTGGGAATCGTGATCGGCGTGGCATCTGTCGTTGCCATGCTGGCCATCGGTGAAGGGGCGCGTCAGGACATTGTTGACCGCATTTCTTCAATTGGTACCAACAGACTGACATTACAGCCGGCGCGTGTGCCCGGCCAGCGCCGCAGCCTGCCGTCAACACTCACGCTTGAAGATGCTGATGCGGTAGGTCAGGAATTGCCCAATATACTCGGCGCCATGCCGGAATTACAAAGTAACTATACCGTCAGATATCAGCGTCTGGATTATTCGACTCAGGTAACGGCAACCACCGAGAATATGCCTGACCTGAGTGCCTGGCCTTTAGCCAAGGGCATATTTTTTACCCGCGAAGACAGTGATCGCTATACCCCGGTAGCCGTCCTCGGTGCCACCGTAACTAACGAGCTTTTTCCCGCCGGGGCAGAACCGCTCGGCGAATATATTCTGATCAAGAATATCCCTTTTCTGGTGATTGGCGTGATGACTACAAAGGGTGCCTCGTCCAATGGCAATGATCAGGATGATGTGGTTTTTGTGCCGTTTAAAACAGGGGCACTGCGTTTGATGGGTGAAAGCAATGCGCGCAGTATTTCCGTGTATGTCGATGATGTGGACGCAATTAAAGCCACAGAGCAAAACCTCATTCAGTATATGATTGCGCGTCATGGCAGTGAAGACTTTCGCATTTTCAATGCGGCTCAATTGCTGGAGACCATTACCGCTTCCCAGGATACCTTTACCATCTTGCTAGGTTCAGTAGCGGCCATTTCACTGCTCGTTGGTGGCATAGGTGTTATGAATATCATGCTGGTATCGGTGACTGAAAGGACCCGCGAAATTGGTATTCGTATGGCCACGGGTGCAAGACAAATGGATATTATGTCCCAGTTCCTTTCTGAAGCAATTGTAGTGTCTGGAGTGGGCGGTGTTATAGGTGTCATCACCGGTGTCACCGTTGGCTATATTCTTATTTTCTTTGAAGTGTCGATCAAGTTTACAGCGATGCCAATGATATTAGCCTTTAGTTGCGCTACTGCCACTGGGTTGATTTTTGGGTTTGCGCCGGCCCGAAAAGCAGCACAACTTGATCCGGTTGTGGCACTGGCGAACGAGTAACTTATGATGTACAGCCTGCGTTCTTTTCTATTTTCACTTGCCTGCATGGGATCTCTCGTCAGCTGTACGCTGACCGAGTTACCTCAGCTATCGGACGCTGATGTGCCGGAAAATTGGCAAGGACCAGTGGTTGAAGAGGCCGATATATGGCCGGAAACCGATTGGTGGAATGCCTTCAACGATGAAGAGCTGAGCAATATCATCTCTCAGGTTCAGGAAAATAATCTGGACCTGGAAAATAACCGTCGTAATCTAGAGTCAGCCCAGATTGCACTGAGGGAAGCGGGCTTTAACCTGCTGCCAACCCCTTTGGTAAATCTGGGGACGGGGGCCAGTTATAACGAAACAAGAGTCGATGGTTCCGAAACATCATCCAGCCCCAACGAACCATTTAGCCTGGGTGCCACGTTTACTTATAACGACATCCTCAGCAAGCCAGCTGCATATGACCGGGCTGTTGCAGATTATGATTTCCGCGTAGCCCAGGTTGCTGATGTAGCGCTTAATACCCTGGGAACTGCAGCCTCAACTTATTTCCAGCTACTGCTGACGCGGGATAAGGTCGAGGCATCCATGCAGAATGTGGAAAATGCTGAAGCGATTTATCGAATAGCCCAGGCCAGAGTTGACGCCGGTGTTGCCGTGCCCATTGAAGCCCTGCAACAGCAGATTGCACTTGATCGCGAGCGCAATAACCTGCGCAGTTTTATTCAGAATGACCTGGCTACCCGATCATCTTTGGCCTTGTTGCTGGGAAGATCGCTGCAAAATTTTGAGGTGGCAGGGGAGACATTACAGGACATTGAGGTACCTCAGGTTAAACCTGGACTGCCATCGGAATTGCTGGTCAGACGACCAGACCTGGTTCAGGCTGAAGCCAATTTGCGCAGTGCCCGTGCCAGTGTCGATATCGTAAAGACCGATTTATTCCCGCAAATTTCCCTCACCGGAGGCATTAACGCATCCAGTACTTCACTTTCTGAACTGGTGAGTGATCCGGATACCATCCTCAATATAAATGCCAACCTGATACAAACCCTGCTTGATAATGGCCAGCGTTTTCGAAATATCGACCAGGCCAGAATCACCATGGAAAATAATCTGAACAACTATCGCCGTGCTGTTATTGGTGCCTTTAATGAAGTGGAAGTGTTATTAAGCAATATTGAATTACTGGAAGCACAGGGTGTGGTGGCATTGCAGAACCTGGAGGCTGCGGAAGAAGCGTTTCGTATTGCCGAGCTCAGATACCAGGAAGGTGTGGCCGATTTCCAGACTGTGCTGATCGCGCAAAACACATTGTTTTCAACCCGCAACAGTTATCTCGATAATAAATTACTGCGTCTTAATACCATCACCGGTTTATTCCAGGCGCTTGGTGGGGGATGGCAGGCGGAGGAATAGTTACAAGTTACAAGTCTCAAGAGGCAAGCAACCACTCTCTCAGGCTTCAATGGTTTTCTGTAGGTCGGATAAGGACCGCAGGGACGCATCCGACAAGGCGATCATTGATCGCCTTTTTTGCGACTTGCGACTTGCGCTTGCGCTCCGCGCTCGCGCGTCAATGGCGGGTAATTTTTTTCTCGATTACTGTCATTGCCTGATCCAGACGTGCTTCGATATTGCCGCAGATGATACTGTAGTCTAGCTGGTAAAAATCAAGCTTGTCCTGATACAGGGCAAACAATTCTTCACGATCATCAGGATTTTCGCGCAATGGATCTGCTTCCCAGGGTACGTCATAGTGACAAAGCAAATAGTGACGTTTGTGGGTCACAATATTGGCGGCAAAGCTATCGAGGATCCACTGGTGGCATGTTCCAAAACGCACTTCACTCCAGATGATCAGCACCAGCAGGTCTGTATCACAAAGTAGCAGCTCAGGGTTTTTGCCCAGAGCGAGTTGCTCCAGTCGATGCTGTTCTCCGGCTATTTCAAGCAGGTCTGGTTCGCTGTAATGGAAGTGGCTGTCGCGACCCAGTCTTTGATTCAGGTATTCACGGGAGATTTCCGGCACAACATGTGCCCGCAACATTTCCCCGAGGCCTGAGGCCAATGTGGTTTTGCCGCAAGATTCCGGTCCTGTCAGGACTATGATGTTACTTGATAATTCACTGATGCCTGTTTCCTCCGGCAAACTCTAATCCTTTATTGTTTCATCAGTTTATAATTCTAGCAGGTGTTTGAGTTATCGCTTTAATTGTTCTACGGGTTCCCAGTTTCCATGTAGCAGTTGCTTCAGGCTAACATCAGGAGCAGAGAAACATTTTATTTCTGTTGGTATTGATGTTGATTCAAGTCTTGGCAGAATAAACGTGAGTGACACCGTTGTCCATGATCCGGAGTATCGGGTCTGGGGGAAAAAATCAGTTTACAAAAAAAGGGCCGCATGGCGACCCTTTTTGAAATATTTACCTGCACCCTAGTTCAGGGGGTTACCTTCCTCGTCAAGCTCGACAATAGGGTAGCCCAGTGCAAGCAGTGAATCCTCGATTACGGCCTTGTCACCAACTACAAGGATTTTCATTTTTTCTACTGGCAGATGTTCGCGTGCCAGCTCCTGTACCTGTTCTGCGGTTAATGCAGAGATAACAGTTTGCTGCTGTTTCACAAAATCAGCCTCCAGGTCATAGGTAATAATCTGGTCCAGCAGACGGGCTTTCTGCCCCGGGGTTTC
Organism: Gammaproteobacteria bacterium; assembly: GCA_030828385.1. Taxonomy (GTDB): domain Bacteria; phylum Pseudomonadota; class Gammaproteobacteria; order Pseudomonadales; family Pseudohongiellaceae; genus Eutrophocola. The sequence continues at coordinate 10,121 of JAURCS010000015.1, forward strand.
GTAATCGCGCGCTTCACTCTGACCAATGGCATCCTTGGTGAATTGCAGCTCTGCAGCGGTAATACCATTGTCGCGGTAATTGGTGATTTCATTTATAAATTGCACCACAGAGTCAGCCGTTGTATCCGTGCGTACACTGGCAGAAGCAGTAAATGGCCCCGGTATCTTACTGCCGCTGAAACTGCTGCGCGCACCATAGGTGTAGCCCTTGTCTTCACGCAGGTTAAGATTAATACGGCTGTTAAATGCGCCACCAAGAATATAGTTCATCAATGAACGTTCCCAGTAGTCTCCAGCGGCGTCGTAAGTCAGGTCAGTTAGATAGCCGATACGAATTTCGGACTGGGCAGCACCAGGTTTGTCCACCAGGTACAGCGTAGTCTCATTTACGTTAGTGCCAGTGGGTTGTTGATTAAGACTCACATTTTCATTGGGTAATGCCTGGAGAAAATCCAGCTTGGCCAAGACGTCTTGCTGGGGCAGGTCGCCGACAATGGACACTTTAAGGGCCTGACTCACCAGGTTCTTGCGGGCAAAGGCTTCGATGTCTTCCAGGGTAATGCTTTGCAGGGTGGGTATGGTACCCGCTGCTGAAACGGCATAGGCATGCTCTTCGCCATAAATGAGTTTTGGATAGACCGTGCCGGCAATACCGGAAGGCTCTTCCTTGCTTGCCTCGATATTTTCAATCTGCTGCTGACGCAGGCGATCGAGATCTGCCTGGGTAAATGAAGAGCGAAACAGTCGTTCTTCCAGCAGATCAAGCGTCGCATCGACATTTCGTAACAAAGACTGAACACTGATATTAAAGCTGTCACTTCCTGAGCCTACCGAAATACCGCTACCCAGTTTATCCAGTTCAATTTCAAATTCCTCGGCACTGAAATTTTCAGTGCCTTCATTCATCATTTGTGCCGTCAGACTGGCAACACCGTATTTGTCCGCTGACTCCAGCAGGTGCCCGCCATCAAAATCCAGTCGCAGACTAACCAGAGGAACTTCTGCATTGGCTGTGCCAATCACTTCTATGCCGTTGCTCAAATTCTGGCGCCAGTAGTCCGGCATGGAAACCAGAGGATTGGGCGGTGGAGTGGGTCGTATATTGCGATCAAAGGATTCCGGTGCATCGCGTTCTTCCAGGTTTTCAAGAGTGCTCTCTATCTGGGAAAGCCGCGCAGGAATAGTGAAATTATCTGGCTTGGCGACAATGTCTTCGCCACCTTCGGGTACTACGCTCAGGTATATGGCAGGTTTTTCCTTGATATAGCTGTTATATACCCGCAACACATCTTCCTTGGTCAGGGCGCGGATATCATCCAGTTCTTTCTGAATCTGGTCAGGGTCACCAAGAAAGGTTTCATTGGAGGCCAGTTGGCGGACCTTGCCGCTGACACTGGCCAGGCTGTTAATTAATCCTGCTTCCTGGGTTGCCTTGTAGATCTGGATATCATCATCACTGATAGAGTCAGCGTCAAAGGACTCAATAATGTTCCGCATTTCGGTTTCAAAATCTGCCAGAGGGGTCCCCGGAAATGGCAGAACGAGGAAGATAAGCATACCAGCCAGTTCCTGCATGTAATTAAATCCACTGGCCTGAATGGCTTTCTGGGTCAGAATGAATTCCTTGTAGAAAAAGGATTTCCTGCCCACGGTAATGATTTCACTCATGGCTTCCAGAGCAACACGATCAGGATGGTCCATGGGGATTGTTGGATAAGCGATAAACAGTCCAGGGAAGCGGATGTTTCTGTCAACATAGGAAATATAACGATCAGCATCCAGCAAGGCGGCTTGTTTTACATCGTTTTCCACAGCAGGGCCCGGTGGAATTTCACCGAAATATTTCACCACCAGATCCATTGCTTCTTCGACATTCACATAACCACCAATGGTAAGCGTGGCATTATTGGGGCCATACCAGCGCAGAAAGAATTTCTTCAGATCATCCAGCGTGGCGGCATCCAGGTCTTCAATAAAACCAATGGGCATCCAGGAGTAGGGGTGCTCGGGAGGGAACATGGCAGTAAACATTTTTTCCGACCACAAGCCATAAGGGGAATTCTCGTAATTCTGGCCGCGCTCATTTTTTACGGTATCACGCTGTACTTCAAATTTTTCCTGCGTGACAGCGTCAAGGAAATAACCCATGCGGTCAGACTCCAGCCAGAGCATGGTTTCCAGTTGATTGCTGGGGACGGTTTCGAAATAGTTGGTACGGTCAAAGCTGGTAGTGCCGTTCATGGTGCCACCAGACTCAGTAACGATGCCGATGTGCTGTTCATCTGCCACATGTTCTGATCCCTGAAACATCATATGCTCAAAGAAATGGGCAAAGCCGGAACGTTGAGGCTCCTCTCTGGCTGACCCTACATGGTAGGTTACATCCACATGCACCAGCGGGTCCGACATGTCTTCATGGATAATGACGGTGAGGCCGTTATCCAGTTCATACTTGCTGTAGGGAATGACTATTTCTCCACTGTCAGCATCAACGCGTTCAATTAAGGTATAACCTGAACTTGCACTTGGGGCTGATTCAGAGACCACATCAGACTCGGGTGCTGAAGATTCAGAACACGCCGTAAGGATCAGAATAGCCAGTGAGGCTATGAGTGCTTGAAAGCTCTTGCTGAAAACGTTGAGAGGAAAATGCATCCCTGGCTCCTTAACAAAATATGGATAAATAAGATAAAGCAGACAGCAGATTAAAGCATATCGCCATAGTCTCTCCAAGAACCGGAGAATCCCTGGAAAATTTCATTGAGTTTATGTTAATCAGCCAAGAAGTATGGGGTGCAAAATACAGGAGCTGATTGATTTCAGCTTACAGAATTTATTAATCAGTGGAAGTCTGGGTTAATATAGCCGTTTCAGGAAAGATCAATTCATCTTGCTGTAAAGCAAGTAACTTCTCAGAGAATAGTCAAATATCATGGCCACCCAGTTAGTGAAACTCAGGCAGGTACCGGCGGATGAGCTGGAAGAGATTTATGCCCTGATGGAAGCTCATGAAATTGAGGTGTATGAAACCGGAGCAGGCAACTGGGGAATTTCCATGCCGGCCCTATGGCTGAGTAACGATGATCAGCTGGAGCAGGCCAAAGCTTTGCTGAAACAGCATGAAGAAGAGCGTTTCCAGCGGATGCGTGATGAGTATGAAGCGCTGAAGGAAGAGGGCAAGGCCAGGACCTTTCTCGATATAGCCAGAGAAAATCCTGTCAGGTATGTGGCGTATATCGTGATGATAGCCGGTCTGGTGTATATTTCGGTTGTGCCTTTCTGGGCGCTTCTCGGCGAATAGAATTCCAAAGGTAATATATTTATGAGTCATCCCATTATTGCAGTGCAGCCACTGGACTTTCATTGGCAAACTCTTGACCCGTTTCTGTTCTGTGCCTTTCACCAGGACAATTTTCCCCCTGGCAATGGGGAACTCGGGCCAGCGGCTTCTCTTGCTGGCCGTAATATCGGACAGGATTTTGAGAAAAAGGATGGCTGGCGTATGTATCATGGCGACAAGGTGCCGGGATTTCCGGGGCATCCCCATCGTGGTTTTGAAACCATCACCGTAGTTCAGAATGGACTGGTGGATCATGCTGACTCTCTGGGAGCCGCCGGACGTTATGGCAATGGTGATGTGCAGTGGATGACTGCAGGAAAGGGAGTGCAACACAGTGAAATGTTTCCCTTGCTTAACGAATCAAGGAAGAACCCCTTGTTATTGTTTCAGATCTGGCTGAATCTTCCTGCCAGTAGCAAGATGGTTGAACCTCATTTCACTATGTTCTGGAATAAGGATGTGCCGGTTGTTGAACGCAAGGATGAACAGGGGAAAAGTATCAGCATTGAAATAATTGCTGGCGAGCTGTCAGGCATTCAAGCACCCGCACCACCGCCTGATTCCTGGGCCGCAAATCCTGAGAACAATGTGGCGCTATGGCTTATTGAATTGGAGCAAGGCGCACACTGGACATTGCCCGCCTCGGCAGCTGGACTTAATCGTGTATTATATTTTTATGAAGGCGACAGTATTACTGCGGCGGGGCAAGAAGTTGCGGTCAGTCAGGGCTTACAATTACAGTCAGATCAGCCTCTGGACATTACTTGTAACGGGAGTACTGCAAAACTTCTGCTTTTGCAGGGACAGCCAATTTCAGAACCTGTCGCGCAGTATGGACCTTTTGTGATGAATTCCCGGGAAGAGTTACAGCAAACCTTTCAGGATTATCAGCGCGATCAGTTTGGTGGCTGGCCCTGGGAACGTAATGACCAGGTGCATGGTGATAGTGGCAGGTTTGCTCGCTACGCTGATGGCAGAGAAGAAAAACCCGAACAATAAATGACTATACATAGCATGCATATAGATACAAAAAGACAAGAAAAATAAAAAATAAAAAAACAAAAAACAAGAAGGATCAAAGATGGAACAGGAATTACAGCAAGCCCAGGAAATTTATAACCTTATGGTTGAGTTCATGGTGAATTACAGCTTCCAGATTGTGGGCGCTATCATCATTGTTTTGCTGGGTATGTTTGTCGGCAAAAAAGTGTCCGGTTTAATTGAAAACCTGATGGTAAGAAAAAACAGAGATGTCACGCTGAGTCATTTCGCCGCAGGATTTGTGAAGATTCTTATTGTAGCGATGACAGCAATTATCGCTCTGGGAAAAATCGGTATCAGCGTTACGCCCTTTGTAGCCGCCATCGGCGCTGTGTCTCTGGGTGCTGGTTTAGCTTTGCAGGGGCTGCTGTCAAATTATGGGGACAGTAGTATTGATATCGGCATGCGTTACTGGGTACCAACAGCGTCGTTGTTTGATACTAATTACCGGGCAAACCTCGCCGTGTTCAAGGCTTTGGCTGAAAATAATATTGAAATACCCTTTCCCCAGCGTCATGTGCACCTTATTAATCAAGGAGAGTAAAGTCATACTCAAAGCAAGCTTATGACGCTTTATTCCCTGTTACTGGCCGGCGGCAAGTCATCGCGCATGGGTCAGGATAAACGCTTTCTGGTTTTCCAGGGCCAGACTCTGGTAGAGCGGTCTCTGGCATTATTGCAAAACACCGGATCAGATCAGTTATTGATTAGTGGTGAGCTGGCGGGTTATAAAAGTATTCCCGATTTGCTTCCTGACTGTGGCCCCCTGGGTGGTCTGCATGCCGCCCTGCATCATATTGAGCTGGAGTCAGGGCTAAATGACAAGGGGCAAGACTTGTTGCTGGTGATCCCCGTCGACATGCCATTTCTAAGTGAACAGTGTCTGAAAACACTTCTTGCTGGTGTTGCTGAGGCAGATGTCTGTTATTACTCCGGTGAAGTCTTTCCCTGTGTATTCAGACTATCTTCAAGACTCAGGTCATACCTGGATTCCCTTTTTTCACAAAGCCGGGAGCTGGGCGGCGATCGCTCAATGAAAGCTTTGTTACGACATTTTTCCAGCGAATCACTTGAGCCAGACGGTTTTTCCGGCAAGGTGTTTGCTAATCTCAATAATCCTGAAGATCTTGACTCTTTCTTGTCTGAGTCTGACTAAAAACAACATTCAATGAATAAATAAACACCAATAAAAAAGCCGACCTGTTCAGGTCGGCTTTTTTTGTATGTCGTTTCTAGTAGTCAAAGACTACATCAAAACATATTGAGTCTAGTGTGAAACTTCCTCGCCGGTTTCAGAGAGTTTGCGTCTCTCTTTATTGTAGGCAAGATACTGCTTCTGCCACTCAGACATTGAGTCGGTAACACCAACCTGCACCGCGGTGACTTTGTATTCAGGACAGTCGGTCGCCCAGTCGCTGAACTCTGTTGTCACTACATTGGCACCGGAAATTGGATTATGGAAGGTGGTGTAGACTACCCCTGGCTGCATGCGGTCTGATACTTTCGCATGCATGGTAGTTTCACCCTTACGGCTGGCAATCTTGATCAGGTCGCCATCTTTTATGCCGCGTTCCAGGGCATCCTCTTCATGAATTTCCAGAATATCTTCCGGGAACCACTGGTTGTTTTCGGTACGGCGGGTTTGTGCGCCCACGTTGTACTGACTGAGAATACGACCGGTAGTCAAAATGAGAGGGAATTTCTTCGTGACTCTTTCTTCGGTAGGAACAAATTCCGTCACCTTGAAATTACCTTTACCGCGTACGAAGCTGCCGACATGCATAATGGGAGTACCCATTGGCGCTTCATCATTAACTGGCCACTGCATACTGCCTTCGTTATCCAGTCGATCAAAACTCACACCGGCGAAGGTGGGCGTCAGCGCTGCAATTTCATCCATGATTTCAGAAGAGTTGTTATAGTGCATTGGATAGCCCATGGCCTGGGAAATTTCCATGACTATCTCCCACTCATGCTTGCCTGTTTTCGGCTTCATCACTGGTCGCACTCGGCCTAGACGGCGTTCTGCATTAGTGAAAGTGCCATCTTTTTCCAGGAAGGAAGTGCCGGGTAAAAAGACATGGGCAAATTTGGCGGTTTCATTTAAAAACAGATCCTGTACTACCAGGCAATCGAGGTTTTCCAGGGCTGCTTCCACGTGATGGGTATCGGGGTCAGACTGGGCGATGTCTTCGCCCTGAACAAACATTCCCTTGTACTCACCCTTGATAGCGGCATCAAACATATTGGGAATACGGAAACCAGGCTCGGCATCCTGTTCTACGCCCCAGGCGTCGGAAAACTGTTTTCTGACATCATCCCGGCTGACATGACGGTAGCCCGGGAATTCATGGGGGAAAGAACCCATGTCACAGGAACCCTGTACATTGTTCTGACCACGCAGCGGGTTAACCCCGGCGCCATTCATGCCGATATTGCCGGTTAGCATGGCAAGATTCGCCATACCCATGACCATGGTTGAACCCTGGGAGTGTTCAGTAACCCCCAGACCATAGTAAATAGAACCACGTTCGGCCCTGGCATAACGTCTGGCTGCTTCACGTACCTGCTCGGCATCTCCGCCGAGCAAATCAGCAACAGCTTCCGGCGAATTTTTCGGGTCTTTGATAAAGCTTAGCCATTCATCGAAACTTTCCGGATCGCAACGTTCTTTAACGTAATCCCAGTCAGCAAGATCTTCTTCTACGATGGTGGAGGCAAAGGCATTTATCAGTGCAACATTTGAGCCTGGCATCAGGGGCAAGTGAATAGCGGCTTTAACATGCGGTGATTCAACAAGATCGATGCGGCGTGGATCACAGACAATGATTTCTGCTCCTTCGCGCAGGCGTTTCTTCATGCGTGATGCAAATACCGGGTGCGCATCAGTAGGGTTGGCACCGATCAGCAATACCAGATCTGTTTCTTCAACACTGGCAAAATCCTGGGTGCCGGCCGAGGTGCCGAATGTCTGATTGAGACCATAACCGGTAGGGGAGTGACAGACCCTGGCGCAGGTATCGGTATTGTTGTTTCTAAAGGCTGCGCGAATCATTTTTTGTACGACATAAACTTCTTCGTTGGTGGTTCGAGAGGATGTAATGCCGCCTATGGATTTACGGCCATACTGTTCCTGGATTTCCATAAAACGCTTGGCGGTATAGGAAATAGCTTCTTCCCATTCCACTTCACGCCAGGGGTCAGAGGTGTTTTCACGAATCATCGGCTTCATGATGCGGTCTTTATGAGTGGTGTAACCAAAGGCAAAGCGTCCTTTAACACAGGAGTGGCCATCATTGGCCTTGCCGGATTTGGCCGGAACCATGCGTACTACCTGATCACCTTTCATTTCTGCACGGAAGGTACATCCCACGCCACAATAAGCACAGGTAGTTTCAACACTGTGTTCGGGGGTACCAATTTCGACAACGGATTTTTCCATCAAGGTGGCAGTTGGACATGCCTGAACACAGGCACCACAAGAGACACATTCGGAATTCATGAAGTCTTCTTCAACACCTGCGCTGACTTTGGATCCGAAGCCATTACCACTGATGGTCAATGCGAATGTGCCCTGAACTTCTTCACAGGCCCTTACACAACGAGAGCAGACAATGCACTTGCTGGACTCAAACTGAAAGTAGGGATTGCTGGTATCGGTAGGGGCATCAAGATGATTGGCACCGTCATAGCCGTAACGCACTTCGCGTAAGCCAACCGCGCCGGCCATGTCCTGCAACTCACAGTCACCGTTGGCAGAGCAGGTCAGACAATCCAGTGGATGATCTGAAATATAGAGTTCCATCACGCCTTTGCGTAATTTATTGAGTTTGTCGTTTTCGGTATGCACCACCATTCCGGCTTCTACCGGAGTAGTGCAGGATGCCGGCGTGCCACGACGGCCTTCAATTTCTACCAGACATAGACGACAGGAACCAAAAGGTTCCAGGGAGTCTGTTGCGCAAAGTTTGGGGATGGTGGTACCAAGCATTTGCGATGCACGCATGATGCTGGTGCCTTTGGGAACTGTAATGGACGCACCATCAATTTCCAGAGTAACTTCTTCTGTATCAGTAACAGCCGGTGTTCCGTAATCGATTTCTTTCTCTAAGCTCATCAGTGCTCACCTTTATTAAAATCAGCAGAAAAATGTTTAACGGCACTCATCACAGGTACAGGTGTGAGACCACCCATGGCACAAAGTGAAGCAGACTCCATGGTATCGCATAAATCCTTGAGGATAATATGCTGTGTTTCACGCTCTGTTTCGTCAGCGGCTTCAACGATTTTGTCAATAACTTCCATACCCCTGACAGAGCCAATACGACAGGGGGTGCACTTGCCACAGGATTCAACGGCACAGAACTCCATGGAAAAACGGGCTTGTTTGGCCATATCCACACTATCATCAAATACTACTACACCACCATGTCCAAGCATGCCGCCAGCTTTGGCAAATTCTTCATAGTCCAGTTGGGTATCCAGCAGGGAGTCAGGGAAATACGCTCCCAGAGGGCCGCCGACCTGAACTGCCCGCAAGGGGCGTCCGCTGTGGGTGCCTGCGCCAAAATCCTCAATTAAATTACGTAAGGTGAGGCCAAAGGCTTTTTCTATGAGACCGCCTTGTTTTATATTTCCTCCCAACTGAAATGGCATGGTGCCCAGAGAGCGTCCCTGACCGTAGTTGGCATAATGCTTGCCACCTTTTTCGAGTATCACCGGCACTGAAGCCAGGGATATCACATTGTTAACTACGGTAGGTTTACCAAACAGGCCTTCAATGGCAGGCAGTGGTGGCTTGAAGCGAATCTGTCCGCGTTTTCCTTCCAGGCTTTCCAGCAGGGAAGTCTCTTCACCACAAATATAGGCACCTGCACCCATGAAAACTTCAAGGTGGAAGTTTTTGCCGGAATCTTGAATATTGTCACCGAGAAATCCCGCTGTCTTTGCATTTTCAATCGCTTCATTCAGAATTCGCTGAGTCAGCGGGTATTCAGAACGCAGGTAGATATAACCGGTGTCAGCGCCAACGGCGAGTCCGGCAATGGTCATGCCTTCGATCAGGCTTAAAGGGTCACCTTCCATAATCATGCGATCTGAAAAAGTGCCGCTATCGCCTTCGTCGGCATTGCAGACAATGTATTTCTGATCAGCGACGCAATCGGCGACGGTGCGCCACTTGATAGCCGTGGGGAAGGCTGCACCTCCGCGACCACGCAAACCTGAATCAGTCATCTCGGCAATGATGCCGTCGGCATCTTTGGCCAGGGCATTCTTTAGCCCGACAAACCCGCCCAGGCTTTCATAGGCAGGCACCGATGTGGCTTCAATAATGCCACAGCGAGCAAAGGTCAGGCGTTCCTGGTTTTTAAACCAGGGCAGTTCATTCACATTGCCCAGGGCTTTGCTATGTTGGCCGCCATTTAAAAAGTCCGCATCAAATAAATCAGGAACATCTTCCACAGTGATTGGACCATAGCCTACGCGGCCATTATCAGTTTCAACTTCTATCAGGGGTTCCAGAAAGCAGGCCCCGCGGGATCCGTTGCGCACTAGTTCTATTTCAAGGTTACGATAACGGGCTTCGGTATCAATGGCTTTGGCAAGGAGTTCTGCGCCCAGTGAGGCAGAAGTGGTTTCGCGGGGAATATAAATTTTGATGCTCATTATGCTAACTCCTCGCTTGTCGCTGCACTTAGCGATTCAGTAAGCGCCTTGAAGCCATCAATGCTGACGCGCCCATAAGTCTCCTGGTCTATCATGATATTGGGAGAACATGCGCAGTTGCCCAGGCAATAAACCGGCTCCAGGGTAAAGTCGCCGGAAGGGGTGGTTTCATGGAAATCCACGCCGAGAAAAGACTTTATATCTTCCGTTAATTTGACAGAACCCATGGCCTGACAGGCCTCGGCCTGACAAACTTTCACCGTGTATTTGCCCGGCTTGCTGGTTTTGTAATCGTGGTAGAAACTTGCAACCCCATGTATTTCGGCTCGACTGAGATTGAATACTTTGCCCAGCATTGCCATGGCGCTGGGATCAATATAGCCGAATAATTGCTGGATTCGATGAAGTGCGAGCATGACGCCACCGGTGCGTCCTCTGAATTCCTGAACGGCCATTTTGGCCGCATCCAGGTTCCATTCCTGATATTTGATAGGTCCTGATAACTGCTGCATGCTTAAAAAATCCTGCTATTGAGACTCGAATTGAAAACCTGGCTTACAAATAAAGGGCTGAATAACGCTAAATATGATATACAGAATTTTCAGGCGGATAAATCGGGTTAGTGGTCTTCTCTGGAGCGCGGATTCTACCATGAGAGCGTGAGACCAGCAATTTTCGATTATCGAAAATTTTCATCAACAAGGACTTAATCCCTTGAAAAACATAGGGCTTTTACATCAGCTTTGTAATAACAAAGTCACAAGTCACAAGTCTCAAGAAAGACCAAAGCTGGCTGTGTTGGTTGCCTGCTTGCAACTAGTGACTTGTGACTTGTAACTATCGTTATCAGGGAGCCTGATCAAGAATCCACTGCATCATAAGCAGGGCCTGCTCTTCGCTCACGCGTTGATTGGGCACCATGGGCACGACTCCCCAATTACCGCCACCACCACGAATTATTTTTCCGGCCAGCACCTGTGTTACCTGCTCCCTGCGCTCGGCATGTCGAGCGGCAATTGCCTGCCAGGATGGCCCTATGGAGGCGCTGTCCAGCTGATGACAGGCATAGCACATTTTGTCGCTGATGAGGGTCTCTGTCTGATCCTGGCCATAGGCAGAAAAAGGGACAATAAAAATATATAAAACAATAATATATAATATATATCTAGAAAATACATTAATCATAAAATCTACTTCCTGCTTATTTTGGCTGGCGTGGGGGCACTGGCATTTTCGCTTGAAAAACTGACTGGATAGGCGCCATCGCCGGGCTCAATGATCAGCGCCATTCGCGGACCATTAACGTTTTCCACAATATTGGCATAAGAGCTCACCAGCACACCGCTTGTCGGGTCAATATCAATCATGCGCAGAAAACTTTGTTCGCGGGGCAGGGGAAGTACCCCATAGGACCGCGTTGCCGGATCAAAGCGATAAATTACATCCGCGTTGGCCGTAGCGACCCAGACTACCCGGCGCACGCTATCCCAGGTTACCGAATAGGGGGCAGCACCCGTGTCGGGTAAGTCATGAATAGCGATCATTTCACGCTTTTTGATATCAAATTCTGCGATCTGACCGGTGCCATAGAGTGCCAGGTACATAATATCGTCATCACTGATAGTAATACGGCGCGGTCCTGTGTTGGGATCTGGCAGCACAAAGGGGCCAATAAATTCTTCTGTTTCGATATTAAAACCACCGAAAACACCGTTTCCCAGCTGTGAGTACCAGACTTCCTTGCGGTCACTGGTCATTACCAGGCCGTATACTGAGGCAGTGCCATAGAGGGCGCTATCATTGGCCCGGCTTTCGGCAACCGGGGTATTCCAGATTCGGGTTTCACCGCTTTCAGGATCAAAAAAGCCTACAGCCCTGTTGCCGATATCCGAAAACCAGACTCTTCCTGCTGCATCGCTGAGTAACTCGTGTTCCGAGCTGAAACTGAGGTCGTGAATGCCAACCCCGCCGCCAGTGGTGGTTTTAAGACGCCAGGTTTGCCACGTTCCGGACTGTGGATTCAGTTTGGCGACCGTATCATTGAAAAGCGGGGTTACCCATAACTCGCCATTGGAGCTGCGATGTAATGAATGGGGGGCGATCAGGTAATCAGTGGGGACCTCAAAGTTTTGCTGCCTTCCGGTCCTGACATCGATGCCGACAATCCGGTTGGCGTTGACATCGGCGGCAAGGAGCATGGCAGGATCCCCCAGCATGACCGCTTCGCGAATGGCGTTGGGTTCCGGGACTTCATATTCCCATATTGCCGTGTCGCTTGTGGCGATTATGGGTGCTCCCCGATCATATCCTTCTATATGGTCCATGCGGTCATTAAAATATGTGGTGAGTACATCGATGACCTCAGCGTAATTCTCAACGGCATAGACCGCCTGGGCATCAATTTCCGCCCCTTCAGCGCGGCCTCCACGACTGAATTCCCAGGCTGAGAGAAAATTCATGTACTTGACGATGGAGTCCCAGCTTTGCCGGCGCGCCAGCTCGGGCTGGACAGCATGAATATCATCAATTGCGCGGGCATAAGCCCTGACTTCTGAGGCCGGGACCTGATGGCAGTCGATGCAGTTCATAACAAAGTCAGCTTTCTCCTGTCTGTCTTCTATGCGTCCGAGCCATGCCGAGGCTGGCGCCACGTCCACCTGGTTGGTGACAGACTGCATAACGAAAGTAAGTTGAGCGGAACGACGATCAGTATCGACAAGCCTGTCAATCTGCCGATAACCCAGTCCGCGGGCAACAATATTGGAATCGCTGTTTATGCGCTCGGCAAAGGTTTCAGGAAAACTGTAGCCACCATCAGCAGCACTGAATACGGTAACGACGCTTGCGCCTTTTGCGCCAGGCTCGCGGGTGTAAATGACCTGTATGCCAGACAAGGCATTACCATTCGTATCCAGCACCTGGCCAGCGACGGTGCCAGCATTGGTAATCTGGCTGAAGGAAATTCCTGCCAGCAGGGCAAGACCGGCGAAAGCAGGGCTAACACGAGGAGTTAACAGCATTTTCCAGCGTGCTCCTGTACAGGATAGTGATTGCTTGAAGCCTTGCATGAAAGTTGCTCCCGAAAGTGGCTGGGTGTTAGTCAACGCTGTCCTGATCAAGAGCTATAGTAGTGAAAACAGGGCAACAAAAAAAGCCGGCGCTAGGCCGGCTTTTTTCATGCTGTTAAATCAGTAGCAATCAGGGATTAACCAGAGCAGGGTCCCAGTGTTCATCGGCCTTGCCATCAACAAAACGCCAGGTATCAAACCAGGTGGTGTAATACATTTCGCCTTCCTTGTGAGGATGCGGATAAGTGCGTGGCATCATCACCGTTACATAATCATCTTCCGCTGTCACTGAAACCACCTCGGTGGTTAGAGGACCGCAGTCTTCAATAGCCGGTCGATTCATTACCTCGGTAAAGTAATATATCACGCCAGCCAGACCGGAAGCGGCATTGGGGTTATGCTGAATATAGGCGTCAGTCAGCCATTCGCCGGCACGGTCCCACTGGTTGCATTGCAGCAGCTCACGCATGATATGCAGTGCGGCCTGTTTGTTGCGATGAAGCACAGGGTCATCATCAACAAACAGAGATTCCGGGTCGTCAACCCCAATAACAGGATCTTGCGCAGAAACGCAAAAACTCGTCAAAAGCAAAAGTAAACTGGTTATAGTTGTCAGGGTCTTCATATTATTTTCCTCTTTTATAAACCCGTTGAAAAAACTGAAAGGTCACGATCTGCCAGTATCATATATCAACATTTGAAAGTAAATCGTACCTCCCATTTGAAGAGAATGTATGGCAATACTTTTTATTACTATTTCATTCGCTGGTAAAAACCAGCAAGACATTACCGATAGCGCCATTTTCACGCCAATATAGCCTGATGTAACGAGTAATATGCCGTCTTCGACCACTTGACCCACAGCGCCCATGGAGCCGCCATTGGCGCTTATTTCATTCACGGTTTCAAAATCCCTGGTGGTATTAAACGCCCAAAGGGTTTTACCGTCAGCAGTGGCTGCTGTCACGATCCAGTAAATAAACTTTGCCATTTTCATCGCCGATAAAAAACCGGTTGCCAGACAATGCCGGATTACCTATTACCGAGCGCACATCTTTAAAACCATAGGCCCATTTCAGCGTCAGCCGGGGCAGGGTCGCACTATTTATTGGGTTGGACAGATAAGAATTGGATCGCGTGTTGCCATGATTGCCGCCCCAGACTTGCCAGACATCATTGCCGGGCTCAAAACCAGAGCCTGGCGGGCAAGTAATAGCCAGAACCTCCGATGAAACGGAGAAAAACAGACAAAGCAATAAACAGGTTTTATGCATTTGATATCGCAAGTGATAATTTTTAGGTGACTATATTTCAGCAGGATAAGAATAATAAGGGGTTCGGTATTCCCCATCAACGAAAATAAAAAACCCGGCTACGTTGCCGCAGCCGGGTTTGAATGGTTAGTTTTAAACATGGACTTTAAAAGTTCATGTTCAGGCCAATCACGTAGCGCCGACCGATAGCATCGTACAGACCGTTGATGCCAGAGGTGCCGCCGAGGAAGCCAACACCATCGCCAGGCGTCTGAGGTGGCTCCTCATCGAACAGGTTATTCACCGTCAGGAAGACGTTGTAGGTACTGCCCCCTTCGCCGGTAAAGTCATACCCGAGGGTGAGGTCGGTAATGAACACAGAATCAATCGTGTTGTTATCCTTTTCGCCCGGTGGGCTGAACCTGTCCTGGGTCCAACTGTCGATGTACTGGCCGTTCAGGAAGGCCCTGAAATCGTTGCGCCTGTAGGTCAGGTTGGTCAGGAAACGGTTGGTGGGATCGGAGCGGTTCAAAAAGTCTCTTGGTGCACCCGGGACCAGCTGCGACCTCTCATCGATGTTGTTGCCAAGCAAACGCCAGCTCAGGCTTTCATCACCGCCAAAAAAGCTGACATCCGTGGTGTAACGCATTTCCAAGTCGAAGCCTTTCAGTCGCAGCTCATCGAGGTTGAAGTAGATCGTGGTGATCCTTGTGATCTGGCCAGTTTCCGGGCTTCGTTCGATCAGATCACACAGTTCCTGTGCACCCGCGAAGCAGTTGTCGACGATATCCTGGAATGGTGGCTGTGCCATTGCACCGTCAATCTTGATGTCATACCAGTCACCGGAGATGGAGAAACCGGGCAGCCAGCTGGGCTGGTATACAGCGCCAAAAGTTAGGGTATCGGCCTCTTCAGGATCGACGTTGGGGTTGCCGGAATTTCGGCTGGCGGTAAAGATGAAGGAATTACCCAGGAATGGGTCAATTACTGCTGCACCACCGGCTGTTTCGTCGAAACGTTCCCTCAGGGTCGCGGCCCTGACGTCACGTGAGCTGGTGGCCCTGAGCCTGAGGTCATCGTTGAGCTGCCAGCTCAGGCCCATTTTCCAGGATTCGACGCCGCCGGACCCGGAGTAATCCGCGTAACGGTAGGCTAGGCTAGCGTCCAGCTGCTGGATCAGTGGAGCATCGGCAATAAGCGGGACGTTGACCTCGCCAAATACCTCATCAACTGTGAAGCTGCCATCAAGCACCGTGGTCGGGGTCTGGATGGAGCCAGTAAAGAGGATGCGGGACAGGTTGCCTGCACCTTGGAAGCCGGGAGGTACGCTGCCTGCACGAATACCTGCCATGCCGCCGGGTTGCCCCTCTGGTACCAGGCCACGGAAGCCAGTGTTCTGGCCGCCGAGGAAAACAAACTCGTCTTCAAGTTCCTTCACCTGCTGTAGCACTTCATCCTTGCGATGGGAAGCGCCGAAGAAAGCCAGGATAGGGCCTGCGCCCCAACCTTCATGCAGCTGGCCGTCGATGGTGATTTCGGCAAAGCTCTGCTCGTAGAGGCTGGCAATGAACTTTTCGTCATCCATCACATAGTCGATGCCATCAGGTGTGCTGGCTGCGCTCTGGACGCCGCCCAGCAGGTTTATGGGGCGGCAGTCACCAAAGTCGGTGGGATTGGCAAGAGCAGCATAACAGGCAGGCTGGCCATCCGGACCGATGACTGCGTCCATCGCGGGAAATAGGTAGGCCAGGTCAGGGCCGTTTCGAAACTGCTGGCGTTGGTCAACCCGACCGTACTGTGCGTAGCCCTTGATGTTCCAGTCGGTAAAGAAACCGGCGTCATCAAGGCGCAGGTTAAAGCCCACGGTGCCTGCCTTTGAACGGTCGTTCTGGGTAATCGTATATTGTCCCAAGGGGTTGTCCGCCTGGTTGTCACCGATAAGTGCCATATTGAATGAGGCCAGTCCCTCGTCATCCATTATCTGCTGCACGTTGGCAGGCAGGAAGGGATTTCCGGAGAATATGTTGACGGTCCAGGGGCCCTGCAGGAATGGGGTGGAGAACCAGGGGCTTTCCACTTCAGTGAAACCATACATGCCTTGAAAATAGACGTTCAGGTTGTCAGAGACATCATGGTCGTAATAGACAAAGACATTGTCCCTGTCATTGCGTGCCGAAATCTGGTTGTCGGCATCATTCTGCCAGTCTTGTGTTGCTGCAGTCAGGGCCTGGCAGTTACAGCCACCCTGGAATGAGCCCACGCCTGAGAAAGATTGGGGGCCGGCAACGACATTACCGTCATCACGGCTGAATGCCCAGCGATGCAAGGCCGAGTTGGGTGCGTTGATAACACCGCCAGTGGAAACTGCTGTTGAGACCACGTAGTCGCGGGTAATCAGGCTTGGTCCGTTGGGATCAGGGTTGGTGATACGGGCTTGCTGCTTATACCAGGAGCGGTCTTCCAAAGCCTGCTGGGAACGAATTGCCTGCTGGCGGAATGAGTCAATGGAAAACAGCAGATGGCCATTGTCGCCTACATCCCTGCCGTGAGTGAGCCCCAGCTCGTGGTTATCGCCATCTGCCCTGGAGGATGTTCCTGCCTGGGCTTTCAGCTTGGTCCCATTATAGTCGGTGTCCAGGATGAAGTTGATGACACCCGCTACGGCATCCGTGCCGTAGGCGGCGGAGGCACCGCCGGTAACCGCCTGCACGCTGCGAATAGCCGCTTCTGGTAAGGCACTCACGTTGGGAATACCCCAGCGGTTACCGGCCGGTACCCGGCGGCCATCCAGTAGGACTAGAGACCTCTGGGAGCCAGCACCGCGAAGGTTGAGGTTGGCACCGGCGGAGTTCCAGCCCACCTGGCTGGGGCGCTGGTTGTTGAAAAATTGGGGTAGTTTGCTTAATGATTCGCCAAGTTGCCCTGGATCGATATTACCAAGTTCTTCCAGGCCCAGATCGGTGACAGGCGTCGGTGATTCCATGCCGGCACGCTGGATGCGGGAACCAGTAATTTGGATTTCCTCGACTTCCTGCGCCAGGGTTTGAGTTGCCAGAGTAGTTGCTAATGCTAGAACAGATAATTTAAAGCAGGCTTTTGTGGTTTGGCTTTTGCTGGCATGCAGTTGTGCACGATGATTGTTAAGCTTTTTCATAAATTCCCCTATTTATTTGGCTAGTTTTCTATATTTATACTCGGTATTAACTTTTTGTATCAGGTGAAGTTAGACAAGACGGCCCATAATCCTCAATCGGGTTAACAGCTATTACATCAAAAACTGGTTACGCAAGATTCTAAATTATCAGGGAGCAGTTTCATTGCCGCGAGTATTCTTCTTTCAATGAAATAGGAGAAAGAACAATCCCTTAAAACGCCAACTAATCCCTAAGCACTGATCCTTGGCTAATAATACTTTTTAGAGAGGAGATTACAAGGAGATATGCTGACTTTATTAGAAAAATTACCCCTGTAAAAAGCAGGGTTTTAGGGGTGGAAAAATTCAGTCAATGGCAGTCGGGTTATGATAAATGTTGTACCCGCTATTTCTTAAAAATCCAATCAAGGTGATATTGAATTCCTGGGCGAGCTCTATGGCCAGAGAAGATGGCGCGCCAACAGCGACCAGCATCGGACAACCTGCTACCAGGGCTTTCTGCATCAGTTCAAAACTTGCCCGCCCGCTAACAATAATACCCATCTCCTGCATGGGGAGCAGCCTTGCTCGCAGCATGCTTCCGATTAATTTGTCCATGGCATTATGACGTCCCACATCTTCAGTGATGGCAATAATATTGCCATGTACGTCAAAGGTAGCAGTGGCGTGGCAGCCGCCGGTTTTTCTAAACAGGCTTTGTTTTTCATTCAGTCTGGCACCTATGCTGCAGAGGTTTTTATGGCTGATGGAAAAGGTATTATCCAGAATGGCGTCATAACCGGTTGTGCTCAGGGCTTCCAGCGATGCCTTGCCACAAACTCCGCAACTGGACGTGGTATAGAAATGACGTTCAATACGGCTCAGATCAAAAACCCGGTCTTCTTCCAGCTCGATACGGATAACATTGTTTGCTCTGTCATCGATTGTTGAGATCTCTTCTATACTGCTAATGATGCTCTCACTGTAAAGAAATCCGCAGGCCAGATTGATGTCATCACCAGGGGTGCGCATGGTAATGGAAATACTTTTATGGACACGACCTTTTAGGGGGTCGGTATAGCCAAGTCGAATTTCGAGAGGCTCTTCCATAGCGACAATATCCCGTGTTTCCTGCCGCCCGGTTTCCCTGACTTGTGTAATTGATATCGTTGTATTGGATTTTTCAAGTTCAGTCATTGGATAAATCCTGTCAGGAATATGTATAAGAGCTTGTTATCAGTGTGTTTATACAGCGCTGTCGTGGGGAACTATAAGGCGCTGCTTGTCTTTCCCAAGAATTATATCTGCAGAATGCACAGGAAAAATATTTCGAGGCAGGTCATTGTAATAATGTTTCAGTGTATTGCTCACTGCGGGAAACGCAATTTCATCCCAGGGAATGTCTTTTTCCCTAAACAGTTCAACTTCCAGGCTTTCTGCGCCTGCTGAATAATTCAGATCGAGCAGGGTTGCTCGAAAGAACATATGTACCTGATTGATATAGGGCAGGGAGTAGTAGGTATACAGGCCATGAATCCTGATGCGGGCGCAGGCCTCTTCAAGTGTTTCCCGAGAGGCCCCCTCATGGGTAGTTTCATTGTTTTCCATAAAGCCGCCAGGCAAAGTCCAGCGTCCGTAGCGTGGCTCTATTGAACGTTTGCACAATAATACCTGGTCTTCATAGCAGGGCAGCGAGCAAACAATGATATTCGGATTTTGATAATGTATCTCGCCACAGGACTCGCAAACGAATCGTTCGCGGTCATCATTGGCTGGTGTTTTAATGCTTAGTTCATTGCTGCAGGCATGACAATATTTCATTATTAAATGATCGGTTTATCAGTGTTAGCTAAAAAGGGATTTTTGAATCTGCGTTGCTTCTATTTTTTCCAATGACCACATCTTGACGGTTTTGATAGCATTATCCTGCACATTAAGAATTTCAACAAAATGAAATGGCAAGCGCACACAGACGTTTTTTTCCGGAATAATTTCCAGTAATTCTGTTAATAGTCCGTTCAGGGTCTTGGGTCCGTCTATGGGTAAATCCCAGTCCAGGGCCTTATTGATTTCCCTGATGGTTGCCGTGCCATTAATCAGGTAGGTGCCATCATTTTGCGGATGAATGTCGTCCGTTTCTTCCGAAAGGTTGGTTGTAAAATTACCAACGATTTCCTCGAGGATATCCTGCAGGGTTACGATTCCCTGCACATCGCCATACTCATCAACGACCATTGCCATACGTCGTTTGTTGTTCTGGAATTTAAACAGCTGGGTATGCAGAGGCGTTGTTTCCGGCACGAAATAGGCTTCCTCCGTTAACTGCATTAATTCTGCCTTGTTAATCTCTTCAACCCCTATCATGCGGGAAATATTTCTCAGGTGCATGAAGCCAATAACCTCATTCAGATCTTTGCGAAAAACCGGAAGCAGGGTGTGGGAACTCTGGCCAATGATTTCGAGAATTTCTTCGATGTCATCTTCAAGGTCTATTCCCACCACTTCGTTTCTTGGCACCATAATGTCAGTGACAGTGGCTTTTTCAAGATCAAGTATGTTCATTAACATGCCATGACGTTTCACTGGAATCAGTGCGCCGCTTTCATCAAGTACAGTGCGTAATTCTTCCTTTGTAAGATGATGTGATGTGTCTTCTTCGACGCTGAGACCACAAAGTTTGACCAGACCATTGGAGACGCTATTAATCATCCATACGGCGGGATAACTGACCCTCAGTAATATCAGCAAGAGTATTGAGGAGGGGTAGGCGATTTTTTCCGGATACAGTGCCGCAATGGTTTTTGGCGTTACTTCGGCAAAAATCAGCACAATAATTGTCAGTAAAACCGGCGCGAGAATAAACCCGAGGTTGCCCCAGAGTCTGACAGCGATAGCTGTGCCCACAGAAGCTGCGATGAAGTTAACCAGATTATTGCCAATCAGAATGATGCCAATCAGGCGGTCGGGTTTTTCCAATAATTTTCCAGCTCTTATGGCTCCACGATGATTGTGTTTGATCAGGTGGCGCAGGCGATAGCGGTTCAACGCCATCATTGCGGTTTCAGAACTGGAGAAATAGGCAGACATGAGAATGAGAAAAATCAGTATGCCCAGCAATACAGTAAGTGAGGTTTCTTCCAAAAGGGGTCTCTGTTATGTCTCGATTAAGCTAATAGTTGTAATCTGTATTTTTCAGGAATAGGAAAAGCTACACACGGTCCAGAATGATTTCCAGCACAAACTTGCTGCCGAAATAGGCCAGTATGAGAAAGGCAAAGCCGGCGAGAATCCAGCGATTAGCTGTTTTGCCACGCCAGCCCAGTTGATGTCGTCCCCACAATAATATTGAGAAAACGACCCAGGAAATTGTTGAAAGTATCGCCTTGTGACTCAGATGCTGGCCGAAAAAATCATCCATAAAGAGCACGCCGGTCACTAAAACACCGGTCAATAATAAAAGTCCGAACCAGAGCATTTCAAACAGCAAAACTTCCATGGTTTCCAGCGGTGGTAAATGGCTGACCAGGGCAAAGGATTGCTTTTGTTTTAGCAGTTTGTTGAGGAATGACAGCAGTAATGCCTGGAATGCTGCAATAGTGATAATACTGACCGATAAAATACCCAGCAGAATATGCAAGGCTACCCCCGGGCTGTACCCGGACTGTGGGACATAGCTACTGGGTATGAAGGTCGAGGCCAGCAGGCACAATATGGCCAGCGGAAAGAGGTAAAGGAAAAGGTTATCCAGTGGTTTTTGCCAGCTACTCAGTAGAACCGCAACTACAATAACCCAACTGATAAGCGAGGCCACCTTGAAGAATCCAAGGTCCAGACCATCTGGTTGCAGTGTAATAAGTACAATCACTACCAGATGGGCAGTGACGGCAATAATGCTGCTGGCAAATAATTTTTTTCGCTCAGGGAGACCGCTGTTTAGGTTTTGACGCTGTAAGAGGAAACCCAGAGCATAACTAATGACAGCTATGATACTGATACTGGTGCTTAACATGGCGGAAAGTCTCTCACATGTGTGCCATCCATTGAAGTCCTTTTTCCGGATCTGGATTTCTTATGACAACTTCAAGGATATTGCCAATTAGCCCTGTGTTCCTGGTTCCCGATTTTGTAGAATGGGCAGCTCACCTTAAATAGACAATGACACATTACCTGGTTGGACCCCCGATGTTTGAGAATTTAACCGATCGCCTTTCACAAACCCTGCGCACAATCACTGGCAAAGCCAGGCTCACTGAAGAAAATATTCAGGAGAGTTTGCGTGAAGTCAGGCGTGCTTTGCTGGAGGCGGATGTAGCGTTACCTGTAGTTCAGGAATTTGTCGACAAGGTCAAGTTCCGGGCAGTTGGCCAGGAGGTCAGCAAGAGTCTGACTCCCGGGCAGGCCTTTCTGAAGATAGTTCAGGCTGAGCTTCAGACCCTGATGGGTGATTCCAACGAGGCACTTAACCTGAGTGCCACACCGCCCGCGGTGATTTTGATGGCAGGCCTGCAGGGTGCTGGTAAAACCACTACAGTGGCAAAACTGGCCCTGTGGCTAAAGAATACCCAGAAAAAAACTGTCATGGTGGTCAGTGCCGACGTTTACCGGCCTGCAGCTATCAAGCAACTGGAAACCCTGGCTGGAGAAGCTGGAGTCACGTTCTTTCCCAGTGACCCCTCGCAGAAACCTGAAGACATCGCAAGGCAGGCAATCGCCGAGGCCAGAAAACAGTTTGTTGACGTGTTATTCATCGATACCGCCGGGCGTCTTGCGATCGATGAAGAGATGATGTCGGAAATCAGTTCCCTGCATAGCGTATCCAATCCGGTAGAAACCCTTTTTGTGGTGGATGCCATGACCGGCCAGGATGCGGCCAATACCGCCAAGGCCTTTAACGACGCATTGCCACTGACCGGTGTAATCCTGACCAAGGCAGACGGTGACGCCAGGGGTGGTGCAGCGCTTTCAGTAAGACATATAACCGGCAAGCCCATTAAATTCATGGGTATTGGTGAAAAAATAGATGGCCTCGAAGCCTTTCATCCTGACCGTGTAGCTTCACGAATCCTTGGCATGGGCGATGTCCTCTCCCTGATTGAGGATGTGGAAAAGAAAGTTGATAAGGAAAAAGCCGAACGTCTGGCAAAGAAAATCAAGCGTGGTCAGCGCTTTGACCTGCAGGATTTCAAGGAACAGCTGCAGCAAATGCAGAATATGGGCGGGATGGCCAATATGCTGGATAAAATGCCGGGCCTGAGTAGTGCCCAGAAATCTGCAGCGGGTATGGTCGATGATAAGTCTTTCGCGCGTATGGAAGCTATTATCAATTCGATGACTCTGAAGGAAAGGCGCCGGCCGGAATTGCTCAATGGTTCCAGGAAACGCCGAATCACGATGGGCTCGGGTTCCTCTATTCAGGATCTGAACCGTTTGCTAAAGCAGCACAAGCAGATGCAAAAGGTGATGAAGAAAATGAAAGGGGGCGGTATGGCCAATATGATGCGTGGTTTGGGTGGTCTCGGTGGCGGCATGAAGCCACCTGGTGGTGGCTTTCCCGGCAGGTAAACCCAGCCCATAGTGAAAATAATATTTACTTGTTATATCAGGCGTTTCACTGCATCACCCGAGATAAATTTGCGTGTACTAATAACCCCAAGATTTAGTTAAGTTTTTATACGATATAAGGTTCCAAACCCGCCTCTTTTCTCGTAGAATACCCGCCTTTTTCGCCAGCCCTCGATTGAGCTTGGCGAATAGACTGTTTTGAATTAAATTTTATTATTGGAAACAACAAGTTATGGTAACTATTAGACTTTCAAGAAGCGGCGCAAAGAAGCGTCCCTTTTACCATCTGACTGTAGCAGACAAGCGTTTTAGCCGTGATGGACGGTTTATCGAGCGCGTTGGCTTCTTTAATCCGGGTGCTCGCGGCCAGGAAGAAAGACTGCGTGTTGACCTCGAAAGGGTCAAGCACTGGACCGATCAGGGCGCAATTGCCAGTGATCGTGTCGCTAAATTGTTGAAAGATGCCCAGGCTGCAGCAGCGACTGCTGCCTGATTGGCCAGTGTGCGGCCGTCATGATGGACGAGCCATCTGCTCCAGCAAATGAGTTGACTACCCTGGCCCGAATTGGTGCCGTTCATGGCATAAAAGGCTGGGTGAGACTGATTTCTTTTACTGATCCGGCAGACAACATTCTCGATTTCAGGCATTTTTATCTTTCTCAAAAAAGTATTCCCGGGGGCAATGCGCCAGCGGGCAAGTTGGAAAAGATTGAAATCGATGAGAGCAGGGCACAGGGCAAACAATTCATCGGCCATATTAAAGGGTGCGATGACAGGGAGCAGGCCAGGTTATATACCGGCTGTGAGCTGAAGGTAGAGAAGAGTGCTCTGCCAGAACTTGAAAAACAGGAATATTACTGGTTTCAGCTGGAAGGCCTGGCAGTAATAAACCTCCAGGAAGAGAACCTGGGATCAGTACACCACTTGATGGAAACCGGGGCTAACGATGTCCTTGTGGTCAGAGCAACGACCAACAGTATTGATGATCAGGAAAGATTGATACCTTTTTTACAGGATCAGGTTATCAGGCAGGTGGATCTGGAGCAGAAAGTGATCCAGGTAGACTGGGAGAAAGATTATTGATTTTCTATTGATTGCCAGGGGCAATGCCAGGGCGGTGTAAAGGGAAATCAGCAGAGTAGTCAGGCATTGCGCTAAATGATTCGGAATCAGAGTCCGGGATAAATGATGCGGGCAGGCATAGTCACACTATTTCCGGATATGTTTGCCGCGCTGAGTGAATTTGGTGTTAGCAGTCGCGCTATCAGGGACGGGCTTGCTGAACTGAGTTTCTGGAACCCGCGAGACTATTCAATAGATAAACACAAGACCGTGGATGACAGGCCTTATGGTGGTGGTCCCGGCATGTTAATGAAAACGGGGCCTCTTGAAGGGGCCATCAATGCAGCAAAACAGGAACTGCCTGGCGCCAGTGTTATTTATCTGACGCCACAGGGGACGCCACTGAAGC
The DNA here is from genome assembly GCA_030828385.1 of Gammaproteobacteria bacterium. GTDB lineage: Bacteria > Pseudomonadota > Gammaproteobacteria > Pseudomonadales > Pseudohongiellaceae > Eutrophocola. The sequence continues at coordinate 34,656 of JAURCS010000015.1, forward strand.
AGTCGGCTATTAACCAGCTGGCCCAACGCGATTCGTTAATCCTGTTATGCGGGCGTTATGAAGGCATTGATGAACGGGTTATTGAAACCCGGGTAGATGAAGAATATTCCCTTGGAGATTATGTTCTCAGTGGGGGAGAGCTGGCAGCAATGGTCTGTCTTGACGCAATAATCCGGCTACAGCCCGGTGCCCTGGGTCATGAAGAATCGGCAGGACAGGACTCGTTTATGAATGGACTACTGGATTGTCCGCATTATACGAGACCGGAAGAATTTGCAGGAAAGGTGGTGCCACCGGTGTTACTCAGTGGTGACCATAAAGCCATCCGTAAATGGCGCTTGAAACAAAGCCTGGGAAGAACCTGGCAGCGTAGACCTGAGCTGATAGAGCGGATGATTAAGGCGAATGAATTGACTGATGAACATAGGCAATTGCTGGAAATGTTTATCAGTGAACATGAATCAGATAAATGATTGTTTAACAATGGTGAAAAGTAATGAGCAAGAACAGCATTATCCAGAAAATTGAACAGGACCAGATGAAAACCAATGTCCCGGAGTTTTCTCCCGGTGACACCGTGGTTGTTCAGGTACGTATCAAGGAAGGCGATCGTGAGCGTCTTCAGGCTTTTGAGGGCGTTGTCATTGGCAAGCGCAACCGTGGTCTGAATTCTGCCTTTACTGTGCGCAAAATGTCCCATGGTGTAGGTGTGGAGCGTACGTTCCAGACACACAGCCACCAGATAGAAAGCATTACTGTGAAGCGTCGCGGTGATGTTCGCCAGGCGAAACTTTACTATCTGCGTGACCTTACCGGACGTGCTGCCCGTATTTCTGAAAAACTGGGTAAGAAAGGTGAAAAAGCACCAACTCCTCTTGAAGATACCACTACTATAGCCGAGCAGGTAGAGGCGGCGGTTGAAGAGGAAGTCATTAGCACTGCTGAAGCAGCCGAAGCAGCTCCTGAAGTTGCAGAAGCGCCTGCAGCTCAAGAGACAGAAGAGAAAAAAGAAGACTAAATCATATCCCCTGGCCGGTACCCATGGTTCCGGCCAGCTTGATATTCTCTTTGAAATAAAGTTTTATTAGCGTGGGTCTTTAACAGGGACCAACTGACCATCTTCTGGCAATAAATTTTTGCAGGTGACATTCATGGCCAAGACAGCAATCAAATTCGCACTCGCACGCAACCCCATTGTCACCTTCCTCACAGTTTTCCTTTTCTTTCAGTCCTCTGTCTATGCGCAGTCAGACTCGGGGCAGTCCCGGGCGCAGGAAATACAGGCTATTCGTAGCGTAATCGCCGCAACGCAGCCCAATATGCTGGTGGAGTCAATCGCAGCCAGCCCGGTTGCCGGTCTTTATGAAATTACCTTGCAGAATGCCCAGGTCATTTATGCTTCAGCGGATGCCCGATTTTTTATTCCTGGTGATCTCTATGAAGTAATGCCCCAGGGGCTGGTGAACCGGGGTGAGGAAAAGCGCAATGCTGCTCGTGCAGGAAAGATTGCTGCAGTACCTGAAAGCGAAATGATTATTTTCGAGCCTGAAGCTGAACGCAAAGCCACCATTACTGTTTTCACCGATGTAGACTGCCCCTATTGCAGACAGCTCCATGGGGAAATTGACAGACTCAATGAGCTGGGTATTGCTGTCAGATATCTGGGCTACCCACGAACCGGTCTGGACACTGAAACCCATTACAAGATGATTTCTACCTGGTGTGCAGAAGACCCGAAAGCCATGATGACCAGTGCAACGCGCGGCGGCAGTGTGCCGGAAGCGGATTGTGATAATCCCATCGCCCGACATTATCAGTTGGGTCGCGAAGTAGGTGTCACAGGCACCCCGGCATTGGTGCTTGAAGATGGCACTATCCTGCCAGGCTATATTCCCGCAGATACGCTTGCAGGATATCTGCTGAATCCAGCCACACCCCAGTAAGCCAGCTAATTTTTATTTGTTACCCCCAGGTTACTTTCCAGGGCGATCCCAATAGATTATAGGTCGCCTTGAAGCGTATACTTAGCGCTTTTTTGCAGCCGGCGCCGAACAGGCGTAATAGACTATTTTGGAGTATTGGATTTGAAACCCATCAGCATCGGTATTTGCGGGCTTGGAACTGTTGGTTACGGCAGTTTTACTGTACTTGCAAAAAATAGCGCAGAAATAAGCAGGCGTTCAGGGCTTGAAATTGTTGTCTCGCACATTGCTACACGCCGAATAAAAGAGGGTCAGGATGTTGGTGATGTCAAAGTCAGCGCTGATGTCTTCGCCGTGGCTGAAGATCCGGATGTTAATATCGTGCTCGAATTAATTGGTGGATACGATACAGCGCGGGAACTGGTGCTAAGAGCCATCGCCAATGGCAAGCATGTGGTCACTGCCAACAAGGCGCTGATTGCGGTTCATGGCAATGAAATTTTTTCAGCGGCAAAACAGAACAATGTCGTGGTTGCTTATGAGGCTGCCGTGGCTGGTGGCATCCCCATCATTAAGGCTATTCGTGAAGGCTTGTCTGCAAATCATATTCAGTGGCTCGCTGGCATCATTAATGGCACCGGTAATTTTATTCTTACCGAAATGAAAGAAAACAGTAGTGAGTTTTCCGCTGTTCTCAAACAGGCACAGGACCTGGGTTATGCAGAAGCTGACCCAACTTTTGATGTAGAGGGTATTGATGCCGCACACAAGCTCACTATTCTGGCTTCCATTGCGTTCGGCATTCCACTGCAGTTTGATAAGGCCTATACCGAAGGCATAAGTAAAGTCACTATTGAGGATATTCGTTATGCCGGCGAACTTGGTTACCGTATCAAGCATCTGGGAATCGCCAGAAAGTCAGAAAAGGGTATTGAGTTGAGGGTACATCCCACCCTGATTTCACAAGATAATCTTATAGCGAATGTAAACGGCGTCATGAATGCGGTGATGGTTCAGGGCGACGCCGTAGGTCCCACTTTATTTTATGGTGCAGGCGCCGGTGCCCAGCCAACCGCCTCAGCCGTTGTCGCTGATGTTATTGATGTGGCAAGAACGCTCTCTCATCCTGAAAACACTATTCCAGCCCTGGCCTTTCAGGAAGGCAGCCTTTCTGATATTCCTGTGCTGCCTATCAGTGAAATTATCAGTGAGTATTACCTCAGGATAATGGCCCGGGACAAGGCCGGTGTGCTTGCCGATATCACCGAAATACTGGGTGATTTTTCCATTAATATTGAGGCGGTAATACAGAAGGAACCCAGGGATCATGATGCGCATCAGCTGTTGTCAGTAATCATCCTTACTGATGAAATCCAGGAGTCAATCATGGACGAAGCCATAGAAAAAATAGAGGCACTGGAGGCGGTAGGCGGCAAGGTTGCGCGTATTCGTATGGATAAACTGGAAGATTAGAAAAGTACGCGTAGTCATATTTTATACTGTCAGATTTAATGCCTTGATAGTTTTATTATTAGTTCAGGTTTAGCAGATGAAATACATCAGTACCCGGGGCAGAACCCCTGCACAATCATTCGAGGAAGTATTGCTTACCGGCCTGGCACCGGATGGCGGTTTGTTCGTACCGGAATCAGTCCCCAAAGTAGACCGCGAAACCATGTTGTCCTGGAAAAACCTGGGCTATGCGGAGCTGGCCTTTGAAATTATCCGTCTTTATACCGGGGACTCTATAGCTGATGAAGATCTCAGAACAATTGTTGATGAGACTTATGCCGTATTCTCTGACCCCGAGGTGGCTCCTCTGCATCAACTGGGCGGGCAGGAATACGTGCTTGAGTTGTTCCATGGCCCGACCCTTGCCTTCAAGGATTTTGCGTTGCAACTGCTGGGCAGATTGCTGGATTATTTTCTTGCGCGCCGCCAGAAACACGTGGCGATCCTGGGCGCGACATCCGGTGACACAGGTTCGGCGGCGATGGAAGGCTGCCGACATTGTGAATTCGTGGATATGTATATTCTATATCCGCACAATCGGGTGTCTGAAGTTCAGCGCAGACAGATGACCACAATTAAGGGCAGCAATGTAAACAGTCTGGCGGTAGAAGGTAACTTTGATGATTGCCAGACCATTGTTAAAAAAGCGTTCTCTGATCAGGGCTTTCTGCCTGAGGGTTACCAACTGGTTGCAGTGAACTCGATAAATTTTTCGCGCATCATGGCGCAAATTGTCTATTACTATTTTGCTGCGCTGAAGTTTGTTGATAATAATGAGGCAGTTTCCTTTTCAGTCCCCACGGGTAATTTTGGCGATATTTATGCCGGCTATCTGGCTAAACAAATGGGGCTGCCAATCGATCGCCTCATTATTGCGACAAACAAAAATGATATTTTGCACCGCTTTATGAGCAGGAATCAGTACAACCTCGAGCAGCTGGAAGCGAGCCTGTCGCCTAGTATGGACATCATGGTGTCGAGTAATTTTGAACGCTATCTTTTTGATCTGTTTGATCAGGATGCGCAAAGAGTTGAAGCCTTTGTTACGGGATTGAATCAGGACGTACAGCAGGTTTCAGAACAGGAGTGGGAACGTGCAAAAGCGGTCTTTGATAGTTGTCGCGTAGATGATGAGACCACCTGTGAAACTATCAGGTCTGTCTATGATCAGTACAATTATTTACTCGACCCGCATACTGCCACTGGCGTGAAAGCGGCCAGAGAGTGCCGGGGCGGGAGTAATAATCCGATCATTTGTCTGGCCACAGCCCATCCGGCAAAATTTTCCGAGGCTATCGAAAAAGCCGGGCTGGCAACACCCGCATTACCTGATCATCTTGCGGATTTGATGCAAAGAGAAGAACACTTCACGGTATTGCCATCAAGTCTTGATGCGGTGAAGAGCTTTATTCAGGATTCTCTCAAGGCTGCCGACTAAAGCAATAAAATGCTGACACCTGCAGTTTCGGTGTTCTAGCCGGGCGGTGCCAACTGGACTTCAAACTCGAGGTTTTCCTTGTTGCGACGGGTTAGTACCTTCACCGTATCACCCGGTTGGTACTGCTCAATTTCATTGAACAGGTCATCCTGGCTGGAAATCTTCTTGCCATTAACACCGATGATCACATCGCCAAGAAAAACATCGCCGCGGCTGTTACGCTGCAGTCCAATCATGCCGGCTTTAAATGCAGGCATCCCTTCATAAACGCGAACCAGTGGCACGCCCTCGATACCACGCTGTCTTGCCCAGCGATCGGATAAAGACAGATCAACTCCAATGACAGGGCGTACTTCACGACCATATTCTTCCAATTGGGGAATAATTTTCTTGACGGTGTTTACCGGTATTGCAAAACCGATTCCGGCATAGGCGCCACTGGGGCTGTAAATCTGGGTATTGACGCCCACCAGCTGCCCCATTGAGTTGAGTAAAGGACCGCCTGAATTTCCCGGGTTGATGGCGGCATCAGTCTGAATCACATCCTTGATGGTTCTGCTGGTGAGGGAGTTGATTTCTCTGCCCAGCGCGCTGACTACACCGACGGTGAGGGTGGTATCCAGACCAAAGGGATTGCCAATGGCGATGACTTTTCTGCCAACTTCCAGTTGCCCTGAATCTCCCAGAGGTAGTGGATGCAGCTTTTCCTTGGGGGCTTCAATGCGCAACAGCGCCAGATCCTTGTCCGGAGAACCACCAATTAATTGTGCATCCCAGGTGGTCTGGTCCTGCAGTGTTATGGTGACGCGATCAGCGCCCTTTATAACGTGGTAATTGGTGACAATAAGGCCATTATCATTCCAGACAAAACCGGTGCCGGTGCCTTGCGGGATTTCCTGAACATTAAGAGAGAAAACGCCAGTGCGTCGATAGGCATTATTGGTGACGTATACCACAGACGGGCTGGCACTTTTAAATATGTCTATGGTATTGGCCTCATCTTCGGTTTCGAAGGTGAGATAGTCAGCCGCAGAGGCATTCAGGGCAGGGATTAAAAATGTTACTGAAGCACACAGGAAAAAGAATACAATAGTGATGATGTTTTTAATTTTCATGGTCTGACCTGTCTGTATTAAAGCCGGTATAAAGTCTTAATAATCTGGTTTGATGGTTCCGCGATTGACGAACAATCCTGAAAGCTTTGTGGAAGCAGTCGTCTTAATATAGTTATTGTATTAGGCCGAATTTCCGGTAATTAGTTCCTTTTGCATATCGGCATTGCTTACTCAGCATGCAAGCATTGGTCAAAATTAAAGTGGCATCATCCTTGTTTCGCCAAACCATGCATTAATATGTCTAATAAGCCTTAATCAATTACGAAAGTTTCGCTGCTTTTTCTATAGGTTGGGTCGACATCGGGCGTATTCAAGGCAAGTCCCACTTGCAATAGTGAAATTAGCGGGTAAATATGAAAATTCTGGAAAGACATTTCAATGGCATATCAGGACTTGATGATTCCATACATCCGGTATTAAAAAAGGTGTATGCCGCCAGAGGCGTGGTCAGTGAAAGTGAGCTAAGTCTTGAACTTGCCGGCCTGTATCCGCCCTCCTTGCTAAAAAACATAGATAGCGCTGTTGAGCTACTGGTAGAGGCTATACATGCCAGTAACAATATTCTTGTGGTGGGTGACTTTGATGCCGACGGCGCAACCAGTAGCACATTATTTCTGATTTGCCTGCGTGCCATGGGACATCTAAAAATCGACTTCCTTGTACCCAACCGTTTTGAATATGGTTACGGACTCACCCCGGAAATTGTCAGCGTTGCCCAACAAAGAAAGCCTGACCTGATTGTCACGGTGGACAATGGCATCGCCAGTCATGATGGCGTTAGCCAGGCCAACGCCGCTGGCATTAAGGTGCTTGTCACAGATCATCATTTGCCAGGCAGCTCATTGCCCGCTGCCAGTTGCATCATAAATCCCAATTTACCCGGCTGTGAATTTCCCAGTAAGTCATTGGCTGGTGTGGGCGTGGTGTTCTATCTGATGAGCGCTTTACGCGCAGAGTTACGCAAGCAGAACTACTTTGAAAAAGCCGGCAAAACTGAACCCAATCTGGCCAGTTTCCTTGACCTGGTAGCCCTGGGCACAGTGGCTGATGTGGTGCCACTGGATCAGAATAACCGGCGTCTGGTAAAGCATGGGTTGGGAATTATCAGGAGTGGCAGGGGGAGACCGGGAATCAGAGCCCTGCTGGAAGTGGCAGGCCGCAATCCTCAAAACGTTGTTGCCAGTGATCTGGGCTTTGCGGCGGGACCACGATTGAATGCCGCAGGAAGACTTGATGATATGTCTTTGGGAATCGACTGCTTGCTTGAAGATAATCCTTCAAAAGCGAGAGAAATGGCGCATGAGCTGGATGCGCTGAACAAGGATCGCAGGCAGATTGAGCAGGACATGCAGAGTCAGGCGATGACTGCTCTTGAGCATCTGGATATTGATACCAATGACTCTTTAAGTGTCTGTCTTTATGACCCCGCATGGCACCAGGGCGTAATTGGTATTCTGGCCTCTCGCATCAAGGAAAAATATCACCGTCCCTGCATTATTTTTGCGGAAGGCGGAGAAATCGAAGACGGCAAAAAAATGATCAAGGGCTCTGCCCGTTCCATCGAAGGGTTGCATATTCGTGATGCTCTGGATGCCGTCGCGACTCAGCATCCAGACATCCTGCAACGCTTTGGTGGACATGCCATGGCTGCCGGCCTTGCCATCAGGGAGGAGGATTTCCAGGCCTTTGTTGCCGCTTTTGACAAGGTGCTCTCGGCTGAACTGGGAGAGGACGTGTTACAGCACAAAAAATATATTGATGGAGCGCTCGAAAAAGATTGCTTCTCGCTGGCTTTTGCCAGTGTGTTGCGTGAAGCCGGGCCATGGGGACAGCATTTTCCGGAACCTGAGTTCCAGGGACAATTTGAGGTAATTAATAGTCGGGTAGTGGGCGAGAAACACTTGAAACTGACATTGCAGGTGCCGGATTCCGATCAGTTAATCGATGCTATTGCCTTTAATACCGAGCAGGTTTTGCTGGAGAACAGACTGGCGACTATTACTGTTGTGTATCGGTTGGATGTAAATGAGTTTCGTGGGGTCAGCAATGTACAACTGATGGTGGATGCCATTGTGGATTACGCCCTGGCCTGATTGCCGTTGTTTAAGGCATTGGAAATGAATATCCAGATATAAAAAAACCCGGTAAAAACCGGGTTTTTTATACATCCAATACTTACTTTTCCAGAGAATTAATGTAGGCAGCTACATCTTCAATGGCTTGGTCAGTTGGCAATGTCATGGCCATAGGTGCCATCTGCATACCGAATGTATCCCTGGAATCAGATCCACGGATACCAGCCTTGAAATTTTTCAACTGGCGAATCACGTACCATTCTTCCTGCCCGGCTAAAGAAGGGGCATTCAGTGCCTGCATGCCTTCACCGTTAGCACCATGACAGGCGCCACAAGTAGCATAAAGGGGTTTACCGCGTTCTGCATCACCGGCAGCAAAGGCGCTGGAGGCAAACAGGGAGACGAGGGCAGCAATTGCGATTGTTGCTTTCAACTTCATTGGGTTACTCCTGGTTAAGGTTTAACTATTTAATAACGGGTTAACTGAACATCAGCTGAATTATTTTTGAAACGCACACCGTTTTGGGGGTGTTCCTTTCACGTTAACTATTTAGGCTAACTGGCCATAAGTCTTAATAGTTTTACGCGTTCTTGCTGCAATTTGATCACATGTTTGATCTGCTCATGTGGCCAGTGTGAGAAGAACCGGAAGTTTGCTTTGTAATTTATATCAGGCTGTTTGGACGGGGCGCGATTATAGCAACATTGGGCCAAAATAAAAGTGGATGATTTAGCCCTTTAGGCACCATTACTCATGGAGTATTGGCGCTTTACACAGTAGTATTTGCTGTTTTTTATTAGAAGGAAATAAGCATGACAATAAAGTCTGACAAATGGATTCGGCGCATGGCACAGGAACATGGAATGCTCGACCCTTTTGAGCCTGGTCAAGTCAGGGAAGTGAATGGCAAACGTGTCATTTCCTACGGGACTTCCAGCTATGGCTATGATGTCCGTTGTGCCAATGAATTCAAGATTTTTACCAATGTACTGACCTCCAGCGTGGTCGACCCGAAAAACTTTGATGAAAACAGCTTTGTGGGTATTGAAGCTGATTCCTGCATTATTCCCCCTAATTCCTTTGCTTTGGCCCGCACGGTTGAATATTTTCGTATTCCTTCCAATGTCTTGACGATTTGTCTCGGCAAATCCACCTATGCGCGCTGCGGCATCATTGTCAATGTCACCCCGCTGGAACCGGAGTGGGAAGGGCATGTGACGCTGGAATTTTCCAACACCACCCCCTTGCCAGCAAAAATATACGCCAACGAAGGGGTCGCCCAGATGTTGTTTTATGAATCAGACGAACAATGTGAAGTCACCTACAAGGATCGTAACGGCAAGTACATGGGGCAGACCGGTGTTACACCGCCAAAATCCTGAGTAAAAATTTGTTCACAGCCGGTTTGCTTTATTTGCACGGTTATTCAGCACTATCTCCTTGATATTTCGGTATAATCGCCGGCTTTAAATAGCCGTACCCGGGTTCAGGAAGGTCGGGTAAACCTGAGGAAGAAAAATGCTTGAAGGCCAAGGCCTGTTTTGTGAAAGGGATGATAGGGTGCTGTTCCAGCATCTCGATTTTTCACTCTCTGCGGGACAGGTAATGCAGATTCAGGGTTCCAATGGCAGTGGCAAAACCACCTTGCTGCGAATCCTCTGTGGACTCAATACAGAATATGAAGGAGAAATTCTCTGGAATAAGCAGCCAATCCGCAAAGTCCGCACCGAATTCCGCGACACTGTTTTCTTCCTTGGACATGCACCAGCTATCAACAAGAGCCTGAGCCCGACGGAAAACCTGCGCTGGTTTTGTGCATCAAGAGGTGTCAGCGATAACGGTAATATTCCAGCGGCGCTGGCGGCGTTTGGTCTTGCCGGTTACGAGGATGTGCCCTGTTACGTGATGTCAGCAGGCCAACAAAGACGTGTCAGCCTGGCCAGAATGAAACTGATTGCGGCAAAGATGTGGATTCTGGATGAGCCGTTTACTGCGCTGGATAAACGAGGCGTTGCTGAACTTGAAACCATGCTGGCTACTTTTGTCAAAGAAGGGGGGGCACTGATGTTGACCACCCATCATCCTCTGCAATTGCAATGCCCTGTAGAAGTACTTGACCTTGATCGCAGTAATGCTGAGGCCGATAGCTCATGATGAATAATTCGCGCATGGGCCTGGGATCTGTCATCGTTGCGACAGTGAGGCGGGAATTGCTACTGGCATTCCGCTCTCCCGGTGACGTCATCAATCCACTGATGTTTTTTATTATTGCCGTAACACTGTTTCCTCTTGGTGGTGGCGCAGATTCTGCATTTTTAAGTGGTATTGCTTCAGGCGTGATCTGGGTTACGACCTTGCTGGCCATCATGTTTTCCATGGAAAGCCTGTTTCGTGCGGATTATGAAGATGGCTCTCTTGAACAGTTGTTAATGAGTCCACAGCCCCTATATTTTTTATTGCTGGCGAAGGTATTGAGCCACTGGCTGATCGCCTGTTTGCCGATTCTGATCCTGGCACCCGTTTTTGCCGTAATGCTGGCTATGCCCGCGGCAGGAATTTTGCCACTGATATTGGGCTTGCTGGCAGGAACGCCCATTTTGTGCCTGCTAGGCGCTATTGGCATGGCATTGACAGTAGGGCTTTCAAGAAGTGGTTTATTACTGGCTGTGTTAATATTGCCCCTTTATATTCCAGTGCTGGTTTTCGGCACCGGAATGGTTTCTGCGGCTCTTGATAGCCTGCCGTATACCGGATTACTGGCGCTGATGGGCGCAATGCTGGTACTGGCAATTTGTCTATCGCCACTGGCCATAGCAGCGGCTTTGCGAATCAGTGTGAATTAACAAACCCAGAAAACTATTTAATCTTCCCGGGAATTTAGACAAACATATGTGGCAGTGGTTTTTACAATTGGGTTCACCCAGACTGTTTTACAGCAAGACAGACAGGTATTTGCCCTGGCTTAGCTGGATTACCGTGATTTTGCTTGGCACTGGTCTGGCCTGGGGGCTTGCTTTTACTCCCCCAGATTACCAGATGGGTGAAAATTACCGTATTGCCTATATCCACGTGCCAATGGCCACTCTGGCGATGGGCTGTTATGCCATGATGGCCTGTTTCAGCGCCGGTTACCTGATATGGAAGATCAAGGTGGCTGATATGATTGCCAAGGCCTGTGCCCCGATCGGTGCAAGTATTACGGCTGTGGCCCTGGCAACCGGTTCGCTCTGGGGCATTCCTACCTGGGGAACCTGGTGGATCTGGGATGCGCGTCTGACGTCGACGTTGATAATGCTTTTTCTTTATGTCGGCATCATCGCCCTGCGTTCGGCTTTTGATTCAATAGATTCAGGTGCCAGGGCATGTGCAGTTTTGAGTCTTGTCGGGGTGGTTAACCTGCCAATCATCAAGTACTCGGTGGACTGGTGGAATACCTTGCATCAGGGGGCGAGTAACCTTTCCCTTAGTGATACTGCTGCCAATCCACCGGAAGTCTGGATCCCTGCCTTTTTTGTGGGCTTTGGCATTCTCGGATTTTTCCTGATTGCCCTGATTCTCAGAACGCGCAATGAAATTTTGCTGCGGGAACGTCGCGCCCAATGGGTAAGCGATCTTGTCGAAGGCAATCAGAAGGAGTCCGGCCATGCCTGAATTCCAGTTTCAAAGTCTTGCGGAGTTTTTCGCCATGGGTGGTCACGCTAAATATGTGTGGTCTTCCTATGGCGTGTTTGCACTAATGATTGCGTATAACCTTATACAGCCGGTATTGGCAAAGCGAAGAATTATCAAGGCCCAAAAAGCCAGAATGCAACGCAATAGTGCCTAGAGTGCGTTAGTTAACGGGATAACTGATTTAAAATTTTTTAGCCTTAATTGTCACCAGCAACGTAAAACTTAGTAGAGTCATCAAAATAGTGAGAGAAAATTAACATGCTTGCTCATCGTCAACAAAAACTGGCCATTGTGTTGTTCATTGTCGTCGGAGCAGCGCTGGCTGTCGGTTTACTATTAGTTGCCCTAAATGAAGGAATTAATGTGTTCTATACGCCGACGGAAGTCTCTGCCGGAGATGTTTCCCAAGGGCAGAATTTTCGTGTGGGCGGCATGGTAAAGACCGGTAGCCTGGTAAAAGATGGCCTTGATGGCACTGAAGTCAACTTCCTTGCTACAGACTTTTGTAATGATATTCTGGTCAGTTTCAGCGGGCCATTGCCTGATCTTTTTCGTGAAGGGCAGGGTGTCGTAGCAGACGGTGCTCTCGATGAAGATGGGGTATTCAGGGCGACGCAGATTCTCGCCAAACATGATGAGAACTATATGTCAGCGGAAGTGAAAGCCTCACTTGATGCCGCTGAAACCGAAACAGCCGAGGTATGTCATCAATGATTCCTGAACTGGGTAATTTTTCCCTGGTATTGGCCCTTAGTCTGGCAGTGCTATTAAGTGTGCTGCCGATGGTCGGGGTATACCGCAATAACCAGTTGCTGATGACACTATCACGTCCAATATGCTCCGGTATCTGGGTGTTCATGGTGGTGAGTTTCAGCTGTCTGGCATGGGCATTTCTGCATGATGATTTTTCCGTAGCTTATGTAGCGAGAAATTCAAACACACTGCTGCCCTGGTACTACAAGTTCACGGCTGTGTGGGGTGGTCATGAAGGCTCACTATTATTGTGGGTGCTGATGGTTGCCAGCTGGACCTATGCTGTCAGTCTGTTCAGCCGCAATCTGCCGCTGGATATCCTGGCTCGTGTCTTGGCAGTGATGGGTATTATCAGCGTCTGTTTTCTTCTGTTCATGTTGCTGACCTCGAACCCATTCGATCGCCTGATGCTAAACACGCCTGCTGAAGGCACCGATTTGAATCCATTGCTGCAGGATTTTGGTTTGATCGTACACCCGCCATTTCTTTATATGGGCTATGTCGGGTTCTCTGTAGCCTATGCCTTTGCAATTACTGCACTGCTAACCGGAAAACTTGATGCAGCGTGGGCGCGCTGGACCCGTCCCTGGACCAATACGGCCTGGGCTTTTCTGACTATTGGTATCGCATTGGGTAGTTGGTGGGCCTATTACGAACTTGGCTGGGGCGGCTGGTGGTTTTGGGATCCGGTTGAAAATGTTGCCTTCATGCCATGGCTGGTAGGCACCGCCTTGATTCACTCACTGGCAGTGACAGAAAAACGCGGAGTCTTTAAAAGCTGGACGGTATTACTGGCCATTGCAGCGTTCTCTTTGAGCCTGCTTGGCACTTTTATCGTCAGGTCCGGATTGATCACCTCGGTACATGCTTTTGCGGTAGACCCTGAACGTGGACTGGTGTTGCTTGCGATACTGTTGCTGGTTATTGGTGCATCGCTGTTTTTATATGCCTTGCGTGCTCCCGTAGTTAAAGGATCGGCCAGTTATACGGCAACCTCAAGAGAAGTGTTTTTATTAATAAACAATATCCTGCTGGTAGTCTCTACCGCAGGCATATTGCTTGGAACCCTCTATCCGTTGATACATGAAGCCATAAATGGTGAAGCCAATATGGTGTCGGTGGGGCCGCCTTATTTCAACACTATTTTTCTTCCACTAATGGCGATCCTGGCAGCATTTCTAACCATTGGTTCCATTTCGCGCTGGAAGAAAACATCGTTAGCCTATCTCAAGCAGCAGTTGATGAAAGTGCTTGTCTGCAGTGTTGTGCTTGGCGTTCTCGTCCCACTTGTTGTAACGCGTGAGGTCAATGTTGCGATATTTATCGCAGTGACGCTGGCATTCTGGATTGTGTTTGGAATAGTGCGGGATATACAGATCAAAACAGCGAATAAAAGTTCTCTTGTGGCAGGCCTGAAAAGTCTTAGTCTTAGTTACTATGGTATGCAGATTGCCCATCTTGGTATGGCGGTGATTATTCTCGGAATCTGTCTCACCAGTCATTACAGTGTAGAACGGGATGTGCGTCTGGCACCGGGCGAGCAGCTGGAGATTGGCCGTTATACCTTTATTTTTGAAGGGGTGTCACCAGTACAGGGACCAAATTACGTTGCCGATGCTGGCGAAATTACGGTTCTTAAAAACGGCGAGTCGTACCTTTCCCTGTTTCCTGAAAAACGCACCTATCGTGCCACTGGCAGTGTACAAACAGAGGCTGATATTAATGTCGGATTTTTCCGTGACTTGTTTGCCGCTCTCGGTGATCCCCGTGGTGAGGATGCCTGGGTGGTCAGGGTTCATGTAAAACCTTTTGTCTTCTGGATCTGGCTTGGCGCTTTTTTGATGGCGGGAGGTGGTATTACTGCCATTCTTGACAGGCGCTACCGCGTAAAAGAAACAAAAAACCTTAAGGCAGAAACTTCCGTGCAGGGTGAATCCAAAGGATCCACAGATCTGCTGGGTGAAGCAAGCTGATCATTTTGTTGAACAAGCTATGGCAAACGAAACAAAACAGCCTATGAATAAACGTCTGAAATTATTTATTCCCGTCGCGGTTTTTATAACCATGGCGGGTTTTCTGTTATTTGGGCTGACACGTGACCCCAATATTGTGCCTTCTGCAATGGTCGACAAACCCCTGCCTGAATTTTCTCTGCCGGGCCTGTACCCAGAGTCAGGAGAGTTTTCCCGTGCTGATATTGTGGGCGATATTCTTATCGTTAATATATGGGGCTCATGGTGTTTGCCATGTCACATTGAGCATCCCTTTTTGCTTGAAATGAGTGAGAAGGATCCATCACTTACTTTTGTCGGCATAAGTTATGACGACTCCATGGCGGAAGATCGTCTTTTCCTTGAAGAAAGGGGTAATCCTTTTGACTACAATGTTGTTGATCTGGGCGGATCCCTGCGAATTGATCTCGGGGTAACCGGGGCTCCGGAAACCTTCCTGGTTGATGCCAATGGCATGATTCTTTACCGCCATATCGGTGCTATCGACAGCATTACATGGAAGAACACCTTTGAACCATTACTGGCACAAATCAGGTAAAGCCATGTTGCTATCATCCCGCTTAATAACACTTGTCCTGCTTTTGCTTTCCTTTCAGGCACTGGGAGCTATTCAGGAGTACGCGTTTGATTCCGAGCAGGAAGAAGACCGCTTTAAAAAACTGACTTATGAAATGCGCTGCCCCAAATGCCTCAATTCAAATCTTGCTGGTTCTGATGCACCTATTGCTGCGGATTTACGCCGCGAAATTTACGATCAAATTACAGAAGGTCGCAGCAATGATGAAATCATTGAGTTTATGAGTAGTCGTTACGGCGATTTTATTCTCTATCGTCCGCGCCTGACCATCGCTACATTCTTTCTCTGGTTTAGTCCGGCCTTTTTATTGCTCGCCGGATTTTTTATTGTCAGGCGCATGATGCTGGCGAGCCAGTTGTCCGGTCAAAACGATGGTGCTCTTTCATCAGAAGAGCAGGACAAACTTCACCGCCTACTCGATAATCAATCGGACTGATTTTTTATGAATTCCTTCTGGCTTTACAGCACAATTCTGCTGATCGTTTCTTTGCTTTTCATCCTGGTGCCGGTATTGCGCTATCGCCCGGTAATCAAAACTGCGGATGATGAAATTCGTAAACAAAAAAATATTGAAGTATTTCAACAAAGCCTTGCAGAACTTGAACAGGATAAAACCGAGGAAGTTATTTCTGAAGAAGAGTTCGAAAAACTGAAGGCCGAGTTGCAACGCAGTTTCCTGAGAGATATGGAAGATGAAAAAAGCAGAACAAAAGCAGCCGGGCAAAGCAGCAATAAACTCATTCCCTTGTTATGCCTGCTATTTATTCCTGCGTTCAGTTATTCATTGTATGAGGTAGTGGGCTCGGCGCGAGACCTGGCGCTGCCGGCAATCATGCAGCAATTGTCTGCAGCAGAAACAGCGGAGCAGCAACTGGATGGCCTGAACCGATTGGCAGACCTGTTACAGCAACGTTACGATCGTAATAATGATGACATCCAGAATGGCTATATGCTGGGCACGCTCTATCTGGAGCTGGAAAACTTTGAACAAGCCATTGCTGTATTCACATCGATGGTAGGTGTTATGGAGCCGAGCCCGGATAAGGCGACGGTACTGGGTCAGTTGGCTCAGTCCATGTATATGGCCGCCGGTTCCAAGATGACGCCCGCAGTAGAACAGGTTATTGGCGAAGCGCAGTCCCTGAATCCCAATGAATTCACAATTCTGAGCCTGCTGGCTATAGATTCATTTTTAAATGAAAATTTTGCCCAGGCATTGACCTATTGGCGCCGGCAACTGGCGCAACTGGATCGAAACTCCCAACAGGCTGCGGTGTTGAGCAGTCGAATTGCCCAGGTGGAATCGTTGTTGCCAGCATCAGCACTGGCAGCTACTGAGACAACAGACACCCAGGGGCCCTCAGTGTCGCTTGTTATTGAGCTTGATGAGTCGATAAAAGATTTGGTCGACGATTCCATGCGGCTGTTTGTTTATGCCAGAAACCCCGCCATGCCGATGCCTCTGGCCGCTCAAACACTATCAGTTCCGGATTTTCCGTTTGAGATTACACTGGATGATTCCATGGCCATGATTGCCAATATGACCTTGTCTACGGCACAGGAAGTTATTGTCGGAGCAAGGCTCTCCAAATCAGGTAATGCCATTGCTCAATCCGGTGACATTCAGGTAGTTTCTGAGCCCTTTACCCTGGCAGAGCAGGATGAGGCCATCATCTTGACCATTAAAGATATTGTGCCCTGATTCGTTCACCAATACTGTTATAACCAAGGACAACTATCTGCTCTATGTCGGCCAGGTCTGCAGGTAAATTTTCTTCGCTGCGTTCTGCTTTTTCCAATCGCAACTATGCGATTTACATGAGTGGTAACAGCATCTCATTGATTGGTTTCTGGATGCAGCGTCTGGCTGTATCCTGGCTGGCCTGGGTGTTGTCGGAGTCAGAGTTCTGGGTTGCGGCGGTAGCCTTTGTCGAAATTTTTCCACTGATTCTCGTCACACCTTTATTTGGTGTATGGGCTGATCGCTTTGATCGCAAATCAATGGCAGTCATTGCCCAGGTACTGATGATGTTGCAGGCATTTATCCTGTTCTTTCTCGCCTGGTTCAATTTACTAAACATTGGTTTGTTATTTGTGTTGGCAATGACAGAAGGAATTATTCAGGCAGCGTATCAGCCCATTCGACTTTCCATTATTCCCAATCTGGTCAAAAAAGAAGATCTGGTCAGTGCTGCTGCTTTTACCGCCGTGGCCTTTAATGTTGCCAGGTTTGCTGGTCCTGCTCTGGCTGGTGTCGTCATAGCTGTATCCAGTCCTGCAATGGCTATTCTATTTAATGCAGTAAGTTATTTGCTCATTGTAATTGCCTGGATTTTTATAAAAGTTCCTGCTCGTGCCAGAACAACAGAGCCAAAATCATTTATGCAGGATATCCGTGCTGGTTTTAATTACGTGCTTGATAAGAAAGCCCTGTTTTATATGTTCGCTTTACTGACCATAGTGTCTCTATTTATTCGCCCGGTTGCCTTTATGCTGTCGGCTTTTGTGGGTGCAGTTTACGAATCAGGTCCTCTGACTCTGGCTATGTTTACCTCGGCGATGGGCATTGGCGCGGTTCTGGCCGGTCTGAGGTTATCCATGGATGGCCACACCACGGGACTGATTCGAGAGATTCTTCTGATGACCCTTATCGGAATACTTTCAATGATAGGCTTTGCTTCAATTACAACCCCCTGGCTGGCTACGGCGCTGATGTTCATCTTTGGCTACGCCGTAACCATTGGCAGTGTGGCCGGGCAGACCCTGGTGCAAAATAGTATTGATGATGACATGCGGGGCAGGGTCTTGAGCTTATGGGCAGCCTTTACACGCGGAGCGCCTGCTGTCGGGGTGTTACTGATTGGCTGGTTTGCAAACCGGTTTGGTCTGATGTGGCCCAATATCATAGCCGCTTTGTTTTGTTTTACCGGCCTGCTTCTGATGATGGGGAAAAGGCGTGAGATGCGCGCTTTTTTTGAAAGTTAAACAGGCAGGTATGGGAAACGGAATTTGTGTATTATTTCGTGAAATCTTACGGGTAGTGAAATGATGCAGTTAACTAATATAAAGTGGCTTCTTTCCCATCATCATTGCTGGAAAAACTCTTTTCTGGTTATGGTGTGTTCATTGTTTAGTACACTTGGCTATGCCCAGCAATGGCAAGTAGGCATGTCCTCCGACGGTACCCTGATTAGTGCCAGCGGATATCAGGTTGATAGCCAGGCGAGGCCCACAGTAGTGTTGATTGGAGGGCTGGATGGCAGGCCTGAGTCCAGTGAAAAAGTGCTGGCAGAATTTGCCCGCTACCAGACTCGTCCCAAAAGTGAACAGTCTTTTAACCTGATCGTCATCCCGGAAGCCAACCCTCAGGCAGAGTCCTTACAGTTTCCTCCCACTGGCAGAGCCTATTCGGATAACCCAGTGTCCTTTTCCCTTTGGCGCTGGCTGGGCACACACGGGCCTGACCTGGTGCTGATAGAAAGCGAGAGTGACTTTGAATTAGCGGATGCGCTGAGTAATTCAGTGGTCGCTGGCGTAGGCTATGTGCCGGCACTGCACTTGTATGATGAGCCGGAAGAACTGGGAAAAATAATGGATGAGCTGAATAATCTTCCGATTTCCCCAGCCCATGAAATTCTTGATCAACGCCTGATGCGTTCGCCAAGACAGTTTGCCGAGCAGCTCGCCAGCCATTATGGCCACGACTTCTCCTGGCCGGTTTATATTCCTGGTATGGCACTGATTGGGCGTATGCGTTTGGGATATCTGGCAGACGTCAGCGAGGTTATTGCACCTTATCTTGATGGTACAGATATTGAAATCAATTCTTCTCTGGTGACTGCTGGCCATCTGGTATTTGCAGAAATGGCTGAGCGCACCGGCAGGCGTGACTATCTTGATCTTGCCATAGAGGCTGCAGACATGGGATTTGATCGCAATGGCGAAATGCTGGAGGCAATGCCAATGCACGGTGAAATGAGTGATGCGTATTTTATGGCGACGCCTTTGCTGGCAAAGGTTGGCAAGCTGACTGGGGAGCAAAAGTATTTTGATCTGGCCTTACGGCATATCCATTTTCTGGAGAATCTTGTTCTGCGAGACGACGGGTTATACCGCCACTCACCATTGACTGATGCAGCTTGGGGACGAGGTAATGCTTTCCCGGCGCTCGGGATGGCCCTGACACTAAGCGACTTTCCGGAAGATCAGCCAGGATTTGCTGAACTACTGTCGATTTATCAATCCCATATTAAGGCTCTGGTGCCATACCAAGATCTCGATGGGATGTGGCATGAGGTGATTGATTATCCCGGATCTTTCGCCGAAATCAGTGCAACCGCCATGATTGCAACTGCTATTCGACGGGGTATAGCCAGTGGTTGGCTCGATGCAAGTTACCAGTCGGTGGTAGACAGAGCATGGCGAGCAGTACAGATGCGCAGCAGCGCAGAAGGTTTTTTTGTTAATGTATGCGAATCAACCAACAAGCAGGATTCGCTGGACGCTTATCTAAACCGGGAAGCACTTATCGGCCCCGATGACAGGGCCGGAGGAATGCTGATGATGTTTGCTACCGAAATGGCAGAACTGCCTTAGTCTTTTTATTCAGGCTTTGCGCCTGAGTGACATGTCTTAACCGCTGATTTTGCCCTTGGCCTTGTTGATCACTTTCATGAACGACTCAATCAGGGTTTCATTCTTGTAATCAGCGAACTCGCCTGCATCCATGAACATGCCATGCTCCTTGCAGGCTTCGTAAGTGATGTGTTGCTGATCAGGATCCTTAACAGTATCCATTTGCTTTTCGCAGCGCGGGCAATCGATCTCTGTATTGAGGTTTTGTGTTTTACCGACTGCGCGATCTCCGCTGTTCAGAAAATCGGACATCCAGTCACCTTTTAATTTTTCGGCCCAAAAACCCCTGGTACATTTTCATCAATTTCCTCCACTGCCCATTATCGGCTCCAGTAGCGAAGGGAGAGGCAAGTAATGCAAGGCTTATGACCAGGCAGACCAGAAGACCCAGGCATAGTGAATTTAGAAAGCGTTTAATGCTTTTCATAAACCTACTCTAAAGTAAGCCGTCAGGAACACACAACAGGCCATTGGCAAAGACATCTAACAATGTAATAAGTCATTGAATTTTAGATACTATCTCTGGCTAATGCTAGCGGGAACATTTATCATCTAGACGAAAGCAAAGAGAGATTTTGGGGGCCTGGATTGCACTTTATTTATATATTTCCTTGATAAAGAGGCATTACAGTAAGCTCCCGTTCAGATATTTGATTGATTCCTGAATAATAATAAGATGTTGAAATTGTTATCTAAAAAATAACTCTCAGGCAATTTTTTTATTGTCTCTTTGGTCTAATCAACGAGGCAGGGAATTTCGTATTTTTAAAGTAATGGTAGATTAGGTATGCCAGCCTATTTTTCATCACAGGGCTCTCAAGGATCAGGTTCTGCTAAGTTTGCAGGGCCGGGATACTAAATGGCCAGTGACTGGGGAAAAGCATATTTACACAGTTGGATTAGTCTAAAATAAAACAACAGAAAACAGGTGAACAGAATGCTCAGAATGATGACAACGCTTTTGCTGATATTGTCTGCCAGCACGTCATTAGCGGCAGAGAATTTTAAAATTCGACCTGTCGCCGACCATATTTATCTGGTGCAGGGGCCGGCCGGAAATACTGTGGTAGCAGCTGATACTGATGGACTCATCCTTTTTGATGGCGTTCCTGCACAGTATGCTCGTGAATACCTCGGATTTATAAAAGAGGAAACCGGTGTTGAGGACATCAAGACCTTGATCCTGAGTCACTGGCATGCACAGGTGACCGGCCTGAATGCCATTTTGGGGCAGCAGGGTGTTGAAATTATTGCCCATGAAAATACCAGACAATGGTTGGGATCCACCATCAGGGAACGTGGAGAGACCATTATCCATACCCCGCTGGTAGAAGAGCAGCTACCCACGCTGACCTTTTATTGGGGCCAGATTGAAAAACCGTTTCGAGATGACACCATAGAAATCGGCTATTTATTACAGGCTCATACCGATGGTGATCTTTATGCACTGGTCAGGAATGCCAATGTGCTCTATACCGGGCCAGCAATAGTTACCGATGGGTGGGCTACTGTAGATGAAACTACTAATGGTTTCATCGGAGGCATGACGGATGCCTATGCGACGCTTGGGCAGATTATTGATGACAACACTGTCATTGTTCCGATATCTGGTCCGTTGCTGAGTAAATCTGAATTCGATGCACAACATAGTCTTTATAATGGTCTGAAAGCGGAGATGGTATCCCTGTTAAGGCAAAGCCGTAGTGCCGAGGAAGTGGTTATTGCTAATCCCGCTCAGGGACTAATGCCTGAATGGGGTGATGCCAGCGAATTTCTTGATGAAGGGTTTCGCAGTTTTTATGGCCATTTGAGGAATGGACGCCAGATCGGCGGCGGGTTTCCATGAGCGGAAATTACGCCTCTGGCAGACTTTAAAGGCATGTTTCAGATGTTGTTATCCAGCCTGATTATTCAGCGAGATATTGTTTAAACAAACTGCAATTGAAATAGACAGAAAATAGTAAATATATAAAGTTAGAGAAACGGCCACGTTATGAATTTAGCAATCAACAAATTGAGTATCCTCAATACCGTGTTAGTTGGTGTCCTAGGCTTGCCAGCATTTGGCATATTTGCTGCCGCCAGTGAGGAAGCTGTAGAAATCGCAAGTAGCTTTGATCGCTTTAACGAGTCTGATGAATATTTCGGCTTCCTGCAGGAAAACTGTATGGATTGTCATAACTTTGAAGATTGGGCCGGCAGCCTGGCTTTTGACCTGATGACACCGGAAGAAATCGCCGATAATGTCGGCATTTGGGAGAAAGTAGTTCTTAAGCTGCGCGGTCGTCTGATGCCGCCAGCTGGAGCTGATCGACCGGATAATGCTGATACCGATGAATTCATCAGCTGGCTGGAAAACTACCTTGATCATGCTGGCGCCTATGAGAGACATGTCGGCCATGTGGGAATGCATCGTCTTAACCGTAAAGAATATGCCAATGCCATTCGCGACCTTCTCGGCATTGAGGTTGATGCAAACGCCTTGTTGCCACTGGATGATTCCATTGATGGCTTCGATAATGTTGCCCAGGCATTGAGAGTATCACCCGCATTCCTGGAGCAGTCTATTAACTCCGCCAGAGTGGTTACTTCCCAGGCCATAGGTAACCCCAATGCGAGACCGGGGGGTACTACTTACAGTGCCGGTGGTAATCAGTATGCACACCGTGCCGGCTTGCCGCTGGGCACGAGAGGAGGGCTGGCAGTAGAACATTATTTCCCTGCTGACGGTGAATACGTGCTGAATATAGGCAATCTGGCTAGCAGGCTTTGGGTCTTTAATCAGGAATTTACTCACACCGTCATTGCCACCTACGACGGTGAGCGCTTTTTTGAAATGGATATTGGTGGCGCCGAAGACCTCAAGGCAATTGATCAGATCGGCGATACTGCCGTTGATGCCATTAATGCCAAGCTGAAAAATATCCCCTTCGTGGCAGAAGCTGGCCCCCATACTATCGCCGTTACTTTTATTCATCGCTCCTTTGCCGAATATGAAGGCCGCTTGCATCGCATGCAGCCTTCTGCGGTAGGTGAAAATGTCATCGGCCTAAATTCATTTGAGATCCAGGGACCATTTAACGCCGCTGGTCTGAGTGATACGCCGGCACGCAACAGGATTTTCAGTTGTTATCCTGAAGACTTTTCCAATGTTGAGGCCTGTGCCGAGCAAATTATTAGCAGCATGTCACGCAAGGCCTTCAGAGGTCAGGTTAGTGCCACTGATATAGACAGATTAATGCGGGTTTTTGAGCAGGCCAATCTGAATGAAGGTTTTGACATGGGCATTCGACGTGCTCTTACCGCCGTCATCGCCAGTCCAAAATTTCTCTATCGTGTTGAAGAGATTCCTGAAACCGCCAGTCCCGGTTCGGTGTTTGCGCTGACGGACTATGAACTGGCATCAAGACTGTCATTTTTCCTATGGAGCAGTATCCCGGACGACACGCTGCTGGACCTGGCGGATGCAGGGAAATTATCAACACCGGAGGTGTTAACTGAGCAGGTTGCCAGGATGCTGCAGGATCCCAGAGCGGAAACCCTGGCTTCGAATTTCGCCTACCAGTGGTTGAACATGGGCGGGTTGGATGAAATTGATCCTGATCCAGCTATCTTCAGGGATATCGATTTTGGTATACGCGATCTGTTTAAGAAAGAAATAGAGCTTTTTGTAAAGGAGATATTTCTGAACAACAGGGATGTCACCGAGATGCTTAGTGCAGATTACACTTACTTGAATGAACGTCTGGCTTTGCATTACGGCGATCAGACAGTGAAGGGAGATGAGTTCCGGAAAGTACCGGTGCTGGATCCTGATCGCTATGGTCTGCTTGGGAAAGGTGGTGTGTTGATGGTGTCTGCTTACCCGGATCGAACCTCACCGGTTTTACGTGGTGCCTACGTGCTTGAGCATATTACGGGTACGCCACCTCCTTTACCGCCGCCGAATGTTGAAGCCTTGCCTGAAAACCGGGCAGGCGAACAGCCAAAAACCGTAAGAGGACGTCTTGAAGCACACCGTGACAACCCGAGTTGTGCCGGCTGTCATGGCATTATAGATCCGCTGGGCTTCGCTCTTGATGGATTCGATGCTGTAGGTCGCAGTCGAACTGTAGACAGAATGGCCGGGGTGCCTATTGATACCTATGGTGTTTTGCCTGATGGCACTGATATCACCGGGGTTGAAGACCTGCGTAATGCGCTGCTGGAAAGGCCTACATTATTCGTACAAAACCTGGTGGAAAAACTATTGATGTATGCGCTGGGTAGACCGGTCGAAGCCGAAGACATGCCGGCGGTACGACAAATTGTCAGCTCAGCGGCAGCCAACAATTTTGAATTTTATGATATTGTTCAGAGCATAGTCAGTACTGATCAGTTTCTCTACAAGGAAGCGCCAACAAGGGTTGAAGAACTTGGCATAGCATTGAAATAAATGACAGGCACACGTGGTTTTGCCTGAATAATGCGGAACCAAAACAAGCTTGTTGAGCAGGTTTTAAACTGAACATTTTTAAACCAAAGACCAGGCTAAACGTAAAATCAAGTTAGAGAGTAAACAGGGAGAAACCTGATGTTTATAAGCAAGAAGCATTTATCACGACGCAAGGTACTGAAGGGTGCGGGGGCCAGTATTGCCTTACCATTTCTGGATGCAATGATTCCGGCGGTATCTGCCCAGCCAGCTGCCAAGTTGCGCCTGGGTTTTGTTTATATCCCTCATGGTGCCGTATACCAGAACTGGACGCCTGCCCAGACCGGGACTGCTTTTGAGATGAGCCCGATTCTGGCATCGCTGGCGGATTACAAAAGTCATATGACTGTGATCAGTGATCTGCGAAACAAGCCTGCAGAAAGTCCGGACCCTCATGCTATTACAGCGGGAACCTGGCTGCGTTGTGTTGCTCCTGAAGGCACAAACAATCCTGAAGATGGCATCAGTGTTGACCAGTTAGCAGCACGCACTCTTGGTGGTGAAACCCCTTTCCCGTCACTGGAGCTATCTACCAGTGGTGCCAACGGCGGAAGTTATTCCTCTACTATAGCTTTTCGCACGCCGACGCAGCCTCTGCCGATGGAGTCTAATCCCCGCAAACTTTATTTTCGAATGTTTGGTCAGGGAGATACTGCCGAGGAAAGAAATGCCATTGCCGGAGAAACCACCTCTTTACTGGACCTGGTTATGGAAGATGCCTCGTCTCTCAACAAGGAGTTGGGTGCCAGTGACCGCATTCTGATGGGGGAGTATCTCGAGTCTGTGCGCGAAATTGAAAAACAAATGGATAAACTGGCGGAACAGGATCTTTCCCATATCGATATTCCGGATGCCCCCTTGGGTGTGCCGGGCGACTTTCCAGCCCACCTGGATCTGATGTACGACCTGATGGCGTTGGCTTACCAGGCAGACCTGACCCGGGTCGCTACGTTTATGTCTGATCGTGAGGTCAGCATGCGCACCTATAATCATATCGGTGTGTCCGATGCCTTCCACCCGCTTTCCCATCATCAGGATGACCCTTCAAAACTCGATCGTCTGACTCGCGTGCAGGCATGGTATGCCTCATCATTTGCGCGCTTTGTTGGGAAGCTTGCTTCAATGCCTGATACAGAAGGGACGGTGCTTGATAATTCAATCATTCTTTATGGAAGTTGTATGGCAAACAGCAACCTCCACAATAATGACAAGGTGCCTTCGGTAATTCTTGGTAAAGCTAATGGCCGTATCAAGGGTGGGCAACATCTGAAATATGCCCAGGATACGCCGCTGGCGAATATGATGCATACCATTCTGGATCGTGCCAACGTAGCGGTAGATTCTTTTGGTGACAGTAGTGGGCTGCTCTCTGAAGTCTAGAGGCGGTGTACGGAAGGAACAGCTTTTACTGGAGTGTTATGAAAACAATTATTCGCAATATACTGCTTACCGCTGCCTTTTCTGTATGCAGCCTCATGGTCTGTGCTGCTGAGGAGTCACTGGTCTCGCTTGCTGAAAAACAGCAGGTTCCCCAGGCCATTGCCATGATTGATGCCGGTGTGGATGTTAACCGCGCTTCTGCCGATGGGACGACAGCACTACACTGGGCAGCCTATTATGGCGAACTTGAACTGGCACAACGTTTGATTCGTGCGGAAGCTGATCCTGATACCCGCAATGACTATGGTTCTTCTCCTTTAGGGGAAGCGGCCACCAAGGGTGATCTGGAAATGATCAGCCTCTTGCTTGAAGCTGGCGCGGATGCCGATTCAGCAAACCCGGAAGGTCAAACCGCCTTGATGGCTGTTGCCCGGACTGGCAATATCGCTGCGGCTAAACTGCTACTTGATAAGGGGGCTGACATCAATGCCGTTGAAGGTTGGGGTGGTCAGTCAGCACTGCACTGGGCGGCCGCCAGAAAACATCCTGAGATGGTAGAGTTTCTGATCGCAAATGGCGCAGAAGTTGATGCTCGCGGTATAGATCGCAACTGGGAGCGCCGCGTGACTTCAGAACCACGTATGAAAGATATGAAGACCGGCGGTTTTACCCCTCTTTTGTATGCTGTAAGGGAGAACTGCATAGCTTGTGTTAATGCGCTGCTGAATGCCGGGGCTGATATCAATAAACCGGACCCTGATAATGTTTCGCCATTGATTTTGGCGCTGGTTAATATGCGTTATGACCTGGCGATGAATTTGATTGAACGTGGCGCTGACATAAATCAGTGGGACTACTTTGGTCGCACGCCACTTTATGCCGCCGTCGATACTCACCTAGTACCTGGGCGGAGTAATCGCGGAGACCTTCCCGCTGTGGAAAAATATACTGCCTACGATGTGGCAAAACAGTTACTTGAAAAAGGCGCAAACCCTAACTTGAGCCTGAAGCTGTATCCACCAGCTCGCGAAATAGTTTATGACAGGGGAAATGATTTTAATGTTATGAATACCGGTGCCACCCCGATTCAGCATGCTGCTTATATGGGCGATACCGAAATGATGAAGCTGTTACTGGAACATGGAGCAGACTGGTCACAGCCAAATGCTTACGGGGTTACCCCGATGATTGCACTGACCAGCAAGTCCACCAATGAGAATACCCGCAGTTCAGGAAAAACCGAGCTCGAAGTCATGCAAGGGCTTGATGTCCTGTTAAAGGCCGGAGCTGACCTTAATCAGAAGGGTGGACGCTTTGGCGAGACACCGTTACATACAAGCGCAAGAATGAACTGGTCGGTAGTGGTTTCTTTTCTGGTGGAAAATGGAGCGGACCTTTATGCCAAGGATGATCGAGACTTGATCCCGCTGGATTATGCTACTGGAAAGGCAGACACTCAGTCCCTGGGGGCTTTTGATGTTATTGGAGAGCTTCCCCAGATGGCCATGCAGTTAAAAAAACTTATGGAAGCTTATCCTCAATGAGAATCTTCCAGCCATGTTTGAAAAAAGGGGAAGCTTTGGCGTCCCCTTTTTTATTGAATCTTTGTATAGTCTCATCTATTGGTGTTGTTAATTAACATGGCCGCTCCTGCTCTGTGGGAAACTGCGTTTTCTCAAGTGGTTGAGAAAACGACCAAACAACTTGAAAAACAGGGCTATGTCATTTTGCAGGATATTCTTCCTGAGAACTTGCTTAATGATCTGTTGCAGCATCTGCAGTCACTGGATGATGAAAAGTTTAACCGGGCCGGCGTAGGGCGAGAAAAGGATTATCATTTAAACCGCTTTATTCGACGCGATGAAATTCATTGGCTTGAAGGCTCTCATCCTGTTACCAGGGACTATTTCCGGTGGATAGAAAAACTAAGAAATGCATTAAACCGGCAATTGTTTCTTGGTTTGTTTGAGTATGAATGCCATTACGCTTTTTATCCACCTGGCGCTTTTTATAAAAAACATCTTGATGCCTTTAAGGGAACCAATTCCAGGATACTCTCTACAGTGTTATACCTGAATCCTGGATGGCTTGCTGGCGACGGCGGGGAACTGGTGATTTACCATCCTGTGAAAGACGAAGTTCTGGAAGTCATAACGCCTGATTTTGGCAAGATGGTAATATTCCTGAGTGAAGAATTTCCTCATGAAGTACTGCCGGCAAAAACCAGACGCTATTCTCTTACTGGTTGGTTTCGAAAAAACAACTCACTTTCGCAGTCTATTGATCCCCTGTTATAAAGCGATATGCCCTGAAGGTAATCGTAGTTTTGGCTGGTAAGATTTTTTTCAGCTCTGGAAACCAAATCGTTGGACCGCCATCACTTGGGTTATTTTATTGGCTAAAGATATCAAATGTAAGCTGGGTTTATGGCACTATTCCGGTAGGCATGGTTTTATATGTGATTAATAAAACAGTAGTATTTATGAACAGGACGAATGTATATTCGTGACTTATCTAAAGCTTGGGAAATCTGCAAAAAAACCTAACAGGATCAATAAGATGCAGGGGCGGTTTCAGTGATTGCTGAAGGGAGAGTAGAGTGAAAATAGTCAGATTAACCAGTGTAGTCATTATGATGAGTTTGCTCATAAACAACTATGCTATGGCTCAGCCTCGTGGAGCTGAAGAGTGGCTACAGATATCGCAGCAGTGGAGCGATCGTATGAATAGCGAAATGCTGTCTACGCCATTTAAAGGAATTACCACGGATGGTCAGGTGCAACAGGGCTTGTTTGAAATTCGTTCAACCGGTATCACTACCAGTCCAATCGCTGCCGCAGCCCTCGAGTTTTTGAGCACTCTGAACCCGGAGCAGCGTGAGCGTATGAGTTTTTCCGTGGAGGATAATGAGTGGCGTATGTGGGCAAACCAGCACATTTATTATCGTCAGGGAATTTCCTTTGAAGAAATGACGCCAGATCAGCGTGCCACGGCGCTGGCAATGCTGGGACAGTCTTTAAGCGCCAGAGGCCTGGCTCTTTCCCAGGACATCATGCACCTGAATACTACTTTGGCAGAGCTCAATAATAATAATTTTCTAGAGTATGGAGAGGGCAAATACTTTTTAACAATCATGGGGGAGCCATCAGCTACTGAACCCTGGGGTTGGCAGTTGGATGGTCACCATTTGAATCTGAATTATTTTATCCTCGGGGAACAGGTTGTAATGACACCCTCTTTCTGGGGTTCAGAACCGGCAGTAGCAACCACGGGTGAGTATGCCGGCACGGCTATTATGGAAGATGAGCAGCGCTATGGTCTGGCTATGATTAATACCCTGACTGACGCCCAGAAAGACAAGGCGGTCTTGGAGACAATGAAAACCGGAAACAACATTATGACACAGGCATTTAGTGACAATGTTGTGCTGGATTATGCCGGCATCAGCGTGTCAGAGTTTTCTTCAGCACAGAAACATCAATTGATGCGATTGGCAGGCATTTATATTGGCAATATGCGAGAGTCTTTTCAGGGGGTTCGTATGGATGAAATAGAAAAACATCTTGATGAGACCTGGTTCGCCTGGATTGGGGGAAGCGACGAAGATTCAACTTTCTATTACAGAATTCAGAGCCCCGTTGTCCTTATTGAATTTGATCATGAAACACCGGTTGGCTTAACCCACATGTATCCCAGAGGCATTCCGTATAAAGAGCATATCCATGCCATTGTACGTACACCTAATGGCAATGATTACGGAAAGGATTTATTGAGACAACATTATCTGGCCCATCCGCACTGAAGACATCTTGAACTTTAAATAGTAAAGAACAGCAGCGGACAATCCCTTATACTGGGCACATGGTTTTAAAGAATCAAGAGGAATGACAATGGAAATTATCATCAAACGCAGAAATCTTTTGAAGGCTTTGGCGGCAGTGCCTGCAGTGGCTTCCCGCTTTGCCTTGGCACAGGGTGAGGGTCTTGGTCCGCGTCAGGGCAGGCTTAAGCAAAGCGTCATGCCTCAGGTTTGGACCGGGACAGATTTTACGCTGGAAGAGCGCTGTGAAATTTTATCTACTCTTGGTTTTTCCGGAATGGATCTGGCGCAGGCTTCCCAGGTTCCTGTGCTGCATGATTATGGCCTTACCT
>JAURCS010000016.1 GCA_030828385.1 Gammaproteobacteria bacterium
AAGGCATAAAATATTTCCTGACTACAAAGCACAGCGAGAAGCCATGCCGGAGGATCTCGCCTTGGCAATTCCAGAAATCCATCGCCTTTGCGAAGCCATGAATATTCCTCTGATAAGCATGGATGGTTTTGAAGCAGATGACATCATCGGATCACTGGCTCATCGCTTGCGTGAGCAGGGTATGGCGGTGACTATCGTTAGTGCCGATAAAGATCTGACGCAACTGGTTTTGGGCGAGGAAGATGCCTGGTGGGATTTTGCCCGTGGTAATGTACTTAACTCGCGTGGTGTGGAAAAACAATTTGGCGTACGGCCTGATCAGATTGCCGACCTGCTCGCACTGACCGGGGACAAGGTCGACAATATTCCAGGCATTCCAGGTGTTGGTTACACTACAGCGTCACGCATCCTGCAAAAGTTTCCCTCAGTGGAAGCTGTTCTCGATAATATCGAAGAAATTGCCGCGATGAAATTCAGAGGCGCAACACGGGTTCAGGCCCTGGTAAATGCCCACAAGGAAATGCTTCCCCTGAATAAATTATTGACCACTGTAGTGACTGACATGGATTTCGATGAAGAACCAAACCTTAGCTGGAATGGTATCAATGCAGAGGCATTACGGGAAATCAGTGACCTGCTAGCCCTGAGCGATACCATGCATCAACGCTGGCTTAACCTGGACTAGTTATTTTGAGCAACATCGATACCAATTCGCCAGGTGATGACAGCACTGTCCACCCACTGAAAGATAAACTCCCTCTGCCATTGATGGCCTCCATTTCTGCCCTGCCACCTTTATCCATTGATATGTATCTGCCGGCTATTCCCGGCATGGCTGAAAGCCTGAATACCGAAATCAGCACAATACAGAACTCACTGAGTATTTTTCTGGTGTCTTTCGGAATTGGTATGCTGCTGTTCGGCCCTTTTTCTGATCGCTTCGGACGCAGACCACTGGCATTATTTGGCCTTGGTGGATTTGCCCTCACCTCTATTGTTTTAACCCTGAGTCCGACGGCCGATATCTTCCTGGTATTCCGATTTTTTCAGGGCCTGTTGGGAAGTGCGGCAACCATCGTCATACCCGCGATGATCCGCGATACCTTTGGCAAGGATACAGCGAAAGGCATGTCTACCGTTACCATGATCATGCTGACAGCACCGCTGGTGGCTCCCCTTGCCGGCTCAATGTTCCTCACCTTCAGCAGCTGGCGAGCGATTTTTTTATTTCTGGCAGTCTATGGCATCGTGGTACTGGCATTATCATTCTGGAAATTACCGGAAACCCATTCAGTCCAGGCAACAGATAAAAAATCATCGTTTGCAAGCAACTACCTGCTCATCCTCTCAAGCAGAAAAATTTATCCAACCCTGGCCACCTTCCTGCTTTCTTCCCTGGCATTTTTTACCTATTTGACCGCGGCGCCTTTTGTCTATATTACCTGGTTTGGCGTATCTGAAATTGTTTTCGGTTTACTGTTTACCACCACTGCCGCTTCCCTGATTTTGGCTAACTATATTAATGTGCGCTACGTCAGCCGACTCGGATCCCAACGCATGCTGCATCTGGGAATGTCCATGGCACTGTTGTTTGCCATTGTGCTGACCGCGGTTACCCATGCCAATCTGTCCTTTCACTGGACTGTCGCGTGTTTCTTCATGATCATTGGCAGCCTGGGCATCATTTCCGTCAATGCGGAGTCACTCATACTGATTGATTTTCCAAATCAGGCAAGCTCTGCCTCCGCCGTTGCCCGCACCCTGCGTTTTTCTACCGGTGCATTGGTAGGCCCATTACTGGCCCTGAGTTATACCGGCACACCAATTCCCATTGCCTATCAGGTGCTAATGGCAATCTCACTCGTTGTCCTGTTGCAGTGTGCCTGCCATTTTATTGCCAGAAAACATTAAGTTGCTAGTCTGCTTGCTGCCTGAGCAACTCGGTAAGAGGCAGCAAGCATTACAAAATACCGGGAAAGTGACCAGACAGTTTCAGGAAAAGCTGCGGCAGCAAAAGCGAGTATTGGATAATTTGCAGGTGATTCAGTATTTTCATTATGGGTAAATTTTGCAAATACTCATCCGACACGGCAACAAACCAGTATAATCTACCACATTTTATGATATCCGGCTTAAACAGGCCTGCTTAGCTATAGAGACGCTTAAAAAATGAATTTTATAAAATGGAGCCTGACCATTGCACTTTGCCTGACTATATTTGGTGGGCTGGCAGCCTATAAAGTTGCTGAGATCAGACGCGGTATAGCTGACGCGGAAGCTTACCCGGAGCAGTCCGAAGTGGTTGAGCAGGCGCTGGTAACAACTAGCGAATATATCCCTGCTATCACTGTGATGGCTGAAGTCATTGCCCCCAAACGCCTGGATATTCGAAATGAACTCGCAGGAGAAATCACCGCGGTTAATTTCCGATCAGGGGAATTCGTGCAACAGGGACAACTCCTCCTGCAAATGGATATTGCCACTGAGCAAGCCAACCTGGAAGCTGCCCGTGCCCGCGCAGAGTTAAGCCGTCTGGTACTAAACAGAAGCAAGGAGCTTTTCAATTCCAATCTGGCCAGTGAAGAAGAGGTCGACACGGCAGTTTCCCAGCTCACCAGCGCGCAAGCAGAAATCGCAGTACTGGAACGCACCATTGAAAAAAAGACTCTGCGTGCCCCGTTTAGTGGACGGGTAGGCATTCACAGTTTTGAAGCCGGCCAGTATCTTTCCGCCAATACCCTTATCACTTCACTTGTCGGCAGCACCGGTGAAATCTGGGTAGATTTCCAGATTCCGCAGTTTTATCCCCAGCTACCCATTGGCTCTGCCGTCACCATAAAAACCATCAATAACCGCAGTAATGAAAATGGCCTGCAAGCAATCATTCTGGCTGAAAACACCATTATCAACGCAGGCAATCGCAGCAGAGGATACCGTGCCAGCCTCAACAGCAATCTTCAAACCTATCCCCCACAAACCATCGTTAATATTTCTGCATCGGTAGCACCAGCGGAGTCAGTATTACAGGTGCCTTCCGTATCAGTGCAGTACGACCCCTTGGGCTCCTATGTATTTCTACTCAGGGAGGATCCAACCGGTAATAGTTATCGCGCTGTCCGGCAACAGGTAAAGATAAAACAGGTGGGTAGTGAATTTACCTTGCTGGAAGCTGGCGCGGGCCTGAAGGCCGGTGACCATATTGCCTCGGCCGGCGCTTTCAAGCTTTATGAGGGAATCAAGGTCTTTACCGCCGAAAGACCAAATCGCAGTACTACAAGCAAATCCGCTAAAAGTGATATGCCCGCTGATACCGTCTCCGCCAGAGAAGTCCCTTGATGGAAATTTTTGTCAAAAGACCGACACTTTCCCTCGTCATTTCCCTGGTCATTTTACTGGCGGGTACTTTTGCCGCTTTTAAAATTCCGGTGCTGCAGTTTCCCCAGATCGAAAGCGCCTCACTCCAGATTTCCACCTCCTACTTTGGCGCCTCTGCTGAAGTCGTTCAGGGCTTTATCACCGAACCCATTGAAGAAGTCGCCATGACTATCCCGGGTGTGGATTATGTAGATACCACCACAGCCCCCGGATTAAGCACAGTAACCGTATGGCTTGATCTGAATATTGATACCACCCGAGCCCTTGCCGAATTATCCACGCGTCTTGCTCAAATCAGTTACGAGCTGCCTCAGGGGGCCGAGGATCCGGCTGTTGAAGTAGTCCGGGCTGACCGTTCCAATGCCTTGTTCTACCTGGATATTGAGGGCAAAAGCTGGACCCGTAGTGAGTTGACCGATTATATGGATCGCCAGGTTAGACCCCTGCTGGCAGGTATTGAGGGAATACAACGGGTCGGACTGGAAGGCAGCCGTTCACCGGCTATGCGGGTATGGATAGACCCGGCCCGAATAGCCTCACTGGAGATTGGGGCCGATCAGGTAATGGCAGCAATTCGAGCCAACAACGTCATTGCCGCCATCGGCAAAAGTGAAAATGATGCCCAGCAATTTAATTTGCTGAGTAATGCCACCCTGCAAACCGCCGAGGATTTCAGAGAACTGGTGGTAATCGAGCGCGAAGGAACAATTATTAAACTGGGGGATATTGCCCGAGTGGAAATTGGCGAAACACGCGGTTCATCCAACGCGCGTCTGGACATGGACAATACTATTTACCTCTCCATCTGGCCCATGCCCGGCGCCAATGAAATCGAAATAGGCGATGCTGTCTATCTTATGCTGGACAATATCAACGCATCTCTGCCTGCCGGCCTTAGCATCAATATTGCAGAAGATGGCACCACTTATATGCGTGACTCGCTGCGTGAAATTTTCACCACACTTTTTGAGACTATTCTTCTGGTGAGTATCGTTGTGCTGCTACTAATGGGCTCGTTTCGCACCTCTCTGGTACCCCTGGCCGCAATACCGATTTCCATTCTGGGCAGTATTGGCGTTATCTATATGCTGGGCTTTTCCCTGAATCTGTTAACCATTCTGGCCGTGGTGCTTTCTGTTGGTCTGGTGGTTGATGATGCTATTGTGGTAGTTGAAAACGTCTCCCGGCACATGCAGGAAGGACGTAGTCGTATTGAAGCAGCCTTGATGAGCTCGCGGGAATTGCTCGCCCCCATCATCGCAATGACCTTTACCCTGGCCGCGGTCTACACCCCGATAGGGTTTGTTTCCGGGTTTACCGGCAGCCTGTTCCGCGAGTTTGCCCTGACTCTGGCCATTGCTGTGATTATCTCGGGCATCGTGGCCATCAGCCTTTCCCCTATTATGAGTGCATGGGTCTGTGCCGAGCGCGGGAAGGAAGGTTGGCTTACCAAGCAAGTGAATGCCGGTTTTGAATCCCTGCGCGATCGCTATGAGAAAATACTGGAAGCTTCTTTCCAGTGGCATTACCAGGTACTTTTCTTTGCGCTGTTTATCTCGGCATTAATGGTACCGTTTTATATGTTCTCAGCCACTGAACTGGCGCCGGTGGAGGACCAAAGTGGCATTTTCCTCATTGTTGAGGCACCACCTGATGCCTCGCTGGAGTACACCAACGACTACATGGATGATGTCATTGAGCAAATCCAGGAAAACATTCCTGGCCTGGAAATGATCTGGCAGGTGATTTCGCCAACTGGCGGCTTTGGTGGTATTGAACTGGTGAAATTTGATTCGCGAGAACAATCAGTGATGGAGATGCTACCTGAAGTCACTGCCCAGTTAAGCTCCATCACCGGATTGCGAGTATTTCCTTCACTGTCATCAAGTCTTCCCAGTCCCGGCCAATCCGATGTGGAAATGGTGGTGCAATCCACAGACAGTTATGAAAATATGGCAGCCTACGCCCAACAGTTGGTGCAGGCGGCACAGCAGAGCGGGCAGTTCCTGTATGCCAATACCAATCTGACGCTGGATCTACCGGAATATCGCATGCTGTTTAACCATGATCGCATTGCCGATCTTGGCCTTGATGTGAATTCAGTCAGCTCCCAACTCGCCACCATGCTGGCGGAAATGGATGCCAACCGCTTCAACTCAAATGGCAAAGCCTACCGCGTGATACCGTTGGTAGAAAATAGCGGACGCGCTACCCCCGATGCCATTCTTGACTTGATGATTCGAACGCCGGCAGCCGGCTTCATTCCCCTGCGCTCAGTAGTGGAGCTTGAACCGCTGACCAGCCCGAATTCGCTGAGTACGTTTAATCAGCAACGTTCGTTTCGTATTACCGGCGCTGCAGGGTCTGGCACCACTAGCGGACAGGCGCTGACTACACTGGAAAACCGCGCAGCGGAAATTCTGCCGGCAGATTACAGTATCGATTATGCCGGTATTTCACGCCAGTTAAGGCAAGAGGGAAACACCATGATCTCGGTACTGATGATTTCAGTCATTGTGGTTTACCTGGCACTGGTTGTGCAGTTCAATTCTTTTCGTCTGCCGCTGGTGGTCTTACTGGGGTCTGTACCACTGGCTCTTTCTGGCGCCATGCTGTTCAGTTTTCTCAGCCTGACCACCATTAATATTTATGCCCAGATAGGCTTTGTGACGTTGGTGGGACTGGTAGCAAAGAATGCCATTCTGATTACGGAGTTTGCTCACAAGCAGCAACTTTCCGGCATGGCAAAACTCGCTGCCATCAAGTCAGCCTCTCTGCTGCGCCTGCGTCCGGTGTTGATGACAACAGCAGCCACCGTGCTTGGTCACTTCCCTTTGGTTCTTGTTACCGGAGCTGGCGCAGAAGCGCGCAACAGTATTGGCATTATTCTGGTTGCAGGCATGCTCATAGGAACACTGTTCACCCTCTTTATTCTGCCTTCGGTTTATCTGTTACTGGCTGGCGAGACAGAATCCGATCATGCACAGAGAAGCGCTGATATGGACTCTGGTGATAGCAGTGAAACCAATAGTGATACTCTCATCCCCGTTTGAGAATGATAGCGCTCAGGAAGGTTTTCCTGGTACCCGAATATCCAGCACCATATCGACCACATCCTGGGGCGGTGCGGGAGTAAAGCGGCAAACTACCACTGAAATAATAAAATTCAGCAGCATCCCTACAGTACCAATTCCTTCCGGTGAAATTCCAAACCACCAGTTTTCTGCAGTATCTGCGGCAGGATTGATGAACTTGAAATAAATGATGTAGGTCGCAGTAAAGACTATGCCTGCAATCATGCCGGAAACGGCTCCCTCCTTGTTCATGCGTACGGAAAAAATACCCAGCACAATCGCCGGAAAAAAAGATGACGCTGCCAGGCCAAAGGCAAACGCCACCACCTGGGCAACAAAGCCGGGCGGGTTAATGCCGAAATAACCGGCAATACATACGGCAAAGAAAATGGCGATACGGGCAAACTTGAGCTCCTGTTTCTCTGAAATATTCGGCATCAGGTTACGTTTTAACAGGTCATGGGAAATTGAGGTAGAGATCACCAGCAACAAGCCCGCAGCGGTAGATAGCGCAGCGGCAAGTCCTCCCGCCGCGATCAGCGCGATAACCCAATTAGGCAGCTGGGCAATTTCAGGATTGGCCAGAACAATAATATCCCGGTCTACGTTTAGCTCATTAATGTCAGGATCGGCCACATACTGAATTCTGCCGTCACCATTCTTATCATCAAAGGTAATAAGATTGATATTTTCCCATGTACGAAACCAGACGGGCATCTCGGTATACACCGCATTGTTTACTGTATTGATCAGATTGGTGCGAGCGAAAGCCGCAATTGCTGGCGCCGTGGTATAGAGAATGGCGATAAAAAACAGCGCATAGCCCGCTGATTTTCGTGCTGCCCTGACACTGGGGACAGTGAAAAAGCGAATGATCACGTGAGGCAAACCTGCGGTACCCATAATCAGCGCGGCGGTAATAAACAATACATCCAGAGAACTACGCACGCCTGCTGTGTAGGCGGCAAAGCCCAGTTCCTGATGCAGGCCATCAAGCCGATCAAGCAGATACCCTCCGCCCATGGACTCATTCAGTTCCGAACCAAAGCCAATCTGGGGAATCACATTGCCCGTCATCAGAATGGATATAAATACGGCCGGCACCATGTAAGCGAAAATCAATACGCAGTATTGGGCAACCTGGGTGTAGGTAATGCCCTTCATTCCTCCCAGCACCGCATAAAAGAACACAATGGTCATGCCGATCAATACGCCAAGATTAATGTCCACTTCCAGAAAACGTGAAAACACCACACCGACACCGCGCATCTGTCCTGCCACATAGGTGAAGGACACAAAAATGGCGCACACCACTGCCACCATGCGGGCCAGCTGACTGTAGTAGCGATCGCCAATAAAATCGGGCACCGTAAATTTGCCAAAGTCACGCAGATAAGGCGCTATCATCAGGGCCAGCAGGACATAGCCGCCGGTCCAGCCCATCAAATAAACCGACCCATCGCGTCCCATATACGACACGATCCCTGCCATGGAAATAAACGATGCTGCTGACATCCAGTCTGCCGCCGTCGCCAGGCCATTGGCCAGCGGAGGGACATGGGCTCCGGCAATATAAAACTCCTGGGTAGAGGATGCGCGCGACCAGATGGCAATGCCGATATAGACAATAAAGGTGATGCCTACGAAAATATAGGTTAAGAGTTGTAAACTCATAGGTTCATGCCCTGCTTGTCTTTATTATTTTAATGGGAGAAAAAAATCAGGAAGCCTGATCACTTTTTTCTTCTGCAAGAATGTCCTTTTCTTCATGATGGTATTTATGATTAAGGTTATCCATCATCTTCAAATAGACGAAAATCAATATCACGTAGACATAAATCGAGCCCTGCTGCGCCATCCAGAAGCCAAACTTGAACCCCCCGATACGAATAACATCCAACTGATCAACAAAAATGACAGACATCAGAAAAGAAACAACGAACCAGATCCCCAACAGTATCTTCAGTATGCGAATGTTTTCCTGCCAGTACTTATTGTCGTCTTCCCGCATAGCCCCTCGCTAATCCAATCTGCTTATTTGCTGATAATCGACTTTATTCTATGGTATTGGTTTCTGTCCAGACGAACCCTGCAGACCATGTCGGATGGCGGCTTGTCAGCCTTATCCGACCTACACGCTTATTCGACCTAGGCGCTACACCAGATTACCTTTTAATTTTTCGCTGCATCCTTCATGTCGGATGGCGGGCTATCGCCCTTATCCGACCTACACGCTTATCCGATCTACCTGCACCCGGTCACCTTATCCTTTATCCGGGTTATTCTCCCAGCTTCCAGCCCGAGGTTATCGGATAACGCCGATCCCTGCCAAAGCCCTTTTTACTGATTCTCACCCCTACGGGTGCCTGGCGGCGTTTATATTCATTCAGGTCAACCAGTCTCAATACTTGCATAACCGTATCATGATCAAAACCTTTTTCGATGATTGCATGAGCGCTTTCATCACCTTCAATATAAAGCTCAAGTATCTGGTCAAGAATCTCATAAGGGGGAAGATTATCTTCATCCACCTGATCAAGTGCCAATTCTGCGGATGGCGGCCGCTCAATAATACGGGCTGGTATCATTTCAGCCTGAACATCGGCAGAAACAGTGTTCCTGTAACGTGACAGCGAATACACCAGCATTTTCGGCACATCCTTAAGCACATCAAAGCCACCGGCCATATCGCCATACAGGGTTGAATACCCCACCGCCATCTCGCTTTTGTTACCAGTGGTAAGTACCAGGTATCCCTTTTTGTTGGAAATTGCCATCAGCATCACACCGCGGCATCGTGCCTGCAGATTCTGCTCGGTCAGATCTACGGCGGTACCGGTAAACTCCTGTTCCAGACAGGACATAAAGCCTTCATAGACGTCTTCAATAGGGATAACCCGATAATTTACATTAAAATTTTCTGCCTGCTTGGCCGCGTCTTCAATACTCATGTCAGAGGTATATTTAAACGGCATCATGACAGCATGCACCCTGTCACTGCCGAGAGCATCAACCGCAATAGCCAGGGTCAGAGCAGAATCGATACCGCCGGAAAGCCCAAGCACAATCCCCGAAAATCCATTCTTGATAACATAATCATGCAGGCCTAGTACCAGTACTCTGTATATCAACGCCTCTTTCGCCGCTACAGGGGCTATATCGCCATTTGCGATAGTGACGGCCCCACCATCATGTTTTATATGAACGCTTGTCAGGCTCTCTTCACAGGCTGGAGCAAGCACCCTGACGCTGCCATCACCATCAACAGCCATGGAGCAGCCATCAAACACCAACTCATCCTGACCACCCACCAGGTTTACATAAATAATCGGCAATGCCGCTTCCTGCTGTCTGGCATGTAATGCACCCAGCCTGCTGTGATATTTATCTATGTGAAAGGGGGAGCCGTTTATATTGATCATTAATTCGGCACCGGCAGCTTTAGCCTGCGCCATTGGACCTGGCTCCCAAAGATCTTCGCAAATAGTGAAACCTGTCGGAATATTATTGATGCTCAATACACAGGCCTGTGAACCGGCAGTAAAATAACGCTTCTCGTCGAAAACCTGATAGTTGGGAAGAATCTGTTTTTTATAGGTGGCAAGCGTATTCCCCTGGTAAATAACACAAAGCATATTGTAAAGACGCCCCTCATCCCTGCCGGGGTATCCAATAACCAGATGGCTATCGAACTTACATGCCTTGATTGCGTCCAGAGCCGACTCGATTCTGATGTCCAGACTGGCTCTTAACAACAGATCTTCAGGAGGATAGGCAGTAAGTACCAGCTCCGGGAAGACAATGACATCAGGCCGGCCCTGAGCCAGAATTTTTTCTGCCGTTTTAATGATGAGCTCGGCATTTCCCGGGATGTCACCCACCAGTGGATTCACCTGGGCCATTACTACGTTCAGGGTATTATGATTTGCCATGGGTCGGGATTTTAAAAACCTGTTTTACAGTGAAAGCGTATAATAATTTTGACATCTGTAGGATGCCAGCTAAAACACATTAAAAGGAATATAAAAGGCATGGACACCTGAGCTGCCTCTATGGATATTGTCATACAGGTGCGGTATTGTCTGCCTCTAGGCACTTATTATAAAGAATTTTTATGGGATTAATCAGACTTGCAATTTTTGCTGTGGTGATCTGGATGTTCTGGCGTCTGATCAAGAACTTTCTGGCCAAACAGGCAAAAATGAACAAAAAAGAAAGCGGCAAACTGGAACAGGGCAATATCGTGCTTTGCGAGTATTGCTCGGTTCATGTGCCAGAGCAAAAAGCGGTATCCCATGAAAAACTGTGGTTTTGTAGCGAAAAACACAAAGAAAACTATCTTTCCGGTGATGACTGATTGTATCCGTCAATTTGCAGGCGGACCTTCTGCGTCTACCGAAAGCCGGCCTGTTGAGTCTTTCCTGATTCTTTCCCATGCCTCTCACTAAAAACAAAACTGACACTTCTCTGGAAAATCTGACGCAACAGCAAGATCAACGTGTCTTTGATGTTTACAATATCTACCGCTTCGTCCTGTCACTGATTCTGCTGATCAGCTTTGCATTCAGATCATTAACCTCAACGCTTGGCACTATCAACCCTGATCTGTTTGTTAACGTTGTAGTGATTTACATGGCATTTAATGCCATTGTTTTCTTCCGCGTGCTGCTTCCTCAAAGCAAAGGCCTGATGACTTCGCAATTTATCAGCGCCATTCTAATCGACATCGTCTTCATCATACTCATCAGCTATACCTGTGGTGGTGTAAGTAGTGGTATGGCTAACCTGCTAATCGTTCCTGTCGCTGCAGGCAGCCTTCTTTTTCGCTCACGCCTTAGTACTTTCTTCGCTGCAGTGGGCTCTATTCTCGCGATTTATAGTGAGGTTTATCTTTACCTGATTATTGATGATGGCATCGTCTATTTTGTCCAGGCCGGCCTGCTGGGTTTAAGCTTGTTTGCCGTATCCTGGTCACTGCAGTACCTCGGTGGAAAAATTAGGCAAAACGAACTGCTTGCCCGACAGCAGGAAAAAAACATCAAATCCCTGCAGGAAATGAACAACCAGATTATCGAACGCATGCATGCAGGCATTCTGGTAGTTAGCCCGGAAGGGATTATTCTTACCATTAATGTTGCTGCCAACGGATTTCTGCAACTTTCCGACACAAAAGGTAAAGACCAAGCCAATATTCAAGATAGCGGTACTCGCCTGCCTCAGATTCTTTTTTCACAACTCCAGCACTGGATGAACGATAACAATACAAAAGCCCCCCCCTTTCGACTGAATGAAAGCTCTACTGATCTGCAGGCAACGTTTTCCTATCTGAACCCTGGAGCAGATTCCAATATTCTTATTTTTATTGAGGACTTTTCCATATTAACCAGCCGTGCACAGCAATTGAAAATGATGTCTCTTGGTCGTCTTACTGCAAGCATCGCCCATGAAGTTCGAAACCCGCTTGGAGCAATATCCCATGCCAGCCAGCTACTTAACGAATCTGAGGAAATCCAGCAAGGTGATCAGCGTTTACTGGAAATAATCAGTACCCATTCAGAACGGGTAAACAGAATCATTGAAAGTATCCTCGACTTATCCCGCAATAAGGCCGAGGACATGGCACAGTTTCCAATACTGGAGTGGCTGAATCAGTTTGTTACAAAGTTCACCAATTCCATGGCAGTTCCCATAGAAATAGAATGTGAGGTTTCACCAAAAAACATGACTGTGCTTTTCAATAGCGGACAATTGGAACAGGTGCTTACCAATCTGTGTGAAAATGGCTTGCGCTATAGCGAAAAGGCAACAGGATTAAGACATCTCAGTATTGAAGTAAACAATAGTGACATAGATGGAAACCCCGAAATGCATATCATGGATGACGGTAAAGGTATTCCCGAAGAACTTACTGCGCAAATATTCGAGCCATTTTTTACCACTGAACAGTCGGGCACCGGTATTGGTCTGTTTATTTGCCTGGAAATATGCGACGCTGACCGCGCACGTTTGTCCTATCAGCCTGAGTACAAGGGCAAAAGTACATTCTAGATAAACTTTGCCAACCCTGACAAGAATTTGATTTGATCCGGACTTAAGCCCGGGGTTAAATTTACCGTTTATTCCTGAAACCGATCCATAAGTTGACACATCAAAACATGAGCCACAAAGTATTAATCGTTGATGATGAGCCAGATATCAGGGAGCTCCTGGAAATCACTCTTGGGCGAATGGACCTGTCAACGCTGTCTGCCAGTAATCTTGAAGAAGCCAGAAATCACCTGAACAGCAACGATTTCCATCTGTGCCTGACCGACATGAAATTGCCTGATGGCAATGGCATTGAGCTGGTCCGGGAAATTCAGAGTGATTACCCGCATATCCCTGTTGCAGTAATTACCGCCCATGGCAGCACGGAAACGGCAATCAGCGCGCTCAAATCCGGGGCCTTTGACTTCGTTTCCAAGCCAGTAGACATCCGCAAGTTGCGCGAAATGGTGAGTACTGCCCTGAAACTGGAGCATGAATTACCCACAAAAGCTGAACAAATACCTTACACCCATCTCAATTTAGTTGGAGAATCCCCACAGATCTCCAAGTTAAAAGAGCAGATCATCAAACTGGCACGCAGCCAGGCACCTGTTTTCATCAGCGGGGAATCCGGTAGCGGAAAAGAACTGGTGGCAAGAGCCATCCATGCCAAGGGACCACGTCGGGATAAAGATTTTGTGCCTATTAACTGTGGCGCTATACCTACAGAGCTTATGGAGAGTGAGTTTTTTGGTCACAAGAAAGGCAGTTTTACCGGTGCTCATAGTGATAAGCCCGGCTTGTTCCAGGCTGCAGATGGCGGCAGTCTGTTTCTTGATGAGATCGCCGACTTACCACTGCATATGCAGGTTAAATTACTCAGGGCCATACAGGAAAAGTCTGTCAGACCAGTTGGCTCGGAAACTGAAATTCCTGTTGATGTGCGTCTGATCAGCGCCACTCACAAGAACCTTGCCCGTGAAGTTGAAGATGGAAATTTACGGCAGGATCTTTATTACCGAATCAATGTTATTGAGCTAAAAGTCCCCAGTTTAAGAGAACACAAGGATGATATTCCGCAACTGGCCTCCCATTACCTTGATATATTGGCCAGAGAAAATGGTATGGAAAAAGCCAGCATATCTGAAGCGGCAATTTTACGCCTGCAGGCCTATAGTTTTCCGGGAAATGTCAGGGAACTGGAGAATATTTTGCAACGCTCACTCGCCATGGCTGAGAACAATTTGATTCAGGTAACAGACCTTCCTGAACTGAATTCACCTTTGGAGGATAATCCTGCGGCTATTGAAGGCCAGTCTGAAACCACGCCAGCGAAGTTGCAAGAGATGGGAACGATTACAGCGAACATAGAGAACAAGCTTGAAACCAGTGAAGACTTTTCCCTGGAAAAACATCTGGAAGAAATCGAAACCGTTGCCATTAAAAAAGCGTTGGAAGAAACACGCTGGAACAAAACCGCTGCCGCCAAAAAACTGGGAATGACCTTCAGATCTTTACGTTATCGACTGAAAAAACTCGGTATCGAATAATCAGGGATTTTCTAAGCAGACTCCTGGACCTTCAATTCTCTGGGCATAGAAAAAACTATATTTTCCTCCACCCCATGCATCTCCTTTGGTTCTTGCCCACCCATTTCAACAATTCTTTCGATCACTTCCCTGACCAGCACTTCCGGGGCTGATGCACCGGCTGTTACGCCTATTGCATGTTTACCGTTAAACCAGCTTTCCTTGATCTCTCCGGCATGATCTATCAGGTAAGCCTCGCTACCCATGCGCTCCGCCAGTTCCTTTAAGCGGTTTGAATTTGAGGAATTGGGAGAGCCAACCACCAGTACCAGATCATTCTCCAGGGCCAGTTGCTTCACTGCATCCTGACGGTTCTGGGTGGCATAACAAATATCTTTTTTACGGGGTCCGGCTATAGTGGGAAAGCGTTCATGGAGGGCATCAATTATGCGCGCAGTATCATCCATTGATAGCGTCGTCTGGGTAACATATGCCAGGTTATTGTCATCTTTAACAACAAGGTTCTGGACATCGTCTTCTGATTCCACCAAATAGATACAGCCGCCATTACCGGTATCGTACTGGCCCATAGTGCCTTCTACTTCCGGATGAAAGGCATGACCAATTAGGATGCACTCGCGTCCCGCATTACTGTACTTGACCACTTCCAGATGAACTTTCGTTACCAGGGGACAAGTCGCATCAAATACCCGCAGCCCAAGGTCA
The DNA here is from genome assembly GCA_030828385.1 of Gammaproteobacteria bacterium. Taxonomy (GTDB): domain Bacteria; phylum Pseudomonadota; class Gammaproteobacteria; order Pseudomonadales; family Pseudohongiellaceae; genus Eutrophocola. The sequence continues at coordinate 14,732 of JAURCS010000016.1, forward strand.
TCAGCTTCATCTTTTACATGCTGTGATACACCATGAGCACTGAAAATAACGATGGAAGGGTTTCCTTCAGCGTCCTGTGAGGGAACATCTGATAACTCATCCACAAACACAGCACCACGATCGCGCAGTGACTGCACCACAGTTTTGTTGTGCACCACTTCATGACGAACATATATGGGCGGACCATAGATATCCAGGGCCCGATTGACAACATCAATGGCACGATCAACACCGGCACAAAACCCTCTCGGATTGGCCAGATTTATCAGTAATGGGTTACCTGCTGAATTGTCTGCTGCGTTCATGGTTTCCTTTTACCCCGGCTACAGCGAAGTTTCACTGGGGGATACCGCGTGAATTTTGACCCGAAACTGAATATCTCTGCCCGCCAGTGGATGATTGAAATCAATCTCTACCTTGTCGGCATCAAATTTACTGATCATGCCCGGTTGTTCATTTCCGCCACTGTCAGTGAAGTTTATCATCAGGCCAATCTCCATGACTAAATCTGCCGGGAATCTGTAACGCGGAAAACTGTGAATATTTTCCTCCCGTGGCTGCCCGAAGGCCTGAAGCGCCGGTATTAGCTGTGTTTTTTCTTCACCGGCACGCATACCAAACATGGACAGTTCAAACCCTGGCAGGAGATTGCCATCACCCACACTAAACTGCGCTGGCGCCTGATCAAAATTGCTGTCGATGATTTCCCCTGGCGCCAATGCAAGTTCAAAATTCAAGGTGACCTGCTTTCCCGGTCCTACCTGGTCATCCACATAGTCTGCCAACTCATGAACTGTCGCTGGCTTCTGCCCAGCGTTGACGTCCTGATTATCCAGAGTGATGTCGTTAAGGGTAATTTTTTCCATGGTCTAAAAACCGGTTTCAGATTGCGCTATTGCGGCCATTGGTCTGCCTGTAATCCAGAAAAATATCCAGAATCATTAAGCCGGCACCGATGGTGATAGCCGCATCCGCAATATTAAAAGTAGCAAAACGATAGTCCATAAAATACAGACTGATAAAATCGATGACATAACCCGCCAGCATACGATCAATCAAATTACCCACGGCGCCGCCCAGAATAAGGGCCAGGGAAAATCCAAGAAGCCTCTGGGTTTTCGGTAAGTTAATCAGCCAGCCCGCCAGAAAAATGCTTACCACGATGGAGATTCCTGTCAGCAACCAGCGCTGCCAGCCACCGGCATCATTAAGAAAACTGAAGGCTGCACCCCGGTTATAGGCAAGCAGTAAATCAAAACCCGGGATAACCGCTACCGGCACATGTTCTGTCAGATTGCTATTACTTACGAATTTACTCAGCTGATCGACCACTACTATTAACCCGGAAATAGTGAATAAGGCCAACAAACTGTGGGATTTCTCTGAAGCTTTCTTACTATCCATGATTTACGCGTCTCTGAACACTCATGCTGTTTGCAGACCCTGTAATGAATGCCGTGCCTGTTCAATATCAAGCGCCATCTGCTGTTTCATGCTTTCCAGATCAGGAAATTTGATTTCATCCCTGATTTTCCTGACAAAACTTACCACCAGGCGTTTATCATAAATATCTTTATCAAAATCAAAAATATTCACTTCCAGTTTAGCAATATCGCTGTTTTCCACCGTCGGGTTGAAACCAATACTGGCGATGCCCGGCAGGGTTTTACCTTCAAACTCAACAAGCACACTGAAAATACCATGCATTGGAAGTCTGCGTCCTTCCAGGTCGATATTGGCCGTGGGTATTCCCAACTCCCGCCCCAGTTTTTTCCCGCTCTCCACACGGCCGCTTACACTATAGTAACGCCCAAGCAGGGAACGAACCTGTTCACAATCTCCCTGTTCCAGACAATTCCTGACCAAAGTACTGCTGACCCGATGCCCGGCATATTTGAATGGAATTTCCCGAATCACCTCAAACCCCAGTTCATTTCCCTTTTCCTGTAATAGTCGAAAATCGCCTTTGCGATTTTTACCAAAGCGAAAATCATCACCCACTATCAAGGCTTTCACTCCCAGACCCTCAATAAGAAATTCCTGAACAAAGGCTTTCGGCGCCTGGTTACAAAGCGCATTGTCAAAGGTCATTCGGAATACTGCGCTGACCCCATAAGAAAGCAGATAATCCACTTTCTCCTGAAATGGGGTCAGGCGCGGCGCGGCATTGGCAGAGGAAAAAAATTCTTCCGGGTGGGGTTCACTGACGATAACGACAGCCGGCAAACCTCTGACATCGGCGGTGCGGCACAGGGTACTTAGCACATGCTGGTGACCAATATGCATGCCATCATATTTGCCTATGGTAGCAACACAGCCCTGATGGACTGCGCGGAAAGATGGAAAATCAGAAAAAACACTCATGGCATCTGCTTGTTAACAAAAAGCCGGCTATTATATGCCAGTGCGGCAGGCTGATACATCAAGATTGTCCAAACACGTCTTTAAACACTATGACGGAAATTGGAGGGTCGGACCCCGCATGCCAGCAATGTCAGCGCATAACTCAACGCACCGGCCACACACAGAATACTCAGGTTAGTAATTCGCGACAGGGTACTCGCATTAATCCATAGCTCCAGGCTGCTGCCAGAGAGAAAGAAATTCAAAACCAGCACCATCACAACATTGGCAGCAAGCGCCTGAAACAGATAAATCACCCAGTGCACCCGAAAGTGAAAAACCCCCGTTTTAACCAGACCCAACAGCAATAGCCCGGCATTAACAAATGCAGACAGTGAGGTGGCCAGCGCCAGCCCCACATGAGCCAAAGGTATGATTAGCATCAGGTTGAACACCATGTTGCTCACCATGGCGATCACCGCATAGCGCACCGGGGTAGAAGTATCCTGCCGGGAAAAGTAGGCCGTTGCCAGAACTTTAATACTCATAAAGCCCAACAGCCCCACAGCATAGGCCTTTAGACTCATAGCGGTTGGTGTCACCGATTCAGCCCCGAATGCCCCATGCTGGTAAATGGTGACAATCATCGGCTCTGCCAGCACGATCAGGGCCAGTGTGGCCGGCAATCCAAGCAGCAAAATGGTGCGCAAACTCCAGTCCAGGGTCTGGATAAATTGCTCTGTCTCCTGCGCCGCATGAATTCTGGATAGGGTTGGCAGAATCACTGTCGCGATGGCGATGGCAAAAATTCCCAGCGGCAATTCCATAAGACGATCAGAGTAATACAGCCAGCTCACAGCGCCATCGCCCTGCAAGGCAGTGGCCAGAACAGTATCAAGCAGCAGGTTGATCTGGCCCACAGAGACACTGAACATGACCGGAATCATCAGGGCAATTACCTTGCTGACACCTTCATGCCTGGGCTTTAGTCTGGGCCTGGGAATGAGTTTCAGATGATTCAGAAATGGCAGCTGAAACATCAACTGGATAAAACCGGCAATCAATACTCCCCAGGCCAATGCCACCACCGGTTCTGCCATCATCGGACTTAGCAGCAAGGCACAACTGATCAGAGTAAGATTCAACAGGATCGGTGTCATTGCAGGCACGGCAAAGCGGCCATAGGAATTGAGAATCGAACCGGCAAATCCGGTCAGTGAAATAAGCAGGATATAGGGAAAGGTGATACGCAGCATTTTCACCAGCAAGGCAAATTTATCCGGAGTATCCAGGTAACCGAAAGCAAAAAGCCCTCCCAGCAAGGGCGCAGCAACAACACCTATCACGGTGACAATACACAAAATCAGCGACAACCGACCCGCCACGTGATCTACCAGTGCCTTGATGTCTGGAAAGGATCGGTTTTTACGGTATTCAGAAAGTACCGGTACAAAGGCCTGGGAAAATGCGCCTTCGGCAAACAGGCGCCGCAGGAAGTTGGGGATTCTAAAGGCGACAAAAAAGGCATCAGCAGCGGGCCCATCCCCGAATACCGCGGCAAAAACGATCTCACGCACCAGCCCAAGTATTCGCGAAAAAAACGTCATCAGGGAAACCACCAGACTCGACTTCGCTACCCCGGTCTGTTTCGACCTGTCTTCAACTGCCTGCACGCTGTGTATTTCTCCGGGTTCACACCTGAAACCGCATATTAACACAGCATTTGTTGTCCAATAGCATGGTCTGGGAGTTGACAAATACCCTTTAAAACTGCATGATTCGCGTCTTTTTTCAGTAAGCAAAACTTGTGTTTAACGGATTCACCTCCGGGCAACAGCAAAATACTGATAATACGTAACCAATTCAAAGCTTAAAAAGCTACATAAAGACATAAAGAAAGGAGCCCCCTTTGGCAAACTCTCCACAGGCTCGTAAAAGGGCAAGACAGGCAGAAAACCGACGCAAGCACAATTCAAGTGCACGTTCCATGGTGCGTACCTATATCAAGAAGGTCACTGCAGCCATTGATAGCAAAGATTATGATCAGGCAACCACTGCCTATAATGCAGCCGTTCCCGTCATTGATCGACTTTCTGACAAGGGTATTATTCATGCCAACAAGGCTGCTCGTCATAAAAGTCGCCTGAACAGCGCTATCAAGGCACTTAAAGCCTGATTCAAGCCTGTTTGGCTTGTTAAGCCAATGATTTTATTGAGAAACCGGCAATAGCCGGTTTTTTAATACCTGCTGAATAAGCACCCAAAAAATATGCAAAGGGATCAAGCCATCAGTTATAATCAGCCCGTCTGATTGTACAAGTCAGTCATAAACAGTTTGGGGGAAGTATCAATGAAGTTAATCAAGATTTTTAGTCTGTGTGCCAGTTTGATGCTGGTGCCTTCTGCATTCGCACACCACTCGTTTCAAGCCACTTATGACATGGATTCCATGATCGAGATTAAAGGCAAACTGGTGCAGATGAATTTTCGTAACCCCCATGCCTCGGTAATGGTTTTGGCACCGGATGAAGATGGTAATGAGCAACGCTGGGGTGTTGAATGGGGTGGTGCCACACTGCTGATGCGACAGGGACTGACCAGGACTTCTTTCAAACCGGGTGATGAAGTCATCATTACCGGACAACCCTCAAGAGACCGAAGCGATTACCGCATGCGCATGGAAAGCATTCTGCGCCCGTCAGACGGTTTTGGCTGGGGCTTCTCTGAAGATCAAACCTTCGATTAATAATTTGGTGGCTACTGGCCACTGAAATAAAAAAGGCCGCTTATGCGGCCTTTTTTGTGTTTGCATCCTGCTTTTGTTCTGAACTAGGCCCACGCAGTTCGCCTGATAAAGCTCAAATTTTAGTAGCGTCATGAGCGAAGGCTAATCGAGGCAAAAATGTGCGCAGGGAGGCAGTGTGCACCTGACACATGACCGACTGAGCACAGTTTTAACGAAGAGTAGCCGAGCGTAATAGCTACTGCAGATCACATCCTTACTTAACTACACACTCAGAAGGATTCCATTTGGAATCATCAGCCTCTCTCTTGAAATTGGCACTGGTAGTAAACAACTGGGTCAGATGCTCAGGATCCTCAAGCACCGAGATCACAGTCAGATACTCTGTCCCATCGCCACCTACCAATAATTCAAAATATTCTCTCAGTTGGGCCTGTGTGCCATAAGGCACGCCATTGCGACGCAGGTATCCCGGTGACATCTCAGTGGTCACTGCATTGATACTGCCACCAGTCACAGCGCCTCCAAAACCACCTTCCCTTTCAATCTGCCAGCTGGCGCGGGTGACACCCTGAAGGGTACCGGTACCTTCATTATCCTGTGCTGGTCCAAACTTGAGTAGCCGCGTCTGCATGCCGGCATCGGTATCAATCTGCAGGACATTATCGCTTGCCCAGTGAATATTCAGGCGGGTAGGAATTCGCATCAAACCACCAGCACCATAGGCCTTACAGGCGTTGCCTGAGGCCAGATCAACATCAGGGTCCCAGGCATCGGCAATTTCCCTCCCCCTGGGCGTCAGGCCTATACCCTCGTAGTCGCCAGCTGGCGCGACAACCATTCTGAAGCGCCAATCCTCAGTCACCAGCGATACCCAGTTACCTGTAATATCAATGGCCGCCATTTCCTGAGCAGATTGCTGCTGTCGGCCTGGCTGCGCTGATGCATCCAATGCAGATAGCAGAAGAAGAGTCGACAAAATTACTTTGATCATGCTTTTTTTCATATGCCGTTCCTTAATCTTCCAGTGTCATGTAGGCTGCAGTAACAAAATTTTCCGTTGAGAAAATCCCCTGCCCGGCCCAACGTGGATCGTAGTCTCTGGTGGGTCTGGCTGCGAGAACTTCTTCCAGACTCATGCCACGCTGTTTCATATCAAGGATGCGATCCCTGATAATTGTCAGCATTTCGCGCCAGTTAATGACATCTCCAATATCACTCAGTCTGCCATGGCCAGGAATGACCAGAGTGCCACCGTCCTGACCATACTCGGGAATGATGAGATCAATAATTGAATTGGCCGCATCAATAAAGCCCTGCAAAGTGCCACCGGAAGACATATCAATAAAAGGATAAAAACTGGTGATATAGGCATCCCCAGTGGTTATCACGTCGGATTTTCGAAAAAAAATAATACTGTCACCATTGGTGTGGGCATTGGGTTGATGAATAATCCGCACCCCTTCGCCATTGAAGTAGAGATCTTTTTTCTCGGCAAAGTATGTCATGGTGGGCCACATCTCTGTGCTCATGTTGTCGTCACCCGCCATATTCAACAGCACATTTTCATGGGCAAAAATGGTTGCGCCTTCTCCGGCATTGGACAGGGACGCGCCAACATTACCGCCACTGGGGGTAAATCCCGCCGCCTTTAATTCGGCATTACCGCCTACATGATCACCATGATGGTGGGTATTGATGATGTAACGCAGTGGTTTATCAGTCAGCGCCCTGATTGCTGCCAGGTTTTTATCAGACAACTCGGCATACTGGGTATCAATGATCAGGATGCCGTCTTCACCAGTCTGGACAGTGATATTGCCACCGGCACCCACCAGCATATAAATATTGTCACGTACTTTAAGGGTCTGGATTTCTACCGCATCAAAGTCAGTTTGTGCCTGTGCTGTTGATACAACAGGCGTTTGCGAAAGCATGATGGAACTTACCAAAGTCAGGACCATGGCAAACAGTTTGTGTAGCGTGATGTTCTTCATAATTACTCCTGCCCTGCTCGTAATTCACTGGGTTTTGGCAGCTCCTGCAAACGCTCGATATATTCCGGATACATGGTGTTGGCTCCACCCATGGCGGCTTCCACAGGAATATCATGGCGCTCGGAATAAATCAGCAAATCAGGATTGGTTCCCGGCAGGTGATGGGGAATATAGCCAGGCTCCCTGACCATTTCGATCACCGGGTCACAGGGATAATTGCCCACCTGACTGTCGATGGAATAAATATAATCACGGTTCCTGATGAAAGGTTCATCCAGGTAAACAGGATCATCAATAATCACAGTCCAGGTCAGAATGTCGTCATGTCGAATAAAATATTCGGTCACGGTGGCCTGGTCACTGCGGGCAACCCCGTTGCGGCGCAGCCAGCCTTCCTTGAGATGAGTGGTTTTAACTTTCAACTGATGAGCTACCCATTCGCCGGTAGAGTAGCCCATGGCGGTATGTTGAGCATACTCAGGCGGGTGCTCGCGACCATCCATCCAGATAGTACGGCGGGTTTGCCAGGCAAAATGTTGTATGCGTATGGCAATTAACTGTTCAGTGATGGGCTCTCGTTCTTCCCAAATACGGATATTGGCAAAACTGCTGGCATAATCAGAAGGATGCACACGACACTGGTATTCAGGCAGGGCTATAAGGGAAGCGCTCCAGCTTTGCGCGCGCAATCTGTCAGCATCGTTGAGAGGAAGTCCGGCATAATCACCAAGCTCAGGCCCCGGTAAGCGGTCAGGAAAATCCTCGCTGTAATTACCGACCCAAACGCCAGAAAAGTTTTTTTCTGCCAGCGCAGAAAAGCTGGCAATGGAAAATACAAACAATAGTGAAACACGGCAACAGATTTTGCCCATGAAGTCCCCCTGACCGGTGAAAATACTAACTCTGTTTTATGGAAATTATTCTAATGTAAAACCCCGCTAACATAGCGATGGGGGCCAATTCTGTCAAATAGAATGAAGGGGTTAGGTTACGGCTCAATCCAGTAAAATCTTGTGGTAAGAGAAGAAATAAGCGGAGGGGCTTTTCAATAAGCCGATATCGGTCTGAAAGAGTTAGGAATACCGCTAATTAGCTAAAGCAGAACCAGGTTATCCCTGTGGATTATTTCGTGATCACCTTCATAGCCCAATAAAGAAAAAATTTCTTCACTGGAATGACCAATGATACTGGCCGCTTCGTTGGCATTGTAATTCACCAGGCCACGGGCAACGGGATTACCCTTTTCATCGACACAGCTAACCACCTCACCACGCTGAAAGTTTCCTGAGCTGGAGGTGATTCCTACTGGCAGCAGACTCTTGCCTGATTCCTTTAATACTCTTACTGCGCCGGCATCGAGGGTGAAGACACCTTTCACTTTAAGGTGACTGGCAAGCCATTGCTTGCGCGCCGCCAATGGCTCGCTTTCAGGCAGCAGCAGCGTGCCCACTTCAGCCCCCTCACGCAGCATTGCAAGAATCTCAGGCTTCCTGCCGTTAACGATACAGGTAGCTGTACCCGATCTGGCAGCCAGTCGTGCTGCCTTCACCTTGGTCAGCATTCCACCACGTCCAAGATCACCATGACCGGTGCCAGCGAAATCAAACAGCTCATCATTATTACTCTGCGCCTGGCTCACCAATTTGGCCCCTGGATTATTTCGCGGATCAGATTCATAGAGTCCATCCTGGTCCGTAAGTATGACCATGGCATCGGCATTGATCAGGTTGGCCACCAGTCCCGCGAGCGTATCGTTATCGCCAAAACAAATCTCATCAGTTACAACCGTATCATTCTCATTCACCACCGGTATCACGCCAAGATTAAGCAAGGTCATCAAGGTTGTGCGAGCATTTAAATAACGTTTTCTATTGGACAGGTCATCATGGGTAAGAAGAATCTGGGCGGTATGCAGGTCGAATTTCTTGAATTCGGTTTCGTAGGCCTGGATCAGCCCCATCTGGCCAACAGCGGCAGCAGCCTGCTGTTCATGGATGGCAGTGGGTCTGCCTTTTAGTCCCAAGCGCAACACCCCTTCTGCCACAGCACCGGAAGAAACGAGCACCACTGAAAGACCGGCATCATGAAAGGCAGCAATCTGTTTTACCCAGCTTGCCATACTTTCCCGGTTCAGCCCTTTCCCGTCATCGGTGAGCAGGGAGCTGCCGATTTTAACGACCCAGGTTTTGGCTGCTGTCAGTGTCTGTCTGTTACTCACCTTTAATCCCTTACATATTCCACTTCGACGTCATCATCAAAATCATCATCCAGCTCATCAGCCGATACCTGATCCTTCTTTTCTTTCCAGGCTGTTTTTACCGCCTCAATACTCTGGCGAATTTCAAACGCCATAAGCTGATCCAGTTCATGCTGCTGTTGGCGGTAGTCTTCGTCTTCCTCAAAGCGCAGATTCGCCTCATTTATTGAGCGCATCAGGGCTTCACTCAATTCCTTAGTGCCCTGCCCGGAAACTGCCGAGATACGGTGCACAGGCCCATTCCAGCCCAGCCTGTCCACTATTGCATTACACACGGCATCTGCTTGTGCTGAAGGTAACAGATCAATCTTGTTAAGCACCAGCCAGCGCTCTTTTCTTGCCAGAGCTTCACTGAAATTCTCCAGCTCCCTGATAATGGCCAGGGCAGCATCCGCTGGATCACTGCTATCCAACGGTGCAATATCCACAAGATGCAATAATACCCGGGTACGCGCCAGATGCTTAAGAAAGCGTATGCCCAGACCCGCGCCTTCTGAGGCGCCTTCAATCAGGCCCGGAATGTCCGCCATGACAAAACTGTTGTCTTCACCGGCACGCACAACGCCCAGATTGGGCACCAGCGTGGTAAAAGGATAATCCGCGACCTTTGGCGTGGCAGAGGACACTGCCCTGATCAGGGTCGACTTGCCAGCGTTGGGCAACCCCAGCAGGCCAACATCCGCCACCACTTTCATCTGCAGTAACAATTGTCGGCTCTCACCTGGCGTGCCATTGGTGGTTTGCCTGGGAGCGCGGTTGGTACTTGATTTAAAGCGCATATTGCCCAGTCCGTGCTTACCACCCTGGGCAACCAGCAAGCGTTCACCGGGTTTCAACAGGTCACCAATCAATTCATCAGTATCAACGGCATAGATACTGGTGCCTACCGGCACACGCACCTCAAGATCTTCACCACTGGCGCCGGTACATTGTCTGCCTCGACCCTGCTGCCCTGACTTGGCGCGATAACGTGGCTGAAAACGAAAATCTACCAGCGTGTTCAGGGACTCATCTGCCACCAGAAAAATACTGCCACCGTCGCCGCCATCGCCACCGTCAGGCCCCCCTTTTTCTATGAATTTTTCCCGCAGAAAGCTCATGCAGCCATTGCCGCCTTTACCAGCCTCGACCAGTATTTCTGCTTCATCAACAAATTTCATAGGGGTGTCCTGAAACTGACTGTTTTGGTAAAAAAAAACCCTGTCATGGACAGGGCTTTTTAAATTCTAACTTAGCCTGCTAGCTATCAGGCTGTCGCTGTCTCAATACTGACAAAACGACGGTTTTTGGGGCCCTTGACCTCAAATCTCACCACGCCATCAGCTTTTGCAAACAGGGTGTGATCTTTACCACAGCCCATGTTGGTGCCAGGGTGAAAGTGAGTGCCGCGCTGACGCACAATTATATTACCAGCAAGAACCTGCTCACCACCAAAACGCTTGACGCCAAGTCGCTTCGAATTGGAATCTCTACCGTTATTAGTACTACCGCCTGCTTTCTTATGAGCCATGATGCACTCCTGTTTTATAACTTCAATTGTATCTGTAGTTCATTAATAAGCTGAATTCAGCTTCGTGTATTACCGAATCAATCTTTCTTTTCAGCCTTTGCTTTTGCCTTTGGGGCTGCTGCCTTTTTAGGAGCTGCTTCTTTCTTCGGAGCTGCTTCCTTCTTTGGCGCTGCCTTGGCTTTCTCACCTGAAGAAATTCCTGTGATTTTCACTTCAGTAAACCACTGGCGGTGTCCCATCTGCTTTTTGTGATGCTTACGACGTTGGAACTTGATGATAGTGACCTTATCACCGCGACCATGACTGATAACTTCAGCAGTGACATTACCTTCAACATAGGGTGTACCAATTTTTACATCAGCACCTTCACCTACCATCAGGACCTTATCAAAATTTACCGTATCACCAGTACTGGCTTCGATCTTTTCAAGCTTCAGCACTTCACCTTCTGAAACCCGGTGCTGCTTGCCGCCACTTTCAATTACCGCGTACATATTTTGCTCCAATAGCGTTATTGCTATTCAGATATTGTTCTTTGAACCTAAATTAACTGACCTGGCTCTATAAAGCCGATTATCTTTTAATCCAGACTACGCCACTTAAGCATCTTACCAACACCGCTAATGTGTTCCAGCAAACTGATACCAAACTATTACCGTCTGGAACACGGTGTTAATATTATGCGCAAATGCAGTCAGGCTTTGGGCCGGTCATTACGAGGGCGGGAATTGTACGGGAACAACCCTGCTTTCGCAACAAAATCAGGGGATTTTTTAGCATTACCGGCATCTCCCTTGCCGGAATCAGCATTGGGCCTGAAAAGCCCGTAATCCTTGACTTTAACCATCCCCAAAACTAGCATGCGAAACTCTTTTTCAGAGCAGACTATGGCTTCACGAATCCAACAGATCGTCGCTGATGATTTTGCCGCACTTAATCAGACTGTAGTAGCGCAACTTCATTCAGAGGTCCCGCTGATAGAAAGCATCGGGCATTACATTATCGAGGCTGGCGGCAAGCGCATGCGCCCGGTACTGGTATTGCTGTGCAGCAAGAACCTTGGCTACAGCGGAAATGACCATATCGAGCTGGCCACCGTCATAGAATTCCTCCACACCGCAACATTACTGCATGATGACGTCGTTGATATGTCAGAAATGCGCCGGGGACGCCCAACGGCTAATACGCGCTGGGATAATCCTTCCAGTGTACTGGTCGGTGACTTCATTTACTCACGCGCCTTTGAGCTGCTGGTCGGCATTGGCAATATGCAGATCATGGACGTCATGGCCAGCACCACCAATAAAATATCCGAGGGAGAAGTGCTACAGCTGGTGAATCAGCACAATCCCCAGGCAACTGAAGCAGACTATATGCAGGTAATTCACAATAAAACCGCTATATTGTTTGCCGCGGCCTGCAAGACCGCGGCAATTCTTGCCGGTGCCAGCGAGACTATTACCGAACAGTTACATCAATTTGGCCTGCAGGTAGGCATTGCCTTTCAACTGGTGGATGATGTACTGGATTTCTCCGGCTCCAGCGAGGCTATGGGAAAAAATATCGGTGACGATCTGGCCGAAGGAAAGCCTACCCTGCCGCTGATTTATGCCATGCAACATGGCTCGGACAAGGAAAGTAAGCTGATTGAAGAGGCCATCAAGTCAGGAGGGCGCGAGCATCTGGAGGCGATAATCGAGGCCGTAATTCGTTCTGGTGCACTGGATTACACCCGCGCCAAGGCAGGTGAAGCTATAGATATTGCCATGAACTGCCTGACTTGCCTGCCGGAAAATGAATATCGGGATGCGCTGAAACAGGTGGCTGAGGCCGCATTGAATCGGGAAAGCTAGTGAGGTTTAATCTAAGCGATAATGACATCATCCCCGCACTGGATACTGCCGCTGCGTAGCACCTTGCACACCACCCCACCGCGAAACCCCATCTGCAGAGACCTGAATAATTCCGGGGCCTGATTTTCCAGTTTGTCATGAGGAAACATTTCCCGGTGAATTTCAAATTCAGCCTCGCCAATCTGCAGCCTTTTGCCAAGATCCGTGGGCAAAAATTCAAACCCCTTGATTAACAAACTGGAGCCATGATCCAGCCAGGGTCGTTCCTGACCGGTTTCATGACAAACCTTTACCCATGACTCCTTGCTCAGCACTGCCACTTCACCCCCGCCAAGCAGGTCAGACCTGTCTCCCTGGAGTCCATCAGCGATGGTCACATGTGCGGCAAATACTTCTTCTCTGGCACCGTCATCGTTTTGACTTCTGGCAATACTTTGTAACTGAATTTTCATGATTTGATGCTTCCTGGTATCTATCACTGAGCTGCAAATAAAGTTTATCAGCATCCATGCCAGGGTTCCTGTTAATCCGGCTTTCTTGCCAAATGCTTGCTGGCTATAAACTGGCTATAAATATGCAGAGGGTTCAGCAAAAATTTACCTGATTTGTACAAATTGCTTGGACAATCTCCTCACTGCGCCCTATCTTGTGCCCATGTCTCTATTACGACTTTAGTACCTTATTGGTTTCTGTTATCTGAATCAAAACTATGACTAAAAAATACCTCCTGATTATTCCAGGCGTCATTATTTTCATCATTGGGATAGCATATCTGTTTGCCAATTACCGATTAAAAACCGTTGTTGACTTCCGGGTTGATGAATTAATTGCCAGTGGTGATTACCAGGAAATTACCTATGACTCTGTTGGAATTCAATTCAATGGCGAGATCGCTCTGGAAAATCTGTATGTCATTGACAGTAACAGCAATGAATACATTCTGGAGAATATACGAATATCCGAATTTGACTACTTTAACGAGGTTCCCCACCACCTTCACCTGTCGGCCCAAGGGCTGCGTTTTCCTGCAGCAGCGCCTGCATTCGGTGATGGACCTGATAATTTACTGAATCATTATATTGCCACCATGATGGATCAGAACCTTTTGCCCATGAGCATGAACTATCGCTATGATTTTGATCCCGCAGATAACGACCGAATGGATATAGACGCAGATATTTCCCTGCCTGACGCCTTCTTTCTCGGTATGAAGGCGCAGATAAATAATGTGCCCATGGCAGGACTTAATGAAAATACCTCTGACAATGTCAACGAGCCATACGGCGTTTCCGTCATCTTACAAAATGCCGACATTCCTGCTGCGTCGATATCATTAAGAGATGATGGCATGGTCGCGAATATATCTTCATTGCAGGGCAGTGCATTGGGGATAAGCGGCGATGAATACCGCCAGCAACTATTGGAACAGTTACAGGCAGCTGCTCTGTTTGTTCCTCCCCAAATGCAATCTTTGGCTCAGGATTTACTGAGTAATTTTGCTGAATTCATGACTGGAGAAAAAACACTGCGAGTAAGTATTACGCCGCAATATAATGGCAACATTCAACAGCTCCAACTGGAAATCATGGCAGCCTTCTATACCGGCGACATCGGGCGTATTGCTGAACTTCTGCAACTGGATATCGAGACGGTCGAGTAAGTAGTAAAACATCAGGCTGAAGCCATTTCCAAGGCACTATTGAACTACCAGCTTTATTCCACAGGCTCTATTACCAGCAGGGCTCCATCAGTTTCTTCAGTAAGCACATAAATCAAACCATCAGGACCTTGCTGAACATCACGAACCCGCTGTTTCAGGTCAGCCAACAGCCACTCTCTTCTCTGCTCGCCAAACTCATTAAAATTGATGCGCTCAATGTGTCCTGTTCCCGGCATGCGGGCGGTCATCAGGGCACCAACAAACAGATCGTTCTGCCATTGGGGGAACCTGTCCCCGGTGTAAAACATCAGGCCGGAAGTTGCGATAGAGGGAACCCAGAAAATTTCCGGCTGCACCAGACCTTCCTGCCAGGGCTGCTGGGAAACCCGGCTGCCGTCATAGTCACGGCCATAACTGACCAGCGGCCAGCCATAATTTTTCCCCGGCTGAATAATATTCACTTCATCGCCGCCCTGGGGTCCATGCTCACTGGCCCACAACTCACCAGTCACAGGATGAAAATCAATGCCTTCCATGGCACGATGACCAATACTCCAGATCTCAGGCAGATAGCCTTCCCTGCCCACAAAAGGATTATTTGCCGGAATAGAGCCATCATCGTTAAGCCGTAATAATTTACTGATATCACTCATTGGATTCTGGGGATTCTCAAAATCACGCCGAAAAGGCGACGACATAAACACCGTGCCATCATCGGCAAAACGCAAACGCGAACCATGACCACCGGCTGTGGTACTCCAGGCATCTGCAACGAACACATCCTCAACGTCTTCCAGGGCATTTTCAGCCTGATTCAGTCGCCCTCTTGCCATTACCGTGGTGGCATAATAATCAGCCCCTGCAGGGGGTGGTGCATTTTTCACATAGGTAAAATACACCAGCCTATTGCTGGTAAAATCCGGATGCAAAACAACATCCATCATACCGCCACCAGAGGCTACCTGCACTGCAGGTGCCCCAGTGACAATTTGTGGATCAAGCTTTCCATTTCTGATAATCCTGAACTGTCCGGCTTTTTCCGCAATCAGAATATTACCGCTGGGGAGAAAGGCCATACCCCAGGGATTTTGAATCCCTCTGGCGATGATGGAGACCTTGATTTTGGATGCCGGGGAATAAGTATCGTAGTACCAGGGTCCATCACCAAGAGCAAAGGGCTGGGCCAGTAGCGAGCCTGAAACGGCCAGCAAGAGCAGAACTGAAATCAGTTTTTTAATGTGAAACACTTGTCACCTCGTTAATTTTTTCTTTTCCAGTTATTTTTTTCAGTATAAATATGATGTCATTTTTTAATCGCTTTATACCACAATAGAGTCCAATAAAACTGACTCCAAGTCCGCCAGCAAGAAGAATCAGAACACCGAGATCCCATAATGGTCGCTGGTGATACCAGAAGGCAAAATCAAGACTATGCAGGCCGCTGTAGAGCCAGCGCTCTATTCTGCTGTTGCGATGAATCAGGCTCAGCAGCTCACTTTTATGGGGATCAACATAGATCCAGCTTTGCGCCGGGTCATTAAATTTGATGCGTAATACCGGCAGCGGTAATTGATTGTTGCGTGAGTAATAGTAATCATCATAATCATTGAGCAAGGCGTAATCAGTGACCTGGGCTTCCTCAATACTGGAGTCCAGCTTGCTCACCAGTGCCTGCGTGTCAAACTCTTCAATGATGCGAAAGCCATCAGCTGCGATAAGCAGGCTGTTGGAATCCAGCTGCCCGATTATGTTGTAAGGCTGATGCAAACGGTCACGCTTATCCATTTCCAGGCCAGTGCTTTCACTGTAAAGAGCAAGATAATGAGGCGCTGCACCAATCCAGCGAAATTCCACTTCCTTGATATCGCGCTGCACACCATTGCCCTGCGCCAGTGTTTGCCACCGGCTTGCATCAAAGGCCGGAAACGATTCCAGCTCCAGCAGTCCTTCCTGATAAACCCTCTCATCCACTCTCAATCCACGGGCATCAGACCAGGCAAAGGGCTCCATGGAAAGCATGCCGCTAAAGGACCAGGTCAGTACAAAAACACCAAATACGGTGCCCAGAATATAATGCCAGCGCATCAGCCCCCGATAAGGGATCGCCTTGCCTAGCTTGAACGGTCTGACTTTACGCCACTGGGTAAAACTCATGACCAGGCCAAGCAAGGCAAGCACGCAGCCAATACCCGACGTCCAGACTACGATGTCATACCACAGCGGCTGATTGGCGCGCAGGTCGGCAAAATAAAACCAGTGCGGGATAGTGCCAAGCCATGCCAGCAGACGACTCTGACGTGTAGTGTAGACAGCCACCTGGGCCCCGGTGGGTGATACATAGGCTTGCGTGGCATAATCATCAGCCACGCTGTATTTATACAGCGGCAATTCATTGGGAATGGCAATGGTCCACTGATCGGGGCGGGTCACCAGGCCTTCATAGGCAAACAGTTCAAGCGGAATATCGAGAAAATCACTGGCGATTTGTGCGCCCTGCTGTTGCGTCAGATCGGAAAGAAACTCGCCATTGTCTGCCCAAATAAAGGTACTGGGAAAGCGCGGCTCGGGAAATTCGTACACTGGCCTGCCCAACAAGGTGCGCAGGCGTGCTTCATAAGGGGAATACCCAAGCAGGTCAACGGCTTGCCAGGGAGTAATAGTCACGTCTTCGAAGTTGAGGGAACTGTCTCCTTCAATACGCATCTCATTGGTGATGCGTGGCATGCCACCCGCGTAGATCATCACAAAAGCGGACAGGAACCACACCACGAAGAGAAAACTCAGCGGAATGCCGATATAACGGTGGCTAAGAATAAGCAGGGTTTTAAACGCCCGCATGCCTGCTCCCCCCGAAGTGACAAAGATTCAATCTAGATAGCTGAGTGTAGCGAAATTCATCTTGCGCTTACAATCGAAACTATTATTGCCAATAGTTAATAACGCTTGTATTTCTTGATCACCCGACGATACCAGACGATGAACCCGCTGATAAACATAAATGCCGGCAATAAACCCAGAACAATCCAGATATAGGGCAATACCGGCCAGGAGCCGCGAAATCGGCCAAAATGCATATCGATCAGAAACAGCAGCCAGCCGTCCGGGCGATCAAAATCCTCCAGATCATTATCCATGGCATTGATAATAAAATCGAAGGGCTGGGGAAAGGCAAAGTAGATTGCTGTTATACCCCAGATTAAAAGCAGCAACAGTGACCAGAACCCTAAAACACTGTGCAGTTGCCAGAGTATACTATGTGAACTGTTGCGCCTGATCATCAGGCCCTCTTTCCAGCGCCGCCTTCCCTGCCACCAGATAATCACACCGGTAACGACCATCAACAGGAATAACAGTCCTCCGAACGCATTCACCTTGCGGCCTGTGGCACGCTCCATCAATAGATCGTCATGTAATCGCGTCAGCCACTCGACACTGCGAACCTGCCAGGGATAGGTATCACCGAGGTCAATTCCACTATAGTGATCAAAATATCGTGAAGACTCTTTTCCGTTTCGTTCCAGTACTACATAGGTAGCGCGGCGGGCGCGGGTGGGAGCAACAATATTGGTGACGCTATAGTCCCGATAAACTTCAGCGACTCTGGCTTCCAGTTCACTACCGGCAAGCGCTTCTCCTGTCTGCGTAGAGACCTCACTGGCAATGAACCAGCGGCTGAACTGGGGTCTGAGAACAACAGCAGATCCACTGACGCTAATAACCAGAATATAGAGACCCAGTGCTATGCCTAGCCATAAATGAATCTGGAACAGAGCGCGGCGAAAGAACGTGGTATTGGGAGCCTGGACCCAGCGCTGCCAATTATTCATCGTTGCCACATACCGCTGGGACGAACACTACTCATTGATTAATTTCCGCACGGTCTTTTCAGCAGACAGCGCCAGCCTGCTTTCCATGTAAAACAGGGCCGAGGGATCGATGTCGTTGCTTTCGATGATGGATGACTGTTCCTGCAAATGAGGAAAATTGTTATTGCCGAAGGCAATTAGCTGCTGAAGCATGATCAGTGCCGCAATAAATCCCAGAGTTTTGAGCGCGTCGATTTTCATTACAGGCTATTGGTAATTTCCGGAAAAACCTTATAAAACATCAACCAGGCCATTAGCAAAGTCAGACTGAGATTAAGGGTTTGCCCACAAACATAAAGGATCAGGGGTTTCCCGCCATGGAACTGGGATTTCAATTCACGAAAATTACCCGATAAACCAATGCTGGCAAAGGCCAGGCAGAACAACCAGCCACGCATATCCGAGGTGAAATCCAGCACCCCGTTTTCCACCAGCACGATGGCAGTATTCGGGTTTAAAGACTCATAAAGCAGGGAAAACAATATACTGGCCCCGAGAAAGCCCAGCACAAACTTGGGAAGGCGCAGCCATATTTCTGAAGCCCCTACAGTTTGACCTGCGTCCTTATCCACTTTGGTAGCCCAGTACACTGCGACACCAAACGCCAGCACCCCGATAAGGATATTCTGGATCATCTTGATGGTGGCTGCGACATTAAGCGCGGTATCACCAAGAAAGGCGCCCGCTGCTACCACGGCACCGGTGGCATCAATGGTGCCGCCGATCCAGGCGCCACCGAGCACCTCTGGCATCCCCACCGCATTGATCAAGGCAGGCAAGGCAACCATCATGATGGAAGTAAAAATCATCGATAGCCCGACCGCTGTAGTCAGCTCCTCTTTTGTCGCCTTGCACGCCGCTGCTGTGGCAATGGCCGCCGATACGCCACACACTGACATATCAGCACTGATGGTAATATTCAGTGTTTTGGAACCAATTTTGAGCACTTTCTGACCAAACCAGAACGTACTGATCAACACTATCGGCGTCACAATCCAGGCCACAAAAATACCTGGCAGCCCGATTGCCATCACCTTGCCAAACAATACTTCCGCACCCAGCAGCACCAGACCGGTTTTAATATAGAGCTCCGGTTGCAGGGCCGGACGTACAAACTCAGGGATGCCAAAAATATTGGTAATGACCAGACCAAGGAGTATCGCCCACAAGGCATAGCCCAAACCCATACTGCGAAATTCAGTCTGATTGGCCAGCAAATAGGCAAGAATGCCCAGGGCAAAAATGAAGACGAAGCCGCTGAAAAAAACCGCAATGGGCTTTTTCATCAGCACCATACCCACAGCAAATAAAACGCACAGGGCAATTAGGAACAACAGCGTAGCGATGAAAAAATGCGTGGAAAAAGCAGACAAGGGGTTCACTGACCAGCGCGCAGGTCTGGCGCCGTTAACCGTCTCGCTAAGAAAAGCAGTAAGGGCATTACCGGTATCGTTGTCAGCGGACCAGGCAGCTATAGAAAAATCGCTGGAGGTTTGTGCACTGAGTAGTGCGGAATCAACCCGGGAATAAGGGGCCAGCAGGAATGCGGCCAGGGCCAGCAGGATAATGACAAAGCCAAGCAGTATGGCGGTGGTGTCTTCTGTCCAGTTTCCCATTATGGCAGTTGCTCTGTTGCGGGTAATGGAACCTATTAACGGAACCTTTTTTGGCACTAAATAGTTGAACTTAAATGAGGTGAGCGCAATCCCTCAACCAGACTTTGCCGTTAGAACTCAAAGTCATCTTCGTAATAACGCTCGAAATAAATATCTTCCCGACTGAGATTGCCCATGTACATATTTTCAACATCTTCTTCCACCCGGGTAATATAGTCATCCAGATCATTCTGGTTCAATGATTCGATCAGTGCATCACGCCAGACTGCAGCATTTCGGGTATCGAGCACACGCACATTATTATCCTTGGCCCATTCACTGCCAATCCTGCCCCCGAGATGATAAAGGCGCAGCGCCACTTCTGATCGGTAAGGTTCATCAAGACGCTCCTTGACCTGCTCGGTGAGACTTATCCAGCCCGGGGCAATACTGAAACCATTATAAAAACGGGTAACCCAGAGCAGATAATCTTCCCGGGTCTGGTATTGCTGGGCCAAATCATCTTCCTCGTAGGCCGCTTCAAAATAGTCCCGGGGGTAAGCCATTTCCGGCCAGACAAGTTCATCGATTTCAGTTGCACAGCCCCCGAGCCAGAGCAGCAGAGGAAAGACAATGAAACTTCTCAACGACATTGAGTGGTATTTCATAATCCGACTCTTGTTCCTGAACCGCTATTGAAATAGCCGGTCAACAACATAGCCACTGACATCCCGGATTTGTTCTGGCGTAAGCGCCCCGGTAAAAGTCGGCATGCTGTTTCTGCCGGTGGAAACAATGGTAATGGCATCACGGATATCGGTGATATTGTTCAATGGCATGGCATTATTGTGCCCGCCCATGCCGTCGTCACCATGACAGGGCAAACAGGTTTGCTGGAACAAGATTTCACCCGCAGCATAATCAGGATCACCTTCTGCAAACACCACTGCAACGGCCTCTGTGTCACTATTGCCAAGCGACAACAGGGTATCCCCCGGGCTGGCTTCTTCCATCTGACCGGACAATGAGAACAGCCACAGACTGTCACCTCGCGGCGAGCCCTGAAACAGATTACCGCCGGAATAGGCTGCGATATACTGTTTGCCATCTTTTTCAAAACTGATGGCCGGCGCATTCATGCCGGCGCCGGTCTGAAAACCCCACAGCTCCATGCCGGTATCGATATCAAGAGCGGTCAAACGTCCATCATTACGACCCACAAACAGCAGATCCCCGGCAGTGGCGAGAAACCCTGAATAACAGGCATCCTGCCAACGGTACTGCCAGACCAGTTTATTGGTAGTCATATCCATCGCCGCAACAATCCCTACCGTTGGCCGTTTCGAGCCACCAAACTTGCCACCGGTCCAGGATTTACCACTGTGCTCATCCGGTATTTCGACATCTACCATGGACGCGGCCACCGAAGATTCCGAGGCGCAGATATACATGATCTGTCGGTTGGGGTCGTAGGCACTGGGCGCCCAGTTGGCACCACCGGCGAGACCGGGCTGAACCAGAACCGGTTCATAAAGGAAGGGCGTAAAAATCCTGCCCTGATTCACCAGTTGCGTGCCTTCTGGCGCAACATCAATAAACTGGGGAACGAATGCATCCCCAACAGGATAGGGCTGTGTGGCAGAAGTGAACTGTTCAGGGATTTGCGGCACCGGCTTTTCTTCAACGCCGATAATAGGCTCGCCGGTTATCCGGTCGAGAATATAGACCCAGCCAGTCTTGCCGGCTTCGGCAACGGCTTTACGGGTTTCCCCTTCATATTCCATATCAAACAGAATGACAGGATTTGGGGCATCATAATCCCACAGGTCATGATGTACCTGCTGGAAATGCCAGCGGTATTCTCCTGTGCGCACATCAATGGCAACGATGGAGTCAGTAAACAGGTTATCGCCTTCACGCATGGTGCCATTCATATCGGGCCCGGGATTACCGGTAGAAAAATAAATCAGTCCCAGTTCCGGATCCAGTGCCGGTGTCTGCCAAACAGTACCGCCGCCAAACTCCCAGGCATTGTTATCCTGTGGCCAGGTATCATGTCCAAACTCACCGGGGCCTGGAATGGTATAAAAGGTCCAGAGTTTTTCACCACTGTCAGCATCAAAGGCTTCCACCAGGCCACGCACACCTTTCTCGGCGCCGGAATAACCGGTGATCACCATGCCATCATAAAAAAGCGGTGCTCCGGTAATACTGTAACCATCCTGCCAGCGCACACTTTGCGTTTCCCAGGCAATTTCCCCGCTGGCTTTATCCAGCGCTACCAATCGCGCATCCAGCTGACCAAGAAAAACCTTGTCATCGCCCAGTGCTACTCCCCGGTTGTCCCAACCGCAACAGACCGCTTCACCCATTTCTTCAGGGTATTGTGAATTGTATTCCCAAAGCATTTCACCACTGTCCACATCCACAGCAAAAGCATCACTGTCGCCTGTGGTGATATACAGCACACCATCCTGATAGACAGGCGTGCCTTCTGCAGAATATCGGGTTTCAAGTCCGGAGCCATTCAGATGAACACGCCATTCGGCTTTCAGATCAGCGACATTGTCACGATTAATTTCAGCAAGTGGCGACCAGCGCTGGTTATAAAACGAACCACCATTGGTTGGCCAGGCATCGGTAGGCGCTGCTACCAGGGGATCTGTTTCAAGGGGGCTTGGTCTGGATGCGGGTGCTGGTGATTCAGCAACTCTGGCTGCGCTTGGGGCAGATTCTACATCGGCCTGACTGGCTGAATCATCGTTGCCGCAAGCTGCCAGCAGCATGGCAAACAGGAAAATTAGTGGCGTGCGAAATTGATTGGTCGTTCTCATGAGTCCCCCTCATCTACAGCCCGTAGCTGTAATAAATAAATATCAGGGGATTATATAGAGTTGCAGGTAACTTTTACCACAACCTGGCACCCCAACCTGTATCAAAACAGTTAAAGACGATTGTTCAGGCGACGTTGAATGTGCGCCGGATATATCGCAACGCCAAAAATACAAAGGGCCATATAATGGCACTGGAAAGAGCCGATATCATAAATATCAAATTGGGCGCAGTGTTTTGGCTATTCGCGGTAAGCACCCAGAACGATAATAACTGGTGTATGCCCGCCAGAATTAAAATAGTGCTGCTTTGCTGAATCGCTGTAAACATTCGCATGCGCTGGTAAAGACTAAGCGCTAAATAGGCCACGAGTGCCAGGGCCAGGGCATTCAGCCCCAGTAATGAACCTTCCAGCACATCCATAAAGAAACCGGTAATCCAGGCACTAAACAGGCCTATTCTGTCTGGCAGCGCTACCACCCAGTAAATGACAACCAGTGCCACCCATTCGGGTCGATAGGCTTCAAGCCAGTCAGGCAGAGGCAGCACGGTAAACAATGCCGCCAGCACCAAAGTACCGAGGATTATCCAGCCGCCATGATGTTTGTTAAATTTTGCTCCCATCTTTTACCGGTCCTTGATTACTTGAACAACAACAGCACATTACGACTGCGCTCAAGCTGGGCAGTAGGTTCTACTGTCACGGTGGCAAAGGGCTCTCCGGGGTCGTGCAGCACATTGCTCACCACCCCTACCGGATAGCCCGCGGGAAAACGCCCACCAAATCCCGAGGTCACCAGGACATCACCCACAACCACATCAAACGTATCGGAAATATTGTTCAACACCAGTCTTTGTAAACTGTCCTGGGTACCCGAAGCAATTGCCCGGTTGCCATTGCGGTTGATCTGAATCGGTGTCGAATGTTGGGGATCAGTAATTAGCAGTACCCAACTGGCATAGGGTTCTACATCGACAATCTGTCCCATCAGACCAAAGGCATCAATCACCGGCTGTCCGATATAGACATCGTGCACACTCCCCTTGTTGATAAGGACCCGTTTGGTAAAGGGATCCGGCGATTCTCCGGTGAGTTGCGCCTGCACTACCCGCTCATCGACAATGCTTGAAGCATTGAGTAACTCATTGAGTCTTATGTTTTCAGCCTTCAAGTGCTCCAGCTTTTGTAATTCGAATTGCTGCTGCAGTAATTGCTGCTTTAAACGCTGGTTTTCGCCAATCAGGTAACTGCGACTCTGCAAATTGGAGTTTACGGAATCGGATATGGAGCGTGGGGAATCTGCCAGCCAATGCAGGGGGGTGACCAGGTAGGACGCATAAAAACGAACCTGGGACAGGTAGCTGAAGCGACTGTCTGCCAGCATCATAATCATGGACAGCAGGGCCAGGCCGAGCAATCGATAGCCTTGGGATGCACCTTTAATAAATAGGGATTTAATAGATCAAACCTTTACTGTGTGAACACAAAAATAAAGATTAAGGATAAAGGATAAAGGGGAGAAAGTGCAGATCTGAATAAAAAAATAGCGCTTTTCTTCTGAATTTTATTCCTGATCAGCATGACAGCTTGAGGCAGGGATCTAATGAGCTCATGCCTCAGCATGATGTTGTGCCGGTTTTTGCCAAAATCATGGCAATTAGTCAGGCCGACTACTGTCAGTGCTATTCCAGTGTTAACAAATCCAGATCGTGAGCATCCATCAGCTCCATGGCCATACCACCGCCTCTGGCGACACAGGTCAATGGATCATCTGCAACGATCACCGGCAACCCGGTTTCTTCGCTAAGCAGATTGTCCAGATCCCTCAGCAGCGCACCACCGCCGGTAAGAACCAGGCCACTTTCTGCAATGTCCGAAGCCAGCTCAGGGGGCGACTGTTCAAGCGCACTTTTAACTGCCTGCACAATAGCTGACAAGGGCTCCTGTAATGCTTCAAGAATTTCATCACTATTAAGGGTGAAGCTGCGCGGTACACCTTCTGCAAGATTGCGGCCGCGGACATCAATCTCGCGAACTTCCTCACTATGAAAAGCACAACCAATTTCTTTCTTGATACGTTCAGCTGTAGCGTCACCAATCAAGCTGCCATAATTGCGTCTGACATGGGTGGTGATGGCTTCATCAAAACGGTCACCACCGACGCGCACAGATTCAGAATAGACCACGCCATTGAGTGAGATAATGGCAATTTCAGTGGTACCACCACCGATATCCACCACCATGGAACCGCTAGCCTGATCAACAGGAAGACCGGCACCAATGGCTGCTGCCATTGGCTCTTCAATAAGACGCACTTCCCTGGCTCCGGCACTCATTACCGATTCGCGAATGGCGCGGCGTTCAACCTGGGTCGATTTACAGGGAACGCAGACCAGTACTCGCGGGCTGGGGCGAATAAAGCTGTTTTCATGTACCTTGTGAATAAAATGCTGCAGCATTTTTTCTGTTACCTGGAAATCGGCAATCACACCGTCCTTGAGGGGCCGTATTGCCGTTATGTTCCCAGGGGTTCGACCCAGCATGCGTTTGGCGTCCGCGCCCACAGCCGTAACCGTCTTCTGGCCGTTATGAATACGGATCGAAACCACCGAGGGTTCATTCAGGACGATGCCCTGATCCTTGACATAAATCAGGGTATTTGCAGTTCCCAGATCTATCGACAGATCGTTCGAGAACATACCGCGTAATTTCTTCAACATGAATTTTGATTACCTTATATAAGTAATAATTAGTTATGAATGATAATTCTTTTTTAAATAGTGCGGAGGGATTGGCTCTAATAGTTATTCTTTAGTTATTCTTCCAGTATAATCAGCCGTTTTAGCTCGAGCAACTCTAGCAATCACACCTACTTAGAGCAAGAATTAAATCTGAATTGTCAGATTTAAGTCACTATTTGAGCTGAATCGCGCCCATATTAATTATTTGGAGTCTGACATGTCTATTGAACTAGGCGACGTGGAAAACATTGCTCACCTGGCACGCCTCGATCTTACCGAAAAAGAGAAAGAAGAAGCGGCAAGCAGCATGTCCAATATTCTGAACCTGATCGACCAGATGCAGTCAGTGAATACTGATGATGTCGCACCACTCGCCCATGCGTTTGATACCGCCCAGCGCCTGCGGGAAGACAAGGTCACAGAGACCGATCAACGCGATGAGTTGCAAAAAATTGCGCCGGAGGCTGAAGATGGCCTGTTTCTGGTTCCCAAGGTTATTGAATAGTAATCTGTGGTTTGTTGCGCCTGAATACGTTTTCTTTAGAATTTTTCAATTTAACCCACTGTTCACAACCACATCATGAGCAGACCAAGCATCAGGATTATTTAAGATGATTGAACTAGGCCTGGCACCATTATCCAGGGCACTTGCCAATGGCGAGTTTTCCAGTGTTGAACTGACGCAGGCATACCTGCACCAGATTGCACAGGAAAACAGCGATTTGAATGCCTATGTTACTGTCTGCGAAGAGCTCGCCCTATCTCAGGCAAGGGCTGCAGATGAAGCCAGAAGCCAGGGTAATGCCGGGCCATTGACTGGCATTCCTATTGCCCACAAGGATCTTTTTTGTACCCAGGGCATTCGTACTGCCTGCGGCTCAAAAATGCTCGACAACTTTATCGCGCCCTATAACGCCACCGTGGTAGAAAATTTTATCAAGGCCGGCAGCGTCACCCTCGGCAAAACCAACATGGATGAATTCGCCATGGGGTCCTCCAACGAAACCAGCTTTTACGGCCCGGTAAAAAATCCCTGGGATCGTAGCCTGGTACCTGGTGGTTCATCGGGTGGTTCTGCAGCGGCAGTG
This sequence comes from Gammaproteobacteria bacterium, assembly GCA_030828385.1. GTDB lineage: Bacteria > Pseudomonadota > Gammaproteobacteria > Pseudomonadales > Pseudohongiellaceae > Eutrophocola. The sequence continues at coordinate 41,218 of JAURCS010000016.1, forward strand.
GCAGCTCGCCTGTGCGCCGGCGCTACCGCAACAGACACCGGTGGCTCTATTCGTCAACCCGCCTCATTTACCGGAATTACCGGTTTAAAACCTACCTATGGCAGGGTAAGCCGCTGGGGTATGGTGGCTTTCGCCTCCAGTCTTGATCAGGCTGGCACCATGACTCAGTCAGCAGAAGATGCCGCCATGATGCTTAATGTCATGGCCGGACTGGACCTCAAGGATTCCACCAGTAGTGATACCGCCGCGGAAGATTACACAAAGGATCTGGACAAACCCCTTGCGGGACTGAAGATCGGCATCCCGACCCAGCATTTTTCTGAAGGCCTGAATGCCGATGTGGAAAAGTGCATCAGGGAGGCTATTGCCGAATTTGAAAAACTTGGTGCAACTGTCAGGGAAGTGAGTCTGGATAACAGTCATCTTTCAGTCTCAGCCTACTATGTCATCGCACCAGCTGAAGCATCAGCCAATCTGTCCCGCTATGATGGCGTGCGTTACGGCTACCGCTGCAAAGATCCGGTCAATCTGGAAGATATGTATAAACGCACCCGCAGCGAGGGCTTCGGCACTGAAGTCAAACGCCGCATCATGGTCGGTACCTATGCCCTTTCAGCAGGATACTACGATGCCTATTACATCAAGGCACAAAAAATACGTCGCCTGATCAAGAACGATTTTCAGAAAGCATTCGAGGAAGTAGATGTCATCATGGGCCCTACCTCCCCCCACACTGCTTTTGCCATAGGCTCAAAAAACGATGATCCTGTCACCATGTATCTGGAAGATATTTATACGATTGCTGTGAATCTGGCAGGCTTGCCCGGCATGTCCATCCCGGCCGGACTGGTCAACGGCTTGCCTGTAGGACTCCAGATAGTGGGCAAGGATTTCGCCGAAGCGCAATTGTTGAATGTGGCACACAAATTTCAGCAGGCAACAGACTGGCATGAGAAATCACCGGTCAATTAATTATCAATTGGTTTGAAAATTTAAAGCGGCTGCATCGTTAATAAGCAAGAGAGAAAAAAAATGGAATGGGAAACAGTTATAGGACTTGAAGTGCATGTGCAATTAGCCACTGCCTCCAAGTTATTTTCCGGCACCAGCACTGAATTTGGCGCGCAGCCCAATACCCAGGCCAATATCTATGATCTGGCAATGCCCGGTACGCTGCCGGTATTGAATGCCGAGGCCCTGCGCATGGCGGTAAAATTTGGTCTGGCCATAGATGCTGAAATTGGCAAGACATCGGTTTTTGACCGGAAAAACTATTTTTACCCCGACCTGCCCAAGGGGTACCAGACATCACAGCTGGACTTCCCAACAGTAGGCAAAGGACAGCTGGTCATCGACATGGAAGATGGTTCCCAGAGAACCATCGGGGTTACCCGTGCCCACATGGAAGAAGACGCTGGAAAATCCCTGCATGAAGATTTCCACGGCAAGACTGGTATCGACCTGAACCGTGCCGGTACGCCCTTGCTGGAAATTGTATCGGAACCGGATTTGAGAAATGCCAGGGAAGCCGTTGCTTACCTGAAGAAGCTACATTCCATCATTTTATACCTGGGCATTTCCGATGGCGATATGTCGCAGGGTTCTATGCGCTGTGATGCCAACGTCTCGGTTCGTCCCAAGGGTACCACCGAGCTCGGCAACCGTACCGAAATCAAGAACATCAACTCTTTCCGCTTTGTGGAAAAAGCCATCAATATCGAAGTGCAACGCCAGATCGATATTATCGAGGACGGTGGAAAAATTGTGCAGGAAACCCGCCTCTATGATGCGGACAAAAATGAAACCCGATCAATGCGCAGCAAGGAAGTGGCCAATGACTATCGCTATTTCCCGGAGCCGGATTTACTACCCATCGTTATTGATGATGCTTATATTGAATCCGTGCGGACCACCTTACCGGAACTACCTGATATCAAAAAACAGCGCTTCCAGGATGAGTATGCTCTGAGTGAATATGATGCCATGATATTGTCCAGCGACCTGTCCACCGCTGACTATTTCGAGGAAGTAGCGAAAGCATGTGGAGACGCAAAACTCTCAGCTAACTGGGTGATGGGTGACCTGCAGGCCAGCCTGAATAAGGATGAAATCTCTATTTCCGAGAGCCCGATCAGTTCAGATGCCCTTGCTGGCCTGATAAAACGCATCAAGGACAACACTATCTCTTCCAAGATAGCCAAGACTGTGTTCGAAGCCATGCTGGCAGGTGAAGGTGATGCTGACAGTATTATTGAAAGCAAAGGGCTGAAACAGGTAACTGACGCCGGTGCCATTGAAAAAATGGTGGATGAAGTGATTGCCAACAACCCGGCTCAGGTGCAGCAGTTTAAAGAAGGTAAGGAGCAGGTAATCGGTTTCTTTGTAGGCCAGATCATGAAGGCCTCTCAGGGCAAAGCCAATCCAGCCCAAGTTAATCAACTGCTGAAAGAAAAACTCAGTAGCTAGAAAAAATAACGCATATTCAGCAAAAACCATAAAGACAATAATTACGAGAATGACAACATGAAAGCAGAGAAAAAAACCGGTGCCGACAGAACCCAGCCAGCCGTCCGTGACGAATGGTGGAGTGATGAGCGGGTGCAATCTTTTCTGGAACTGGACACCTCCCATGATGAGGCGCCGGATTTTCATATTCTGCAAAAGGCTTATCGCGGCATGGTGCCCGAGGCTTTCTCACGCTTCATCCAGTTTTTCATCGACGCCGGCCGCAATCTGAACGAAGCTAATATGCACGGAGAAACAATTCTGAACATTGTTTCAAAGCATAGGAATTCCGGGGAATATAAAAAGATACTGGAAAAAGCTGGCGCAAAATAAAAAACAACTGATTTTATCTTCTGCCAAATCGATAAAGCAGAGTAAATTCACGACATTAAAAACTAGTAACGTCGCGGCCTGGAGCTGCCTTTTCTGTCACCTTTGCCGCCATGCTTGCTACCTTCCTGTTTGAATTTCGACGGGCGCGAAAACGCTGGCGGTTTTGTCAGCAATTCTTCCGGTGGGTGTTCACAGGGCAGTTTCATGCCGATGGTTTCTTCAATACCTGGCAATAGAAAGGACTCGTCCTCATCAGCAAAACTGATGGAGGTGCCCAACAATCCTGCACGACCGGTGCGTCCAATACGATGCACGTAGTCTTCCGCCTCTTCCGGTAAATTGAAATTCACCACATGGGATATCTCATCAATGTGCAGACCACGGCCGGCCACATCAGTAGCTACCAGCACCTGGATGGTATCGTTTTTGAATTCCTCAAGAGTGCGCACACGCCTGGGTTGTGAAATCTCACCCGATAACAAGCCAACACTGACTTCATTTCGATGCAGGTTATCAGCGAGACGTCTGGCCTGATCACGACGATTGGTAAATACGATAACGCGCTCACCTGCATCACTCTGAATCAGGTTATAGAGCAAGTTATATTTTTGATTTGTGGTTACCAGATATACCAGCTGGTTCACGTTGTCTGTGGTGAGCTGTTGTGACTCGACTTCAATTTTTACCGGGTTAACTGCCCAGCGATTGGCCAGCTCCATAATGTCTTCAGTAAAGGTGGCACTGAACAACATGGTCTGACGATATTCTTTTTTCGGGGTCGCCGCGACCACCTGACGTACCTGGGGGATAAATCCCATATCCAGCATACGGTCAGCCTCATCCAGCACCAGCAGTTCCACCATGCTCAGATCAATATTTTTATTCCTGACAAAATCCAGAAGTCTTCCCGGTGTTGCGGCAACGATATCGACGATATCGTTTTCAAGTTCCCGTTGCTGTTTCTGATAGTCGATGCCACCCACCAGTGTGGTGACATTGAGATTCGCGTACTTCGTTAAGGCAACGGCATCCTTGGCAATTTGCATGACCAGTTCCCTGGTCGGCGCAATAATGAGAGCACGCGGTTCTCCCACATAACGTTCTTCTTCGATGGGATTTTTCAGCAGATCATTAATAATGGTTGAAAGAAAAGCGGCGGTCTTACCAGTACCCGTTTGTGCTTTACCGGTGACATCATGACCTTCGAGGGTTACTTTCAGACTTTGTGCCTGGATCGGCGTGCAGAATTCAAAACCCAGATCATCTACTGCCTTGAGTAGTTCTTCCGGGAGATCGAAGTCTTGAAATTTAACTTTTTCTTCACTGTCAGGGGGGACAGTGACTGGAATTGGATCAATGTTTTCAGTTGTCACAAATGTACTACCGCACCGCTCTTCATTATTTATTTATATATTCTTCACTAAATTGGTGCGTATCATAACGAAAAGCCGGAACGCATGATATGAAAATATGTAAGCAATGCCAGCGAAACTACCCCGATCATGCAAAATACTGCAGCCAATGTGGTAAAAAGCTGGAATTAATCGAGGAAGAACAAGCGGACAAAATTGAGCGCAACAAAACTACCAGCTCATGGAAGCTTTTCTGGCTCACCCTGGGCGGCAGTCTTTTACTGTCGTGGCTGCTGATGGCAGTATTTCATTTGCCTGTATTCATTCTTGGCGTTTTTCTGCCATTGCTCTGGTTCAGCAGCAAAAAGTAAGCATGGAGCAGTTGATTAAATCAGTCCCGGCAACGATAAATGATGAAGGTCTGCTCTCCGTCTACCACACGGGTTGAAGGTACAATAGCATCGCCCCTGTCAGCCGCCCTGTTGCGCGCCATGGTTCTAAGCTCTCTTGCCACCTTGTCTTCATTCCTTTCCAGTAAAGCGCGATCAAGCACTTCTACGGTAGTAGTTCCTGTTCTGGTACAGTTGGCGACTTCGGCGGCGCTAAGAATAGCAACATTTTCACCCTCAGCGGTAAGCTTCACCCAAGAGCAAGAAGCCAATGCAAATACCGATCCCAGACCTATTATTCTGATTAAATTTTTCATAGCGCTTCCTGTATTTTCCTTGTTATTTTACTGATTGGTTAATAAACTAGCCGAGCCAGCTAGTCACGGTTAAACTTGACGTTCACTTCAATACTTACCAGTTCTTTCGCCATATTCAAGTACTGATCCATACCAAAATCAGTTCGATCAAAACTACCGGTTGCCAGCATGCCAATAGTGCTTCCCGTAAGCTTGCCATCAGAGCCTCCGAAAAACTGTACATGCAGGGTCCAGGGTTTGGTAACACCAATAAAATTCAGTTCTCCGTGAAAATCCGCTGTATTCTCGCCGGTGACCTCGACACTGGTCGTGGTAAACGTAGCTTCAGGATATAAAGACGCATTAAACCAGGCACTGCTGTTAACCAAGGTTTCCACCACATCACTATCGGCCATGGACAGACTGCCCATCTGAACCGTGGCAGAAAGCCTGGAATTACTCAGATCTTCAAAATCCATTTCAAGGGTAGCGGAATAGTTATCAAAGCGACCCACAAGATTCAGATAATCCTGTTGCATGACACGAAACAGCACACTGCCATATTGACGGGTCAGGGTATAACTAACAGTGCCTGAAGTACTTTCAGCGGCATTCACAACTGCTGGACCAGGAGTCGCCAGCGCCAGCAAACCAGCCAGGCCAAGAGCATTGGTCAAGGCAAAGATTTTTTTCGGTAAAAGGTACATTATTGCTCCAGAGCAGAGGGTTCAAAAGAGGGGGCAATTCTTGCAGGCTCAACCGGTCAGGTCAAATGAGTAATGTACAAATATATACTGTTTGATTCGGGTGGAGGCAAAAAAATCGCGTCCACCCGATACTTCAGATTTACTTGATTGGAATCTGCTTGCTGGCAGGCGCCACATCTTCCTTGGGAATATTCAGGGTCAACACGCCATTATCAAATTCAGCTTTTATCTTGCTTTCATTAATATTTTTTCTCAGGTTAAAGCTGCGTGAATACTTGCCATAGCGTCGTTCCTGGCGAATCACTTTGCCTTTGTCTTTTTCTTCTGCTTCATCCTTGTGTTCGGCAGATATAGTCAGAACATTATTATCTACTGAAACATTGATATCGTCTTTATTTACACCAGGAAAATCCGCTTTTACCGTATAGCTTTCATCATTTCCTTTATTTCCACTGCAATATTACGTACTTCCATTTGTGTTTCAGGTAATAATCTGAAACTTGGAAAGCTGTCGCTAAAAAAACTATCCAGTGGGCCAAATGGCGAGTTTTTTGGTATCAGGTTCATAATTACTCCTTCTGTAGTCATTCCGAAAAGGGCTATCTATTATCGTTTAATCGGCCAGTTTAATATGTTGCCGTTATCCCTGATTTATGGACATTCAATCGGATTTCAAGAGACATTAAGAATGGAATTTTGTAGTCTTTGATCTGGATCAAAGGCCGGACGGGACTCAATTACAGCAGGGACAGGCAGAATTTTTATTCAGTTTCATCTCTCGAAACTGCATGGACTGGGCATCAAGAAACAGTAGACGTCCTGTTAATGGTTTGCCGATACCGGTGATCAGCTTGATGGCTTCCATAGCCTGAAGTGATCCGATAATGCCCACAAGGGGAGCCATGACGCCGTTTTCTGAACAGCTTAATGCCTGATCATCGCCTTCCTGATGAAGGCACTGATAACAGGGACTGTCATCGCGGCGATTATCAAAAACGCATAACTGTCCTTCCATTCGAATAGCCGCGCCGGAAACCAGAGCAACACCCCGTTTTACTGCCGCAGCATTGATCGCAAAACGACTGGAAAAGTTATCAGTACAGTCAAGAATAACATCGGCCTGGCTTACTGCCTGCTCCAGAGCGTCGCCGTCAAGGCGCTGCTTCAGGACAGTAACTTTCACACCATCATTTAGTTTACTCAAGGTCTCCGACGCTGACGCCACCTTGCTCTTGCCAACACTTGCTGTCATATGGGCAATTTGTCGCTGCAGGTTACTCAGATCCACGTCATCATCATCCGCAAGGATCAGATGTCCCACACCACTGCTGGCAAGATACATGGCAGCCGGACACCCAAGTCCACCTAATCCAATAATCAGCACCGTAGCATCCAGCAAAGCCTGCTGCCCGGCAATATCCATCTGCGGCAACATGATCTGGCGGCTGTAACGAAGAAGTTGGTCGTCGTTCATTAAAAACCCCAGATGAAAGAGGCAAGAGACAAGAGACAAGCAAGCGCCTTTGTTGAATTCATATGTATAACTGGGTATCTACAATTTATTTTCACAACACTATTCTCAATAAAACCTGCCCACAAACAAGGAACCATTTTAGCCCCCCTTCTTGGAACCTTCTCACCTTTTTCCTTTATCCTTTATCTTGCTTGTCTCTTGTCTCTTGTCTCTTGCCTCTTGTCTCTTTACCCGTCCTTTATCCTTTATCTTTTTTCCGCCCTATAGTTATTCGCTCATGTCCAGCAAGATCCCTGAGAGTCTCTATCTCACTATAACTGAATGATGCAAACAATTGCCTGACCTGTTCACCCTGTTGGTAGCCATGCTCAAGCATTAGCCAGCCTGAGGGAGGGAGGAATGATGGACTGTTGCTGATGATATGGTGAATGTCCGCAAGTCCATTTTCTTCCGAGATTAACGCATGTACTGGTTCAAAGCGAACATCGCCGCGCTGCAGGTGAGGATCATTCTTTTCTATATAAGGTGGGTTACTGAGGATGGCATCAAAGGTTTGTCCGCACAATGGGGCCAGCCAGCTACCCTGAAAAAATGAGATGTTTTTTATATCCAGAATTTTGGCATTTTCCTGGGCCAGATCCAGTGCCCTGGCCGACTGATCCGTGGCTGTCACTCGCCAGTTGGCGCGGCTAGAGGCCAGGGCCAGCGCAATAGCACCGGAACCCGTGCCCAGATCAGCTACGCGAATGCTTTCATCCTCTGGCAGTTTAGCCAACGCTGTTTCCACCAGCAGTTCTGTATCGGGGCGCGGGATAAGCACATCATGATTGATCTTCAACTGCAGATCCCAGAACTCTTTCCGCCCCGTCATGTAAGCAACCGGTTCACCCGCCTGACGACGCCGGATCAGTTCCAGATAAAGGTGTTGTTCCGGTAAGGCTGGAATATGATCGGGCCAGGTATAAAGCCAGCTTCGTGGTTTGGCAATGACGACACCCAATAACAGTTCAGCATCAAGCCTGGCACTGTCACTATCGGGCAATGCATTTTCACCATCAGTGATCAGTTGTTTGATTGTTGCCATAGTTCTGGCCGCTAGTAATGAAGTAAAACGGTTTAACCGGACATTTCAGCTAACTGATCTGCCTGGTTTTCAGTAATCAATGACTGAATGATTTCACCAATATCGCCAGCCATCACATCTGCCAGACGATTTAATTTCAGATTGATACGGTGATCCGTAATGCGACCATCGGGATAATTATAGGTTCTGATTTTTTCTGATCGATCACCACTACCAACCAGATTACGGCGGGCATCAGACTGTTCCTGATGCTGCTGGGCCTCGGCAGCGTTCATCAATTTGGCCTGAAGCAGGGACATGGCCCGGGCACGATTCTTGTGCTGGGAGCGTTCATCCTGACATTCCACGACAATTCCCGAAGGAATATGGGTAAGCCTGATGGCAGAATCGGTTTTATTCACGTGCTGACCGCCAGCACCACTGGCGCGGAAGGTATCTACACGCAGATCGCCCTTATTGATTTCTATGGCTTCCACATCGTCGACTTCCGGCATCACCGCTATGGTACAGGCTGAGGTATGCACCCTGCCCTGAGTTTCCGTTTCCGGTACCCGCTGTACTCGATGAGCCCCTGATTCAAATTTGAGCTGTCCGTAAACATTTTTACCTTCGACGCGTGCAATAATTTCCTTGTAGCCACCATGCTCGCCAAGACGCTCATTGATTACTTCTATTTTCCAACCCTGACTTTCCGCATATCGTGAATACATACGAAACAAATCCCCGGAAAAAATGGCTGCTTCATCACCACCGGTACCTGCGCGAATTTCCAGGAACACATTGCAACTGTCCTTTGGGTCTTTAGGTAACAGGAGTTTTTGTAGCTCTACATCCAGGGTTTCAAGCTGATCCTGGGATGACAACATTTCCTCTTCAGCCATTTCACGAACATCGGGATCACTGTCCTTTTGTAACTGTTTTGCTTCTTCCAGATTGGACTGTGCCAGCTGGTATTTAACAAAACACTGCACTATTGGTTCCAGCTCTGCATATTCCTTGGAAAAATTCCTGAATTTTTCCTGTTCGGTAATAACCTCCGCATCACTCAACAAGGCTTCCAGTTCCTCGTAGCGTTCTTTTAGGGTTTCCAGCTTGGTAATGATCGAAGGGTTCATAACTGCTCAATGGGATTGGTGGTGGTTGTTTTTGAATATCTATCTGTTTTCAATTTGTCGGATGACGGTCTTGCAGACCTTATCCGACCTATATGTTTTATCTTGTAAATTGTGACTTGTGACTTGTGACTTTTTTCAATTCAGCCTTTCGAATTCTTCTTATCTTCCGGATCAAACTCATTAACTTCTTCATTACTGGCTTCCAGTTCAAACAGTTCTTCTGCCAACTGAATCAGTTCACTGCGGCCATCGACGCTGGCTTTTTTCATCTGTACGCTCGGCGCATGAATCAGTTTGTTGGTTAGCAAGCGCGCCAGATTAGCCAGGACTTTTTCAGGATCTTCACCCTTCTCCAGAGATTTGACAGCCTTTTCAAATTCAATGTCGCGAATCTGCTCGGCTTTCTGGCGAAAATTTCTCAAGGTAGAAACAATGCCCAGGGTTTTCTGTTTCTCTTCGTAATTTTCTACACCGCGATCAATAATCTTTTCCGCATCACGGGCAGCATCCTGACGATTTTTCATATTGTCATCGATGACCTGGGACAGATCATCAACGGTATACAAATAAACATCGTCCAGCTCGGCTACCTCGGGCTCGATATCCCGGGGCACGGCTAGGTCCACCATAAAGATTGGCTTATGCTTGCGCGCTTTCAAGGCACGCTCCACCGCCCCTTTACCCAGAATAGGCAGCTGGCTTGCGGTCGAGCTGACCACGATATCCGACTTTTCCAGTTGCTCCGGAATATCGGAGAACAATACTTCGGTCACTCCGTATTTTTCTTTCAACTCCAGCGCCCGCACCAGAGTGCGATTGGCCACGGCAATATTATTAACCCCGGCCTGACGCAAGTGCTGCACGACCAGTTCTATTGTGCGGCCTGCCCCAATCATCAAGGCATTAACCTGCGACAGGTCACTAAAGATATGTTGCGCCAGGGTCACAGAAGCAGAAGCAACGGAAATCGGATTTTCACCAATGGCGGTATCTGTGCGCACTTGTTTCGCTACCGCGAAGGTGCCCTCAAACAAACGATTCAGGTTACTGCCCAGAGTGCCGGCTTCGCGCGCCACATCATAGGCCGATTTCAACTGACCCAGAATCTGTGTTTCACCCAACACCATGGAATCAAGACCACTGGCCACTTTCATGGCATGACGAACCGCATCATTATCTTTATAGATGTAAACACAATCGCGCAGGTTTTCCGGCTGCAGCTGGTGATACTTTTCCAGCCAGGATTGCACATGCTGCCTGACCACCTCACTGGATTCTGAAGAGGCTTTGCCTTCTCCGGGTTCACAGTAAAGTTCTGTTCTGTTGCAGGTCGAGACAATCACCAGCTCATCCAGACCGACATCGGCACAGGCCTGCTGAAGTGCGTCATGCATTTTTTCAGGGGCGAACGCGACCTTCTCGCGCACATCGACGCTTGCGGTGTTGTGATTAATGCCAAGCAAGAAAGTAGCCATGAACTGATGTTTTTTAGGAAAAATCTGCCGATAAACGGCGTATTCTACTCAATACAGGGGTTCGTGCCTATTAACAAAGATTTATATCAATACCTGAACGATATAATGGCTATCAGGGTCTGAATAAAAACATCCGATAGATACCCGGCCTGCGTAAGAATGAATATAAAGACGGCATTGAGAAGTTCTGCCCTATATAGCTATACTTGGCACCGCTTATGAGCAAAATACTCCCTTTCAAGAAAACATCTGCTGCATTACCTGGCACCTCATTGCTGTTGCCGCTTATTCTGGCGAGCCTGCTATCTGCTTGCGCCACCGCACCGAATGAAAGTGATGGCAGCAATGGCAGTGTCTCTGGAGCCAACAGTGCTGAAATTAACACCAACCAGGCGGCAGCGACGCCCACATCTGAGGACTCACAGCCCATACCCGCACCGTTAGACATTGAATACGGACACTTTTCAGAAGATGTCCTCGCTCGGGTCATCATTGCCGAGATGGCAGGCCAGCGTGGATACAACCAGAAAGCCCTGAATGACTATCTGGAACTGGCCCGTGAAACCAATGATCTCAACATCATCAAGCGCGCTTCGCGAATCGCGTCTTTCCTGAGAGATGTGCCGGCCTCGATAGAAACCGGCAATTTATGGCTGGCCAAGGAACCGAATTCCCAGGAAGCACTGCGCACCCTGGCTTTCCAGATGGTGGCCATGGGGCGCTACCGTGAAGCGATGGACCATCTCAGAAATCTGCTGGCTCAGGGAGCCACCATAGATTTTCGTCTGATCACCAACCAGACGGCTATCGACAATAACGCGGCCTTAATGATTGACGCCCTGATTGCCGATTTTGAAGAACTCACTGCACTCTACCCCGCCAACCAGTCCCTGCGTCTCGGCCTTGCTCATCTTTATCAACAAAATACCCAGATTGAACAGGCTTATGAATTGGTGCGGGTGCTTGCCCAGGAAATGAATGACAACCCGGAAGTAGTCATCCTCGAAGTAGACCTGCTTGAGCAAATGGGCAATACGGCGCTGGCAGAAAAGCGCCTGGAGCAAGGCCTGCGTAATAACGAGAACCACAAGGAATTACGCTTTCAATATGGGCGCAAACTGCTGGACGAACAGCGTTATCGGGAAGCCCATGATCAGTTTCAGATTATCGTAGAGCAATTTCCTGAAGACTACGACATGCTTTATTCCCTGGCCCTGATCAGCATGGAAATAAATATGCTGAACGAGGCAAAACAGTATTTTCAGCGCCTGGTTGAAAATGCCCAGCGCCTTGATGATGCCCACTACTACCTGGGCTATATTAATGTTCAGGAAAATAACCCGACCGAGGCCATCGGTCATTTCATCAATGTGAATAGCGGCGGGAATTTTCTGCAGGCCCAGCGTAGCCTGGCGGAATTGATGATCAGGGCAGGACGCTACCCGGAAGTGAAAGCACGCTTTCAAAATATTCGTTTCCGCAATCCCGATTACAATATTCCCCTGCTAACCCTGGAAGCCAATGTGCTGCTGGATAAGGGGTTGTTTAACGAGGCCAGTACCGTCCTCAATAATGCAGTAGGGGCTTTCCCCAACAATATCCAGCTCTTATTCCTGCGCTCGGTCTACGCCCAGGAGGTCAATGACCTGCTACTGATGGAAGTCGACCTGCGTAAAATAATTCAGCTAAATCCCACCAGTCCTGTTGCCTACAACAGCCTTGGCTATACCTTGGCTGATCGAACCAATCGCTTTGATGAAGCCTACCAACTGATACTTCGTGCCGTTGAACTGGCACCGAATGATCCTGCAATCATAGACAGCCTTGGCTGGGTACAGTACCGTTTAGGCTTATACGAAGAAGCACGGGAAAATCTGGACAGAGCCTATGAACTGTTCCCTGATCATGAAGTGGCAGCCCATCTTGGCGAGGTGCTCTGGGTTATGGGTGATAAATCCGCTGCCAGAAAAGTCTGGCGTAGAGCGCTGGAATCACAGCCCGACAGCGAACACATCCGTAGTACCATGGAGCGACTCACGTCTGACTCCTCAATTTAATCGATTATTTTCCGGCCGCTTATTCGCTGGCCCGCTTCTTTTATTGCTGGGTATGTTGCTCAGCTCTTGTGCTTCCCTGACACAGGATTCCCCCTCACTTTATAGTGATGATTATGCACGGACTCTGCTGCAGCTGGAGCAATGGTCCCTGCGCGGACGGCTAAATATAAGAAGTGATAACCAATCTGACACGATTAATATCAACTGGCAGCAACAAGGCCCTGATTTCGATATTAATCTCAGCGGTACCCTGGGTATGGGAGCGGTGAGAATAAACAGCAGCAGTAATGGCGTCATTATTGAGAAAGCCGGGGAAGAGCCGATGGTGGCCAGCAGCCTGCAGGAACTCAGCAGTGATCTTCTGGGTTATGCCTTTCCCGCAAACTCCCTGCTGTACTGGATCAAAGGCCTGCCGGCCCCGAACAGAAACGCCGACATTACCAGAAACCCTCAAGGGCTGGTGGCCACCCTGTCCCAGGCAGATAACCAGGGTAGGCATTGGGAGATACAGTACGATCGTTACCAGGGTTACCAGGATGCTGCCCTGCCGGGCCGTATTCGGCTGGAACAATCCCCCTATCGGCTGACCTTCATCATTACTGCCTGGGAAACAGATATGCAGGAGAGACAGTGAGCCCCCTCATTCTGCCGGCGCCGGCCAAACTCAATCTTTTTCTTCACATTACCGGCCGGCGTGCCGATGGCTACCATACCTTGCAGACGGTATTTCAGTTGCTGGATTACGGTGACACCCTGACTTTTAATGCCAGTAATAGCGCACAGATAAACTTCACCTGCAACGACCCTGCGCTGGAAGGCGCGAATAACCTGGTGGTTCAGGCAGCCAGCCTGTTATTACAGAAAACCGGTAGTGCCCGGGGAGCTGATATCAGACTGGACAAAAGACTGCCCCAGGGCGGTGGTGTTGGCGGCGGCAGCTCAGATGCCGCCACTACCCTGCTTGCCCTGAACTCGCTCTGGCAATGTGGTCTCGGGCTTGATGAGCTGGCACAACTGGGACTTTCTCTGGGCGCTGATGTTCCCGTTTTTGTTCATGGCAGGTCTGCCTGGGCAGAAAATGTAGGAGAATCTCTGCAAGCTCTGGATTTGCCTGAGCGTTGGTATATAGTGCTGACACCGGATTGTCAGGTCCCTACAGGGGAAATTTTTTCCCATCCGCAATTGACAAGGAACACCTACCCCATCAAAATACCCGCCTTTCCGTTTTCGGGCAGTAAAAATGACTGCGAGCTGCTGGTTCAGAGCCTCTATCCACCGGTAAAAAGGGCAATGGATTGGTTATCCGGATTTACTGAAGCACGCATGACTGGCACTGGCGCCAGTGTATTTGCCAGTTTCGACACGAAAACAGAAGCTCAAGCAGTATTGGACCAGGTTCCACAGCAGGCTGACAAAGTTGGAACAAACATTGGTTCTGCATTTATAGCCAGGGGCGTTAACTTTTCCCCGCTTCATCAAGCCTTGCTTGATTGTGACAAGGTTTAAATATTTTTTTTGAGTTACCAGGGTGTAGCCAGGTGGCAAGGGTATAAGACACAAGGTAAGGATCCTTGCATTTTTTATTAGGACGATTTTTTACAAACCGATTACTGGGGTGTAGCCAAGTGGTAAGGCACAAGGTTTTGATCCTTGCATGCGGAGGTTCGAACCCTCCCACCCCAGCCATTTACATAGTATAGCCAGAGCGAAGAGCTAACACGCTGAATGACCTGGAAAAACGTTTTTTGCTGCAAGCAGAGTTCTGACTTCAGTCAAACATCAAACAGCCCTAAACAAAGCACTGAGAACAGCACCAAGGAAAAGCCCCATGGCCAACAACTTGATGGTATTTAGCGGTAACGCAAACCCGGAACTGGCAGAAAAAGTCGCAAAGTGGCTTGGTGTTCCGCTGGGGCGTGCCGAAGTTCAGAAGTTCAGTGATGGCGAAATCAGTGTTGAGCTGAATGAAAATGTGCGTGGCCAGGATGTTTTCATCATCCAGCCGACCTGTGCACCAACCAACAGCAACCTGATGGAACTGTTGTTAATGGCCGATGCCCTGCACAGGTCATCAGCCAATCGAATTACTGCTGTGGTGCCCTATTTTGGTTATGCGCGTCAGGATCGTCGCGTAAGATCTGCCCGCGTGCCAATCAGTGCCAAGGTAGTTGCAGACATGATCAGTGCGGTTGGTGTAAATCGACTGCTCACTGTCGATCTGCATGCAGAGCAGATCCAGGGATTTTTCCAGATCCCGGTGGATAACGTCTATGCTTCAGCACTGCTGGTAGATGAAGTCATACGTCAGAATTATAAAGACCTGATGGTGGTATCACCGGATATCGGTGGTGTAGTCAGGGCACGTGCGTTTGCCAAGCAACTTGATATTGACCTGGCGATCATCGATAAACGTCGTCCCAAGGCTAATGAATCCCAGGTAATGAACCTGATCGGTGAAGTTAAAGACCGTACCTGTCTCATCGTTGACGACATGGTCGATACCGCCGGCACACTGTGCAAGGCTGCCGATGCCTTAAAAGAAGAAGGCGCAAAGAAAGTTGTTGCTTACTGTACCCACGCGGTACTGTCTGGCAATGCCATGCATAACATTAATAACTCTTCTCTGGACTCGCTGGTGGTTACCGATACCATCCCGCTGTCGGAAGAAGCAAAGAATTGCAAAAAAATACGTCAACTCACTCTGGGTAAATTCCTGGGCGAGTCAATTCGACGTGTCAGCAATGAGGAATCTGTCAGTGCCATGTTTGATAACACCTAGATTGTAAAATCACGCTTTATCTTCAGGCATTACAGATAAATAAAACATTCCGGACTATTGGTCGCGAATACCCGGAAATTAATCAGGAGACATAAATATGTCCAGCAATGAATTTACTCTCGACGCCAAGCCTCGGGAAGACGTAGGGAAAGGTGCGAGCCGCCGCCTGCGAAGACTCCAGGGCGAAATCCCCGCTATTATCTATGGTGCCGGTAAAGACCCTCTGTCTATTACCCTGCGCCATGATGACATCTTCCATGCCGTTGAAGATGAAGCCTTCTTTTCCTCTATTCTGGAAATCAATGTAGCCGGCGAAAAGGAAAGCGTCATTATCAAGGATATGCAGCGCCATCCAGCAAAGCCTTTGATCATGCATGCTGACTTTCTGCGCGTACGCGCTGACGTGGAACTGACGGTGAATGTACCGCTGCATTTCAAGAACGAGGACACCTGTCCCGGTGTAAAACTGGAAAATGGTCAGATCAGCCATCTTATGAACGAGCTGGAAGTCACCTGTCTGCCTAGGAATCTGCCGGAGTACATCGAAGTCGATATGGCCGAATTGCATGTCGGCGACACCCTACACATATCCGACCTCAAGTTGCCGGACGGCGTTACCAGTGTTGAATTGTCCCATGGGGAAGAAAACGACCAGGCAGTTGCTACTGTCACTGAGATTCGTCTACAGGCAGAAGCGCCCGAAGAAGCTGCAGATGCAGCAGGCGATGAAGGTGCGGACAGCACTGACGGCGCTGATGATTCTTCAGACGACGAAGAAAAAAGCGGCGAATAAACCGCCAACTCCATGAGTAACGGCATCAAACTGATTGTTGGCCTGGGTAATCCAGGCCAACAATACCGGTTTACCCGGCATAATGCCGGCGCCATGTTTCTTGAAACACTCTGTGATGATTTTCATGGCGAACTGCGCCCGGAGAGCAAGTTTTTTGGGCTCGCAGACCGAATCACTATCGCCGGCCATGATGTACGTCTGCTTTTTCCAACTACTTTCATGAATAACAGCGGCCAGGCTGTATCCGCTATGGCACGCTACTATGATATTGCCACAGAAGACATTCTCGTGGCCTACGATGAACTGGACCTCCCTGTTGACACTGTTCGTCTGAAAAGTGGTGGCGGTCATGGCGGGCATAATGGCGTCAGGGATATTGCCAAAGCCCTGGGCAGTAATGAATTTCAGCGTCTGCGCATCGGCATAGGCCGACCCACAGGCAAAGGTATTGATTATGTTCTGGGGGTACCGTCGAAGCAGGATGCCGATGCCCTGCAGCAAAATATCGATGACGCCATCAGGATTCTTCCGCTACTGGTGGAGGGCAAGTTTCAGATGGCAATGGGTAAATTGCATACTAAACCAGAACTAATGAACACCAAAAAGTCTAAAGAAGAGAACGACAAGGATCAGAATAATGGGGATTAAATGCGGTATCGTGGGCTTGCCCAACGTCGGTAAATCTACTCTTTTTAATGCGTTGACCGAAGCAGGTATTGCTGCGGAAAACTTCCCCTTTTGCACTATCGAACCCAATGCCGGCATTGTATCTATTCCGGACCCCCGCCTGGATGCTCTAAGCGAAATCGTCAAACCACAGAATACCATTCCTACGACCATGGAATTCGTTGATATTGCCGGGCTCGTTGCCGGCGCATCAAAAGGCGAAGGTCTGGGCAACCAGTTCCTGGCTAACATTCGCGAAACCGATGCCATTGCCCATGTGGTGCGCTGCTTTGAAGACGATAACGTTATTCATGTCGCCAACACCATTAATCCAGCCAGCGATATCGACATCATCAATACCGAGCTGGCGCTGTCAGATCTGGAAACCGTCGACAAAGCCCTGGACAAGGTAAGCCGGGTTGCCAAGAGCGGCGACAAGGATGCATTGAAACAAACGAGCCTTTTACAGAAAGTCCAGGCCCACCTAGATGGCGGCAATCCGGTGCGGAGCATGGGACTGTCTGCAGACGAACTGGCGGACATATACACCCTGCATTTGTTAACCATCAAGCCCACCGTTTACATCGCCAATGTGGATGAAAGCGGTTTTGAGAATAATCCCTATCTGGATAAGGTAAGGGAAATGGCCGCAGCAGAAGGCTCCCAGGTGGTAGCTGTATGTAATAAACTGGAATCTGAAATTGCTGAACTGGAAGCCGAGGAGAAACTCGAATTCCTGCAAGAAATGGGTATGACAGAGCCGGGGCTAGACCGCGTAATTCGCGCCGGCTACACGCTGCTTGGCCTGCAGACCTATTTCACCGCCGGCCCAAAGGAAGTGCGTGCCTGGACCGTTAAGAAAGGCGCCACCGCCCCGAAAGCAGCAGCGGTTATCCATACCGATTTTGAAAAAGGTTTTATTCGTGCCGAAGTAATAGGTTATGACGACTTCATCGCCAACAAAGGTGAACAAGGGGCCAAGGATGCCGGAAAGTGGCGCCTGGAAGGCAAGGACTACCTAGTATCAGATGGCGATGTCATCCACTTTAGGTTTAATGTTTAGGACTAATGTTCCTGATAGTGCCGGATGGCGCTGAGCTTATCCGACCTAAGGGAGGGCATAGTGGACTGTTTTCTTGACAAAAAGCAGGTAAATCCCGAAAATGCGCATCCTTCTGAAAGGTACAACTTCATAGTTAGCACTAAACAAAGGATTTCCAGTTTTCTATAGATGGGAATTTTATTTGGAATTTTACTCTCAGGCGATGCTTTAAACCTCAGGACTAAAATTCGAATTAAAATTTCCAGATCCAGTAAAATGGAAAACCGAAAAAGTATCAAGGCTACGTAGCTCAGTTGGTTAGAGCACAGCATTCATAATGCTGGGGTCACTGGTTCAAGTCCAGTCGTAGCTACCAATATAATCTAGCACTTACGACATTTGTTGTAGGTGCTTTTTTATTTGGGTAACCACAGGGTAAACAATCCCTATCGAACAAGCTTTTACACTTGAATTGACCTGCTCACAATTTTGACTTCCAGTAAGATCTTAGTAAAGTCCACTTTTAGAGAAGAATATGGAAATGAAGAACCGCTGCAGCGAAGAAAAGATCATTGGGTTTTGAAGAAACCCGAGACGGGCGTTCCGGTGAAGGAGCTATGCCGCGAGCATGGCTTGAGTGGCGGTTCGTTCTGTATCTGGCGCAGCAAGTCAAGTATAGCGGCATGGCTGTCTGCATTTAATTCAGAGCTCGTAGCTTATGCTGCGTACCGATTTTATTAACTGGCATCTGATGTATCTGGGCATGTACAGTGACACAGTCAGGCTATGAAGCCTCTACCCAGGTACCTGGGTAATTTCCTCATTAATAATCAACACTATATATAGAATTCATGCCGCCATGGTTAACTTCTGTTGGAGAGTGATTCCCCCTGGGGCCATATAAAGCGCGACTATTCAATGAGGTATGAAAGCGATGGCCTGATATCTTCTTGGAAACTAATCATTCCGCTGCAACCAGCCCAAATACTGGAGGGTTGGTGCCAATTAATACAAGATTAAAATTCCTTAGCCCCTCCTCTGCAGAAACATCTTCCAGCCTGAATAAATTTACATCCGAATCAAAAGAAGCAACGACAGTGTTATTGAGCGGAGTCGACAGATAGTCAATAGTGTAATTTCCAGAACCGTTCTTTTTCAGCACTGCGGCATATACCGTGCCCTGGTATTCTATTGCAGGTATGTAAAGAACATCATTTTCCAATGTCGCTGTGCTGCGGGAAAATGTTCTTTCTAACTTGTTCGTCACATTCAATAACCAGTCGAGAGAGCTAGTGTCATACCCTCTTTCCCCGAGGTTACTGACCATTGCCCGGCCCACTTCAGCCAGGGTGAGCCTGTCACTTTGGGCGCAAGCACTTTCAAGGTCAGGAATTTCCCTGCTCTTGAATGCCTCTTCATTGAATGTAACCTGGTAAATACGGTCGCAGTTGATGGCATAGAAATTATTCAGGGTGAAAAAAGGTGGCCTAGGCTCTGAAACAGAAAAACCTACATCATCCTGATATTCAAGGGACGATGGGCCATAGGCAAACAGCAGCCTTTTTTCATTATTGAGCCTAAACAGAGATCTACCTTCCATCCACTCAGGAATATCCGCACCAATGAAATCAAGAATAGTAGGCGCGAGGTCGATACGCTGCGTGTTTTCCCTGATAATCCCGATACGCTCATCGCCGGGGAAATCTAGTAGCAATGGTATAGGTAGCCCAACATTGGGATTCCTCGAATGGTCTGAAGTTATGATGACGAGTGTATTGTCCAATAAATCTTTTTCTTCAAGAAACGCATAAGTATCTTCAACGTACTGGTCGAAATCTCGGATGGCGTCGTCATAAAAATCCCGCATGTGATCTCTGTTCTGGGTTTGTCCGGCAGAATAACGCGGCTGCTTTGGCATGAACCGTGGGCCATGTGTTCCAAGAAGGTGGACATGCAAAAAAAATGGCTGGACAGCCCTATCAATGAAGTCGTAAAGCTGTGCGATACGTTCGTCATCAATTGAAACGGTTTCACCGAGGTCCACCGCCCGGGTAACCAGCTCATAGGCATCTTCCAGGTCCTGTACTCCCAGGATATGAAGCAACCTGCCATATAGGCGATCCAGAATTTGACGAAGGAAAACACCTTGTGCTGAAAAAGCGGAAAATACAGGCTCGTATACTTGGAATAAATGATTGATGTTACGACCACGGCCATTAGCCTCATCGAAACCATCAAGCAAATTCATGTCGAGTGTATCGGCGTAATATCTAATACTAATATCGGCATTAATGTAACCAAGCTTTTTTAATATTCCCGGCAAGTGCTCATAGGCATCGACACCACGCAAACCGTCCGGCTGGTAGATGACATGTGTTGTGGCCGGCAGCTTGCCCGTCAGCAGGGAAATGACCGAAGCCCCGGTAAAGGCCGAATTAGAAAAGTGATTGGTAGAAACAAGTGTTTTGTCTCTCAACGCCTTGATAAAAGGCGTGGTGTTCCTTTCATAACCGAAGGCTGAGGTATTGCGATCGTTGATCCCGTCTGAAGACAGAATCAGAATATTCGGAAGCTCACTATTACTCGAAATACCGCCTTTAAAGTCATCAAGCTTGTCCACATCGCGCAGCCCTGCGGCACATACCAGGGCAATAGTAAAACAGACTAGAACAGCTAAGGATGATGACGATAGTTTCTGCGTGTCTTCCCCATTATTTTCTTCAGTACCGGATTTCCAGTAAAAATAAGAGAAAAGAGCAATATAGCCAGCAAGGTAACAAAACCGACCGGCACCCTGAAAAGAACCGCTATAGATTCCAAACATGGTATTTGTGAAATTATCGAGCAGCAGAAAAGCGATTGAGGCATATATAAATGCCGGTATGGTGCTTACGATCCTGAAGCGGAAGCGCTTGAGAAGGAAAAGATCACTGAGAATTAATATAATTGCAGCAGGAAGAAGGCTAAGGAATATAAACAGGGGCAACAGGAAGAAAATGGACAGATTTTCACTAGTCGTATAATAACTCAAGATGGATGGCTTGGTGGCAAAAAACATCCACTCCAGGAAAACATAGGCAGTACAGGCAACGTATATTTTGGCCAACGTTGCCAGTGTATAAAGGATGGCATTTTTTATTTTTGGCTTCATCACGATTTTTCTAGCAAATACAACACCCTGCTGCTGTCCCTGATAGCTTCCTTGCGCAGGATCCTAAATTGTTTCGCAAATACTTTTTCAAATCCTTCCTCGTGGTAATCCGGAAAGATATCCACCCTGGTGGCCAGCAGTCTCTGTACCTGGGAATCTTCCTTGGGAATGAATTCCACGACCAGGTATCTGGCCAGTGCGGCAAAAAACAGAGAAATTTTTTCCAAAGGCACATTGTTGGAAATGGCCAGGTGATGCACTAATGCCAGAGCCATGACAGTCTGGTTCTGGCAACGTGCCAGGAACGACTCCCTTTCCTCGGTTGCCCAGCCAATCCAGCCACTGGGATTGGTCAGGTCCTGAAGCAAAGGCAATATGGCCGATGCCTTATCCTGCTTTGTAGCGAGGTAGTTTTTCTCCACAGCAACCGGATCTATGTCCTGGGCAATTACCGTGTAGCCCTGTCTCTCTGCTATCCGGCTGAAATGTCCGTCATTGGCGCCAAGGTCATGAAGAACCGGTGTTTTCTCCTTCAAACCTTGCAGGTATTCGGCAACAAGGGCCTCTTTGTGGGCCATGGCCTGATCCTGGTAATTGGTGCCGTTGTAGTAGTCGCCCCACTCTGTCTCGGTCAAGTCCCATTTCAGGGACCTCACACAACTACCGATACTTTCCATGAGGGCCTCAAAACCCAGCCTGCTAATATGCCGTGCCTGGACCTTTTTTGCTTCAACTGACACATCAGCATATCGTTTCTGGGAACTGGCATGCAGGTGAATATGGGTCAACAGTGAATACCGAAACCGGGTTGTCCACGGTAGCAGCTCACTGGCAAGGTCGATCGGAATGCCATCAATGTGGACTCTTGATAATTGCGATAGCCTGACATCACACCTGGTCATCAGCGCTAATGGCGCAATAAAGTGCTGGCAGAACTGTTTGTAGGCAATCCACGGCTTGCCTTCCTCATAAAAATCGAATGATAGGGTATCAATAAAAATCGGTTTGCCGCCGAGGTATTGGATGTTGTACGCGCTGCTGTCCTTCAGCACCATTCCGTATTTCAGGGCTTGCCTCTGGACGTCCAGGGTGCACAAGGCTGCGTCCTTCAGCTGGCTGAATGACCACTCATAGGCATAGGATACATACGGAATCTGCTGTGGCCTGATTATCTTGTAAGCATTTTCGCCAGTAACATCCTCGATTCCGATCTCTTCATGACTCACAAGCAAGCGATTTTTAACTAGGGCCTCATAGAGCCCCGATTTCATGAGGTGGTCATATTGCGCCTGGTAGACAGTATTGACCTGTCGGTATACTTGGCCATTTTTACTGAACACAAAACCGCTGGGGTCGCGAAATGACGATAAATTGGTTTCTGACGTTTCCACCCACACTCCATTAGATAAAACCTTAGAAGACTATATATGTGGCGGGTTATACTTGCTACCAATTAAAGGCTAAAATGCCATGTAGTAAGCAACCAAACCCATAACACACTGCGTACAGGACCATAACAAAATGTCCAGGCCCGGCTATATTTTACTATGCTTTTTTGTATTCTCGTTTACAGCGAGCATTGCCACTCCAGTCTATGCCTATCTCGATCCAGGCACAGGTAGTATGATCCTGCAGGGTATAATCGCCGGCATTGCTATGATTAGCATGAGTTTCAAAATATGGTGGTACAAACTTACTTCTGTATTCAAAAAATCCAAAAAAACAGACCAAGAAATCGATGAACCTCCTGAATCTGCAGAAAATAAATAGTATTTTTTTTGAAATTTTCTTTAAATCTTTAAAAAAAAAAAAATTTCGTTCACCATTAGTATTAATTTGTTCAATTGAAATTTTTAAAGCTAGTGCTAAAAAATATAAATTCAAAGGGAATTACA
>JAURCS010000017.1 GCA_030828385.1 Gammaproteobacteria bacterium
TGAAACTGGAATTCAGCAAGGTAAACGTAGCGGAATTTGAACTGAAACGAAGACAGTTTCATCGCAGCCTGCAGTCTGACTACTTCAAAAACTGGCGCATAAAACAAACTGAACAACATAGTATTCGCAGAGGTGATTTCCTGGTTAATCTGGCCAGAAAACGTTCTGTACCAATGTGGTTATTCCGGCAATATAATCCTGAAGTGGAAGCGGCAAGAATCCAGATTGGTCAGGTGGTGGTTTTCCCGGTAGTAGAAAGAGTCGATATCTAGTTTATTGTACAGTCCCTCATTTGAGGCTTTGGCAGAAACCGGCAAGCCTCACTCCAGACGCCATAATAATATTGCCGTATTTGCGCCCATTTATGCCCAGCGTTTCCTCTGAACCAAGAACGCCCTGGCATATTATTATCGAATGTACCCAGTTGCTCCAGTTGGATAATCAGGATGACGCCCAAAGAAAGTATTTACTCGGGCTGGTTCGACAGGCTGGCAAACATTTGTTGACACTCATTGAGCAGATACTGGCGTTTTCAAAGATCGAGGCGGGAAAAATATAACTCGAAATTTCTTTGGTAAATCTTGAAGCACTGGAAGCGGTCAACGAGCTGGTCCCCGATATCCTAACTCAGAATGTATAGGGCTGAAGATGATGGATGGGCAAAACAATATGGTAGATGAAAAAGTGTCGCAACAATTGGCCAAGGATATTGGTCTGGATAATACCCGCAAATTCATGGATTCCCTTGAGAGCGAGTACCAGAAAAGGATTAACAGTATCAGGGTGGGTATTGAAATAAAGTCATTGACGGCTCTGACAGCACAGGCCCACGCTTTAAAAAGTACTGCGCATGTTTCAGGTGCCTACCAGCTCGCAGAGCAGTTAATAAAACTGGAGACCGCTTGCAATGAACAAAATGTAGAGGCAATTTCGATAGCTCGAGAGACACTCACACTTGCTGAACTGACCAGTGTTGCCTATCGAGAAATCAAATTCTGATTAAACGCTCACCTTTAGACACACCGGTAGCTACATAACACTTATCAATATTAGAAAAGCAAAGGGCTCTGAATAAAGACCCTGAAGGCGCTTCTGTTTCATCCGGCTTTAAATCCTTGTTGCCATATCCCTTGTAGCTGATCAAGCAGCGACTTCTTTCCAGACAAATAGTTTTATGGCCAATACCATGGCAATGATTGCCCAGATGATCATGCCAAGAATATCCGGCAGCAGGTCCGCCAGCGTGGCGCCATTGATTGCAATTTCTCGCAAACCATTTGAGATGAAGCTCAGTGGCAGAAAATTGGCAACAGGTTGCACCAGTTCTGGCAGGGATTCTATCGGGAAAAATATTCCGGACAGTATCATTTGCGGGAATGTCACCAGGTTTCCTATAGCCATGATTGCCTGCTGGGATTTGGCAAGACTGCCAAGACAAAAACCGATACTTAGAAAGATAACGGTACCAAAGACTATAAACACATACAGTGAAGCAATATTGCCAACAAAAATAACCTTAAAAAGGAAAATGGCCGCCAGTATCAGGCCGCTTATCTGAACCAGGCAAATAGTCAGGCGAGCCAGCACCAGGCCACTAATGAAATCACGGGGTTCAATAGGCGTAACAAAAAGCCGTTTCAGAATTCCCTTGCGCCGGTATTCCACGATGTTGAAACCGCTACCGGCAACACCAATATTCATAATGCTAAAAGCAAGCAGTCCCGGGACGACAAAGTCGAGATAGCTTTGGGTGCGAGACTGAACATCTTCAATATTCAGAGAAAACAGGGGGGCGATATTGCGCATATTTCTCTCCACCGTGACCAGCGCCTGTTCAAGCACGGGCAACACCACGGCGACCTGTCGGACCTGGGCAGCATCAATGAGGGCTGTAAGGTCAACGGGAGTTCCGTTATCCCGGAAATCATCAGGGAGTATCAGTACTACAGATTTTTCACCCGCAGCAAGTTCATCACGAAGTACAGACTCATCAGCCAGGGTGACGATAAATAATTGTGAGCCTTCCAGTGCTGCAATAAATTCGGTTGCCAATGCATTGTTGGCATTATTAACAATGCCGAGTTCGATCGGGTCAGGGTCATTGCCGCTGGCGAAACTGATCACAAACATAAAGACCAGAGGAAAAAATACCGAGAAAAATATTGCCTGGCGATCGCGTGAATGGATCTTCAGCATCACTTTGGCAAAATAAATAATTTTTTGCATGGGAATCCTGTCTAGTACTACAAATCCTGCTATTCGCGCAGGTCATGGCCGGTCAAGCTGAGAAAAACGTCTTCCAGATTGCCATGCATCGGTGCTACTGGCGGTTCAGGCGCATGTTTAAGAATCAGTTCCTGAGGATCTCCTTCAGCGATGATTTTGCCGTGGTCCATAATGGCGAGGCGATCGCATAAAAATTCAGCTTCTTCCATATTGTGCGTAGTGAGAACAATCGTCATACCGTTGACATTGAGCTGACGCACCAGATCCCAGAGATTTCGTTTGGCCTGAGGGTCCAGGCCGGTGGTAGGTTCATCGAGAAAAAGCACCTTGGGGTCATTTACCAGGGCGCAGGCAATGGAGAACCGCTGTTTCTGCCCGCCGGAAAGATTGGCCGGTTTGGCATTGGCTTTTTCCTTCAGATTGACCTTGCCCAGGAGTTCTTCCGGGTCATCATTTCTGTCATATAAATGACTGAAAAGTGCCAGTAGTTCGCGAAGGGAAAGATGATCGAAATATTCATTAGCCTGAAGCTGAACACCAATGATCTTTTTTACCTGGTAGGGTTGGGTGGCGACATCTAGATTGTCCACCAGAGCCTGCCCGCCATCAATAT
Organism: Gammaproteobacteria bacterium; assembly: GCA_030828385.1. Classification (GTDB taxonomy): domain Bacteria; phylum Pseudomonadota; class Gammaproteobacteria; order Pseudomonadales; family Pseudohongiellaceae; genus Eutrophocola. The sequence continues at coordinate 2,840 of JAURCS010000017.1, forward strand.
CAGTGAGGCCTTCAATCATTTCCAGAGTGGTAGTCTTGCCGGCACCATTGGGACCCAGGATGCCATAAATCTGGCCGTTATTAATGGTCAGGGAAATACCATCAACTGCGTAAAAGAATTCATTCTTTTTATCCGGTCGGGGATATTTTTTTGAAAGGTTACTGACTTCAACGATTGGCATGATGCCTTCCTGAAAGGTTGTTCGGGACTATGATAACGGAAACAGTTATCAGGTAAAGCGCTGAATATACCGGGTATAAAAAGGGGGTAGGGGACTACTGTATAGCGCCGGGATTATTGAAATCCACAGGATCGCTTATGGTACAGTTGTCTTCCTTCATGCACTCATTCTGGAGCAATTTAGCCGTTTCCAGCAGAGGCTCCGGCGGCGGTTGCAGGAAGCCAGCGGAATAACGTCCCATGGCAAGATCAAAAGGCGTGCGACCGGCACTATCCCTTACTTCCTGAGCGATACCATTATCGATAAGGTATTGAGTGATCTTGTTCCAGCCCATTTTGGCAGAAGCATGCAGTGCGGTTTGTCCATCGGCAAAAACACTGCCGCGTCCATAGCGGTCCATATCTGCAGCACTATCAGGGATTACATTCTTGTCGGGACGAACTGAGGGGTCACCGGTAAGAGCATTAATATCGGCACCTGCATGAAGTAATACACGAATCGTTTCGATGCTGTCTTCTTCCGTTTTAAAGCGCCCGCGAGTTGGTGCAGCAGCCCACTGGATACCGGATACAGCATGTAAGGGGGTGTGCCCACTGGCGTTTGGCAGATCTACCAGAGCGCCATGTTCAAGAAGCAGTTTAACCGAGGCAGTATCGGCAGAACGCGCTGCTCTGAGCAGTGGTGTTGCACCATTGCTCAGTGGATTGTCAGCGCCACGGTCAAACACGGCATTTCGGTACGGAGGCCGCAACTTCAACTGCATATTCGGGTTGGCGCCTTTTTCCAGTAACAGTTTTGCTACATCGTAACCGGTGGTGACATCATTGGAGGGGATGTCCGGTCTGCCTCCCGTGGGCATGGTGTGTAAATCAACAGCATTGAAAAGAGGTGCGCGGCCAAAAATATCCCATTGATTGATATCTGCGCCCGCCTCGATCAATGCAACAGCAGTTTCAAAGTGCATGTTAATCAGGGCTAGATTAAGAGGAGATACACGATCCGGGTCGATAGTGTTCAGATCTGCCCCGCCTTTGGCCAGTACTTTAATGCATTCAGTACAGCCTTCGCGGGCAGCATAGTGGAGTGGCGAGAAGCCACCATTGTTCATGTCTTTTGGGCGGGGCTCATTCATCATGGTATGGTCCCAGAGACGAGCAAAGCCCTTCATATCAATATCAGCGCCATGGGCAATCAGGGTTTCCAGCATGGCAGGATGGTGTTGGGAGGCCGCCCACATAGCTGCGCTCTGACCGCCCCATTGTTCCCTGGCATTAATGTCGGCACCATATTCCAGCAGTAATTCAGCAGCCGGGACATTGCCGGTTCTGGCAACTACCATCAGGGGAGTCTCACCTTCCAGATTCGCCAGATTGGCATCTGCGCCATTAGCCAGCAGTACCCTGAGCATTTCGGTATTACCTGACATGGCAGCCTCACCCATGGTGTTGGCACCATATTCATTTCGCTGATTAACATCGGCCCCGGCATTCACCAGTGCTGTTACCAGTTCGAGGTCGTCCTGGTAAATAGCATAGAGCAGGGCAGAGGTGCCATCAGATTGCAGGGCGTTAACATCGGCCCCCTGATCAATCATCAAAAGGGCCTGGTCACGATTACCCGCGGCAACCAGGTCGGCCAGATTGCTTTGGGCAAAGAGGGAAGAGCTGCCGACCAGCCAGGTAAGGATAATCAGAACTGACTGGAAACGCAGTTTCATATATCGGGTAATCCTTCTTCTGCTCTTACTTTGACTTGAGTAGTTTCAGTATTGCTGGATTATACTTCCGATAAATCACCGGTAGCATCACCAAAGCTGTCCTGCTTGACGCCAGCTCTGTTGAGCAGGGTAAGCAGCAGGTTCGCATGGGGGGTATCCTGGGCATACTGCAAGTGCTGACCCCCCTTGATAGTGCCACCGCCATGGCCAAATACAGCGTTGGGCAGGGGATCCTGATTATGTTTGTCACTGTTGCTCATGTTTGAGCCGAACAGAATAATGGAGTTATCCAGTACTGTGCCATTGCCTTCCTTCATGCCATCCAGCTTGTCGAGGAAACCATTGAAGACCTGGGTGTGGAATGCCTGGACACGAACCAGTCTGTCTTTCTTGCTGGGATCATCACCATGATGGGATAGCGGATGAAATGCTTCGGTGACGCCGAGGTTGGCATAGGTTCTCATGCTGACCTCTTTTTCCATCATGAAGGTAGCCACATTGGTCAGGTTAATCTGATATGCCAGGGCGATCAGGTCAAACATGATGGTCAGGTGTGCTTCAAAATCACTGGGAATACCCACCGGTGCAGGCGGGATATCGACATCGCTCAAGTCCTGGCTTTTCATCATCTCAACACGGCGTTCAATTTCGCGCACAGATTCAAGATAGGTATCAACCCGGGCAATATCCTCGGACCCAAGCTTTTTCTGTAAGGCAGTGGCATCGCCCATAATGGAATCGAGTATGCTGCCGGTTTCATTTACGATGGCTGCACGTTCAGCCGAATTGTCACCCTGGCCAAATAACTGGAAGAACAGTTTGCGTGGATTGTTTTCTATTGGCAGAGCCAGTTCCGGTGTCTGGAATGACAGGGAGCTGCCAAATGAACAGGAAAACCCGGGTGCACATGGCCCGCCTGAGGGCGTGCCAACCTCAATAGAAGGGAATGTTGTTCCCTGACCCATTTTCTGGGCTGCAATCTGATCTGCTGTTATTCCCTTGCTAGGATCACTGACATCATTCGGGGCAACACAACGCAGCCATGTGCCTGCAACTATGCCATGAGGATCGTTGCTTTCTGCGGGTTTGTTACGCAGGCCGGAAACAATAGTCATCTTGCTTTTGTGATTGGCAACGGGTGCAAGAATTTCCGGGACGATAAAGTCTGAACCGGTGCTGGCAGGGGTCCAGCGTTCCATCACAGCGCCATGGGGAAAAAAGATAAACCCCATACGAGGCTGCACATTGGCTGCAGTTTGAGCCAGGGCGGTCGCTGCCGGAACCATAGCATCCAGAAGGGGCAGAGCAACACTGGTGCCCAGTCCTCTTAATACGGTACGTCTGGATAGATGCTTTTTACTGATAAACATTGGATTAACCTCCTGGGTTGATTCCGGGTGGTGTTTCGATAACACCAAAATTCTGGGCAAAGATTCTACTGAAAAATGCTTTGTTTTTCATCCTTATTCGAACCAGCGGACAGCTTTCATTGGCACTTCGGGATAAAATATCGAAAATTGAAAAAACCCATATTTTCCAGTAGGTTAACTGTCTAGTTAGGCAGAATTATTCAAATTCTATGCAAGCCGCTCTGGCCATCCAGCTATTCGGTAAACAGCTGTTCTCAGGCATCAGGGGTGTAATGAGGGATCAGGCTTTCATGGGCCCTGCGAACAAACTGCTCCGGATCCCCCCAACGCGCGTTGAACTCTGCTGTAGGCATTTCTGAAAGCGTTACTTCAATGCTGTTTGCAGCTCTAAAACCGCTGCTGATGCGCTGAAAAATGGTGTCATACATATCACGCATGGCCTGCAGATCAGCCTTGTTCATTAACGGGCCGTTAGCCGGGACAATTACTGTGTCGTCATTGGCAACCTCCAAAAGGACCTCCAATGCGTCCACCAGCCCGCCAATCCAGCCACCGGTCCACCAATCCATCAACGGCCAACCGTCATTAGACAACACGCCACCACCATGAAGTACGTTCTCATTGGGGAAATAGATGTATAAATCTCCATCAGTATGTGCCTGCCGCAGATATCCATACTGCACATCGGTGCCACCATGATCGAGATTTCCGTAGTGAAAGAAAGTTTCAGTTGGCTGGGCTGAGACCGGTAATGGCGCGAATTTTGTGCTTTCCCATGGTCTGCTAATCGCTGTAGTCAGCCATTGACGGGTATTTTCATGGGCAAAGATAGTTGTCCCCTGGCTGCCAAGGATTTTATTCAGGCCGGTTTGTTGCTGATGCCAGTGTGTGTTCACAAGCATCGTGATTGGAGCATCCCCCGTTACCTCAGAGATTGTTGCAAGGGTTTGCTGCGCGGTCTCTGCCAGGCCGCCATCGACCACCAGCACATCGCCATTGGCGGATTTCTTGACCAGAATATTACTGCCCGCTCCGCTAATCACAGTGAGCGAATTACCCAGGTCTTGCGTGCTTAATTGCTGGGCGCTGGTAGATCCGATTGACAGCAGAAACAACGCCAGTAACAGGCTACAGGAAGAGCAAAGTGCTTTGGCTTTCCGTTTGCTGGTGGTGGCGTGGACTCTTATAAAGGAGATATTAAATTCACTCATAGGGCTCAACACTTTCATAATAATCATTGAATATTGGTTTGCTGAAAAAGCATGTCGGAAAAATGATGAAAGAGTATAGATTAGCGCCAATTAACAATCCACAATCCTTCATCCCGTCATCCTCTTGCCCTGCGCTTCACACGTAGTCCAAGCTGTCCTTGTCATGTGCACACTGGTGGATTATGCTTCACCGGCAAATGATAATTATACTAATAAAAAAATAAGCCATTTGCTCAACAATTACTTACACTGTGAAAAAGCTTTAATTCTTATAAGGGGACAATAGCTACCATGAATAATGCTACCGATCCACGCAACATTATCGACCAATCAGGAATGACTCGCGCAATGATGATTGTGGTGGGAATTACTGTTTTTCTCAATGCCATGGATGGATTTGATGTCCTGGCCATAAGCTTTTCAGCCCCCGGCATCTCCGCGGAATGGGGTATCAGCCAGACCGCACTGGGCTTTGTTCTGGCCGCTGAATTGGTAGGCATGGCTTTTGGTTCTATTATTCTTGGAGGGGTGGCCGATAAATACGGACGCCGAACCACCTTGTTGGGATGCCTGATCGTTATGTCAGCAGGCATGTTCATGGCTACCACCTCGACGTCTGCAAATATTCTTATGATATGGCGAGTGCTTACCGGCCTGGGTATCGGTGGCATGCTCTCCTGTACCAATGCCACCGTAGCCGAATTTTCCAATAACCGCTGGCGCAGTATGTGTATATCACTGATGGTTATTGGCTATCCCCTGGGTGGTGTAATCGGTGGTGAAATAGCACAAAAATACCTGCTGGTGAATTTTGAGTGGCGCTCGGTATTTTATTTTGGCTCTCTTGTCACTGGCTGCCTGATTCCAGTAGTTTATTTCCTGGTGCCGGAATCTGTGCACTGGCTGACACGTAAACAGCCTGAAAACGCATTGGAAAAAATCAACTATTCCCTGACAAAACTTGGCCATGGTGTCATTACTGCATTGCCTGAGGTGAATGAAGAAGAGAAGAAGAAATCAGTGGGTGATATTTTCTCCAAGAGTCTGGCAATGATAACCATCCTGGTTACTGCCGCTTACTTCCTGCATATCACCACTTTCTATTTCATCCTGAAATGGACACCAAAAATCGTTGCAGACATGGGCTTTGAGGCCGCAGCTGCAGGTGGTGTTCTAAAATGGGCCAATATCGGCGGCGTGCTTGGAGGGGTTACCTTTGGCGTCCTTACCGCTCGCTTTGGTTTGAAGCCACTTACCATCGGTATTTTATTCCTGACAACCCTTGGTGTTGCCTTGTTCGGTCGTACACCCGCAGAACTCGGCACCATGGAATTACTGGCCGCCTTTGCAGGATTCTTTGGTAATGCCGGTGTCTCCGGGCTTTATTCCATTGTTGCCTATTCGTTCCCGACTCATGTTCGCGCAACCGGTACCGGATTCGTGATTGGGGTTGGCCGGGCAGGGGCTGTACTGTCACCAATTCTTGCAGGAGTCATGTTTGATGCTGGTGCCACTTTGCCAACGGTTGGCCTGGTGATGGGGTCCGGTTCAGCTATAGCCGCAATTGTGCTCGTCTTCCTGAAGTTGCAAACCAATGATCCGACGCCATTGACGGTAGCAGAAAGCGAACCTAATGCTGAAGGTATGGGCGTTTCAGCGGCTTGATGCTCAAGTCAATTTGATTAAAAGGCAGGCCTGGCGCCTGCCTTTTTTCATGCCGGGACAAAATTCCTGATCAATATTGGCTTAGACACCTCAGGCGTAGTCTTTTACAATTGAGGGGATATTGTAAAACCCATTTAAATCATGCTTAAACCGATGACCAGAACTGCTTGTATTTTCCTGTTGTTTGCAGGCTCCTTCGCTATGGCCCAGGAAGGTCAGCCCGTGCCAGGCACCCTGGTCAATGTGAAGGCAAAAGTCGTCGTGGCTGACAAAGAGAGTGAAACGCCGGACAAAGTTGCTGTGCACAGTGACAACCAGCAGATGCTTGCAGGAGTGATGTCAGCGGTGGAGTCATCTACAAGTGCAATGGGTACCTCTACTGAACTGGTTGAGCAAGCGGGCAATACTGTAATTGCTGCCGGCAGTTGTACAGTTGTGGATCTGTTTGTCAGGCAGTATTGTGCGTCAAACCCAGGCGATATTAGCTGCCAGTTCCAGTAGTCTCTTAAATTTAATGCCTTACTGTGATGCCCGAATAAGTTCGGGCATTTTATTGTTATCACTTATTATTTTTGGCTGATATGAACTCTGTAATATCCATCGCAAACCTTTCTAAAACCTATGAGTCCGGCTTCCAGGCGCTTAAAAATGTCAGTCTGGAAATCGAAAATGGCGAGATCATCGCACTGCTCGGTCCCAATGGTGCCGGCAAAACTACCCTGATCAGTATCGTCTGCGGCATTGTAAATGCCAGTGCCGGCATGGTGACGGTTAATGGCCATGATATCGTCAGGGACTATCGTCAGGCCCGTGCCAGTATTGGCCTCGTACCACAGGAACTTCACACTGAAACTTTCGAGACGGTCTGGAATACACTGGCATTCTCCCGTGGATTGTTTGGTAAGGCGCCTGATCCTAAACATCTGGAAAAGGTCCTTCGATCGTTGTCATTGTGGGATAAAAAAGATAACAAGATCATGACCCTTTCGGGCGGTATGAAACGCAGGGTGATGATAGGCAAGGCATTGGCACATGAGCCTGATATTCTGTTTCTGGATGAACCTACTGCCGGAGTTGATGTAGAGCTGCGTAAGGACATGTGGCAAGTCGTGCGTGAATTAAGAGAGTCAGGCGTCACTATAATTTTGACAACTCACTATATTGAAGAAGCAGAAGAGATGGCTGATCGTATTGGCATCATTAACAAGGGTGAAATTATTCTTGTTGAGGAAAAGCAGGCACTGATGCAAAAGCTCGGTGAAAAACGCCTGATTCTGCATCTTGGTCAGCCGCTGGAAGCTATTCCTGAAGCATTGGAGCCATTTAAGCTGTCTCTCAAGGATGGTGGTTTTAATCTGGTTTATACCTATGACGTCCAGCAAGACAGTTCTGATATTACTTCCCTGCTCGATGCCATCGACAAGGCCGGCATACAATTCAGGGACCTGGAGACAATGCAAAACTCTCTGGAATCTATATTTGTGAATCTGGTAAAGAAATAAATCCTCGCAATATTCGGGTCAATGACAAAAATGAATTTTTACGCAATTAAGGCAATTTACAAATTTGAGATGGCGCGGACCTGGCGCACCATTGCCCAGAGTATAGTGTCACCCGTAGTTTCCACGTCGCTTTACTTCGTCGTGTTTGGTAGCGCTATTGGCTCGCGAATGAGTGATATCGGTGGTGTCAGTTACGGCGCTTTTCTGGTGCCAGGTCTGATCATGATGTCGCTCTTGACCCAAAGTATCTCCAATGCTTCTTTCGGCATTTATTTTCCCCGTTTTACGGGAACCATTTATGAAGTGCTTTCGGCTCCGGTATCGCCCACTGAAATAGTGCTTGGCTACGTAGGTGCGGCAGCAACAAAAGCGATAATGGTGGGATCCATCATTCTGCTAACGGCAACTCTTTTCGTTGATATGCATATCATGCATCCGCTTTCCATGCTCGTATTCCTTGTCATGACAGCCATGACTTTCAGTATGTTTGGTTTCATTATCGGCATCTGGGCGGATAATTTCGAAAAACTGAATATCATTCCCTTATTGATAGTGATGCCACTTACTTTTCTTGGAGGCAGTTTTTACTCCATCAGTATGTTGCCGGAATTCTGGCAGAAAGTTTCCCTGTTTAATCCGGTTGTTTACCTGGTCAGCGGTTTCCGCTGGAGCTTTTACGAAATCTCCGATGTGAAAGTCAGTGTCAGTTTTTTGATGACGCTGTTTTTTCTAAGCGTGTGCATCGTAGTATTGCACTGGATTTTTAAAACAGGTTATCGTCTTAAAAACTAGACGGGACCAATGCCTCAAGTATCGTCTCTTTCCGATTCAATGTGGTGTTTTAGGGTTTGTAAACATATACTTCTTCGACTGTAGCCGGGGATTACAATGCCTGTAACAACTAGATTACGGGTAATAATAAATATTATTTAAGTATCCAATATATTATTGAAACAGGGGTTTATCATGCGGGCTGTATCCAAATGCCAACTATCTATTGCCGCGTTAACCATGACGCTTGCCACAGCAGCTTTGCCACAACAAACAGCTCAGATAGATTTTGAGAGTGTTGGTCGAGGCAGGCCGCTTATAGCAGATGCCAACGAATATGATGTGACAGGTGCCACCTATAGGGGTGGTTTTTTTCAACCAGGAGTGGCCCGTACATTTTTTGGGGGGGCGTTGGGAGGAGAGGTCCCTGAGGGTGTTGAACCTTTGGAGCGAGACCTGTTTACTTCAGATGATTTTTATAAAGACCGCGATTTGTGGATGGACCCGCGTTACTACCGCTGTAACAGCTCTGCAGCCATCGAGGATTTGTGGGGAGCCAATGCTACCGGGTCCCAGATCATGGGCGATAACCCGCCGGCTACTGCCCCATGGGGAATCTGTGAAAATGATTACCCGAGGGAATCTATTGTTAGCCCTTATCCTTTTGCTTCAGCACAGGAACATTACGAGGCGTTACTGGAGGAAACCACTCAACGAGGTGGCCCAACTGAGCATACCTATGCAACAGTACCGGGGGAGTGGAGCGGGATTTACCAGCATCCGGTAAGAACGCCCAATAATCAGTACTGGTACAAGATGCGTTATAACCAGGTACCAACGATTTTGTCTTTACTGACCGATCAATACCAGGAGTATTTTGTTCAGGAAACATTCCATCACGGTAATACCAATGCAGCTCAATGGCAGTCCCAGTATTGCTGGCCTGAAGGGTTTACGCGCAGATTTCATGAGTTTGCTGTATGGGAGCACTACATCATGGTGACGCCGAACATGGTACAGATTCTTGCCGGGGTCGCGAGAAACTTTATCACCAATATTCATGTTGGCAGGGAGTTCAAACTGGATGGTGTCGTGCCTAGACTGGGTGAGGATGTGCCACGTTGGTATGGTGAAACCATTGGCTTCTGGGATGAAGATGTTTTAATTACCTGGACCTCGAATATTCAGGCGTGGAAGAATCATTCTGCCCCGGAACATTCAAACATGATGCAGACGGTGGAGATATATACACCTAATCGAGATGAAGAAGGAAATTTTATTGGCCTGAATCACGAAGCAATTTTCTATGATCCCGAAGTATGGGTCGAGCCAGTAAGAGTGGTCAGGAATTATGTGAAACAGAATGAATTCGATGATCCCGATGCAACCCCTTATGTGTTTGTGGAATGTATCCAGACAATCTTCCCGATTGATGGTTATGCCACACCTGTTTCTCATGGGGACGTGATAGAATACGAAATTCCCGACATGTACGGTCGGCCCTGGGCAGAGATCTGGGATAAGAATTTTGAACAGGATATGGAAAAGCCCGAAGAAGAGGATATATTCAGCTTCTAGTAAGTTCGGATAAGTAATACTGAGAATTACCAGTGGGGGATAAGGAGTAAAATATGAAGTTTATCAATAAGTTAGTAAATATTGCGTTGCCGCTGTCAGTGTTGGCTGGTTTGCTGGCCATGCCAGTGCAGGCGCATCATTCATTTGCCATGTATGACATGAGAAATGTAAAGCTTTTCACTGGTGTGGTTACCCGTGTAGACCCCGCTGCAAATCATCTGGCAATTTTCTTTGCGCCTATGAATGAAGAGCGAACCAATGTTCTGCGTGATGAAAACGGTGAGCCGATCATCTGGTCAGTTGAGATGCAGGGATCTGCTGCCATGGCGCGTCAGGGCGTATCTGTTAACGCCTTTCCTCAGGGAACCGTGTTTAGTGTAGGCCTTCATCCATTACGTAATGGCGAGAATGCTGGCTCCAGACAGGGTGGATTATTCAAGTGTCCGGAACGAACTCCGCCTGAGCCAGGCATGCATTGTGATTCCGTTGAAGGCTCTGTGCAGATTGGTGATGATCCACTTGCAGAAGCTACTTTAGATTAAATTTCAGAAGACTAAATATCAGATTTACTATCTGTGACAAAAGATCTTAAAAGTAATAAAAAACGGCGTTCAATTGAACGCCGTTTTTTTTTGATTGGTTTTCTGGCAGGACCAGACGTCTATTGCTTGTCCTCTCGTTGCTGATAAAAAGAGCGATAAGCGCAGAAGGGACTATTTATAAACCCACCAATTGGGACCTTTCTCCGCTTCCAGTCGTGCAAGCTGTTCCCGATGTATTTCAGCAACCCGCTGCGGCGTGATCAGCTCACTTGCGTCAACCTCGGTGATTTCCACACTGGTCTTGTCTTCGTAGAGATTCTCACCCTTTAGCAGGGCCTTGTCGTTGTAAGGCCAGATGAACGCCTGACGACTGCGAAGATGATAATAAGCATCCGGAGATTCAGCCGCATACCCCAGATTTTGCAGGTCACTGCCTTTAATAAGCTGGTTGAAGGTCAATTCATCTGCAATACCCCAGTCGTTCACGGCAATGAGGTCGTCGGAATTCCATAGCACGGCCTCGGTAACACTGCTGTAAAACCCAATGACGCCTTCCTTGCCTTCAATTAGCGCCGGATGGTCGCCCCAGGAAACCCGGTAAACGGGATTATCCACGGTCATGTCCGGTGCGGTGATCTTGTCAAATTGACCCGAGCCTTCCAGATGCACATGGCGTCTAAAGTTTTCCAGTATCGCCCTGTGTAAAGGATTTTCAGTGCGCTGCAGTAATTCCTCTACAGGATTCATACAGTCGTATACGGCTTGTTCAAATCGGTTCATGTTTTCCCCCTCCAATAATTTGTTCAGTTAACCTGGGCTATCAACTTTTCGCTTAATTCACGTAATTGCTTTAGTGCCTGTGGATCTGAAGCCTGCGCATCAGGTTCGGCATTCTCCATGCAGTCAAAGTAGTGCCCGCTAATAGATGCCATCTCTTCGTTCAGAATCAGTCTTTCCACCGCATTGGCGCCATCATCAATTGTTGTTCTGCTGTTAGGCAGGGCAGTGGAGTCCAGTACCATTTTGGTATTCATGAGGGTCGCCGGGTGTAATGAATTAGCGGTGACACCGGAACCTTCCAGTTGCTGTGCCAGATCCATGGTATGGAGAATTTGTGCCAGCTTGCTTTGGCTATAGGCCAGACCATCGCTGTAATATTTTTCCAGCATGGGATCGTTGAAATTGACCGGGGCCTGCGCGATGGAAGCCACGTTGATTATTCTGGCAGGTGCTGAAGATTTTAATAACGGTAACAATTCTCTGGCTAACAAATAACCGGCCAGGTAATTGACTGCAAAAAATATTTCATAGCCGTCTTTGCTTAATGATCTGGCTGACTCCGGCGTTCTGGGGCCAATTCCGGCATTGTTGACCAGCACTTCAAGTTGTTGTTGGGAGCTCAGTATGTCTACAGCAAGTTTCTTTACTTCAGCAAGGGAAGACAGGTCGGCATTGAAGTATTCAAGGGTGTTATTGCCGGTAGCTGATACCAGTTCAGAAAGGACTGCCTGACCTTTCTCCGGGCTTCTCCCATGTAGCAGTACTTTATTCCCCTCGCTGGCCAGTCGACGGGCGACTTCCTTGCCCAGGCCATCCGTTGCCCCGGTAATGAGAATGGTTTTTGTCATAATTGAATTTCCGCCTCTGCAGGCGAAGAGGGCTTCGCCTGTCTCTGTAAAATTCAGCTAGCCAATAGCTTGCCTGACTATTGCTGCCGCTCGTTAGTTGGAAAATCCATATAGACGATGGGGATTATCAACAAGCAATTTTTGCTGAATTTGGGCATCCGGAGCCATCAGGGGAATGAGATCTACCAGGTCACCGTCATTTGGCATGTGGAGTTTGATATTTGGATGTGGCCAGTCAGTTCCCCATAAAACCCGATCGGGGGCTACTTCAATAATGGCCTTGGCAAATGGCATGGCGTCTGTGAATGGAGGTCCTGCGGAAGAAATTCTTTCTGCTCCGCAAACCTTGATCCAGCAGTTATCTCTTTTGGCAAACTCCATCAGGATTTTAAACGGTTCCTGATCAAGTCCGTCCCTGGTTGGTACCCGGCCCATATGATCAATGATGTAGGGGATCGGCAAGTTATCCAGCAGGTCCTGAAAATCCACCAGGTCAATAGCGTCAAAATGGAGTACGACATGCCAGCCAAAGCCCTTGATTTTATTAATAATACTGTGAAATTCGTCCATATCAGGAATGCCACCAAGATGGCGCACAAAATTAAAGCGACAGCCACGGCAGCCACCTTCATTAAGTTTTTCGATATCCGCCTCGGTAAAAGTATCATCAATATTGGCAACCCCGCGATAGGCACCGCCACTCTGGGCAATGGCATCAAGAATGGGGTCGTTATTGGTGCCGTGACAACTGGCATTCACAAGAACGGCGCGGCTTAGCCCCAAAATACTCTGCAGTTTCTTGAAATCATCCAGACCGGCATCCGGTGGGGTATAGCTACGGGTTGGAGAGTAAGGATATTTGTCACCAGGACCGAAAATATGACAATGAGCATCAGTGGCATTGGCTGGTAATTTGAACTTGGGCGTTTTGGTATCTGGATCTGGCGCCATACAGGATTTGGTCATAAATTCATTTTCCGTGCTAAGACAAAGTGATTTCAAAGCGAGCTAATTTATCACAAAACCATAGTATCAGAGAAAAAAATATTGCCTGGCAGGGATCTATAGTTGCTCTGGTTTTTCCCTATCTGTCTTTTTTTCAGGAAATCAAGTAGGCTGGGATTAGCGCTTTAGCTTTAAAAATCCGGAGAATTTTTTGCATGAGTGGAATTCGTCGAATAATAAAAACAAGCATATTCACCAGCCTGTTGCTGATTTTAATACCCTTTTCAATTCAGGCGCAGGAGTGTGAAAGGTCGTGTCTGGAAGGCTTCGTGGATCAATACCTGGATGCACTTATTGACAATAATCCCGCCTCAGTCTCTTTGGCTGCTGATGTGCGCTTTACTGAAAACGGACAACGCCTGAATCTTCGTGATGGTCTCTGGCAGACCATGCAGGCCAAGGGTGATTATCGTATTTTTGTTACCGATGTTCCGGCGCAACAAGTAGCGTTTCTGGGCACAATTTTTGAAGAGCACAGGGATCCTGCGCAGATGACGCCGGCGCTGCTATCTCTTCGTTTGCGCATTGAAAATAATCAAATTAGTGAAATAGAGCACTTTGTTGTGCGCAGTACCAGTGCCGCAGAAAGACTGATTGAGTCAATGCCTCGTCCTGAATTTACTACGGCACTAACCGACAGCCAGCGCATGCCGCGAAATGAAATGCTTGAAGTTGCCAATATGTATTTTACCGGTATGCAAAAAAATGATGGTCTGATGGACTACCCGTTTGCCGATGACTGCGATCGCATTGAAAACGGCATGCAATCTACCAACAGGCCGACGCCAGAGGGAGAAACGCGTCCGGATCCATCCGATGCCAGTAGTTATTCAGCGCAATGGAGTTGTCTGGAGCAGTTTCAATCAGGCCTGATCTTTTTTGTAAACCGTATCAGGGATCGTCGTTTCGTGGCGGTGGACGAAGAAAGGGGATTGGTCTTTGCCTTTGTCTTTTTTGATCACTCTGGAGGTGAGTTCAGGCATGGTGTCACTCCCAATGGTCGCAACGTAGTAGCCGGCCCGGTTCAGCCCTGGACCTGGGGTATAGCAGAAATATTCAAGGTCTATGATGGCACCATTCATCAAATTGAAGCAATTCTGGAAAGGGTTCCCTACGGCATGAATTCTGGCTGGTCCACCTGGGAACAAGGCATGTCTGATGAGCTGCAGGATGTGACTTTTTCAGAAGATTAAAATAGTCGCAAGTTGCAAGTCTCAAGTCTCATGAGAGAAGAGATAAGAGACAGGCAAGCTTTCTCTCGGGCTTCAATGGTTTTCTGTAGGTCGGATAAGGACCGCAGGGACGCATCCGACGGGGCGACCTTTGTATTGGATGCAAGATACAGGATACAAGAGGACGCAAGCAGGATAAAAGATAAAGGAAAAAGGATAAAGGTGGGCGGTGCAGGCAGTGGCAGGAAAATAAGAGACAAGAGGCAAGAGACAAGCAATCCCTCTCTCGGGCTTCAATGGTTTTCTGTAGGTCGGATAAGGGCCGCAGGGACGCATTCGACGGGGCGACCTTTGGTCGCCTCTTGAGACTTAAGACTAGTTTCCCCATGACTCCAGCAAGGCTTTCCCCTACAATTCAGGCTTCCGAGAAAGAAGTAGTATTCACCAATGTTCCTCACTATCAAAACCATTCACATGTGTTGCGCGCTGATCAGCTTTACCGGCTTTTTATTTCGTTCCTACCTGATGTTTATTGAATCAAAGTGGCTCAATCATAAATTAATACTGGTGACCCCTCATATCATTGATACCGTATTTTTATTCAGCGGCTTCAGTATGGCTTTTTTGCTAAACATAGGTTTGTTTGCACAGGGCTGGCTCACCATGAAAATTTTCCTACTGATGTTTTATTTGCTGTTTGTGGGAATTGCCTTAAGCAGGGGGGGCACAAAATATGTGAGGGTAACCGCTTTTTTCCTGGCGATTTTTACCTTTGTCTACATCGTCGGCATTGCAGTTAACAAGACAGCAATTAGCTGGTTTGCCTTGATTTGAAGCCCATCAATAAAATATAGCACCTGAACTAATTATCACGGGCTTATTTCCTTACTCTTTATCTTACTCTGACCCCATTCTTGAAAACCATTGCCGGTTCCCGCAGGGTACTGAAATGCCGTAAAGGGCTGCCAGTCACGGTGATGATGTCAGCCAGCTTTCCCGGAGTGATGGTGCCGACTTCATCACCTACGCCCATATATTCAGCAGCATCCGAGGTTGCCCATTTGATCGCTACCAGGGGTGACATACCAAGTTCAAATACCCAGGTTTCCAGTTCACGCCAGGTGGATTCACTGGCAGGGTGACCGAAGCTGCCTTCGTCACTACCAAAGACCATGATGACACCGCGCTCACTCAGACTCTGCAATTTACGCTTGATGGTGTCGGATGCAGTACGGGGTTGCACATTGAAATTCGCCCTGGCAATGGCCTGGCGAATATCCAGTTCCATGTCTGGCGGTAAATCGAGAAAGTTTTTTGGATCATCCAGCCATTCGGGATCGGCCGCCAGTTCATCGGTATTTAAAATCATGCCGACAGTTGGATTCCAGTAAAGGGGAATGCCGCTGGCGATTCGTTGCTCAATAAGATCAAGGATGTCTTCTGGAAAGGTCGGCGTATCAACACCAATATGCTGAATTTCATCTACGCCAGCGATCAGGGCAATACGAATTTCATCGTCATTGCGGCCATGTGCCGTCACTCGAATACCCGCTGCATGGGCCGTTCTTACAATAGCATTCACTATGTTCTGTGATTCCGGAACCGCGCCAAGAATCTTTATAAAGTCCATGCCATCAGCAATCAGACGCCTGGTTTCATTAACGGCTTTCCTGTCATTATCTATGGGAATTATATGAGGCATGGTTTGCGGCACATCGATGGGCATTAATGCGGCCCCAGCAGCATAGATAGTGGGACCGGGTAACTCGCCTTCTTCAATGCGTTGCCTCACCCTGGCAATATCCCGGGTGTTAACGGCCAGATCGCGCACACTGGTAACCCCGGCCATTAGAATCTGGTGTGCTGAAGCCGGAATGGTGACGTTGGCAAACTGATCTGAGTAGGTGGCAAACCAGTGAGCAAAATCAGGGTGACCACTGTAGAGCAGGTGAACATGGGGGTCCCATAAACCCGGCATCAGCGTCATTCCTTCCGTAGATACCAGTTGATAATCTTCAGGTACCGCAAGCCTGCCAATAGTCCCAACAGCTTCAATCCTGTTGCCATTGATCAGCACAATACTATTGCGCACTGGTTCTGCACCGCTGCCATCAATGAGCAAGCCACCAACCAGCGCGTATTTTGTGGTATCCAGCTGGGCCAAGGCCTGGTTTGACATGAGATTCAGACTGACTGCAAAAAACACCAGACAAAGCCTGAGTAATCGAAATTCGAAATATTTCATGGGATCCAATATATGGTTTTTCTGGGTATTAATCTGTGGAATTGTTGGCAACTCTGTCATAAACACGAACCAGCTCGATAGCCTCGGTGAAGCCTTCAGGATGGATATACATCTCGACCCTGAGGCGTTTTCCGGCATCCAGAATAGTGTAGGTTTCATTGGCAAAACCGCCATCTCTGGGCCTTGCCTCAACCAATAATGTCTTGCCTTCCCAGTGTGCAAAAGAAAAGTCCTTTACCGTATCAAGACCGGTAAGGCTCACACTCTGGCTGCGTCCATCTGTATAGACCGGTCGCTGGTAATTGTCATCATAGGCGAATAAATACTGTCCCTCGCCGAATTGTGTTGTCAGGGTCTTATCATAAGAGATACGGTCATAGAGTTCCTGCTCAGCAGGTCCCCCTCTGAATCGATCTTCTTCGCATCCGAGCCAGCAACGACTGACTTTTTCGCCCATTGCCCGCAGTGCGCTTCCTACCTTTTTATCAGTGTTGTCACTAAGCTCAGTATTGATGACCCAGCGTCCGAAGTGTTCAGGGGAAGGATTTTCCTGTGCCTGGACAGAGTAAAAACCCAGGCACAATAAAAGTGCCAGTAAATGGCGGCATTGAGCGTTGATATGACTTTTCTGCGGCATGATTGAGCTACCCCCTCAAGAAAAAAGTGTAGACTTTATGCGGATAAAAAGCCAGAAAGGGTACCTGCTGCATAATCTCTCCTTTATACTCGGCTGAGTATCAAGGGCAAGAACATTCATGTTTTAAATCCGGATGAAGCTAAAATATGATAAAAATCTCTTAGCGGACCCCTTACCCGAATTAATAAAAAACTGGAAATAAGTATGTACACACCAAAAATCTTTGCAGGATTAATGTCACTGCTGTTGTTGATCTCGGCCTGCAGTGAAGAGGTTTCTTCGACTGTTTCAAGCGCCGGGGAAATGGATGCTGACGGCAGTGACCTGGTGTTATTGCAGGAGCGCCTGAATGACCTGCAGGAAAGAGCCCAAAGACTCAGGGACACAAAAGAGATTAAACGTCTCCAGCGCGCCTATGGTTACTATCTTGATGAGGCCATGTGGGATGATCTGACGGAACTGTTTACTGATAATGCCACAGTAGAATATGCAAGGGATGGTCTCTATCGCGGTAAAGAGCGTATTCGTGAATATCTTTATCGCTTGGGCGACAACCGGTCAGGACTGGCAACGGGACAGCTGAATGAGCATTTTCAGCTAATGCCGGTTATCACCTTGTCTGACGATGGTATGTCCGCGCAGGGTCGCTGGCGTGCATTAATTCTCACCGGGCAGTATCAGGAGTCTGCCTTGTGGGGTGAAGGGCCTTATGAAAATGAATATGTAAAGCAGGATGGTGTTTGGAAAATCAGTAAATTGCGCTGGTACCAGACCATCTTGGTGCCTTATAACGGCGCTTGGGGGCTGAATGAAGACGTCAATCAGGGGATTTATGTCTCTCCGGACTTCCCGCCCGATGAACCACAGACCGATAATTTTGGCTCCTGGCCGGAAACTTTCCTACCTCCCTTCCATTTCGATAATCCGGTAGGTCGCTATATGCCGTCCGAATCAACCACTGAAGGAGAGGGCTAATGAACTACCCCAAACCATTACTCCTGATATGTTTATTGCTGACGTCGCTGAATGCCGGTGCACAGGATGGCGTATTACTATCATTGGCAAAAGATATTGCCCAGGCTGAAATGGAAATTCAGCTACTGGAAGATGAAAATGAAGTGGAAAACCTGCAACGTATTTTTGGATTTTATATCGACAAGCATCAATGGACCCAGGCAGCGGATCTGTTTACTGATGATGCAACGCTCGAAATTGGCGGCTCTGGAGTCTACGTGGGAAAAGCCAGGATCCTGGAATATTTCAAGCGCATGGGGGCAGAGGGGCCTCAGGAAGGAATTCTGAATGACCATATGCAATTACAGCCGGTTGTCCATGTCAGTCCTGACGGAACAGCAAAGGGGCGCTGGCATCATTTTTCCCAGCAGGCAGAATTACGCGTCAGTCATTTCTGGGGCACGGGCATCTATGAAAATGAATATCTCAGGGAAGACGGAGTCTGGAAAATCAGCAAGCTGCATCTTTACTCCACCATGCGAACTCCAGTTGATGATGGTTGGCATGTAACCGCATTACCCAGGTCGCAGCCGATTGAAGAATTTCCCCCAGATCGACCTGCGTCCGTTGATTATGAAAATTATCCGTCGGTTTATGTTGTGCCATTTCATTATGAGCACCCGGTGACATCGCCCTTTGTTCCCAACATTGCAGTGGAGGTGTTATCAGTTCCCACAGCAGAAACTCTTGCAGTCCAACTGGAAGAGCTGGATCACAGGCTGAGTCGACTGGAAGACGCGAATGATATTGAGCGCCTGCAAACTATTTACGGTTATTACCTTGCCCGCAACCAGTGGGATGAGCTCACCGGCATTTTTGCATCAGATGGCACCATTGAGATCGCCATGCGTGGCGTCTATCGAGGAGCCGCCAGTATTCGTCGAAATCTGAATCTCTATGGAGTGCAGGATGAGTTGCCCGGTGAATTACATAACCATATGCAATACCAGCCGGTTATCCATGTGGCAGATGATGGATTAAGCGCTAATTTACGTTCACGGGCTTTTAGTATGATGGGCAGTTTCGGTAATCAGGGACGTTTCATGGGCGGGACTTACGAGAATATTTTTGTGAAGCGAAATGGTCAATGGATGATGTTCAAGGATCAGCAAATCAACACCTATTTTGCCGGTACTGATGATGGCTGGATCAATCTCACGCGTTCAAGCCCCCCGGGTATTACACAAAGTAATCCGCCGGACGAGCCGCCAACAATGGAGTTTGAAATGTACCCGAAAGCCTTTTTGCCTCCTTATCACTATGCCAATCCGGTGACGGAAGAACCGAAGTGATTCAATAGAAAAGTCGCAAGTTACAAGTCGCAAGTCACAAGTTACAAGTCACAAGTTACGAGGCGTTCAGGTGGGTTGTTAGGTAGGGGGGCGGGTTTAACAGCGATAGAGGCTTTAATCTCCAATGGCATAATACAAAAGGGGGCATTTAGCCCCCTTTTTCTTTCATCTTTTTTCCGTTTTTCTAATCTGCCGGTTCTATTTTAAGGATGGCGCCGTCACGTTGTTCTGTGGCCAGGTATATAAATTCATCCGGGCCCATTTCAATATCCCGCACGCGCTGGCGCAGGTCAGTGATCAGGGATTCTCGACGTACTTCCTGATAATCACGATTAAGCATGATGCGCTCCAGATGGCCGGTGCCGGGGATTTCTCCGGTACGCAAAGCACCGACAAGGATGTCATTTTTCCAGGCTGGCAGGGCATCGCCAGTGTAGAAAAGCATGCCGGAGACAGCTATTGCCGGCGTCCAGTAGACGATAGGTGGTTCGAAAATAGCATGGGTAGGGCGGTCATTGGTTTGCCATGGGCCAGGGTAGGTCCGTCCCAGGCTCACCAGAGGCCAGCCATAGTTATAGCCGGGTTTGATCCAGTTCAGTTCATCGCCACCATTGGGACCATTTTCATTCTGGAAGACTTCGCCGGTTTCAGGATGAATGGCGAGACCCAGAGCGCCACGATGGCCATAGGAAAATATTTCCGGGCGCGCCTCACTGTTGCCAACAAAAGGATTGTCAAGCGGCGCGCTGCCATCATCATTAAGGCGCAGGACTTTGCCACTGAGAGTTTGCAGTGACTGAGGATCGGTACCGTTGGTGGTGACATAAAGTTTGCCATCATGGCCAAAGGCAAGTCGAGCCACACCATAAATGCCGGGGCCCGGATCAAAAATATCCGTAAAATTTTCCAGTGAGCTGCCGTTCCAGCGCGCACGGCCGATGGCAATATTGTTGGTGCCTTCAGGTTTTGGCTTGGTGTAGCTAAGGTAGAGTAGCTGGTTGTTTTCAAAGTCCGGGTGTTTTACCAGATCGATATAACCGTGGGAGGTGCCACCGGCACCGGATTCTCCAGCAAACACTGAAGGTGGTCCGCCCATGATCGGATCACTTAGCATTTCACCGTCTTCAATCAGGTAGATTTCGCCACGTCGTGTGATGACCAGCAATTTACCATCCGGAAGAAATTCCAGCGCCATCGGATACTCCAGTTTTGCCACAACAGAGACCTTGATATCCATGCCTTCTGCTGTTGGATAAATCCAGGGACCTTCTCCCATAGGAATATTTTCAAGCCCTGTGGGTGCGGTTGGGAACGGGCCGCTAAACGGGATGTCGCGCTGGGCATTAGCTGTCGCCAGCGGCAACAGGCATAAGGCGCCGACTAAAACAGGTTGTCTGAAAATGACTTTCAATAAAACAATGATAGAGTTCATAAGTAATTATTTCCCGTAAGTTTTATAATTATGGGGTGTTTATACCAGTTATACCGCGCTAAGTTAATGTTGTGAATTAAAGAAATTTCCTGCTCAGGAAATCAATAATTTTTCTATTATAGGCTTTTGCAAGAGCAAGGGCTTTTTCTTCGCTGATATCACCTCGTTTTGCCATGCTTTTTGCTACATGCTCTGGCTTGCGAAACAGCGCGACAATGACTGGATCATCCAGATGATCATAATACTTTTCAATGGTCATTGTAGTGCGGGGATCTTTCCAGCCCCAAAGCGGCTTGTTGTCCTTACGCCTTATCAGGCTCTCGGTATCGCTCGGAATTAATGGTCTGTCTACATCATCCCAGATATTTCCCCCAAGGATTTCGACGTTTTTCTTGAGAAAATCCATGTCTTCAAAATGGCCCTCGGGATTGTCGGGCAGTCCGGAAAGTAAATCGTCTCCCATATGTACTCCTGCTTCATGCAGAGCCTTGGCAACCAGACTGGAAGCACTGCGGTGGCAGCCCAGGATTACAAAAGTCTTGTTCATTACTCGGACTTCTCCTTTAGTGTGACTCTTTCACGAATTGCCAGAATTGCAGGAACTGACCATTCTCATTCACTGCGCGTAGAAAATAGTGGCCATCCCTGAGGCGATTCTAAATGGTGTTACTGAAAGAGAATGAGTCGGCTTTAGGCGTGGCTCTGGCAAACACAATAAAATCTTCCTGCACACCAATATCAATGTAACAAGCTTCTTCCGGCAATGACAAAACCGGGGCGATGTTCAGCTTTCCCAGATCCAACAAGTCAGTCAGACTTTCTGATTGTGGTAATGGTGGTGGTCCGCCGGGATAATATTTCCGCAGGAATATTTTTTCACTCTGGCTCATCAGGGCGGCTTTACTCTCAGGGGGCTCCGCTGACTGGTTCCAGTAGTGCACTGCTTTTGCCTGGGCGACACACACGGGTATAACCCCTTTTCGCATCAGGCGACCACATAAATCCGTGTCCTCGTAGTAAAGAAAAAAGTCTTCGTCAAAAATTGGCATGTTTTGCTGCATAAACCAATGATTGTCTGCCAGCAGGCAGGCGCCGGACAAAACCGGCTCACTAAATGGCACTTTTTCTTTCCAGAAGCGAACATGGCGTGCCTGGGCAAGCTGGCTCAGGTCAGGGTTTTCGGATAGTCCCTGGTTGGGAATATGTCGGTCTGAAAGTAACCACAGGGGATGACCCAGCGCCGGAGGGAGTTGCAGTGTGCAGGCATCATCCCAGTAAAAACGCGGCCCACATAGCGGCGCGTGAAGTTGTTTTGAGGCATCAAGCAGGTGTTTCAGACAATTTCTTTGCAGGCGCACATCGGGGTTAAGAATTAAAAGCCAGCGGGTTTTCAGGCTTTTGGCGGCCAGGTTGATTGCCGCGCCAAAACCGATATTGTGAGCAGGAGTGATAACTCTGGTGCTCTGAAACTCAGGCTGATCCTGATCAATATCATTACTGTTATCAATAATGATAGTGTCAGATACCTGATCTTTCAGGCGCGAAACAAGGGCGGCGGTGTCCTTGCTGTTACCATAATTGACAATGGCGGCAGTTACTTCTTGCTGGGCTGATAAGTCCATCAATAATGCAGTTAAAACTTATCCAGATCGTTGGCCAGAACCACCGCGCCGGAGTAGCTTCGTTTTACTTCAGCAACAATGTCTTCTGCGCTCGCATTAAAAAACAGGATATGGGTCAACACTACCAGCCCGGGTTGGGCAATGTTGGCTATTTCCGCTACCTGGGTTGCACTGGTATGGGAGTGGCCATGGTAATCCTGCCAGAATTCAGATTGCTGGCTTAGTCTGTCGCCACTGTAGACTTCATGAATGAGGAGGTCTGCCCCCCTGGCTTTTTCAGCCAGCGTCTCGCTGTAGGTAGTGTCTCCCGAGATCACAATAACTTTATCTGCGGTGGTGACTTTATAACCAAATGCCGGCCTGATCTCTCCATGGGGTACAGTAAAGGCCTCTACGGTGATATCGGCATTGGAAAAGACAATGCCGTCCTCGATTTCCGTAGCGCCGGCCAGATAACCCTGTCTGTCAGTGATAAGTTGCGGTGGGGTGCCGATGGTTCGAATATTGGCTTCAATCGCCAGCATTGAGTTCATGTTATCCACATACCCAGACAAGCCTTTTGGTCCAAACACGGAAAGCCTCTGCTGTCTTCCCCACCAGCGGTGGCCGGAAAGTTCCGCGATATCATGTATATGGTCACTATGCAGGTGAGTAATAAACAGATATTTGATGTCCTGAGGATACAATTCAGGAATATCATGGATTTCATTTGCCTGTGTAGCCCGTTTTACCATGCCGCCACCAGCATCAAAGACATAGGCCTCGCCGTTGGTGATAATAGCAACACCGGGGCCGGTGCGTTGGGCGTCTGGAACGGGCGTGCCGGTGCCAAGAATGATAACCCGGGTTGGCTCAGTATTATCAGCAGCAAAGCTCCCTGAGGGTAGAGCCGAGGTTATAAATAACAGTAAAAATGAGCGGCTGAGTAAAGTAAATATTGCGTTTGGCATGAAGAATATTATTGTTGTTGAAGGCGAAAGAAGCATAAAGAACATCTGCTACAATGGCAAGAATCACCAGCAGTCAGAGTTAATAACCTACCCATGAACCCGGCATTAAAACCTCATGTACAATCCTTTATCGAGCAAGAACAGCTACCTGCTGAATATTTCAACACTGTAGAAAAATGGTTTCTACCCATGGTCGATGAAATTCTTCATGAAATTTCAACGCATCAGGGAACCTATGTTATCGGTATCAGTGGTTGTCAGGGCAGTGGTAAATCGACACTGGCGTCACTGCTGGTAATGATGCTGAACAAGATGCTTGGCCTGCGCTGTATTAATCTCTCCATTGATGATTTTTACCTTACCCATGAGGAAAGACAGGCCCTCGGCAAATCCACACATCCTCTGCTGGCCACCAGAGGCGTGCCAGGCACTCATGATGTGGATCTGGCCATTAAAACGATTTCTTCCCTGCAAAATTCCGCTGAGACAGCTGTACCGCGATTTGACAAGGCGCTTGATGACCGCATGCCAGCGGATCAGTGGCCTAAAATCAGGGGGCCAGTAGATGTTATCGTGCTGGAAGGCTGGTGTGTTTCAGTTACAGCTCAGCCGAATGAATTACTTGAGGAACCGACCAATGAGCTTGAGACACTGGAAGATGCTGATGGCACCTGGCGTCATTATGTCAATGATGCGATGTCAGGGAAATATCAGGAACTTTATGCGCTGCTGGATTATCTGGTATTTCTAAAGGCCCCGGATTTCGCAAAGGTGTTTGAATGGCGTCAAAATCAGGAGAATCGATTACAGGAAAAATATGCGAGTGAAAATTCCAGTAATGAAATTGATAACCGCATCATGTCACCGATCCAGCTTCGACGGTTCATACAGCATTATGAACGCGTTACCCGTCATGGTCTTGAAACTCTTGGTGACAAGGCCGATGTGGTTTTTCAACTTACAGATAAACAGACCATAGACCAAAGACTTAAATAAATTAGCGGGAAGAGCATGCAGGTATTAATAGCAGAACTACAAAAGTTGCAGGACACCGATGTGCTGCTTGGCGACAGCATTTCCGAAAAATATCAGCATGACTGGTCTGCAGATGCTCCGGGCATTCCGGGTGCAGTAGTACGACCATCTACAACCCGCGCGCTCTCCGAAGTCCTGGCATTGTGTCATGGTCTTGATCAGTCAGTAGTTGTTCAGGGCGGCCTTACCGGACTGACTGGTGGCGGTATTCCAAAATCCGGTGAAATTGCCATCAATCTGGAGCGCATGACCGGTATTGAAGAGCTGGATCGTGATGCGATGACAATGACCGTCAAAGCAGGGACGCCATTACAGGTTATTCAGGAAGCTGCTGATGAGGCCGGCTTTATTTTTCCCCTCGATCTGGGTGCCAGAGGGACCTGCAATATCGGCGGTAATATCTCCACCAATGCCGGTGGTAACCAGGTTTTACGTTTTGGTATGACACGGAACCTGGTAATGGGGCTGGAAGCGGTGATGGCCGACGGTACCGTAATTTCATCCATGAACAAGATGCTTAAGAACAATGCCGGGTATGATTTAAAGCATCTGTTTATTGGCACTGAGGGCACTCTGGGGATCGTTGCCAGGGCAGTTCTGAGACTGTTCCCAAAAGCTGGAAGTCGCTGTACGGCCTTACTGGCGCTGGAAAAATTTGATGATGTCGTCAGTCTTATGCATAAACTGACAGCGGAATTTAGTGGCAACTTGAGTGCATTTGAAGTGATGTGGGAAAGCTATTTTCATTTCATCACCGACAATGTGGATACTATCGACTCGCCGCTGGAGCAGCGCTATCCCCTCTATGTACTGACAGAACTGGAAGGCAGTAACGCGGAAAAAGACCAGGAGCTTTTTGAAAACACCCTGGCCGACGCCATGGAAGAGGGACTGGTGGTTGATGCCTTAATTGCCAATTCTGAAAAAGACCGGGAAGGCTTCTGGAAAATACGTGACGGGGTGGGTGAAATATCTGCCTTTATCAGGGATTCAGCGAATTTTGATATTAGTGTACCCATTTCATCCATGTCCGCCTTTCTTGAGCAGGTAGAAAAGGAAGTGGTAGAGGCTGTGCCAAAAGCCAAGATTATGGTGTTTGGACATATTGCCGACAGCAATTTACATTTTCTTTGTCATAGCGGCAGCCACGATGACGTTAAAGCGATGTATGACATCGTTTATAAAGTGGTGGGAGATTTTAATGGCTCAGTCTCTGCAGAACATGGCATTGGGGTACAGAAAATTAAATATCTGCACCATTCAAGAAACCCGGAGGAAATTGCCCTGATGAAAACGCTCAAGCAGGCGCTGGATCCCAAGGGTATTTTAAATCATGGTCGCGTGTTGCCGGATTAAAATATATCGTCGGGAAAGCATTAAATAATTTTTTGCGATAGCTTTTTATTTTTGGCTCTGCTTATTCATTCTGGTTGTCGCGACTGGAAGCCGTCAGCATACGTTTGCCGGTTGCATCAAGAATAATTGAGGTGGCATTCACGAGATTGCTGCCATCTCTGGCAAGGGCGCCATCGACAGTAATCACATCATCGGTTTTTAACGAATTTCGTTTCCAACCTGCCCTTAGTAGTGCGTTTGGGCCACCCAGTTCCAGCGCCCATTTCTCCGTGGCGCCGGATGTTTCGTCCGCCACATCGATATAGATAAAAATATGGGGATTGGTCCATTCCACCCTGGTGACCTTGCCGTTCAATGTGACGGTTTTTGATGCGTCATACTGTGCGGGAAAAGAATGATGGCCGCTTACTGGTAAAGAATAAACAAAGAGGCCGGCGAGTAATAAAAAGAAAGGTGTTGCTCTATTGGTGTATTTCATAATCTGTCCCTCGCATTCGAAAAATTTTAAGGCGCGTATTATTGAATTAATTTTGAAGATTCATGCGTTCAACAAACTGCTCATTTTCGAGGCAGATTTCATCAATTAATTCAGCATCGACCACGATGCGTTCGGTAAGGGTTACCGTCCAGGGGGCGGTATAGGCTTCCGGATCATCTACGGTAACTTTTATTTCCATATGTCCATAGTCAAGGCGTCTGATTTCTTCGCGTACTTTGCCTTGTTCAGTCAGAACACTGCCATTCCAGTCGATCCAGGTATCGTCACGCACACCGATAGTATCAATTACCAGAGTATCGCCTTGCCACGTTGCCGTTGAATAGCCTTGCCATGAAGGGGAAGGGTCATCCGGTAAGGGCCGGGCATCGGTAAAAACCTGGCGATATCCAGCATTCATTTCATTAAGCACGACCAGCAAATCATCGGTATGAACAAATTTAAGCAGATGGGGCAGGCCATAGGCGCGAAGAAAGTTGTCCGGTAGGCAGCGAATATGAGGATCGTCTAATGCCAGGTTAGCGGTACGTTCGGCGACGATGGGTACTAACCAGTCCTGATAGGGCAGGCCTCCAGGTATATCAATGCCAAGATTGGCCATCTGTCGCGATGACTGGATATTGTCCACGCTGCTGGGAGTTTCCTCGCCTTCAGGAGTGCGATCTGAAATCCAGATGCCAGATAAATCCGGTTTGCCATTGGCCATGCGAGGAACGGGTGCCGTCATATTCACAATACCATCTGCATTTCGCGGCACATCCTTGGTTGGATAGCCTATCCATTGAGCATTGGCGTTGCTGCAGGCTAAACTAGCTCCAAGAAGAATCGAAAGTACAAAAGTAATCCCCTTGCCAGTGTCTTGAGTCCCCATAAATGTTCCTCTGGTGCTTTATTTTATTTATCGACCTTGATGATCTGCGCATAGCATAGAAATACTTGATCAGATCCGTTTTACCATTAAAGATGCTTTGTTGTGAAATTGAATTTCTTTAATTGGGTGGCAAGATTGATGTAGGATGTTGATTGTTAATAAATTGAAAATAAAAATAATAGACCTTGTATTGAGTTTTACCCCGGGGGGTTGGCATGAAAAGTATTTTAACTATAACCGCGAAATCTGTTTCCAGGGTATTCCTTGGGCTTACTTTTCTCATCAATGCCGGGGTTACCCATGGTGCGGAGTTACCTGAGTTTTCAGCTCTGCCGGATTGGAGTGGTACCTGGTCGAGACGCGGTGGAACCGTTTTTGACAGTGGCTCCTGGACCCTGAATGGTGTTCTAACCGATCCCAGTCAACCCGGTGCCGGTGTCAGTGCGCCTGGAACAAGAGCACACCCTCCCTATAATGCCGAGTGGGAAGCTGTTTATCAGGAGCATCTGGCACTGCGTGATGCAGGGCTTTTCCCGGATCCATTAACCCGCTGTATTTCGCATGGCTTTCCGCGAATTTTTAATGCGCTGGCTCCGGTTGAATTTGTTGTGCGGCCGGAACAGACCTGGATACTGGCGGAACATACTCGCGCTACCATGCGTATTTATACTGATGGAACCGAACATCCACCGGCGGAAGCACGCTGGCATAATTTCTATGGCCATTCGGTAGGGCACTGGGAAGATGATACGCTGGTCTTCACTACAGTGGCGCTTAAAGGTTGGCGGGATAGAGACAGTGTGCTCGATCGCAGTGGCCTTGTGCTAAGTGATCAGGCTCATGCGACAACGCGCATTCGTCGTACCGAGGAAAACGGTGAA
Organism: Gammaproteobacteria bacterium; assembly: GCA_030828385.1. GTDB lineage: Bacteria > Pseudomonadota > Gammaproteobacteria > Pseudomonadales > Pseudohongiellaceae > Eutrophocola. The sequence continues at coordinate 31,013 of JAURCS010000017.1, forward strand.
GACTTGTTACTGGTGGAAATCACTCTGGAAGATCCACTGGCCTTAACTGCGCCCTGGGTAGTTGAAAAACGTTTTTATAAAGATGCGGCAGGGACACGTATTTTTGATTATGAGTGCAATGAATATAACCGGGCTATTGTTGATGAGCAGGGTCGGAGTATGATTCTTGATGAAGATGGCAAGGTACTCAACTATTAATTTGTGCGTAACCGGCAAATAATTTGCGATAATAATTCTACATAGAAAATCGAGAAAACAGGGGGCAGGGGAGTGTTAATGAAGAGCGGGTTTAAGGGTATTATCACTGCAATTTTACTATTGGGATGCCAGTTAGCTGCTGCTCATCATTCAACAGTTGGCCAGATAGAAGAAGCATCCATTGAGATCAGTGGCGTGGTTAAGGAGTTTCAGTTCAAGAATCCTCATTCCTGGATCCAGGTAATGGTGAAGGATGATAGTGGAGAGGAAGTTGAATGGAGCGTGGAATGGCTGATACCGAATATTCTGATGCGCCAGGGCTATAATCCGGCCACCTTCAGACCCGGTGATGAAGTGCGTGTTCGTCTGCGCCAGCATGTGAGCGGATCTCCAATGGGGGAATTTGATGGTGCCATCAAGGCTGATGGTTCTATTGTTGGGCGTTGGGACTAAACTTTACGCACCACAATGCTCCGAATCAGCAATGGTATTCTAGAACCAAACGAAACGCTGCTGTGATACAAGGCTGATTTATTGCCAGGGCAATGGTATCTGGTTCAGGGCATCCATGTTGGCTTCAAGCGCCGTATCACCGGGCTCGATTTTGTTCCTGGAAAGAATAAACGTGATCACTTCCGCATATTGCTGCATGCTCATTGACATAACATTGTCAGGGGGCATTTTCTCATAGGTATTTTGTACCAGTTCACCAAGGCTTTTGCCTTTCCAGTTGTTGGAAAAAAAACTTCCTCGCAGTGGTGTCCCGAATTGGCCGTTACTTAAGCGATTGCCGTGACAGATCTGGCATGTCTCCTTGTAAATGGCTTCACCATTGGCGACCTGTTCAGCGGTAAATTGAATCGTTTCCTGAGCATGGACCGGTGCTGATGTGATGCTGGTGAGTGTCAGCAATAATAGAGATAGCAGGAATGGCAGGGACTTTGAAATAGTGCCCGACAAACCATCATGAAGAAAATTAGCAGTTACTCTGACCGGTACTTTTTTAATGATTACTGAATGCATTGCGGTAATTGCCTGATTTATTCACTGTGACAGTTTTTCGTAAAACAGCAATGTTAATCAAGCGCAGGCGAAAAGACCACCAATGTAGTTTAGCAAGCAGGATAATTACAGGGTCTTACATGCCGAATTCTTTTCTGAGCAGGGGAGTGATCAGTCTTCTCCAGGCCAGAGCCAATCCGGTCCACACCATGAATACACTGGCCAGTGAAACCAGCCCGGCAATTGTCTGTCCCCAAATACCCAGTACTTCGCCCGTATGGAGGAAGCGCACGATGGAGCGAGTCTGGCGCCCCGGTGACTGGCTGCTGAATGGTTGCCATTGCACTACCTCACCGCTAACTCTGTTGATGATCATATTGTGTCGTCGCTGAGGTTGCCCTCCATTGCCCTGATCAATGGCGACAGCAACGGTAGTGCTGTTCTCTTCTGGCAACGACAGGCTTATCTGGCGCCAGTTCTCGCCCGCTGACTCCAGGTAAGCGACGCTACTATGAAATACCTCATCAAGGCTCAGGTAGATAACTTCACTGGCAGGAAGACTGCCAATGGATTCTGTAAGCGCATTGCTGGTTGGAGTAGCAGGTGCACCGCGGCGGGGGACTTCTTCACCATATATTCGATAGACCAGGCTATTGGCCCAAGGGTAATAAAACACACTGGCCGTGGCCACCACAATAGCCAGCGGAATGGCTGACCAGATTCCCATGACGTGATGCCAGTTGAAATCCCTGGCTCGGGTATTTCCGGCCGTATTGCGAAACAGCAGGCGAATTCTGATGGCACTCCAACTCCAGATTTTTGGCAACCACAGATAAGTTCCGCTTAGCACCAGAAAGAGAAAGGCCAGATTGCTGGCGCCGGTAATAGCGCGGGCAGTGTCGCGACTTTCACCGCTCAGATTAAACCAGCGATGAATGCCGGTAATGGTACTGAAAAATGCTTCCAGGGTTTCATTAGCCACTGGCATTTCTTTACCGGTTACCGGGTTCAGGCTGAATCCACCCCGTCTGCCAGCGCTGAAAGTGATTGGCGCACCAGGATTATTTAGCACGACGATCGCGGTCGGGGAGATTTCGTTATGCTCGGTTCTGGCAATGAAGTGAAGCTGTTCCAGTGACTTTTTTTGAGTGATCTGATCAGCGGGCAGGTAATGACTTTTTTCTGTCCAGGCAAGAATCTGGCGCTCATAGGTCAGAAGTACGCCGGTTACAGACATCATCAGGATAACCAGTCCTGCCGAGACTCCGCTGAAGAGATGCGACCAGAAAATTATTTTTCTAAACATGATTGATGAAGGCTGTGGAAAACAATGCAAAAAAGAATAATATTCTAAATGATACTCATTAACAAATAGAAAATAACATATTGAAATATATGAATATATTAATCAGGAGGGAGCGTTGGAAGCTTGTGCTTCCAAAGACAGGGTATAGCGATGTATCCACCAGGTGATGACCAGCGCTGAGAGTAAATTACCCAGTGCCGCCCCTATGAACATGCCGCTGATGCCAGCCATCTTTTCACCCAGCAGTGCCAGGGGCACATAGAAGATAAAAAAGCGTAACAAGCTGGTGAGCAGCGCGTTGCGTGGGGCATGCAAGGCATTAAAGCTTGAGGCACTGAGTATCACCATGCCCTGAAAAGCATAACTGGCCGGCAAAATGCGCAGCACGGTAACAATAATATCGATAACGCCCTGTTCCTGGGAAAAAATGCGGGCAATCCAGGGTGCAGTCAGTGCGACTAAAACATAGAGGCCTAATTGCAGGCCCAGAACAAACTGCAATGAAAGTTTTAGGCCCTGTCTGACCCTTGTAAAAGCATTAGCGCCAAAGTTTTGACTGATGAATGGCGGCAGGCTCATTGACATACCCAGCACTACAATCATGATCAGGGCTTCCATACGCATAATGACACCAAAACCAGCTACTGCCTGGGCGCCATAGCTGGCCAGGGTTGCAGTCAGGACGGCCGTGGCCAGTGGTGTAATCATATTGGCCAGGGCAGCCGGCAGGGCAATATTCAGCAGGCGTTTCCAGTCCTTGATGATTTTCGCAACACCGGGCCAGATAAATTTAAAAATCTGCTCCCTGACGGCAAGGAAATACCAGATAAACACGTTGGAAAAGATCCAGGTGATAACTGTCGCAATGGCAGCACCCTGAATACCGAAAGCGGGTAATGGCCCGGGACCAAAGATAAGAATAGGATCCAGGATTGCATTCAAAGCCGCGCCAAGCATCATCAGGCGTCCCTGCAGGCTGGAGTTACCACTGGCGCGCATCACCGCTGTTCCGGCAAATTGAATGAGCAAAAAGGGAATGCCCAGATACCACACAGACATAAACTGCCTGATCAGGACCAGGGTTTCCTCACTGGCACCCAGCAGCGAGAAAACAGACTCTTCGCTCAAAAGGGCAGGAATGATCAGCAATAATCCGATTATCAAACCGAAAGTAACTGCCGCAAAAGTCATCTCCGTGGCATTCTCATGATTGTTTGCCCCAATTGCCCGGGCAACCATCGCGGACGTGCCTATTCCCAATCCGACGCCCAGATACATAATCATAATGGTTGGAGGAAAGGTAAAGCCCAATGCGGCAAGTTCCCGTGTCCCCAGCAAACTGACAAACCAGGTATCCGCGAGATAATAAAGAATGGTTGCAATGGCCCCGATAACAGTAGGGACTGAGGTTTTATAAAGTGTACGTCCCACAGGATCATGCAGCAGGTCAGGTTTTTTTGACGGGATTGTTTGGCCTGATGTAGCTCGGCTGGACAAAGAAGGCGCCTGTATGATGAAAGAAAGTTTGCAAAATTCTAGCAGAGTATTATTTCTGCACAATAGCAGAAATCAGGCATGAGTGAGGATTAATTACTTCTGCTTATCAAGTCCTGCAAGCCATTACCGGTTGTACGGCCAATCCTGATAATCAAGTTGGCCTTAATGTTGGAAAAACCATAAAAGCCAGTAATCGCTAGGCAGGAATTTCGCCATCTACAATGGTACGAATCATTTCCCTGCGGTAACCGTCATAATCGTTAAAGGCTTTATGCAGACACAGACGATTGTCCCATATTACCAGCATGTTTGGTTCCCAACGCAGACGGCAATTGAACTCTTCCCGGGTTACATGCCAGCCAAGAAAATCGAGCAGAGGTTTGGATTCTTCCTGGGTCATTCCTTCAATACCCATACTGTAGGAGCAGTCGCAATACAGACTTTTCTTGCCAGTAACAGGATGAGTACGCACCAGGGGATGGAAATTACCCTTCACCATTTTTTGCTGGTCCATGGTTAATTCAATTTCGCCAACGCTGAGGTCATTCATTACAGGTTTGGCTTTAGTGACATTTTGCAGAACCCAGGCAGCAGACATATGAACTTTCAGGCCACTGATCACTTCTTTCATTTTGTCACTCAGCAGGTCATAGGCAAGTTCGGCATTAGTCCACCAGGTATCACCACCGTAGGGAGGGATATCAAGTGATTGCAGTAAACTGACTGCCGGCGGCTTTTCCAGGAAAGGGGAGTCGGTATGCCAGCCATCACCAAAAATCCAGTCCACCACGGTACTGGCCTCTTTAATCAGGCGCTGCACATTCGGATGCCCCTCAATACCATTAGTATAGGCGTCCGTGCCAAAGTCACCAAACTTGAGGGTTAAAGCTTCCTGGTCCTCAATAGTCATATTGGTCTGACCACGGAAATAGATCATCTTGTAACGAAACAGGGCATCCTTGACCTGTTGGAACTGCTCATCGGAAATATTGGCAATATCTACATCCAGAATTTCTGCCCCCATGGCGCTGGCCAGTGGTAAGGTCCTGATGGCGGTATAGCCATTTATCTTGTCGTCAAAATATTCCGGGGGGTAGAATCGCATGAGCTGTCCTTATTTCCTTATTACTGATTTTTTTAAGTATGTCATAAATCATACACAAGAGAGTGTGGAATTTGTATTATTGTCGCTGTTGATGTTTTGTTTTCAATCAAGCTAAATACATCAAAAGGGTTCTCCCTGAAGCAGCCTGGGTTGAGTAGGCTGTATTGATTCAGGCGGGCAATTACCAGATAAAATCCAAGGCCATAAAATATAGCGAGTTTTTTTGCGAACTGAGGTTCAAACACCATAAAAAAAGTACTGATAGGTTTGGTAATAGTTTTAATCCTGATTGGAGGCGGAGTGTTTCTGCTTTTTAGTAACCTGAACAAAATAGTAGAAACAGGCATTGAAACTGCTGGCAGCAGTGCCCTTGGTTCCCGCGTAGAGGTGGGTAGTGTCGCTATAGATCTCACCTCAGGTGCTGCCTCCATTTATAATTTCAGTGTTGCCAATCCGACTGGTTACAGCAATGCCGAGATGATCAGTTTTGATGAGCTTAGCGTGGCTATCGATTTGCAAAATACGAATAGCCAGAATGTTCATGTGACCAGTATCGTGGCACGCTCGCCACATGTGTTATATGAAACCAGTGGCGGTGTTGCCAATCTGGACAAGGTCAGCGAGCGCTTTGATGATGGTAGCTCGGCAGCGGAACCCCAGGGCGCTGACTCTGCGAATATCAATATCGTGATTGACAGTGTGCTGATAGAAAATATTCAGGGCACCTTGATGTCTGACCGTTTACCTTCTGCGGTAGAGGTAAGTCTAGGTGATGTGCGCTTAAATAATCTCGAAGGTGACCCGGAAGAGCTGGCACAGCAAATAATGGCCCCGGTGATCAGTCAGATTGGTACTGCCGCAGCCCAGGCTCTTGCCCAATCCATTACAGAACTGCTGGAAAATGCTGAAGCTATCAATGAGCAGGTTCAGGACGCCAGAGATCAAATTGATGATGTCACCAATCAGGCCAGTGAGGCACTTGAGAGTGTGGGGAATTTGTTTAAAAGAGACTGATTAATACACTCAGTACTTTTTTGAAAACAGTAACGACCCGGTGTGGTCGTTACTGTTTGATTACTGCAAGTGCCCGACTTTCCCTAGCCCAGTTTATCCTTGTGCTGTTCCCGGAATTGAATAAAGTAATCCAGTGATCCCGGATTACTCATGGCATCGCGGTTGGCGGCTTTGGCTGCATCTTTACCCATCAGAATTTTTCTCACAGGCACTTCCATTTTCTTGCCGGTAAGGGTGTAGGGAATTTCCTCTACCTGGTAAATCTCGTCAGGAATATGCCGCGGCGAATAGTCGTTGCGTAGTTTCTGACAAATTGTTTGTTTTAGCTCGTCGCTGAGGATTTTCCCTTCGGGTAATTTGACGAACAGTGGCATGAAGAACTGTTCACCAGGGAGATCCAGGTTGACGATGATTGAGTCTTCCACGTCGTCCAGGCCATCTACAGCGCGGTAAATTTCTGCAGTGCCGATACGAATGCCGTAACGATTCAGGGTGGCATCGGAGCGTCCTAAAACAAAGCAGCCATCTTCTTCATTAATCATGAAGTAATCGCCCTGGCGCCAGATGCCGGGATACTCCTCAAAATAGGTTTCCTGATATCGTACATTGCCTTCGTCATTCCAGAAATAAAGCGGCATGGAGGGCATCGGTTGGGTTACCACGAATTCGCCAACCTCATTTATCAGGGAATTGCCGTTTTCATCAAAGGCCTGAAGATCCACCCCCAGATGAGGCATCTGAATAACGCCTGCTTTGACTGGCAGACCTGGCATTGGCCCACAGAAACCATTACATATATCAGTACCACCGCTGCCCGGAGCGACATATAAATCACTTTTTACATTGTCGTAAAACCACTTCGTACATTCTGCCGAAACCACAGAGCCGGCCAGCATGATTGATTCAAGCTTTTCAAAGGCAAACTTGTCCTTGGGGACCAGTCCCATATTCTGTTGCATCTGCTGCAAGGTAGGGCTGGCACCAAACAGGACAGCGCCGGCATCATCACACATTTTCCACAGCGCATCGGGTTCCGGATAAGTGGGATTGCCGTCATAAAGAATCGGACAGGCATCGTAAAGCAGTGAACTGATCACAAAGTTCCACATCATCCAGCCAGTGGTAGTAAAGAAGAACAGTCGATCCTGAGGCTTGAGGTTGTAATGCAAGACGCCGAGTACATAATGTTGCAGGATAATACCGCCATGGCCGTGGACTATGGCTTTTGGCAAGCCTGTAGTACCGGAAGAAAAAAGAATCCACAAAGGATGGTCGAAAGGCACCTGTTCAAATTCAAAATCAACTGCCGCCACAGGTTCCTTATCCAGTAAGTCCTGCCAGAGAATGGCATTATGTACCGGTAATTCAGTATCGCTCTCGTCCAGATAGGGTAGATAGATAACCTTTTCAATGCTGGGCAAGGTTTCAATAATATTTTTGACTTCAGCCTTACGGTTAAATGCTTTTCCCTTGTATTCATAACCGTCCACGCAGAAAAGAACCTTCGGTTCTATCTGTGAAAGACGATCAAGTACACTGTGGGTGCCGAAATCCGGTGAGCAGGATGACCAGATTGCACCAATACTGCTGCAGGCAAGAAGCGCAATGGCCGCTTCCGGTATATTGGTCATATAGGAAGCAACCCTGTCGCCGGGTTTGATGCCCATTTTTCTCAATTCTGTGGCGAGAATACGAACACTGTTGCCAAGTACCGACCAATCCAGTTCATTCAGGGTCTGATCTTCGTTAGCAAAAAGCAGGGCGGTGGTGCCCGGTTTTTCGTTACGTAGAATATGCTGGGCGTAATTTAGAGTTGAGCCGGGAAACCATTGTGCTCCCGGCATAGTGCGTTTGCCGAGTACTGCAGTTGGAGGTGATGATGCGTCTATGTCAAAATAGTCCCAGGCAGCTTGCCAGAAATCGTCGAGATGATCCAATGACCAGCGTCTCATCTGGTGCAAATCATCAAACTCAACATTTCGGTTCTCTTTCAGCCACTGCCGAAAGGCATTGAGATTGGTTTGTTCAACCCACTCCGGGGAAGGTTCCCAGAGAATTTCGCCTACAGTCACCATAGTTAAATCAGTCCTGTCCGTAATTGTCGATTTTTTAAAGGCGGCAATATTATCATCCCCACTGGTCAGGGTCATTATGATTCCCTGTGTAAATTCATACAGGTATAAATTGTTAAGTTAACTGAGGCAATTTTCTGGCAACCTGTATAATCAGATTTGCAGTTTGGCAGTCGGATATTCGAATAATGAAAAATAAAATGCACGTTCTGGTCGGTACTATATTAATCAGCATGCTCGTCGTGGGTTTAACCTGGATAATTATCACGGTAAACAGTGATATGCAGATACCGGATCTGGATAACGCGCTTGCTGAAAGAGGGCTGGAACTGGCGCAGAGCAATGGCTGTATCGCCTGCCACAGCCTCGATGGCGGAATTGGTATTGGGCCGACATGGCTTGGTATGTATGGCAAAACAGAAACTCTCACGGATGGTTCAACGGTTGTAGTGGATGAGGAGTACATTATTGAATCCATAGTTCGCCCTGACGCCAGACAAGTTCAGGGTTTTGAAAACCTGATGGTGCGCTATTTCCTTTCACCGGAAGATTTGCAGGCCCTGGTGGAATTTACCCGCCAGCTGTCGCTGCAGGAACCTTGAGACACAGGTGCCAGTCAGGTTTTTGAGGGAAAATATTTCTAGTGAAGCAGTTCTACCGGGGCATTGGTGACCAGTCCGGCGCCATCGATGGTGTCAAAAACACTGACAGTCACATTGTCTCTTACATTTTTTAGATGCTTCACCAATTCACCGGCGGCATAGTCTTCCGCCTGGTCTCTGGTGCTAAACAGGTATATCCCCCCAGCTGTTTTGGTGGCTTCATCCACCAGCCAGATTTTCCATACCAGGCCATCTACGCCGGTAAATCTGCCTGCGGCTTCTTCCGAATGATTTTCTATGTCCGCCTGGGATTCGGTATAGGGAAAGTTGATCTGAACTATAGAAGACATGGTGCTTATCCTTTATTTTTTCTGGGGATACACTTTAAATAAGCTCGTGTACCTCAGCAAGCCCAAACAGGCAATTTTTGAGCTTATCCAGAGCAGGAATTTCAGGAAAAAAAAGGGCCAGTCTCAAGGTGCTGGCCCAAAGGGGGTATTAAGGGGATTTGGAACACCGCTTAGCTGGCTTCGTTTTTCAAATAATCCAGCATGGTTTCGACGTCAGAACAGGTGAAAGGATCATCCGGGCAGTTATCAACCTTGCCTGGTTCGCTAAACATTTTTTCAACAACACCATCGTTAACAACGATGGAATAACGCCATGAACGATCACCAAAGCCGAGATTTTCCTTTTTTACCAGCATGTCCATGCCGCGAGTAAAATCACCATTACCATCAGGTAATAATTTCACGTTTTTAGCACCTAGCTGTTTGCCCCATTGGTACATGGAAAAGGCATCATTCACGCTCAGACAATGTACTTCGTCAATGCCCTGGGCTTTCAGGTCTTCATAATGCTTTTCATAGCCAGGCAGATGGGTGCTGCTGCAGGTCGGTGTAAAGGCACCGGGTAAGGCAAAAAGGACAACACGCTTGCCTTTGAATATTTCATCACTGGTTACATCCTGCCAGCGGAAAGGGTTATCACCACCGATGCTTTCATCGCGCACACGGGTTTTAAATGTTACTTCAGGTACAGTAGTTGTCATAATTTTCTCCTGTAGAGAGCTGCTTGTTTTTGAATAATGGCGATACTATAGGGAGTGCTGGTGGATAGGTAAAATATATTAACCCTATCGTCATGATAGATATATTCTATGAGTGAACGGTGGAAAGGGTCAGGCGCCGAAAGTCATATTATTTTTACCGAGGATTGCCGCTTCAAAACCCAGTATGATTTTTTTACGTTCAGCTCCCCAGCGGTACTGACCACTTTCCCCTGTTTTCTTGATTACACGGTGGCAAGGGATTAGCCATGCAATGGAATTGCGTGCAATGGCGGAAGCGCAGGCCCTGGTGGCGGCAGGCTTCCCGGTCATTTCTGCCAGTGTTTCATAGCTGCAAAGTTGCCCATAGGGAATTCTTAACAGGGCTTGCCAGACCTGGATCTGGAAATTGGTACCTTTCAGCAAAAGGGAGATTTGCCCGGTTTTTTCAGACATATTGCCAAACAAACGCCGGTGTACAGATTCTGTCTTGGCTTCATCTCTAATGGGGTCCGAAAAGGGCCATTGTTCCCGTAGTTCGGATAAGCTTTGCTGTCTACTGGTAGTGGTGAATTCCAGGTGACAAATTCCCTTGTCAGTTACTGCCAGCAGATAATCGCCAAAAGGGGATTCATGAAACCCATAATGGATGCGCAGTCCCTGACCTTTGGCCCTGTATTGGGCCGGGGAGACGGCTTCAGTTTGAATAAACAGGTCATGCAAGCGAGCGGGCCCTGAAAGTCCGGCTTGATAACTGGCATCCAGAGGCTTGATACCTTCATCCAGCAGAGTTTTTATATACTCCTTGCTCAGATACTGGCTGAAGCGTTTTGGACTAATCCCCACCCAGCGTTTAAACATTTTTTGAAAATGAAATTCGCTTAATCCACAGTCATTGGCAAGTTGTGCCAGGGATGGCGGGCTATGCTGGTTTTGTGCAAGGATGTACAGAGCGCTCTGGATTTTGTCATAAGTCGCATTTTTGCCGGGAATTTTTTCGGGTTCAGTTGCCATAAACACTAACGTAGTCGGTTTAGGCTAAAAAGAAAATCCGTTTCTTGCGGTTTTTTTCGCGTTTTGCGCCATATGCTTTCAGGAATTAGACAATAGCCTTTTCGTGCTGAGAAGTAATAGAATCAACGCCCATGCTTAACTCTTTTTCAATTCGGCAGTTAACGGGGCTTATCGCAGGTCCCTTGCTGTTCTCTCTCGTGCTGTTTTTGCCCCTGCCGGAGGGTATGACGCCTCAAGCCTCCCGGGTTGCGGCAGTCGCCCTGCTAATGGCCTGTTTCTGGATGGCAGAGACTGTACCCATCCCGGCCACGGCCATGCTGCCAATATTTATGTTTCCTGTCCTGGGCATTATGCCAACTTCTGAGGTCACTCAGGCCTATGGCAACCAGATACTTTTTCTTTTTATGGGAGGATTTCTTATTGCAGTGGCCATGCAGAAATGGAAACTGCATCGCCGCATAGCACTAAATGTAATACTCAAGGTCGGTAGTAGCCCTAATCGCCTGGTCCTTGGCTTTATGTTGGCGACAGCATTGTTGTCTATGTGGATCAGTAATACAGCCACCGCCATGATGATGACCCCCGTTGCCATTGCCGTGATTGAGCAGTCTCGACTCGATCGGGCAAATGAGGCGCAAACAGATGATTTCAGTTTTGGTACGGCATTAATGCTGGGAATTGCCTATTCAGCCTCCATCGGTGGTGTTGCTACGCTAGTGGGAACACCACCCAATGCGATTCTGATCGGTATTATCGATACTGTTTATGGCTATGAAATTGCTTTCTTCGACTGGATGAAACTCGGCGTACCAGTGTCAGTTACCATGCTGGCGCTTACCTGGATTTTCCTGACTAAAATCATGTTCAAAATGACAGGCGCCAATACCCAAAGTGATAGTGCTGATAGTCATATCAGAAATGAACTGGCAGCATTGGGAGTAATGACCAGCGAAGAAAAGAAAGTCGCCCTGGTATTTTTTCTGGTGGCCGTATGCTGGATTTTCAACGGACTGTTTTCTCCGGACGTATTAAGTTTCGTAACTGACCCTGCCATTGCCATGAGTGGAGCCTTCATGCTTTTCATTCTTCCTGCGAGCAGGGAGCAGGGCGGCTTTTTGCTGGACTGGAAAACGGCCGCAACGATTCCCTGGGATATTATTATTCTAATGGGCGGAGGGTTCGCACTGGCCTCGGGCTTTAGTGAATCAGGATTAACCCAGTGGTTGGCGAGTCAATTAACCATACTTCAGGGCGTGCATTTCTTTGTGCTGATTATTGTGGTGGTTTTATTTGTCACATTCCTGACTGAAATGACATCCAATGCAGCCACAGCCACCCTCTTCATTCCAGTCATGGGTGCACTGGCCATCACCATGGATATGCATCCTTTCACCTTGATGGTACCAGCTGCATTGGCTGCATCGATGGCATTTATGCTACCGGTGGCAACACCGCCAAATGCCATTGTGTTTGCCAGCAGACAAATTACTATCGGCCAGATGGCCAAAACCGGCTTTGTACTGAATATCGTCGGGGCGTTAATAGTCAGCTCCATGAGTTATTTATTGCTGGGTCAATTGCAGTAGGACCTTCACAGGTTGAGCATTTTGCTTGATGAAAGCCGCAAAACAGGAAATGGATCATTGGAAAATAATAAACTGAAACTACAAAATTTTGTGCTCTCTGCAATTTTAGTTGTGATCATATTTTATTTACTGGTGGTAGGTCAGACTATTTTGCTACCCCTGGTGATAGCCATAGTCTTCTGGTATCTGATTACACTGTTATCTGAAGGTTTTGGGAAAATTAAACTTGGCGAGAAAGCTCTCAATAAGCTGAGTCGCTATGTTCTTTCCTTTCTGGCTTTTTTTACCATCATCTGGGGCCTGGTTGAGCTAATTGCTATTAATATCGGCGGTGTCGTAAGAGTGGCTCCAGTCTATCAGGCAAATCTTGAAGCGCGCTGGGAAAGTATTCTTGAACTTCTCCATATTGAACAGGAGCCGACGTTGGCGCAGTTGACCGAGGTTGTAGACCTGGGGCAGTTCATAACCGGGCTGGCTGCATCACTAACCAATGTGGCAGCCAATATGGGTATTATTCTTATTTATGTGATTTTTCTTTTACTGGAACAGGGCAATTTCGGGGACAAGGTTGCTGCGCTGGCAAATAGTAAAGAAAAGGAAAGAAGTGTCAGGCTGCTGATCAGGAAAATCAACAAGGACGTGAAAAAATATATCAGCATCAAAATGCTGACCAGTACTTCAACAGGGGTGCTCAGTTATATTTTTATGAAAGTGGTTGGGGTGGATTTTGCCGAGTTCTGGGCAGTTCTTATTTTCCTGTTGAATTTTATTCCCACCATCGGCTCAATCGTAGCAACAATATTTCCATCACTCATTACCCTGGTTCAATTTGAAAGCTATACCCCGTTTTTTGTCGTTCTTGGTGGCGTCACGGCAATCCAGGTTTGTGTTGGTAATATTCTTGAGCCCAGATTAATGGGTAATTCACTTAACCTGAGTCCATTGGTCATTTTGCTGAACTTGTCATTGTGGGGGCTTATTTGGGGAATACCGGGGATGTTTCTCTGTGTTCCGTTTCTGGTTATTTCCGCGATTGTTTTTTCCCATGTGCCACAGACCCGCTCTATTGCCATTCTGTTATCCAGAGATGGTCAGATTAAGGATCTGATGGAGGAGTAGTCGGTGCTTTATAAAATCACAAGCTTGCCCTTAGCCGGTAAATTCCTCGTTAAATGCAATTCAATCCAATCAGTATTAGAATAGCGTAAGAAAGGGTGGCGTTTGTCGAGTTTTGTTCAGGCGGCAATTGCCAAGAGCATTAAAATGAAGTCAGACAAGTAAGGTCAGGCAGCAGGGATAGCAGGGATAGCAGGGATAGCAGGGATAGCAGGGATAGATAGGGATAGATAGGGATAGATAGTGATAAAGAGACGTAAAATTATACAGGTTCCCTGGAGTAGGGGCTTATTGGAACTTAAAAAATTTTGTTTTTTACAGTTTTATAAACTGAAAAGATCAAAATTAAAAAAAGTAGGATTAACAATTTGGGGGCGTTCATGAATACCAATCCATTTCGGCTGAAAAGCAGAAAAATACTTACAGCCTTGCTGGCAACCGCTACATTTTTTTTGAGTCAGGTCGGATACAGTCAGGCACTCGAAGAAATCGTTGTTACCGCGCAGTTGCGCGAAGAAAATATCCAGGATGTACCGATAGCTGTTTCTGCTCTCAGCGGAGCCTATCTAGAGGATAATTCCATCAAGGATGTGCAGGAACTGATGTGGAGTGTTCCCAGTCTGACGGTTGGTACCAATCAAAGTTCCGGTACAGGGAATTTCTCTATCCGAGGGGTTGGTACCGGTGCACAGAATTTCGGTCTGGAATCCTCCGTTGGGCTTTATATAGATGGTGTCTACCGGGCCAGACAGTCCTCACTGTTTAATCAATTGGTCGATCTGGAAGCGGTGGAAATATTGCGCGGGCCGCAGGGTACCCTGTTTGGTAAAAACTCTGCCTCGGGCGCCTTATTGCTCAGAACGGTTGCTCCCTCCCATGATCAAAATGCATTTGCCGAAATAACCGCCGGCAATTATTCCATGGTTAATTTTAATGGTGCTTTTAATCTCAGCCTCAACGATACGCTGGCATCAAGAACCACATTATTTTCCAGTGAACGTGATGGCTATGTCGAAGTAGACAATCTTGCTGGCGCCGTGAACGACAGATCCAGACGTGGCTTCAGGCAACAGTTTTTATACGAGCCCTCTGATGATCTGTCAGCCCGGGTTATTATAGATTACTCGGAAATAGATGAAGTGTGTTGTGCTGCACTTACCCTGAAGGATAGTCTGGTTGCCTCCGGGCGCACGGATAACGGGGCGCCGGTTTTTGGCAGCGATGCCATCTTGTCAGCACTTGGTGGCAGGGTCTACCCCACAGGAAGTTTTGACGATGGCCGGATGTCTCTGAATGCACTGCCTACCTCGGAAAATGAAGACAGTGGGGTGTCTCTTGAGATAAACCGTCGTTTTGACAATTTCGATTTTGTCTCTATTACCGCCTATCGAAGTTTTGATATCCGAGATGCCATCGATACAGATTTTTCCAATGTGGATCTTGCCAACAGACTTCAGGATGCCGAGCAGAGCATGTGGTCGCAAGAGTTCAGAATTTCCAGTGATCAGGAGGATCGACTGCGTTATATGACCGGGGTCTACTTTTATAAGCAGGAGCTGGAAAGCAGTGATTTTCTATTTCTGGGTGACGCATTACCCAGCTATGCCGTAGCAGCCTCGCCTGATGTGCTGGGTGCATTGATGGGAACGCCTCCGCAACTGCTGGGCTTTATCAATCTGGCTTACGGGCAAAATTTTGGAACGTCCTTTGCCTCTCCGATCGTGGCAAGGAATGCCATTCAGGACTACAGTGAACAGGATCATCGTGCCAATGCCATTTTTGGGCGCATTGACTACGACATCACCGATAATCTTGAATTCAATGTGGGCCTGCGCTATACCGATGAAAAGAAGGATATGACAAGCCGTTTCTCGGAATCTGTGCCCACACCGGGTCCAGGTGATGTCAATGTTGATGCTATTTCGGCAGCACTTGGCATTACTGGTGAACAGGCCAAGGCGGCGGCAGGGGCTCCTCCGGGTGATGGTACCGGTGGCACCTTCAACTCGGCATTGGCGGCACTGAATCCAACACCTTTTTTACCGGCACTTAACGTACTTTTTACACCAGGTTGGGCCAACTGCAGTGTGACAGAACGTTTTTGTCCGCGTCCGGATATCAATGCTGAACTGGATGATAGTCGGGTTACCGGAAATCTCGGGCTGTCCTGGCGTCCAGATGACACCAGCTTGATCTATGCATCCTATGGTACCGGCTACAAATCTGGTGGCACCAATACTGACAGGATAGGGCTGGGTTTTGATACCGTATTTGGTTCCGAAGATACTGAAAATTTTGAGATAGGAATCAAAAAGGACTTTATTGACCAAAACCTGCGCATCAATCTGGCTTTGTATGACATGCAAGTTGAAGATTTGCAGACCAATACCTTTACCGGAACAGCATTTAATTTGCAAAATGCCGGCCGCGTCGATGTGCAAGGGGTAGAGGCGGAAGTCTGGTGGAATCCCACAGAGTCGATTAGTTTATTCCTGACCTATGCCTATACCGATGCCAATTTTGAAGATTTTGAAAAAGGTAACTGTCAGATTTCAAATATTTTTCATACCGGTGATCCACAGGAAGCCTCTCAATTACTTACTCAAGGATTTTGTGATCGCAGCGGAGACCGGGTTGGCGGGGTAGCAGATAATTATTTCACCCTCAATGCCAGCAAGACCTTTCAGTTTGGCGACGGTAATGAATTGTTGCTTGGCGCAGAATATGTCAGCTATACGGATATGTTGATGAATAACAATAACGATCCTTTTTCAGAGCAGGGGGACAGGGATTTTCTGAATCTACGCGTCGTATTTCGCATGGCTTCAGGCTTTGAAGCCATGCTTTGGGGCAGAAATATTAATGACGAACCCTGGTTCGGCACGGTGTTTGATACCCCACTGCAGGATGGAAAGTTAAGCGCTTATCCACGTGAACCAAGCACTTATGGTTTAACCTTAAGAAAAATCTTTTAGCCATAATCTGGCAGATGAAATATAAAAGCCCTGCATTGATTGCGGGGCTTTTTTTATTATTTTTCTGGATTTTCCTGTTTTCCAAGGCAGCGCTAGTCGTCAAAAAAATACTGATTAAAAAAACCAACGACTCTTTTTTCGTATTCTTCCGGCATGGCAACATCAAAATCCGCATGCCCGACTCCTGATTCAAGCCACAACTGCTTTGGCTCACGGGCCGCATTGAAAAGAAGCTCGCCACTTACCCCGGAGATCACTTCATCATCGAGGCTGTGAATCAGTAATACCGGCCTGGGACTGATGTTTGGAATCCATTTCTTGGCATCAATCGTGTCAATACTGATTCCCAGATCAAGTTCGGCCCAGAACTTAATCAGTGGTGCGAATGGGAATGGAGGCAGGCCCGTATAATGCGTGACACTGGTTTCAATGGTGTCCTGCATGGAGGAAAAGGCACTATGGGCAACTATGGCACTGATGGTTTCATGATCTTGTGCATACTGAATGACCATGGAGGCCCCCAGTGAATCTCCCAACATACCGATTTTTTCCGGATCAATGCCCGGTAATGCCCGGGCATAGTTGGTCCAGGCATCAAGATCCCTCATCTCATCAACACCAAAGGTGATTTTTTCCCCGGGATTAATGTCATGTGAACGTACTGAGGTAATTAACACCCCGTAGCCGGCATTGACAAACATCCGTGCCTCTTCCAGATGGCCAATGCGGTTCCACTTATAACCATGCTGCATGATGATCAGGGCAGAATTTTGCCCTGCCATATACCAGCCATTAAGCACCAGATTGTCACTGGTGGTGACCTGGACATTTTCATAAGTCAGGCCAAAATCTTCAGGAGTTTTGTCCATTACAGAGCGCTCCTGCAGGGGATTGTTGACCAGGCTGCGAGCCTGGAGGAAGGCTACGACGTTGACTATTACAAATACAAAGACGCCGATCAGGATAATGAGTCGCAAGGGTTTTTTTAAGGTCATGGTCATCCCGCTTCTAGCCTGTCTTTGTTAGGGGTCAATGAAAGTTTCTTGGCGCAGGCTATCATACCAGTCAGGAATATCCTTTCGAGATTTTCCCGTGCCAGGGAAATTCTTCTAGATGATTGAAATAGCAGGATAAATAATAGCATTTTCCCATGGAGAGTATATAATCAGCGCCTTTTTGTTGCCCTCCAATGGGGCGTTTTTTTTCTCCCCGGGTAACTGTTTTTTAACGAAAATTGTTACAGAAACTTGTACAGAGATTAGTGGAACAACACGGTTATGAAAAGCGCTAAGATCCGCCAGGCATTTCTTAATTATTTTGCAGAGCAGGGACACGATATTGTCGCCAGCAGCTCTCTCGTGCCTGGCAATGATCCAACTCTGCTGTTTACCAATGCCGGGATGGTGCAGTTCAAGGATGTATTTCTGGGGCAGGAAAAAAGAGCCAATAATCGCGCAACTTCTTCCCAGCGCTGCGTTCGGGCTGGTGGTAAACACAACGATCTTGAAAATGTTGGTTATACAGCCCGTCACCATACCTTCTTTGAAATGTTGGGTAATTTCAGTTTTGGCGATTATTTCAAACGTGAAGCTATTCGATTTGCCTGGGATTTCCTCACAAAGGAATTAGGCTTGCCTGAGGAAAAGCTCTGGGTGACAGTGTTTGAAGATGATGACGAAGCGGCTGATATCTGGCTGAAGGAAATGGGGGTATCAGCAGAACGTTTTTCTCGCATGGGCGAAAAAGATAATTTCTGGGCTATGGGTGATACCGGTCCCTGCGGCCCCTGCAGTGAAATCTTCTATGATCACGGTGAATCTGTTCCCGGTGGACCGCCTGGAAGTCCTGATGAGGATGGTGACCGTTATATCGAAATCTGGAATCTGGTCTTCATGCAGTTCAACCGTTCCGCTGACGGAACAATGAAACCGCTGCCAAAACCGTCGGTAGACACTGGTATGGGGCTGGAGCGTATAGCGGCAGTAATGCAAAATGTTCACAGTAACTACGAGATTGATCTGTTTCAGCACATCATTCGAGAAGTAGCACGTATCAGCGGAACCGAAGACCTGAAGAACAGCTCACTGAATGTTATTGCCGATCACATCCGCTCCTGCGCATTTCTGGTGGTTGATGGGGTTATTCCGGCTAATGAAGGCCGTGGTTATGTGTTGCGCCGCATTATTCGACGGGCTATTCGTCACGGACATAAACTGGGCATCAATGAGCCTTTCTTCCATAAACTGGTGGCCCCGCTAAGCGAAGAAATGGGTGAGGCCTATCCTGAGCTGGTTAGCAACAAAAGCCGTGTTGAAGAAACCCTGCTGGCTGAAGAAAGGCAGTTTTCACGCACGCTGGATAATGGCATGTCAATTCTGGAGAAAGCCATAAGCGAACTTCAGGACAAGGTTATTCCCGGTGAAACCGTGTTTCGCCTCTACGATACCTATGGTTTTCCGGTTGATCTGACTGGAGATATTGCGCGGGAACGTGGTCTATCTCTCGACATGGATGGCTTTGAAGCGGAAATGGCGCAGCAGAAAGCCCAGGCCCGCTCTGCCAGTCAATTTGAAACCACCGAGGCGCTCGATATCCAGCTCGAAAAGGGCACCAATTTTGTCGGTTACAACGCCCTGGAAGCTGATGCCACTGTTCTTGCGTTGTTTCATGAAAACCAGCCCGTGGAAAAGCTCATCGAAGGTCAAACAGGTATTGTGATCCTTGATACGACGCCTCTTTACGCAGAATCCGGTGGTCAGGTAGGGGATTGCGGAACGCTTAAAAACGCGAAGCTGAATTTTACCGTCAAGGACACCCGCAAGCAGGGCGAGTATTTCCTGCATATGGGAATACTTGAAGAGGGTGAGCTGGTTGTTGGCGAGGCCCTGGGCTGCAGCGTGGATAACAGCTTGCGTCAGCCTATCGCGTTGAATCACTCAGCCACCCATCTTATGCATGCAGCCTTAAGGAATATCCTTGGTACCCATGTGCAGCAGAAAGGCTCTCTGGTCAGCCCCAGATATCTGCGTTTTGACTTCTCCCATAATCAACCGCTTAGCGAAAGCGAATTGCGCCAGATAGAAACCATGGTCAATCAGCAAATTCTGGCCAATGCGGAAGTCGGAAAACAGGTGATGTCCATGGATGATGCCAAGGAGAAAGGGGCAATGGCCCTGTTTGGCGAGAAATATGGTGATGAGGTCAGGGTCGTCAGCATGGGAGCCAGGACAGCCGAAGGCACAGAGTTTTCCATAGAATTATGCGGCGGTACCCATGTGAATCGTACCGGTGATATTGGCTTGTTCAAGATACTCCAGGAATCTGGTATTGCCGCCGGAGTCCGCCGTATTGAGGCGGTGACAGGCAGTGCTGCAGTGGCCTTGATTCAGGATAATGAAGACAGATTGAAACAGATTGCCGGCGTCTTGAAGTCAGGAACAGATGTCGTCGTGGAGCGTGTAGAACAGCTCAGCGCGGCTAATCGGCAGCTGGAAAAAGAACTGGACCAGTTAAAGGCAAAACTTGCCAGTTCACAGGGTTCAGATCTTGCTTCACAGGCTGAAGAAATCAAGGGCGTTATGGTACTGGCTGCCATCGTTGAGGGCCTGGATAGCAAAGCGCTGCGCGAAACGACAGATCAGTTGAAGAATAAACTCGGTAGTGCCGTAGTAGTGCTGGCTGCAGTCAGTGGCGATAAGGTGAGCCTTGTCGCCGGGGTGACCAGCGATGTAACCGATCGGGTAAAAGCCGGGGACCTGGTAAACGAAGTTGCCCGGAAAGTCGGTGGAAAAGGCGGTGGCAGGCCAGATATGGCGATGGCCGGGGGAAACTCTCCGGATCAGCTGCCAGAAGCAATTTCACAAGTAAAACAATATGTTACCTCTCTTTTATGACGTTTCATTTTCGCAATAGCTATTGCAAAAATAAAATTACAGTTAAAAAGTAACTCTATTTGCAAACACACAAAGGTTAGTGTCAATATCATGTTGATAGTTCAAAAATATGGTGGAACTTCAGTGGGTTCCGTCGAGAGAATAAGGGCGGTGGCTGAAAAAGCTGCGGCCTGCAAGGATCAGGGTAACCAGGTGATTGTTGTGGTTTCCGCCATGAGCGGCGTCACCAATAACCTGACTGCCATGGCCTATGAACTGCAAAAGCAGCCATCTCCACGTGAGATGGACATGTTGCTCTCCACCGGTGAGCAAACAACGATTGCCCTGTTGAGCATGGCTCTTCAAGCAATAGGTTGTCCGGCTCGCTCTTATACCGGAGGGCAGGTAAGAATACTCACTGACAACGCACACACAAAGGCAAGGATCCGGGAAATTGACAGCGATAAAATCCGTCATGATCTGGATCAGGGCAAAGTGGTCGTTGTTGCTGGATTTCAGGGAGTTGATGAAGAGGGAAATATAACTACTCTGGGAAGAGGTGGTTCGGATACCACGGCAGTAGCGCTTGCAGGAGCTCTAAAAGCTGATGAATGTCAGATCTACACCGATGTTGATGGTGTCTACACAACCGATCCCCGCGTAGTTGAAAATGCCAGACGACTGGACAAAATCACATTTGAAGAAATGTTGGAAATGGCCAGTCTCGGCGCAAAAGTACTACAGATTCGTTCTGTGGAATTTGCCGGAAAATACAATGTGCCGTTACGGGTTTTATCTTCTTTTGAGGATGGTCCGGGTACATTAATAGTCTCAGAGGAAGATTTAATGATGGAAATGCCTTTAATTTCTGGCATTGCGTTCACCAGGGACGAGGCCAAGCTAAGTGTTGTAGGGATACCGGATGTTCCAGGTATGGCCTTTAAAGTGTTTGGTCCGATCAGCGATGCAAATATAGAAGTGGATGTTATTGTCCAGAATATTGGTGCCGATTTAACGAATGACATTACTTTCACAGTGCAGAAGAAGGATGCTGAAGCAGCAACCCGAATTCTGGAGAAAACTGCGACAGAGATGGGTGCCAGGGGTGTTAAAGTTGATGATAAGGTGGCAAAAGTATCACTGGTAGGCGTTGGAATGCGCTCTCATGCCGGTATTGCCAGTCGTATGTTTGAAGCATTGTCAAAGGAAGCGATCAATATTCAGCTAATCACTACATCGGAAATCAAGATTTCCGTGGTCATTGAGGAGAAATATCTGGAGACGGCAGTAAGGGCTTTGCATAATGCATTTGGTCTGGAAACAGCGCCAGCGTAGTCTGTAAAAGCAATAATCGCCAAGCCATGAATGAGGTTGAATAAGTATACGTAGTCCATTTTTAGTTGGTCAGCGTAAAAAGACTTCAGTAGATTAGCTTGCAAGACACCATGTATCGCCAGCTTTTATAAAGTATGAGCGGACTAGGAAACTTAGAGGAACTAGTAATGTTGATTTTAACCCGCCGCGTAGGCGAGACACTTATGGTTGGTGACGAAGTCACAGTAACTGTCCTGGGTGTGAAGGGAAATCAGGTACGTATAGGTGTGAATGCACCTAAGGACGTTGCGGTTCACAGGGAAGAGATCTACGACAGAATCAAGAAAGAAGGGGATAGCGGAGCGACTGACGCTGAAAGCGACGATGACAGTATCGGTAACAGCTGAATTTAATCAGTTAGCAGTAAAGCTTTCGAATTAAACGCTCAAATCTTTATTTTCTTAAAAGAAGACAGGTATTTTAAAGGCAACAATTTCCTAAAATTTACCTGTTTCAGGCTCCACCAATCCCATATGCTTATGATATGATTGCGCGCTTGCTGACGGGGTGATGCCAGAGCTGTTTCCAGCAGGCATGCGCTTTTGAAGCGAATACAAATATTTGGAGAGGTGGCCGAGTGGCTGAAGGCGCGCCCCTGCTAAGGGCGTATGGGTTAACACTCATCGAGGGTTCGAATCCCTCCCTCTCCGCCAGAAAACAAAAAGCCCGGTCATAGACCGGGCTTTTTGCATTCTGGAAGAGGGGGGCTTGATGAGGACTCTTTTTCATAAGCTGCGACAGCAGCGCAGACGCATGTTTTATAGCACGCCTCGCAGGGATATCTCTTTGAACAAATTACTTTGGTAATTTAGATGGCTAATAATTTATCTCGCCTAAAGGTATTTAAGTTTTAAGTTTGGATCAGCCAAATTGCCAATGCATTCCTCCAGTCGAGACTTTGTAATATTCGAAAGAAGAATAATAAGTCATAGACCGGACTTTATGCTTTCTCGCTAGGCGGGAGGAGGTCTTGATTCAATCCCTTGGTTCAAAAGCACCTTAGCGCAAAAGTTGATGAACAATTCCTTTCAGTGAGAATCTAGCGGAGACCGATCAGGTTTTCTTTTGATAAAAACGTAGGCGGTATCGAATTTCATCGCAAATTTTAAACAAAATAATACCAAACATCACATCCAAAGAACCTCAATCAACAGAAGCGGGCGGGGCAACCACCAATGATGATCCTACCCTTGAATTTGTGTTTGAAGTAATTGCGGGCCTGTAATGCAAGGCAGGGTGCTATCCAGTAGGGCTGGCTAGCAACTGGTTCGATCTCATGCAATGAGTGATGTTCACGCTCGCTATACCTTGAAGGCGGTTGGGGGAATACAGCATTGAATTGTTGCATCCACTAGGAATGAAAAATAAAAGGTGGAGACCCGATAGCTTTAAACCTGGTGATTTTATTACCTGAGAAGGGCCGGTCGACAAAAATCTGAATCGAAATTATTAAGAACTAAATTGGGCCGAAAAGAGTGACGCGCCGAGACTGACCATGAATGGCAACAATGATGCTCCTGTAGAGCTATCCTCGGATTTGACAGATTAATGGGTCAGAGATACATCCAAGTTGGGATATACCTATAGGCCAAGAGCGGACTATTCTTATACTGAGTACTCGCAGACTCAAGTGGATAATTTTATTGCTGACCGCTTGGATAGTTATACCGGAGTTGACTCCAGTGATCCAAAAAATACGCTGGAAGAAATATCTCTTTTCAAAAATTGCATGGGATTGCTGGTCGAGATGACCGTGACTAACCGTGCAATGTTTATTGCGCCGGTCACCATTGTGTATTATAAGAAGAAACTTACCGATCGTGATCTGGTGAGAGTAGACTGTACTGTCGAAAATTCACGTTTGCACATTGATGCAGATCTCTAAATCTTTATGATTAAGAATTCTATCTAGAACAGGTGGGGAGAAATGAAACCATTTATTAAAAAAATATTGTTTTACACTTTGATGCTATTGCATTTTAAAGTCGGCGCACATCATTCAACTGTTGTGTTTGATGAGGCTAAAACTGAACTGATTACTGGTGAGGTTACCCGTTTTGTATTACGTAATCCGCATATGATTCTGAGCGTTGATGTGCCAAATGCAAATGGTGAAGCTGTATTGTGGAAGCTGGAGGGCCAGGGCATAGGTGCCATGCAGGCAATGGGCTTTGATCGGAATTCCATTACAGCAGGTGACATCATTACAGTAAAAATCAGCCCGCTTAAAAATGGTGCATCCGGTGGTCTGGTACTAGGGTTAATTGGTGCAGATGGTCGTGCCTATAATATGGAAGTTGAAGAGGAAGAAGAGCAAAGACAGATTTATCCGGCCCTGATGACCTATGTACCACCTCCTGCCGGAGAAACATGGCAAATGCGTGAAGAAAAAACCCGCCCTCCACAATTACCTATTATTTCCAAAGGCATTACTCCGGGAGAAAACCCTGTTGATGGCAAAACCATGGGAGCACTGGACCCGGATAATCTGGCAATAGCGCGTCCACCGGCTCCTTTCGACCTAACCGGTCTATGGCAATTTCGTGGCGAAGATGAATGGCGTGCCAATTACGGATCTTTCGAATTCAAACCTACCCCTGTGTTAACAGCAAAGGGCAATTCATATCATGAAGCCTACCTTGAAGCCTCAGAAAAAGGTGAGCGCTTTGGCGATCCTACAGCCCTGTGTTACCCCCCCGGAATGCCGCGTTTCATGACCCGTTATGGGGCTTTGATGATGTTGCAATATCCCACAGCTATCTTTATGGTTTCAAGATTAAACAATGATTACCGCGTAATTTTTCTGGATGGCCGAGAGAGACTCACAGGTGCCGATGTGGATCGTAACTGGCAGGGTGAGTCATTGGGCCATTGGGAAGGGGACACTTTGGTTGTTGAGACCTCTGGCTTTATTGGCGATAACCATCTGATGCAAGCAGGTATATTAGCCGGTGAACAATTAAAAATCGTTGAACGCATCAGTTTGATCAACGACGGCAACACCATGGTCAGCGAATATACCTTCACCGATCCCGAGCATTGGGTCGGTGAATGGAAACATACGAAATTTCGTGATCGGGTACTGCGTTCGGATGTAAGGGAGGCAAATTGCATTTACGAAGATAATTTTGCCCTGCCGGGAATGTCCAGATAGCATCTCTTTTTAATTATTGGCTAGTTAATCAATATCGTAGTGCTTCAAGATTGTAATCATTGCCATGGCATTTTTTAATCATCGTAATGATTACGCCTATCAAAGTTACTTTTCTATTTATGCTTTTTTAAGATATTTGCAATCCATATACACGCCCTGAATTTAATTTAGGGATGCTTAAGTCGTTGACATTTAAATGCAAATTAACAATAAGAATTACATATAAAAATCTATTTTATCCCTGCGCAAAGCAACTAGTCGTCACTTTCAAATTACATTTAATCATTTTTTAGGTCTATGCCCGGCCTAAAATTATTCACATTTTTAATATGATCTAGACTGCCAGTAAAAGAATTTCTGCAGTTGCACTAACAATAAATATCGGGATTAATTGAGGCATTGGCATTGATGGGATGTTTTTATAAATATAAAAGAATCACCATGATAAATCAGGGCAAAACCTTATTTTCGAGTCAATTATACTGTTACGGATCACTGGGGAGATGAATATAACCAGGTTCCATTTCTTGAAAAAATACTTTCTAAGGTCAATATTAAGAAGTTAATTGTCTTTTAAAAATAACATGCAGCTTGCAGGCATGAGGCTCTACGAGCCATATAAAATCTATCTTGAAGAAATATCAGTAATTGATAATATTGACTAAATAGTCTAGCTTCCTTTATAGTGATTTTGTAGATCAACATTTTTTTCTATACTTAAACCATTTCAAAGGTCAAGGTCATGAAAAAAGAACGATTTATACCGGTTATTCTAATTTTATCTTTTTTGTTATATCCGGACATATTACTGGCGCACCATTCCCACGCCACTATAGATAACAATGATGTCCGAGTGCTGACTGGTGTTGTTGTAAAATACGGTTGGGCAATGCCCCATGTCTATCTAAAGGTTCGGGCCCCGAATCTTGATGGTGAACTGGTGGAATACAGCATTGAAATGGGTAATCCTCCGAGTCTCGTGCGACAGGGCTGGAGCAAGGAAAGCCTGAAAAGCGGCGATGTCATTACCTGGCAGGGTGCCCATGATAAAAATAAATCCCGGAATTACTCCACCGCAGAGTGGGTAGAAAAAGATGGAATTCGTCTGGGCGCTACCGGCAATCAGGTTGATCAACTTGAAATCATGCCGTCTACCGATTTCAGTGGCCTTTGGACTCGGGACGATCCCGGTGGTTTCAACCCTCATTACCTGCCACCCAAGGACTGGCCTTACACCGAGTTTGGGCAAGCTATGGTCGACTCATTCACTGAATCAAGTAACCCGATGCTGGAATGCATAGACCCAGGCCCTCCCAAATCGATGATTCTGCCTTATCCACATCGAATTGTCAGGCAAGATGAAAGTACCATATTGATTGAGCGAGACATGATGCCAGTTGCACGAGTAGTCCATCTTGATCGGGATTACCCCATGGACGAGCCATCTGTTTTGGGTCACTCGACGGGTTGGTTTGAAGGGGATCAGTTGGTAGTGGAAACAAGCAATTTTGTTGCGGACAGGTGGGGTATGCAAACCGGTGTCGACTCAAGTGAACAAAAGCACCTGGTGGAACGCTTCAGTTTGATTAATGGGGGCATGGGTCTGATGGCAGAAATAACTATCACTGATCCTGTTTATCTCAAAGAGCCTAAGACAATCAATCATTACTGGCGAAAATTACCCGATCGTGAACTGGTACAGGCACCCTGTACCCTTGAATCCTCCCGGCTATGGATTGAAGGTGGGTTTGTCCAGTAAGCATCTCATCCTCATAGAATGTTAATTACTTTACTTTAAAGTTATCATTTCAGAGGGTATTTGTTTTTCAAGGGCTTATGCATGGTCTAATAAGCAGCATTCCAATGGTACAAAAGTTTGTCTCAATAAGTTTTGCTGCATTCTGCCAATAAAAATAAAACAAAACTGTTACTAAAATGTTACGAAAGGGGAAAATCATGAAAAAACGACTACTAACAGTCGCTATTGCCGCGTCAATAGCGGGTCCTGTAATGTTGCCTCAGCAATTATTCGCGCAGGCCACGCTGGAAGAAATAACGGTTACAGCCCAACGCAGAGCTGAAGACCTGCAGTCAGTACCAGTCGCTGTAACCAGCTTCAATCCTGAAGAACTTGATCGTCTTGGCGTGACAGACCCTCAGCAAATGGCAGATTTTATACCGAATGTCAGTATTGGTGACGGTACCGGACGCGCTAATGTGGGTGCACAGTTTTCCATTCGTGGTGTCAACGAGGCGCGAATATCGCCGGTTCTTGACCCGGCAGTTGGGATTTATATTGATGAGGTCTACTACGGCCGACCTATAACCAATTTCCTGCGTTTGCTTGATGTACAAAGTGTAGAAGTACTGCGAGGACCCCAGGGTACCTTGTTTGGTAAAAACTCTACCGGTGGAGCCATTGTTTATAACACCATCAAACCAGATGTTGGCGGCGAAATGAATGGCTATGTAAAAGCCGGTTTCGGTGAGTTCTCCCGTGCTAATTTAAATACAGCCATTAATATTCCTCTCTCCGATACGCTGGCTGCCCGTGTTGCTTATGCGCATATGGAGCGTGATGGCTGGGTAGAGCGTATTTCTGATGGCGTTGGTCTGGGCGCGGATGACACTGATTTTTTCTCGGCAAAGCTGCGATATCAGCCTAATGAGAAACTGACTGTCGATGTTGGCATTGATTACACAGAGTCCTCCTCCAATGGCGGAGCCAGTAAACTGATTGATTACTTCGGTAATAATGGCGGCTTCGATGATCCCGCCACTCCAGGCATTGAGGGCGACACCACCCCACCGATTTTTACCCCCGGTATTTCAAATATCGCAGCCTATAACATTTTGTTCCCTGCCGGAACGCCAGAGCATTATGCACCGACAATTCCGTTCGACCTTTATAAACTTACAGGTGCAGGTCCCATAGGTGGTACTGATTCCGAAAGCACCGGTTTTAACATGTCAATTAGTTACGATATTTCAGAGACACTGACATTCAGATCGATTACTGGCTATCGCGATATGGAAACCTTTGAAAACCGTGAGTCAGATGAAAGTCTACTTGCACAATCCTATTTTGACAGCAAAACACTGGATAACAGTGATTTCTGGTCTCAGGAATTTCAGCTTACTGGCACGGCTTTTAATGATCGTTTGAATTATGTGGTAGGCGCCTATATTTCTGAGGAAGAGCCAACACTCAGGCAGCTCAGCAACAAGGACTACCGTGCAACAGATCTATTTGGCACGTTGGAACTTCGCGGTACCAGGGCGCAGGTTACCGAGAGCAGTGGTATTTTTGCGCAGGGAGATTGGATGTTAAGTGACAATCTAACACTCACCCTGGGCGTTCGCTCGGTCAAGGATAAGAAAAGTTTTAGTACCTTCAACCAGGGCGTTTTTGATGCCGCACTTGATCAGCGTTTATTCGAAATATGGGCTATTGATCCGAACGGACCTGACGATAACAGCAATTATCCTGACCTCGATCCACGCGGTGGCCCCAATATCATTTACCCCAATGGCGACGGGGCTACTTACGGGGGCTGTACAGAAACAAGCCCATGCTATCTGCTGGGAACCAGTATTGTTGGCTCGGAAGCACAAGCAACCTTTGCCGGAAGCGATACTTTTACAACGATTACGCCACGAATAGCACTGGAATGGCAGGCCCGAGACAACATGATGTTTTATGCTTCGGCCACAAAAGGTTTCAAATCCGGTGGCACCAATGACACTGTAGCTGATATCAATACCCCTTTTGAGCCAGAAGAGCTCTGGAACTATGAGCTGGGTGCGCGCTTGCAGTCGGAGAATGGGCGGATAAGGGCTAACATTACCCTTTTCGAAATGGATTATTCAGATAAACAGTTGACGGTGACTGCTGATGATCGATGTAACCGTCGCTGCACAATCAATGTTGGAGACGCCACTATTTCAGGGATTGAAATAGAAGCGATTGCCTTGTTGACTGATAATCTCAGGTTCAACATGGGCTATGGTGGCCTTGATGCAGAATGGGATACCTATACCCAATTTGCTGGTGTAGAAGGAGACTCGCCCTTTAGCCGTGCTCCCGAGAACTCATTTACTGCAGGGCTTCGTCATAACTGGGACCTTGCCATGGGCGGTAGCCTGGTGAGTTCAGTGAACTACTCCTATAAAGATGATCAGCAAAGCAGTGGTCAGGATTCTACGACGTTAACGATTCCATCCTATGATCTGATTACTGCCCGTATTGCTTACGTTTCACCGGAAGGAAACTGGGAAGCATCGCTGTTTTGCAATAACTGCACCGATGAAGAATATATTACCGGTGGTGCAGCATGGGCCGGCTCAACAGCTGGCAGTGGATTCAATTACAAGCCCGTTGATCATCC
>JAURCS010000018.1 GCA_030828385.1 Gammaproteobacteria bacterium
AGATGCTGTAGCAAGGGACCAGTATGCACTGGCAGGTAGGTTGGCGTTCTCCTTTTACCCCTTCTCACGCATCGCTTTAACGATGCCCAACGGATGACATATACACCGCTACAAGCATATATGTTCAATGCAGGTTGCGAGTTAGACATTGCCTGCACACTTTGTTTCTTCCAGTTTTTCTGACAACAGTATTTGCTTACCGTTAGTTGTTATCAGTATGACCCGTCACGCTGGGATATCGTGGGAGTGAGTGACTTAGATACAACCATTCTCGTCATCACACAAAATCCGTCTTGTATGTAAAAGTTATTTATAAGAGTTAGCAGAGTTTGGAACGATTTATTTCAATTATTTTTGATATTTTTTGAGGGTATTTAGGTGCTTATTGAGACTAATACTCAATAAGGAGCAATCCAACTCTAGTTGAACTGTTCAACCCTGTTTTGAGCGAATGCCAGCATGTTCTGCTGCATTCATGCGAGGGGATAATTTGGAATAGAACTGTTCCAGCATTTTGACGCTGGTGCCCATCTGAAGTGCCAGTTTATGGATATCACGACCATCTCTGAGTGCAAAAGTGGT
The DNA here is from genome assembly GCA_030828385.1 of Gammaproteobacteria bacterium. Taxonomy (GTDB): domain Bacteria; phylum Pseudomonadota; class Gammaproteobacteria; order Pseudomonadales; family Pseudohongiellaceae; genus Eutrophocola. The sequence goes on from JAURCS010000018.1 coordinate 583, forward strand.
ATAGGGACAGCGGCGAAAGGAATAGAGCAGTGGCAATGACATCCCTACATTGTAGCGTCTTTCTGTATTGCTAACAGGGTCTTATTTTGGCCATTTTACCCTTCAGGTGTCTAAGCCTATTTGCCAGAAATTAGCGGCTTTTTGACCTGGATCCCGGATTGTCTGCGTGCGGTTTTGCGCATGTCTCAAGCCTGGCAGCGCGGACAGTAGTAAAGCCGGCGGCTGGCAACCCGGGTTTTTATTACTTTCTCGCCACAGCGGTAACAGGGCCTTCCTTCCCTCGCAAATACCCAGTGCCGGTACTCACTGCGCCGGCGCCCCTCTGCCTTCAGCGCCCTGGCCCGAACCATGTCATTGGTAATCCCCCTTTGCCGGTAGGATTGCCGGGCAAGCTTGAGGATGCTGGAGGCCAGGCGGTCCAGTTCCTCGGCGCCGCAGTCGGTTGGCCGCCTGTCCGGATGTATGCCGGCAACATGAAGACTTTCGCTGCGCAGGTAATTGCCCATGCCCGCAAGATAGCTCTGGTCCAGTAGCAGCTGACCCAGGCGGCGCCTGGAAAAACGGAGGGCCTTAATTTGCCTGCGAACGTCGGCAAGGGGTGCCGACATGATGTCTGGCCCCAGCCTGGCAAGGAAGGGATGCTGTGCTTGCTGGCCGGTTGCAATTACGCTGATATCCGAGGCGCTGAAAAGATAGGCGCTGTAGTCATGGTTATGCAGGGCCAGTCTCAGTTGCCGGCTGGTTTTCGGCATGTTTCCGGCCTTTCTTATCATCCAGCGGCCGTAGAGTTGGTTATGGCTGTAGATACTCAGCCCGCAGTTCATGTTAATCAGCAGCGCCTTGCCTCGGGTTTCAACGGCAAGCACCTTGCTGCCGGCCAGGGACCGCGAATAGGGTTTCAGGTGATCAAAGGCGAAAAAGACTTCTATCAGTTCGCGGTCGTGCAAAGCTGCTTCAATCTTGTCGGCCGCCAGCCGTATTTCAGGACCTTCCGGCATATTGCCTCCAGTTATTGTATATACGCTCTTACGCCGATCTTGCCGGGGCGGATTCATTGCCTGAATCTGCTTTGCAAAAACTGACGTATATCTAATAATTGAATAGCAGGAGCACGCAATGCCAAACGTCCATTCATTAGAAACACAAGACACTATTTCCAGCCGCCGAGCCTGGAAGCGCAACGATGCCATCATCAACATCACAGACCTGCGGCTTAGAACCTATATTGGCTTCAATCCGGAAGAGCTGAGCAAACAGCAGGATGTAATCATCAACTGTGAACTGCAGTACGAGGCCAATGAGCCCTGCAGCAGCGATGATGAAACCACGGCCCTGAATTACAAAACCATTACCAAAAAGATCATCGGGCATGTGGAACAGGGGCGTTTTCGCCTGCTGGAAAAACTGACCGAGGATCTGCTGCAGATCCTGATGGAAAGCGACATGGCGACCCGGGCGACCGTGAAAGCTGACAAGCCCCATGCCCTGCGCTTTGCCGATTCCGTTTCTGTCACGCTTTCAGCCAGCCGCCAGTAATGTCAGGCAAGATTCTCATCACCGGCGGTGCGCAGCGTTTTGGGCGGGCCCTCGCACTGGCACTGGCTGCCGAGGGTTACGATGTATCCATCACCTATCGCCGCCAGCGTGACAACCTGAAAGATCTTGAAGAAAAAGGCATCCAGTGTCTGCAGGCGGATTTCAGCTCGACGGAAAGCATCAATGCCTTTGTTAAGAACTTTGCAGGTCGCAGCTCGTCTATACGTGCCATTGTCCATAATGCTTCGGACTGGCTGCCCGAATCCGACAGGGATGACCCGGCGCAAGTGATGGCGCAAAACTGGGTGGTGCATGTTCAGGCCCCTTATCTGATGAACCTGGGATTTGCCGACCAGCTGAAACTCGGTGCCCAGGATTACGGCCAGGCCGACATCATTCATATTACCGATTACGTGGCCGAGCGCGGCAGCAGCAAACATATTGCCTATGCAGCAAGCAAGGCAGCCCTGCATAACCTGACACTGTCATTCGCCGCCAGTCTGGCCCCGCAGGTGAAGGTAAACAGCATCGCCCCGGCCCTGCTCATGTTCAGGGAAACTGATGACGGGGAATACAGGAAGAAGGTAGCCCGCAAATCCCTGCTCAGTCCTGGCCCCGGAGCCAATGAAGGCATTGCAGCTGTAAAGATGTTGCTGGAAAGTCATTATATTACCGGCCGCTCTCTCGCCCTTGATGGCGGGCGCCACCTGAAAACCGCATAAATCCATGCCAGGACTTACTCCGCACAAAACTTACCCTTGAAAAATATTGATATCAAGGAAACAGTTATGAACCAGGTATTGGCAAGAACAGAGCCCATGGCCGAAGCAAGTTTCAGCGAAGAGGCCCAGAAGGTGCGTGAGGCACTACTGGCACACAGACTGGAAACTCCAATGATCGCCCATACCATTGATAGCGAAGAGAAGTACCTGAAGATAAAGGACTCCCTGACCGTCATCATGAAAACACTGGTGCTGGACCTGAACGATGGCAGCCTGTAAGAGACTCTGCACCGCATCACCAAAATGTACGTCCACGAAATATTTTCAGGCCAAGACTACGCGCATTTTCCCAAGATAACCGTGATCGAAAACAAGATGAAAGTGAACGAAATGGTCAAGGTGGGGGATATAAGCCTGACCAGTACCTGCGAGCATCATTTCGTGACCATCGACGGTACTGCCCGGGTCGCCTATATTACCGGTGATAAGTTTATCGGCCTGTCGAAGATCAACCTCATCGTGCGTTTCTTCGCTTAGCGTCCCCAGGTGCAGGAGCGCCTGACACAGCAGATTCTGGTGGCACTGCAGACACTGCTGGACACCGATGACGTGGCCGTGACCATTGATGCGACCCATTACTGTGTCTAGTCCAGTGGCGTCATGGATGCCGGTTCCACCACTCAAACCACGGCATTGGGCGGCGCCGTCAAATACAGTCACAGGACCCGGGATGTGTTTCTCAGGTAGGATGAAGAGAGGGTGATGCGCTAGGCTCCTCCCCGATTTGCCCCCACCATGCGCCAATTCATCCTCCATTCGCTTGATTGAGTAATTCGCTACCGACTTAAACTTACGGGTGTTCTGGGGCAGGTTGTGTTTATGTTTGTAGTCGGTGGTGTAATACTCTTTGAGGGCAACTTCTTTTGCTTCTTCAAAGTCTGTTTGTTTGGTTGAGAATCGCCACCATTCGCCTGTCTTCAGTTTGATTCTGGCGTGCCAGATGGAACCACCATCACGGTTGTAGAGTGTGACTTTGTTTTCAAGGATGGTGAAACTCTTTTGTGGCATGACACTAGTAAACACTCAAATTCACATAGGGACAATGTGCCATGGGTGTGCCATGAGATTTTAGAAAGAGGGAGAACTATAAGTCATTGAATAATATGGCTTAAATGGTGCCCAGAGGCGGAATCGAACCACCGACACGAGGATTTTCAATCCTCTGCTCTACCGACTGAGCTATCTGGGCATTTCTTTGTAGGTCGCACAAATTGGCAACCTTCTATACTACTGAGGGGTCGCGCTGCGCACGACTCTCTGCTCATTCCTGCCTTTGATCACAGATCAAAGGCGTTCCGGTTCGCTTGAAGTCAGCGCTCCAAAAACGCTCACCGTTTACCCAACTGAGCTATCTGGGCATATTTCTATAAAACAACCAACACGGGTATTGGCTTATGCGCTAAATACGCAAGGCGCGTATTAAACCTTCTGTCTCTGGTTGAGTCAAGAATTCCCTTGAAAATCACGCCTCGGGCGGGACATAGCCATCTGCCTCGTCGGCATCCTCATTGGCTAGGAATTTGGTCATCTGGTCCATCAGATAGGTTCGATCATCCGGATTAATCATGGATAGCTGTTTTTCATTGATCAGGCGTACCTGGCGTGCCTGCCATTCTGTCCACGCCTGTTTGGAGATATTGTCATAAATTTCCTGGCCTTTGGCGCCGGGCAGTGGAGCCATGGGCAGGCCTTCCATTTCTTTCTGATATTTCTTGCAGAATACTGTGCGGCTCATGATTGTATTTGATTAACCCTGTTCAGTTTCAATCCCGCTAGTTTAGTGGCTATAGAGCCAATAGCAAGGTTAAGATCGAGTCTTATTCTCCCCATGAATTCTGAAGCAAATTATCTCCAAGATGGATTAATGGCTCCTGCGCCAGTCATAGGGCTCAATGGGCTTGGCGTCGCGCCAGAGTCCCAGATGATTTTCCTGTGCTTTTATATGAGCCTGACGTAATTCCCGGTTATCCGGGGCAAAGAATTCATACCACCAGGCATGCCCCTGGGCCACCATCTCCAGATTGATATTCCTGGTGTCCAGATAAACGGTGCCAACCTGGCGACCATAATCATCGGTATCCTGCACAACAATTCTGACCTTTGCGGCAGCGACTTTGGAGCGTAAGGCGCTGGTTGCTTCTGAGCCATAAGGCTGATCCCGTTCCGGAGCATCGATGCCATAAAGGCGAATGATGTCAGATCCGCCTGTTGTGTTGTTGATTCGCAGAGTATCGCCATCGGTGATACTGCTTACCACTCCCTGTATTTCGACGCCTGATGTTGAAGAGCTCGCAGTGTCCGGAGCTGACTCGTCCAGCTCGGCCATTAAATCCCGTGTTGAATTTAACGGATCCTGGTACCAGTTAATCTGGCCGACCTGGTAGTACTGAAAAGCGCTTATGCATAGCGCCAAACCACAGATGATTATTATGGATTGTAAAAGCCTGTTATTTTTCTGAGCCATCGATTTCTTTCGCTGTTACAAATTACTCTCGAGATTATTCTTCAGGGTGGCCAGCAGATTTTTAACTGGCGCAGCCAGCCCCAGCTTTCCCGGATTTTCCAGATCATACCAATGCCAGCGACCACTCTCCAAAACGGTATCCTGAGATTTGCTCAATGAAACAAGCACAGGAGTCATATCAAGATGAAAATGACTGAAGGTATGCCGCATGGGCTGCCATTTGCGGATGTCGCCTGAAGGTTTCAGGCCGTTGGCCAACAGATAGGAGTCAGGCGCTTCATCAACGGGTATTTCGGGAAAGCTCCATAGTCCACCCCATATACCCTGTGACGGACGTTTCTCCAGTAATACCTTTCTGGCGTCAGGGCTTTGCAGAATCAGCATAGCAGTAGATTTAACGCGCAGGGTTTTCTTTGGTTTTTTCTCGGGAAAAATCTCGGTGCGCTGGGTTTGATAGGCCTGGCAACTCTTCTGTAGCGGGCACAGATCGCAGACCGGTTTACTGCGACTGCATAAAGAGGCGCCCAAATCCATCATGGCCTGATTGTAATCACCACAATTTTCATCGGGCGTGTAGCGTTCTGCAATTTCCCAAAGGGTTTTGTTGGTGCTGCTTTGATCTGGCCAGCCTTCCACACAGTGGTAACGGCACAGCACCCGCTTAACATTACCATCTAGGATCACCGCGCGTTTGTTCATGGATGCCGCAATAATTGCGCCGGCGGTGGAACGACCGATGCCGGGTAACTCACTGAGCTCTTCAACGCTGTCTGGAAAAATATCCTTATATTGTTGATGAATAATTTTCGCGGCTTTATGCAGATTGCGTGCTCTGGCGTAGTAACCGAGCCCGGTCCATAAATGCAGGACAGCATCCTCATCCGCTTTGGCCAGTGACTGCACGTTGGGAAAGCGGGTCATAAAACGGTCAAAGTAGGGTATGACGGTAGTAACCTGGGTTTGCTGCAACATGATTTCGCTAACCCAGACCTTGTAAGGGGTTTTTTCCTGTTGCCAGGGTAGATGATGGCGGCCATGTTGCTGAAACCAGCTCAGTATCTTTTCACTGAAGGTGTTGTTTGCGGTATTGTCGGATGTATCGGTCATAGGGCGGCAAGTTTACCTGTAAGGAGCCTGCTTGCGAAGATTCCCAGGACAATGAAATATAAGGATTTTTTCAGTTTCCTTTTTCACTTGAGCGGGGAATGGGCGTATAATCGCGTTTTTTCTGAAACAGTCGCCCTTTATAAGCGACCCCAGGGGATGCTATGACAGCCCGAACGGCGTCGGTAGAACGCAATACCAAAGAAACTCAAATTTCCGTCAGTATCAATCTGGACGGCACTGGTGATTATAAAATTTCATCCGGTCTGCCGTTTCTGGAGCATATGCTGGAGCAGGTAGCTCGCCATGGCCTGATTGACATGGACATCAAGGCAGACGGCGATCTGGAAATTGATGCTCACCACACGGTGGAAGATCTGGGTATTACGCTGGGTCAGGCCTTTGACAAGGCGCTGGATAAAACCGGCATTCGCCGTTATGGCCATGCCTATGTGCCTCTGGATGAGGCCTTGTCGCGGGTGGTGATCGATTTTTCCGGACGTCCTGGACTTGAATACAATATTCCCTTCAAGCGTGGTGCTGTGGGTGGTTTTGATGTGGATTTGTTTTACGAATTCTTTCAGGGCTTTGTTAATAGTGCCAAGGTCACCCTGCACATTGATAACCTGCGCGGCAACAATGCCCATCACCAGATAGAAACAGTGTTCAAGGCTTTTGGTCGTGCGGTACGCATGGCCATTGAGCCGGATCCCCGCATGGAAGGTGTTGTGCCTTCTACCAAGGGAACGCTGTCTAAATAATTCTTTTTATAGAAATCTCAATTTAAATTAGGCTGGACTCTGATGAACCGCGTTGCTGTTATTGATTATGGCATGGGGAACCTGCACTCCGTTGCGAAGGCGGTGGAGCATGTGGGGGATAACCTGCAGGTTTCTGTCACTGCCGATGAGAAAGCCCTGCTTAATGCCGATCGCATTATTTTTCCCGGTGTCGGTGCCATGCGCGATTGCATGGGTGAAATCAAACGCCTGGGTATTGATGACATGCTGCGCCGTCTGGTTGAAGATCGGCCGGTGTTCGGTATCTGTGTTGGCATGCAGGCCTTGATGCAGCATAGCCAGGAAAATGGCGGCGTAGACTGCATTGGTTTGTTTGAAGGCAATGTCAAACGTTTTCCAGAAAACATGGCGGGTGAAGACGGTCAGCGCCTGAAAGTGCCCCACATGGGATGGAACGAAGTCAAACAAAGCAGCGCCCATCCAATGTGGAATAATATCGAGGATAATAGCCGTTTTTATTTTGTACATTCTTATTATGTGACGCCGGTAAATCATGACGATGTTGTTGGTGAAAGCGCCTATCCTGAAACATTCACTGCGGCGTTGGCAAAACAGAATGTGTTTGCGGTGCAGTTTCATCCGGAGAAAAGTCAGACGGTTGGATTGCAGCTTTATAAGAATTTTTTGGAATGGGATGGGGTGTTTAGATAAAGGAAAAAGGATAAAGGAAAAAGGTGAGATGGTTCAGTGAAGGGTTGCCAAGGTAAGCTTTTATTTGACCAAAACCTGGGCCTTACAGCTTTTGTAAAATAGATCATCTGCATCCTCAGCCATCCATAAGCCCGCCTTTATCCTTTATCTTGCCTAAATTTATCCCAATAAAAAACGCCTACTCAAATAATTGGAAAAAAAATGACCCTGGCCAAACGAATAATCCCCTGCCTCGATTGTGAAAACGGACGTGTTGTTAAAGGCGTTCAGTTTGTCGATATCCGTGATGCCGGTGATCCTGTTGAAATAGCCAAGCGTTATTGTGACCAGGGTGCTGACGAGATCACTTTTCTGGATATCACCGCCAGCCATGAAGGGCGGCAGACTACGATAGATACGGTCCGGGATATTGCCGGGCAGGTATTTATTCCGCTGACAGTGGGTGGCGGTATTCGAACCCTGCAGGATATTCGTGACATGCTTAATGCTGGCGCTGACAAGGTCGCCATCAATACCAGCGCGGTTAAAAATCCAGATTTTGTCAGGGAAGCTGCTGACAAATTTGGTTCGCAATGTATTGTCGTCGCTATTGATGCCAAGAAAGTATCAGGCGAAGAAGAGCCGGATAAGTGGGAGATATTTACCCATGGAGGTCGCAACCCCACTGGTCTTGATGCAGTAGAGTGGGCCAAAAAAATGGTCGCCAATGGCGCCGGTGAAATCCTGCTTACCAGTATGGATCGGGATGGCACCAAGGATGGCTTTGACCTGGCATTGAATCGGGCGATCAGCGAAGCCGTTTCAGTGCCCTTAATAGCATCGGGCGGCGTCGGCAATCTGCAACATCTTGTTGATGGTATTACTGAAGGCAAGGCAGATGCTGTTCTGGCTGCCAGTATTTTTCACTTCGGGGAATATTCTATTCCCGAGGCGAAGGAATATATGGCGGGAAAGAGGATTGTTGTTAGATAAAACAGTCTGAAGTTACAAGTTTCAAGAAAAAAGATAAAAGATAAAGGAAAAAGGTGGGCTGTGCAGAGAGGCGGCTGGTTTCTATAAAAAGAGGCAAGAGGCAAGCAACCACTCTCTCGGGCTTCAACGGTTTTCTGTAGGTCGGATAAGCGAAGCGCCATCCGACAAGACGACTAATTTAGTCGCCTTTTTTGCGACTTGCGACTTATCTCGCGCTTGTGCCTTCTATATCTTCCAGCAATTGCGTTTCTGATTCTGCCATCACTCGGGGGCGAATGATGTTGAGTCCTTTCAGAACATTGATGGCTTCATTGAGCTGGTAATCGCGTACGATTACTTCGAGCGGTTCCTGAGGTTGAATTTCAGCCGCAATCACTGCTTCTTCTTCACTAACCTCTGCATCATCACTTTCCTCGCCGTTAGCATTTGCCAGATGACCAACCAGGTCTGCTTCGCGGTATGAAATCAGGCTGTCGGGAATCCGGGTGACCTGCCCCCTGTCGACAATGATGTCCGGAGTAATACCCAGGGCCTGTATGGATCGCCCTTTGGGTGTGAAATACAGGGCAGTGGTGAGTTTGATTGCGCGGTCGTTGGTCAGCGGGAGAACCGTTTGCACAGAGCCTTTACCAAAACTTTCTGTACCCATAATGATCCCACGTTGGTGATCCTGCAGAGCACCGGCGACGATTTCAGAGGCCGAGGCAGAACCGGAATTTATTAGCACTACCAGAGGGACTCCCTGGCTCTGATCTTCTGTTGACGCTTCAAAACGCATCTCTGCATTTTCCACACGACCTTCGGTATAGACGATCAGACCGTCGGTGATAAAGGCATCGACTACACCTACAGCTGACTGCAGTACGCCGCCCGGGTTGTTACGCAGATCGAGTACAACGCCTTTCAGTTCGGTTTCCTCATGAAATTTTGTAAGGGCGCTTTTTACTTCTTCACCAGTATCTACAGAAAAGGTAGCCACGCGGATATAGCCATAGCCGGGTTCAATAATTCGTGATCGCACACTGCGTGCCTGGATAATTTCCCGGGTAACAGTGACTTCAAAAGCATCGCTCACACCTTCACGTAAAATGGTGAGGACGATGTCGGTACCGGGTTCTCCGCGCATCAGGTCAACGGTATCGCCAAGAGTCACTTCCCTGGCCGGGGTGTCATCCAGTTTGATGATCAGGTCACCAGCGCGGACGCCTGCACGATCAGCTGGAGAGCCGTCCATGGGTGAGATAACCTTGATAAAACCATCCTCGATTCCGACTTCAACACCAAGACCTCCAAACTCACCGGTGGTGCTTTCCTGTAACTGTTCATAGTCATCGGCAGCAAGATAGGTCGAATGGGGGTCGATTCCAGACAGCATGCCTTTTATGGCATTTTCCAATAGCGTCTTGTCATCTATGGGTTCTACATAGGCACTGCGAATACGATTAAGAACTTCGGTAAACAGGCGCACTTCATCCAGTGGCAAAAGCAGTTCTGTCTCGCTCTCATTGTCAGCCTGGGCAAAAGTCTGGGCAGAAAAAAGAGACAGCAGGACAAAAGAGAACAGCACGGCAATAGCGGTTCGTATCGACGTTAATAAATATGTGAAGCTGTTATTGTTCATAATTCAGTTTCTTGTGTGGCTATGGCTATTGAATATATTGGTTGAATAATCCTTACGCATAAGACACGGAAAAATATCATTTAGTTGCAAGAATAGGCAAAAAACAATTTGGGAACGCTTTATAAAAATTTTTATCAATTCCGGAATAATCCGGGATTCAGCTATGACAGTGGGCTGGTTTCAATTTCTTGCCTCGAGCCAGTTTGAGGGGTTTACCGAGTCCCCGTTATGGCGGATTTCAAAATACAGTCCATAACTGGCTTCACCGCCGGTATTGCCAACTGCAGCAATAATATCACCGCCGACGACCCACTCGCCCACGTCTTTGTAAAGCTCCTGATTATGGGCATAAAGGCTCATATAACCATCCCCATGGTCAATTATCAAGAGCAGTCCGGAGCTCGAAAACCAGTCTGAAAAGACTACGCGGCCGCGATGAATAGCCTGAATTTCTTCGCCAGCTCCAGCCTCGATGGTAACCCCTTCCCAGTTAAGATCTCCCAGTCCATAACTGCTGCCCCAGCGATTTTTGAATATTCCGGCGACTGGTCTGGGCAACTTGCCTTTCATACTGGCAAACGGTTGCTCCTGATCACCCAGTCTGAGATTGGCAATTGAGCGTCTGAGTTCTTCTACCAGTAACTCCATTTCGACTTTTTCCGACTCCAGCGCTTCCAGTTTTTTGCTGCTGCTTGTCAGGATGCTGTCCAGTTCATCCAGTAATTTCTGGCGATCAGAAATTCTTGCCTGCATTGAAGCTTGCTGCCGGGTTAGCAATGCCCGTTTGTCATTGAGTATGAGTGTGCTGTCCTGAACGTTTTTTTCAACTTTACTTAATTCTTCGATAGTGGCGCCATATTCATCAATCTTCTGACTGCGTGCGTTGTTGAAATACTGGTAATAGCGCAGTGTTCTTGAAATCAGAACCGGATCTTCCTGGTTAAGTAACAATTTAAAATATTCTTCCTGTCCTGTTTGATAGGCACTGCGTAAATATTTTCCGATTAATTCCTGCTGACTGTTTTTGCGCAGCAATAATTGATTTCTTTGGGCTTGCAGTTTTTCAACTTCAGACGTGTTTAGCTTTATGTCAGCTTCAATAAGGGAGATTTCATTATTTAATGAAAGCATTTCTTTTTCAGTGGTTTCGAGAAGTTGATAAGCCGAGGTACGTTCTGAATTACGCCTGGCAATTTCATTTTGCACATCATTGATAGCCTTGTTAATCGCGGCCAAAGTTTCGGCTGAAGGAGGTTGCGGGCTTGAATTCTGAGCACCAAATGCAGCCGGGAAGGCAAAAAATGAAATAATTAAAAAAACAGTTTTTAATATCAGGTGGCGATGCATCAGCTTAATTTAATCAGTGTCGTGCCGGTCATTTCTTTTGGTTGTTCAAGCCCGATTAAAGAAAGGATGGAGGGTGCTATATCGCACAATGAACCGCCATCTTTCAGAGTCAGCTTTTGTTTTCCTGCGTAAATTAAAGGCACTGGACCATTGGTGTGGGAGGTTAGCGGTTGCCCGGAAGTTTCATCTACCATTTGTTCAAGATTTCCATGGTCGGCAGTGATTAGGCAATTGCCATCAACCTCAAGTATCGCATCAATAATTTTTTTCAGGCAGGTATCGACAACTTCAGCGGCTTTCAGGGCAGCTTCCCAGATACCGGTATGCCCAACCATATCGCCATTGGCGTAATTGCAGATAATGACATCGAACTCCCTGTTTTTTATCGCGCTCACCAGCTTGTCAGTTACTTCCGGAGCGCTCATCTCCGGTTTCAGATCATAGGTGTCAACTTTTGGAGACGGTATCAGGATGCGGGTTTCTCCGTCATATTCTTTTTCCCGACCGCCACTGAAAAAGAAAGTGACATGGGCATACTTTTCTGTCTCCGCTATGCGCAGTTGAGTTTTGTTCATGTTGGCGAGATATTCACCCAGTACATTATCAAGTTTTTGCGGCGGGTAAGCGCACTCAGCTTCAATGTCCTCAGCATACTCGGTCAGCGTGACGAAGCGGCTGAGAGTCGGCATGCTACCGCGATCAAATTCCTGGAAATTTTTCTCTGTAAAAGCTCGGGTCAGTTCACGGGCGCGATCGGCGCGAAAATTCATAAACACCACCGCATCATTGTCGTTGATAGTAATGCTACCGTACTCCGAGACAATACTGGCGGGTTGAACAAATTCATCATTCTCATCACGGGCATAGGCTGCTTCCAGTGCGGCGGAAGCAGAAGGGTATTGTTGTTCAGCTTGACCATGGCAAATGGCATCAAAGGCTTTCTTCACGCGATCCCAGTTTTTGTCACGATCCATGGCAAAGAAGCGTCCGCTGACAGAGGCTATCTGGCCACAAGCCAGCGCTGCAAATTTATCCTCGAATTTTTTGATGGAGGAGGCTGCGCTGCGCGGAGGGGTATCGCGTCCATCAAGCAGGGCATGCAGGAAAATCTTTCGGCATCCTCTCTGCTGGGCCAGATCGACCATCGCTTCAATCTGATTTTCGTGGCTATGAATGCCGCCCGGAGAAAGCAGGCCAATAATATGCAGCGCTGAATCGTTGCTGATGACAGCATCGGCGGCCTGGCATAAAACGGGATTTTTATAGAAATCACCATCGACGATATCCTTGTCGATGCGTGTGAGACTCTGGTAGACAACCCGGCCTGCGCCCAGGTTCATGTGCCCGACTTCTGAATTACCCATCTGTCCTTCCGGCAATCCAACCTTAAGACCGGAGGTCTGAATCAGGGTATGGGGATATTGCTGCAGCAGCTGATCCCATACCGGCGTGTTGGCCTGGCTGATGGCATTGTGTTTTTCATTATCACTATAACCCCAGCCATCCAGAATAAGCAGGAGGGTGGGTCCGGAGGAAGTTGTCATATATACCTTGGAAGCAAAGACAGATAGTAGAGAGATATTATCACTAATTACGGGTTTTCTTGCGAGTAAGAAATGGCAAAGAAAAGCCCATTTACGGGGAAACTTTACCTGACTTCCAGAAAGTTGGCGTGTATACTCCGTGCCTCTTTGGAATTGGCAGTTTTGGAATTCTAATGGCTCAATTTATTGAATTTCTGGTTAATCATTGGATCCTCTCCGGAATCTGGCTTGGACTGGTTGTCACATTGGTGATGTACCTGACAGCTAAATCCGGGGATGCCTTAAGTCCCCATCAGGCCACCTTGCTGGTCAACAGGGAGAATGCTGTGTTCCTGGATATCAGGGACAAAAAAGCCTTTGATGGCGGTCATATCGTGGACGCAATAAACCTCCCTTCAGCAAAATTAAAAGACCGTATGGTGGAGCTGGAAAAATACCGGGATAAGCCTCTTGTGGTGGTTTGCCAGATGGGACACCAGTCCGGTGAAGCGGTCAAAACGCTCACGGAAAATGGCTTTAGTGCTGTAAACCGTATGAAAGGTGGTATGACAGAGTGGCAAACCCAGGGTTTGCCGACTGTAAAGTAAATCCAGTCAGGCGAAAATCCAAACTCAATTCCAATCCAGAAATACAAAATCAGAATAAACAAACTATTGATATAAGGGCAGAACATGGCAGAGAACGATCAAGAGCAAAAACCTGCAGAAGCGCAGGCCGGTAGTCAAGCGGGACAGGAAGGACAACGTTTTGCTGTACAACGAGTTTATGTAAAGGATGCAAGCTTTGAGGCGCCTGATACGCCAACTGTGTTTCGTCAGCAGTACAGTCCCCAGGTTAACTTCAATATCAATAACCGCAGCACCAAAGTTGATGAAGGTGTTTATGAGGTTGTTTTACGTCTGACAGCTGATGTTAAGCAGGACGACAAGACCGTTTTCCTGGTGGAAGTACAGCAGGCAGGTATTTTCGAAATCCGCGGACTTAATAACGAGCAGCTGGAGCAAGTACTTACTATTACTTGCCCGAATATACTTTTCCCCTATGGCCGTGAAGCCATTGATGGTCTGGTAACCCGTGGTAGTTTTCCGGCCTTGCTGCTTGCGCCGATTAACTTTGAGAATATCTATCAGCAGGCCAAGCAGCAGCAGGCAGAACAGCTGGCGGCTCAGGAAGGTCAGCAAGCGGCAGCACCGGGTGCGGCCGAAGAAGCCGCTGATTCAGGCGAATCTGAATCTCACTGATTTCCTGGCTAAATACATATTTAAAAACAGCAGGTTAGAAAAATAACCGAAAGTGCCGCAAGGGAGTCTGCCCTCTGCGGCATTTTTTTGCTTTGTATTTTTTGCCAGAACTGATTGGCTTTATTTCGTTACAGGATCCATGCCCTTAAACCCAGTCTGACGCCAGGCTTCATAGATAACAATGGCGGCGGAGTTGGATAAATTAAGGCTGCGACTCTCGGGCTGCATTGGTAGTTTCAACACTTGCGTTACCTCACTGGCAGAACGTATCTCCTCCGGCAGCCCCCTGGTTTCAGGGCCAAAAATAAAATAATCACCCACCTGAAAAGCTGGATCTGTGTACAAGGCCTGGCCCTTGGTGCTCAGGGCAAAAAGGCGCTCGGGGGCGCAGGATTCAAGGAATCCCTGCCAGTTCTTGTGAGTCTTCACCTCGCTATATTCAGTGTAGTCCAGTCCAGCTCTTCGCAGTCGTTTGTCATCAAGCGCAAACCCCAGCGGCTCAATTAAATGAAGAGTGCAGCCTGTGTTGCTGCACAAGCGCATGGCATTACCAGTGTTGGGAGGGATTTCCGGCTCGTAAAAAACAAGGTTAAACATAAAAAATCTTTATAAAATAAGGGGATAATGCTTGTATTTGCTGTACATTCGAGGTGAAGCGTGTGTCACTGCTCTATACTGACACAAAAAACCTCCAAATAACGAGGAAATAAACAAAAAATGGGCAATTAAAGGAGTTTTTCCCATACGTTCTTGGAGCATGAGTGTCTAGAATTCACTTCAAGAATGGCAGTCGAGTACCTGACATAACGAAAAATGATTGTTTCGCCAGTGCGATTGTTTTTAAGGGTAGCAAAAGTGAGACAGGGATGTCAGGAAAGCCGGTGCAGAGGGAAGAGAATTGTTTAATTTTTTCAGGAAAAAAAGAGGCAAAGCAGGATTGGTGGGAGTTTCCGCCAATGCGGATAAATTGACTATTGCCTATGTGATTCAGGAAAAAGGCAAACCTGTCCTCAAATATTGCGAAGAATTTGCTGCTGACTCGGACAAAGTCCAGGTAAGCATTCTTGAGCGTGAAGTAAAAAAGCGTGATCTAGAAGGTACCGCTGTCAATTTCGTATTAACCCATTCGGATTATAAACTTTTTCTGGTAGAGGCGCCCAAGGTGGAGCCCCATGAAATGGAATCTGCCGTTAAATGGAAAATCAAGGACCTGGTTGATGGCCCGGTTGATGAGCTGGCAGTGACGCTTTTCCCGGTTCCCGAAGATGCCTACCGTGGTCAAAATGACATGGTGTATGTGGTTGCTGCTCGTAAATCCAAAATCAAGCAAATTGTTAATCTTGTTCTTAACTCCGGTCTGGAGCTCAAATCGATTGATATTCCGGAACTGGTGTTACTGAATATTTCCAATAATTTCAGCGATGACAGTAATGGCCTAGCCTTTATAGATCTGCGCAGCAGCGACAGTACGTTGAACCTTTGCAAGGCTGGAAATATTTACCTGACCCGTCACCTCAATACGCGTGTTGATCAGAGCATTTTGAATTCTGAAGAGTGGGCTTCGGTAAAAGAAAGGCTGGTGCTGGAAATCGGGCGCTCCCTGGATTATTACGAAAGCCAGATGGGGCAAACACCGATTACCAACATTCTTATTGCCCCTGGTGAAAACGATAGTGATGTGCTGGTGAAGCAACTTAATGACTTGATGGTTGCTAGGGTGGCATGTCTGAAACTGGCACATGAGTTCCATAGTGAGGACGAGTTTCCCGAAACACTGCAGCAGTCATGCATCCTTGCCATTGGCGGTGCCATGCGCGATTTGCAGGTGGCCGCATGAATCAACAAATAAATCTTTATCTGCCTCAGTTCAGAAAGAAATTGGCTGTGCCATTTTCAAACCCGTTTTCCACCACAAGATAAAAAATTTCATCAACAGAGTCTGATCGCGTCATTAAATTCTCTGTATCTGATCTAATGGCAATGATTTGTTTATAAGTACCCAGGTAATCCAGTAACTTCAAATATTGCGCCAGATCCGAGTCTTTGAGTATAGCGTTGTATTGTTGCGTGCAGTGTTGTCGAAAATAGTTTTCATCGTGACTTGATAGAAAATTGTCCATCGTGACCTGAAAAAATTCCACAATTTGCATTGATGTTTCTTCATCCTGGGTTTTGAAATAAACACTGGTAACAAAAAAACCAGCAACAATATTGATTAATACTGCGAAGAGTGATAATAAAGTTTTATTCATGTGTGAACCAGACAGATGTGTCTCAGCTGTATGATTATTTATTTCTGCTAGAAAGCAGGAGTACAGCAATGAGCATAGCCGAAGCGATCAGACTTGTGAATAAGCAGGAAGCTGCGAAATTACCATAGCTGGTAAATCAGAGGGGGGTTATTTCAACGGTGGGGCTAGCGTAATTATTCCACTGCTTCCGGACTGCCGCTCTCCATGCCAAGTTCCTTGATCTTGCGGGTCAGGGTGTTCCTGCCCCAGCCAAGGAGTTCAGAGGCATCACGCTTGCGGCCACCACTGTACTTGAGGGCAACATCAATCATGCATTTCTCAAACAGTGGTGTAGCCTGTTGCAGAATGCCGGAATGACCCAGGCTGAGTTCCTGGTCGGCCCAGCTTTTCAGGCTCAGCACCCAGTTACCGGTGACGGCTTCCTCGTCACTGGGATTGAGGAACTCTTCTGGCAGGTCGTTGATGTGTATTTCACGTCCGGATGCCATCACGGTTATCCAGCTGCAAAAATTTTCCAGTTGGCGAACATTACCCTGCCACGGCAGGCCAGTCAGGTACTGGGTGGTTTCTGCCCGCAGTTCTTTCTTTTCCACGCCCATTTGCTGGGCTGCCCTGCCAAGAAAATGTTCCATCAGGGCAGGGATATCTTCCCTGCGGTCTGACAGTTTTGGCAGGTGTATAGGAATAACATTCAGGCGGTGATAAAGGTCTTCACGGAACAGGTGTTCCTTTACCCTTTCTTCCAGAGTCTGGTGAGTGGCTGCAATGACGCGAACATCAGCCTTGATCGGGGTTAATCCACCGACGCGGTAAAATTCACCATCGGATAATACTCGCAGCAGTCGGGTCTGCGTTTCCATCGGCATGTCGCCAATTTCATCGAGAAACAGCGTACCGCCATCAGCCTGCTCGAAACGACCAACGCGCAATTGCGTGGCGCCGGTAAAGGCGCCTTTCTCATGGCCAAATAATTCTGACTCGATCAGGTCTTTGGGAATGGCTGCCACGTTCAGGGGAATATAAGGCTTGTCTGCCCGTGGGCTATGTTTGTGCAAGGCCTGGGCAACCAGTTCCTTGCCGGTTCCTGACTCGCCCTTAATGAGCACCGTGATATTGGAATGTGAAAGACGACCGATGGCACGAAACACTTCCTGCATGGCAGGTGCTTCACCAATAATTTCTTTGGCCTCTATTTTGGGAGCTTCAGTGGGTGTCATTTTATATTCGCTGGCATGATTGACGGCCCGCTGGGCTACGGCAACAGCATCATTCACATCAAAAGGTTTTGGCAGGTATTCAAACGCACCGCGTTTGTAGGATTTAACCGCGCTACCCAGATCAGAATGGGCCGTCATGATAATCACGGGAATCTGTGGAAAGGCGTCCTGGATCTGTTCCAGTAACTCCAGACCATCAATACCGGGCATGCGAATATCGCTGATTATCGCATCAGGCTGGCTATCCTTGAGTTTTTCAAGCAGGCCATTGCCGCTTTCAAAGCTCTCACTATTGAAGCCGGCTTTTTCCAGAGCCTTTTCCAGTACCCATCTAATCGAGCGGTCATCATCAATAATCCATATAAGACTTTTGCCTGGCATTACGATTCTTCCTCCAGCTTATCCGGTACTTTTTCATTCGACAAGGGCAGGGATATAGTAAAGCACGTCTCACCTTCATGACTGTCGCACTCTATGAGACCGTTATGATTTTTTAGTATGTTTTGCGAAAGTGATAATCCCAGACCAGTGCCATTTGCTCTGCCACTAATCAATGGATAGAAAATATTTTCAAAAAGCTCCTGTTCAATTCCCGGGCCGTTATCGATAATTTCGATTTTGGCGACCAGCTTGTGCATGACGGGACCAATAGTCACGTGGTTTACAGTCCGTGTTCTGAGAATGATTTTTGGATTTTTTACAGCATGCTCTGACTCAGTTAATGACTGCATGGCATTGCGTACAATATTTAGTACAGCCTGGATTAATTGCGCCATGTCTCCAGTTATTTCGGGAATACTGGGGTCATAATCCTTTTCTACTTCAATAGAGCCTCTGGTTTCCGCGATGACCAGGTTATATACGCGTTCAAGGACTTCATGGATATTCAGCTGCTGCAATGCCGGTTTCTGGTATTGACCGGTAAGCCTGTCGATCAGCCCCACAAGACGGTCGGCTTCCTCGATAATCACATTGGTATAGTCTTTCAGGTTGTTATCAGCAAGTTCTTCGGCAAGCAGCTGGGCAGCACCGCGTATTCCACCGATGGGGTTTTTAATTTCATGTCCGAGGCCTCTGACCAGACCCAGCGTGGTCTCGTGGTTGGATATCAGCATTTCCTTGCGTGAGATATTGTAGGAACGATCAAGCTCCTGAATCTCGAGCATAATATAGGTATCATTTTCGTAGATAAGCCTGCTGGCAGAGTAATCTACAGTCAAACGATTGGTGTTGGCTTTTACCAGTTTCACCTTCCTGGCGATAAAGGTAACACCATTGTCCTTAACATTTTTAAGCGCTTTAACGAGCTCTTTTACATTAAGCAGAACATCAGCAATGTAGGTGTTGTGACTATGCCTGTCGCTAGTTTCCAGTAAGGCTTCTGCGGCGGGATTTATGTAAATCACGTGCAGGTCCTTATCCAGCAAAATGATTGCTGTGGTCAGATTGTCCAGCAGGCTGGTATTAAGATTGTCTGTGTTCAATTTAAGTGCAAGCCTGTCAGGTATTAATTCGGCATTCATAAACCCTTCATCTCAATCACTCAGACAAATACCTTTTGAATCAAAGGTACAGCAAATAGCGCACCAAGTTATAACATATTGATATATATAGATATTAATTACTTTTCAATAGTTATACGCACTATTATAGTGCAAATGGAAATTTTAAACCCACAAAAACGCCCCAACATGATGCATTTTCTTCAAAACCTCGGTGAGACGCCATTGCCTGATTTATATATAATTCCGGCCCCATAATTCCCGAAGTAGCAAGTCCCTGTTGATATGAATTACCTGATCAAATACTCGCCGGAAATAACGATTAAAAGTCGTCTGATCAGAAAGAGTCTTGCCAAGCAGTTGAGAAGAAATCTCAGCATCCAGTTGAGAAGGTTGTCCCAGGACATAGAAATTCAAAAATGCTGGGATCACATTGAGGTAACAGTTCTTGCAAGTGATGAGCATCTTCAGCACCAGGTAGAGCAGGTTCTGGCAAGAACCCAGGGGATCTGCTTTTTCGAGCGGGTGCAGGTTCGCAGGGCAAATACACTGGAAGAAATTCTTTCCCATACCTTACCGGTTTTTCAGGAAAGACTTGATAGTCGTACTTTTGCTGTGCGCTGTCGGCGCACTGGCTTGCATGCCTTTGATTCCATGGACGTTGAAAAGTTTGTGGGAAGTGGCCTTGTCAGCAAGACAGTTGCCCTTGGTGTGAACCTTTCTCAACCGGACATTACTGTGAAGCTTGAACTACGAGATGACATGCTTTACCTGGTTGAGAAAAAAATCCCCGGGCTTAACGGTTTTCCTCTTGGTTTTCAGGATGGTGCCTTGTCACTGTTATCGGGAGGGTTTGATTCATCAGTGTCCAGCTACCTGGCAATGAGGCGGGGGCTGATTACACATTTCTGCTTTTTTAATCTCGGTGGTAAAGCCCATGAAGTCGCAGTGAAGGAAGTGGCGCTTTACCTTTGGCTGCGCTATGGCTCGACACATCCAGTCAAATTTATCACTGTGCCATTTGGGGATGTTGTCAGTGAAATACTGGAAAAGGTAGACAACTCCCAGATGGGGGTTGTTCTCAAACGAATGATGTTGCGTGCAGCCAGCCACGTAGCGCAACTGATGAAACTGGAGGCCATAGTTACCGGTGAAGCAATTGCGCAAGTCAGCAGTCAGACCTTGCCTAACCTTGCGGTTATCGACAAAGTAAGTGATGTACTTGTGCTCAGGCCGCTGGCGATGATGAATAAACAGGATATTATCGATATTGCCAGGGAAATTGGTACAGAGGAATTCTCCGCAATAATTCCAGAATATTGTGGCGTCATATCCGTCAAGCCAACTACCCGGGCCAGAATGCACAAGATTGAAAAGCAGGAAAGCCGCTTTGATTTTTCCATCCTGGATAAGGCGCTGGCTAATCTTGTCAGGGAGAGAATAGATAAACTGGACCTGGATAGTGGAGCATTCAATAGCGCTATTCGAATAGCAGCCATTCCAGGCTCAGATGATGTGGTACTGGATATCAGGCATCCGGATGAAGAAGAGCAGCAGCCCCTGGTGCTACCCGGGCACAAGGTGGAAAAACTGCCATTTTATAAACTTAATACGAGATTTGTTGAGTTGCCTCGGCAAGCGTCCTACTTGCTGTACTGTGAACAAGGGATAATGAGTAAGCTGCACGCGTCCTATTTGAGAGATGAGGGTTATGACAATGTCGGCGTCTATTCCCCAAACAGTGCGATTTAGCATTTAAGTGAGATTGGACAGCGGCTTCCTTACGTAAATTCCTCCCCTTTTGGGTAATCTGTAATATTGCATCCAGACCGGGCAGCCCGGCTGAGAGCTGTTTCAAACGCCATTGGCAGCAAGTAAAAACTAAATCCTTACCAATACAGAAAGAACCTGTATAATCGCCGCTTTTCGCGAATTCCGGATACTCCATTGATAGAAAAAATCAGAAATATTGCCATTATTGCCCATGTTGACCACGGTAAAACAACTCTCGTTGATAAGCTGTTACAGCAATCGGGAACCCTGAGCTCGCGCGGCCCGGAAGTTAAGCGCGTGATGGATTCCAATGATCAGGAGAAAGAGCGTGGTATCACGATTCTGGCCAAGAATACTGCAGTAAGTTGGCAGGACTATCGTATTAATATTGTAGATACCCCGGGACATGCTGACTTTGGTGGTGAAGTTGAACGTGTGCTGTCTATGGTCGACAGTGTCTTGCTACTGGTTGATGCCGTGGAAGGGCCAATGCCACAAACGCGATTTGTAACGCAGAAGGCCTTTGCCCGTGGCTTACGCCCGATTGTAGTTATCAACAAAATCGATCGTGATGGGGCCAGACCGGACTGGGTACTCAATGAGGTTTTTGATTTGTTCGATCGTTTGGGGGCCACGGAAGAACAGCTGGATTTTCCGATTATTTATGCCTCCGCGCTGGAAGGCAGAGCCGGTATAGAAGCGGATCAGTTGGAAGACAATATGGATAGTCTTTTCAAACTGATTGTGGATGAAGTGCCTGCGCCTGATGTCGATGCTGAAGGTCCTTTTCAGTTACAGATAAGCGCTCTGGATTATAGCTCCTATGTCGGTGTCATCGGTGTTGGTCGTATCTCCAGAGGCAAGGTGAAACTGAATATGCCCATTGTCGTGATAGATCGCGAAGGCAAAAGCAGAAAAGCCAAGATCGGTCAGATCAAGACCTACATGGGGCTTGAGCAGGTTGATGCCACCGAAGCATCCGCCGGCGATATTATCTGTGTTACCGGGATACCTGAATTAAATATCAGTGATACGCTGTGTGATCCAGATAAACCTGAAGCACTGCCCCCACTTACCGTTGATGAGCCAACCATCAGCATGACTTTTCAGGTCAATGATTCGCCTTTTGCGGGACTGGATGGCAAATATGTTACAACCCGAAATATCAAGGAAAGGCTGGAAAGAGAATTAATCCATAATGTTGCCTTGCGTGTAGAACCCGGTGACAGCGCAGAAAAATTCAAGGTTTCCGGTAGAGGCGAATTACACCTGTCGGTGTTGATTGAGACCATGCGCCGGGAAGGTTTTGAACTTGCCGTGTCACGTCCGGAAGTAGTTATCAAGGAAGTCGATGGCGAGATGCTGGAGCCTTATGAAAACCTGGTGGTAGATGTTGAAGAGGAGCACCAGGGTGCGGTAATTGAAGAGCTGGGGCTGCGCAAGGCAGAAATGATGGATATGACATCCGATGGCCGGGGACGTACCCGGGTCACTTTCAATGTGCCTACACGTGGCTTGATTGGTTTTCGCACACAGTTTCTTGGCATGACCTCTGGTTCAGGCATCATGACTCATGTCTTTGACAAATTCGGTCCCATCAAGAAAGGGGATATTGCAGCGCGTAATAACGGTGTTTTGATTTCCATGGTGAAAGGTAAAGCGCTGGGTTATTCGCTTTTTACTTTGCAGGAAAGAGGACGACTGTTTATTGAGCCTAACAGTGAAGTGTATGAAGGCATGGTTATCGGCTTGCACAGCCGGGAAAACGATCTGTCGGTGAATCCTACAAAAGGAAAGCAATTGACCAATGTCAGAGCCTCGGGCACAGATGAAAATATTCTGCTGACGCCTCCGGTAAGACATAGTCTTGAGCAGGCTATGGAATTTATTGCCAGTGATGAGTTGGTAGAAATCACGCCGAACCATATTCGTATCCGAAAGCAGTACCTGACAGAAAATGAGCGCAAGCGCCAAAGCCGTGGCAGTGATCTCAGATAATCTTTAAAGAACCTCTGATTAATAATGTTGGCATTAATTCAGCGGGTAACTGCTGCACAGGTTGAAATAGAAGGACGCATTGCTGGCGCTATCGGCCAGGGCTTGCTGGTGTTTCTGGGAGTCGAAAAAAATGACTCCCGGGAAGATGCCGACAAGCTGTTAAAAAAAGTACTGGCCTATCGTGTTTTTTCTGATGCTGATGAAAAAATGAATCTCAGCCTCAGCGATATCGCAGGGGGCTTGCTGGTGGTTTCACAATTTACCCTGGCCGCCGATACCGGGAAGGGCTTACGCCCGAGCTTTTCCAGTGCCAAGCCACCGCAGGAAGCCCAGGCTTTATATAATTATTTCGTAGAACAGGCGCAGAGTATTCATAGTGTCGTGGCGACCGGCGAGTTTGCTGCGGATATGAAAGTCTCCCTAACCAATGACGGGCCGGTTACCTTTTTGTTGAATAGCTGATTCTGATTAAATAGCTGACTTAGACTGCTTGACTGAAATTGGTTGCTGGCTATTCTTCAATAAACTGATTGGCTAGCCTCCAATCAGCCCCTTACTTTTTACCCTCAGTATCCTCAGTATCATCGCTGCTTTCTGCTTCAACTTCCTTGTGCAGAATCCTGCCAGCGAGAACGCCCACCTCAAATAACATCCACATGGGAATAGCGACAAAAGCCTGTGACAGGGGATCCTGAGGCGTGAGAAACATGCCGGCAACAAAGCAGCCAATAATGATATAGGGTCTCTTTTCCGCCAGTTTATTAGGTGTGGTAACCCCGGAAAAAATTAGCAGCAGGGTGGCGATGGGGATTTCAAACACCAGGCCAAAAACCAGAAATAGTGACAGGACAAAATCCAGATACTGGGTAATGTCTGTCATCACGGCCACCGTTTCCGGCGCACTGTTTACAAAAAAGGCAAAGACGTAGTTAAACACCAGATAGTAAGCAAAGGCGATGCCCAGATAAAACAGCACCACACTGGACAGGAGTATAGGCATGGTGACCCTGATTTCATTTCTGTATAGTCCCGGGGATATAAAAGCCCAGGCCTGATGCAGGATGAACGGCACGCCAAGAAACAATGCGGCATAGATGGATGTTTTAAAAGGGATCATAAAGGGTGAGGTAACGCCCGTCGCGATCATGTTTGATCCTTCCGGTAATACATCACGCAGGGGTTGTGAGATAAAAATATACAGATCATTCCCGAACGGAAAGATACAAAGAAAAAGCACAAGCACGACGAGCAGACAGCGTAACAGTCGGTCTCTCAACTCCACAAGATGTGAGATCAGGGGCTGTTCTGTTGGTTCATCGTCCAGCTTGGGTTGTTCGGTATCGGTCATTGCGGCAAAAATTATTTTTCAGTGTTATCCGGCTTGTCAGCCTCATTATCTTTCACATCAGGTGTAGCAGATGTTTGTGTTGTGTTGCTGGTTTTGCCCGGTTCTGTGTTTGCTGAATCAGTCTGCTCTGTGGTCTTGCTGGCAGGAGCTGTTGTACTTTTAGTGCTTCCCGTGCTTCCAGCAGTTCTGGCAGCCGGGTCATTGGTTGGCAGTTTTTCTATGGGATCGGCACTGTCTTCGACGTCGGAGTCAGCAGAGTCTTGTGACTCAGACGTGGTATCAGTTAAACCTTTAGTGATATCCAGATCCTTCTTTATGGATTCTGCTTCACTTTTAACGGATTCAATGGAATTGGTAATCTGGGATTTTGTATTGTTGAACTTTTCCATGATGGCTTCGTTTCGAAGTTGTCGACGGATTTCATCAGCGCCCACTTCCTGCTCAATTTCCCGTTTTATATTATTAAAGCTTCTGCGCAATCTTCCTATCCACAGACCCAGGGTTTTAATGGCGCCAGGCAGGCGATCGGGACCCAGCACCAGCAGGGCAACAACGCAAATAATTATTAATTCAAAAAAACTGGGATCGAACATCTGTAACCGGATTCAGCTACACAAAAGCAGCCTGTGGAGTTATGAATATTAGAAAAAGTCAGTAATGAAATCAGGACAGTTTTTCGTCAGAGGTTTCTTCTACCTTTTCTGCTTTCACATCAAAGGTATCATTTTCCTCTTCAATCTGTGGTTTTGAATCCTCAGACTTTTTATCATCTTCCTCTCCCATGGCGTTCTTGAAGCCCTTCAAGGCACCACCAAGATCAGAGCCAATATTTTTTAGTTTCTTGGTACCAAATACCAATATCACAATGCCCAAGATAATAAGCAGTTGTGTGACACTTATTCCGCCAAGTCCCATGATTACCTCCTAAAACCTTAATGTTAGTACGACTAACCTAATCGGGCGATTATTGTAACAGAAGGCCCCTGCGATTAAGTATTGAATTCATTCAGTCATTCTTTCAGTTATCTTGTCAGTGATAACAGATAATTGAAGAGGCCGGTGTCCCGGCATCACAGAACGACTTAACTCTGCTCACGTGATGCTTTTTCGTCCAGACCACTGACGCCAAAGCGTCTCTCAAGCTCGGCCAATACGGCGTCAGGCCCTGTTTCAAGCTTTGCCAGCATGACCAGTGTGTGAAACCAGAGATCAGCTGTTTCGTAAATGACATGGTCCAGATCGCCGTTGACCTCAGCTTCCCTTGCAGCCTCAATAGTTTCATCTGCTTCTTCCGCCACTTTGGCAAGAATTTTTTCCAGCCCCTTGTGATGCAGCTGCGCTACATAGGATGAATCGGGGGCAGCCGATTTACGCTCTTCTATTATGGCAGCCAGTTTCTGCAAAGTGTCGGTCATGATTATTTCGCTTCCAGCATTAACGATATATGTCATCCGGGTTTTTAAGCACCGGTGCATTTTCAACCCACTGACCATTTTCCAGAGTCAGGAAATAACAGCTTTCCCTGCCGGTATGACAGGCAATTCCGCCCAGTTGCTCAACTCGCAGGACAATACAGTCCTTATCACAATCCAGGTATACCCCATGTAATACCTGCACATGACCTGATTCTTCACCCTTGCGCCAGAGTTTTTGTCGCGAGCGCGACCAGTACACAGCCCTGTTTTCCGCTACGCTCAGGGCCAGGGATTCGCGATTAACCCACGCCTGCATTAGTACGCGGTCGCTTTCCCAGTCCTGGGCAATAGCCGGTATGAGGCCATCATCGTTCCAATTAATCTGGTCTAACCAGTCAACACTCATGATTACTGCTCTTTGATATCAGGCGCCAAGAATACTCTATTTTGGGGTCGAAAGTCAGAAATCAAGGTGTTTGAAGTGGAATACGTCAGCTACAGTAGCATCCTGCTATCGTGCAGTTATTTTTGGCGAAGCACCAATAGCGTGATACCGGCAGCTGCCAGCACCAGGCTGGTCAAATGCATATTATTCAGTAAATCGGCCAGTGTCGGATGCTGTGAAATGCTGGCAGCGATGAGTGCAGCTACACCAAAAAAAGTGTAACGACGCGATAACTTCTGCTTACGCCGGGCTTCCTGCTCTCTTGCTTCACGTTCCGTGGTTTCGCGATAGCTCCGGGCAAGTTTTAATTCCTGCAGGGTTTCAAAGAACAGCTCTGGAATCTCCGGCAGATGCTCCAGCCATTCCGGCAGTTTCTCGGTGATTTTTTTCAAATTGCTGATGGGAGAGAGTCGTTCGCGCTGCCAGTTCTCCAGAAAAGGTAGCGCATTTTCCCAGAGATCGAGGTCAGGATAGAGCTGCTTTCCCAGGCCTTCTACATTGAGCAGGGTTTTTTGCAGCAATACCAGTGACGGCTGAACCTCCATATTGAAGCGGCTGGCGGTGCGAAATAACTGCAGTAGCAACATGCCAAAAGAAATATCTTTCAGCGGCTTTTCAAAAATGGGCTCACATACACTGCGCATAGTGGCTTCAAAAGCATTGATCGGTGTATGGGGCGGTACCCAGCCACACTCCACATGCAGTTCGGCCACCTTGCGGTAATCCCGTTTGAAAATTGCCAACAGATTACGTGCCAGATAATACTGGTCATCCTTGCTGAGAGTGCCGATGATCGCGCAATCCAGAGCAATATACTGGGGCTGTTCGGGATGTTCCCTGGAGACATATACATTCCCCGGATGCATGTCGGCATGAAAAAAGCTGTGATTGAATACCTGGGTAAAGAAAATTTCAACGCCACGTTCTGCCAGAACTTTAAGATCAATGCCTGCCGCTTTTAGCTCCTCAATATGGCTGACGGGTATGCCATAAATTCGTTCCATAACCAGTACGTTAATACGACAATAGTCCCAGTAAACTTTTGGCACATACAATAAGTCGGAGTTTTCAAAATTTCTTGCCAGCTGTGTTCCATTAGCGCCTTCAGACATCAGGTTTAATTCATCATGAATAATGTATTCATAGTCATTTACTACTTCTACAGCCCGTAAACGTTTGCCCTGATTTATGTTGTTTTCTACGAAGGCAGCGACACTCTTAAGCAGAGCGATGTCCTGGGTAATAATATTTTCTATGCCGGGGCGGATAACCTTGACGACGACATCTTCGCCAGTTTTCAGAGTGGCGGTATGGACCTGGGCAACTGAAGCTGATGCCAGTGGGGTAGGCGAAAATTCTGCGAACAAATTTTCTATGGAATCATCCAGAGCCTTTTCAATCAGGGTAATAGCTTGTTGTTCTGGAAAGGGCGCAACATTATCCTGAAGAATAGCCAGTTCATCGGCGATGTCCTCAGGTACCATGTCGCGACGCGTGGAAAGCAGCTGACCGAACTTGATGAATATTGGCCCGAGTTCCTGCAGGGCCAGACGTAATCTTTTGCCGCGGCTTAATGTATCTATGTTTGAAACTGCGGGCAGGGGCAGACCCAGCAGCATGGAAAGCAGTTGTGCCTGCTCCAGGCTGTCAAATAATTCTCCCAGGCGGTAGCGATTAGCTACCCGGTAGATTTTCAGTAGTCTTAAAAATCTGGTCACAACAATTAAATGAATCCGGAATTTACAGGGGCGGCAACAATATCACTATTCATAATGCCAGTAAAATCAAAGGGCTTGGCAAGTATCCCTTAAGTGTTAAATCGACTATTCGACGAATGAAAGTGAAAAAGTGCAGCTGCGGGTGTTTTTGCAGAGCTGGTATTGGAAAAATCCAAAAGCCGAAAAAAGAGTGCGGCGGATTAATCAGAAATTGCATCAGCCAGGATTGATTGCAGCTTCCCGGTTCTGGAATCAAGTCGATCAACTCGAAGGCGCAGTACATCAACTGACTTATAAAAATCTTTTAACTCTGCCTCGGACGGGAAAAGTCTTGTTTCATCATGCAGATAGTTGTCTATATCTTCTTCCAGATTATGCCTGGTCTTTTTTGCAAACCGGCCTGCAGCATTAATGCTGTCATGGGTAAATTGCGTGGGGATATCCCCGATAAATTTACTCAACTGATATTCCCAGTCAATATCGAGATTCTGTAAAATTGCCTGGAATTTACCAAGCAGCCCCACATCACCACTGATAACAATGCCATCCTGTCTCAGATTGGCTGTGTTTCTCGTTACCAGTAATTTCATTAGTGCAGAGGCGTTACCCTTGATGCTTATGTCGGCTTGCAATGCTTCATTAGCGGAAAGCGACAGGTGTTGTTCACAGACGAGAATATTAAGCAGAAGTCTGGGTGACTGGCAGTGAATGCGAATGCATTTTCCCGAGAGCGATTCCATTTGCTTGCGTGTACCCGGATCAAGAGACAGAGCCTGGTTCAGACCAGTCTCAATAAGCGAATAGATAGTTGAATGGAATATGCTGTTCACTTTAGTAAGGGGTCGCGGACTAGCGGCTGGCAGCTTTGTGACCGACATGGATTGCACAAATACCACCCATCACATTATGGTATTCACAATTCTCAAAACCAGCCTCCTGCATCATCTGCTTCAGGGTTTCCTGGTCAGGGTGCATGCGAATAGATTCCACCAGGTACTGGTAACTTTCACCGTCACCGGTAATGAGCTGTCCTGCTTTGGGCCACAAAGTTGAATACACGTCATAAGCTTTTCCAAGCAGCGGATTCACCGGCTTGGAAAACTCCAGGATCAGTACTCTGCCGCCAGGTGCGGTCATTTCAAACATGGAATTCAATGCCGCCTGCTTGTCAGTGACATTTCTCAGTCCATAGGCGATGCAGATACAGTCAAAGGTATTTGCCGTGAACGGTAGCTGCTCAGCATTGGCAAGGGTATAGCTGATATTGCCGCTTTTTCCCTTATCAATAATACGGTCGCGGCCAACCCTGACCATTGACTCATTGATGTCAGCAAGAACAACCTGTCCCTGACTGCCAACCAGAGGTGAAAAAAGCAGGCTGAAATCACCAGTGCCTCCAGCTAGATCCAGTACTTTCATGCCTGGTCTGAGGGCGCTTAGTTCGACGGTAAATCTTTTGATAATTCGGTGTGTGCCAAGAGACATCACATCATTCATCAGGTCATATTTTTTTGCTACAGAATGAAAGACTTCGCCAACAAGATCAGCTTTTTCCTCAACAGCGACCTGTCGATAGCCAAAATGTGTGGTTTTTTCAGGGCTGTCGTTATTCATAGTGCTTTCCATACAAAGCTGTATTCGTCACGGGCATTGTACTGCAATGCCCATCAGTTTCGTAACCAAAGCTTGGTAAGAGGGGGAGGAGGTGTAAGAGGGAAAGGCGGCAAGACATTAAAGAAGGAATTGTCAGCCTCGTTTAATCGTTAATAGGCATGATATTGACCACCTGGACATCGCTGGCCAGGTTTTCCCGGCGCGCTCCTGCCTGCTTAAGTTTCAGCAGGTAACTTTCCCACATTTCGGCCTGATTCAGGCAAAGTTCGCGTAGATATTCCCAGCTGTATATCCCGGTATTGTGATCATCGCTGAAATGCAGGCGAATAGCATAGTTGCCTACGGCATCCAGATTATCGATTTTGACATCAATCTTTCCTGTTTGCAGGACTTCCTGTCCAGGACCATGCCCCCGGACCTCTGCTGAAGGTGAGTTCACCCTGAGAAATTCCGCAGGTAAAGAGTAAATGCCGCCATCTTCATACTTGAGCTCAAGGATGCCGGTTTTGCGGTGTAGTTTGATATCGGTAGGTTGCATTTTTATTACTCTGTTCTGACTAAAGTATAAATCGGCTCAAGTCTTCATCTGCAGCAAGGCTGCCAAGGTTGTCGTTAACAAATTGAGCATCAATTATCACATTGCTCTTACCTTCACTTACCAGCTCACGGGCACTGAATGAGGTTTCTTCCAACAATCTTTCCAGCACTGTATGTAATCTTCGGGCACCAATATTTTCTGTGCTTTCGTTCACCTGCCAAGCAATTTCTGAAATACGCTTGATCCCGTCATCGGTAAACTCAAGATTAATGCCTTCTGTTTTCAACAGTGCCACATACTGCTTTGATAGCGACGAATCGGGCTCGGTCAGAATACGTTCAAAATCTTCCGCGCTGAGTGCATCAAGTTCTACACGTATCGGCAGACGGCCCTGTAACTCCGGAATCAAGTCGGAAGGCTTGGCCAGATGGAAAGCACCGGAAGCAATAAACAGAATATGGTCTGTTTTTACCGAGCCATATTTTGTTGATACGGTGGAACCCTCTATTAAAGGCAGCAAGTCGCGCTGCACACCTTCCCTGGATACGCCACCACCATGAGTTTCATTCTTCTGCGCTACCTTGTCTATTTCATCAATAAATACGATAGCGGTTTGCTCCGTGACTTCAATGGCCCTCGTTTTGAGTTCATCCTCATTAACTAGTTTTGCGGCTTCTTCATCCTTGAGTATTTTTAGTGCCGACTTCACGCTTACCCGACGTGGCTTGCTGCGTCCGGCTCCCATGTTTGAAAACATGCTGCTGAGCTGACTTGTCATATCTTCCATGCCAGGAGGTGCCATGATTTCTACACCGACCTTGTCGGACACCTTGATCTCAATTTCCTTATCATCAAGATCGCCTTCTCTGAGCTTTTTGCGAAACACCTGCCGTGATCCGGAGGTTTCTTCCGAGTCATCTGAGGAACCAGGCAGCAGAATATCCAGCACCTGGTCTTCCGCTGCATTTTCAGCCTGTTGCGAGACTTTCAGCAACTGCTCTTCGCGCAGCATTTTTACTGCGGCATCCACCAGATCCCTGATAATGGATTCAACGTCCCGGCCCACATAACCGACTTCGGTAAACTTTGTGGCCTCAATTTTGATAAAGGGGGAGCCGGCCAGTCGTGCCAGGCGACGGGCTATTTCCGTCTTGCCAACACCGGTAGGGCCGATCATAAGAATATTCTTGGGAGTTACTTCCTGGCGCATGGCCTCAGGTAACTGCATACGACGCCAGCGGTTTCTCAGCGCGATGGCAACAGCTCGTTTGGCTTCATTTTGGCCGACAATGTGTTTATCAAGCTCGAAAGCGATTTCCTTGGGAGTTAAGTCAGACATGATTGATCAGGAATCCAGTACTTCAATGGTTAAGTTATGGTTTGTATATACGCAGATGTCGGCGGCAATGTTCAGGCTTTTTTCAACAATTTCCCTGGCGCTGAGCTCGCTGTTATCTAAAAGTGCACGGGCTGCAGATTGGGCAAAGCTGCCACCTGAGCCAATAGCCATCAGGCTATCCTCAGGCTCAATCACGTCGCCATTGCCAGTGATGATCAGTGAAGTGTCCTTGTCAGCGACCACCAGCAAAGCTTCCAGTCGACGCAATGCTCTTTCAGTGCGCCAGAGTTTTGCGAGCTCAACTGCTGCCCGGGTTAATTTGCCGGAATGTTTATCCAGTTGTTCTTCGAAGCGTTCAAACAGGGTAAAGGCATCGGCAGTGCCCCCGGCAAAACCGGCAATTACCTTATCGTTGTAAAGACGCCTGACTTTGCGGGCATTGCCTTTCATTACTGTATTGCCCTGGCTTACCTGTCCATCACCGCCAACTACTACCTGACCGTTGCGGCGTACCGAGAGGATAGTGGTGCCTCTGTATTGATCCATACTGGCTCCTGAAAATTTTGGAGAGTTAGCGTAATCCAACGGATGTTGGGGCAAATGCCTGAAAATCAAGCGAGCATTGCGGGCAAGATAACAATTTTAGGCTCAGGGGGAAGGAATTCTCATTCGGATAGGATCGATATTATTTTCTATCATAATGTTTTCAGCCGCTTCCACAGCATTTCTGCCAAGAAAAGGGCCGGACTGAACGCGATACCATGTTCGACCTGAAAGGGGATGAGGCTGAACCCGCGTATCGAGATTCATCAGAATAAGTCTTGCCCGAAGTGCCTCCGCATCATTGGGGTCCAGGAAGGAGCCAGCCTGAAGTAAATAGGTGATTTGATTTGACTCATTTTCAATAGCGCTACTGGCAATTTCAACGGGAACAACATTGACCTCAACTTCTGCCTGGGGAAGATAGTCATAGAACTCCAGTTCAGTAGCGCGGTTGCTATCGTTATTGTCAGTTTCCTGGATGGAATCAACAACATCGGCAATAGTGGCGCCATTGTTTAATTGGGTCAGTGCTACATAGCCAATGACGCAAAGCAGCAAGCCGCTGAATAAACCTGAAAAATACCAGCTCCAGTGATTACTGTTTTGGTTATTATTATTGCGTGTTGCAGACCGAACAGGTTTTTTCTTGCTCGGAGCGCTACTGGTTTTTTTCTTCTTTGCAAAATCCTGAGCCATATACCCTCTAGGAAATAGTTGAAACTGATATTCTTATTTCACTTTTTTAGCCGCTATCATAGCTGCTTTTTTAGCCTTGCCAGGGTAAGTGAATTAATCGGTGTTGTAACTTGCCTGTCAGAAAATTAATTATCCTTTAAAAGTACTTCAGTAAAAAGCACCCGCGTTTGATTTTCTGCAGCCATGACCTGGTCAAGTGAAATCCAGTGGATCGACATCAACAGACCAGCGCACTTTTCGATTATCTGGATGTTCTTCCATTCTTGTTATAAGGGCATGGAGAAAAAGCTGGACCCAGGAGCGTTTGTCAGCCTCAATAATCATTTGCATTCGAAACATGCTGGCGCGTTTTTCCATGGGTGAAGGCATGGGGCCTATAATCCTTACATTGCTGAAGCCGGCCTGGATGTCATTCACAATCTCACTGAGAAATTTAATTGGTAACTGCTGATTTGACGCCTCGGCGCGAATCAGGGCCATGTAGCTGAAGGGCGGTAGCTTGCCCAGTTTTCTCTCTTCAAGTAATTTGCGGGCAAAGGGAGCATAGCCCTCCCCGACCAGTGACAATAAAGTAGGATGGGTGCTGTTGTAGGTTTGAATGACAACTTCACCGGATGTTTCTCCCCGACCTGCTCTTCCTGAAACCTGGGTCAGTAGCTGCCCCATTTGTTCCTGACCGCGAAAATCTGCACTGAAAAGTCCACCATCGGCGTCCAGCACTGCCACCAAGGTGACATTCGGAAAATGGTGTCCCTTCGATAGCATCTGGGTACCCACAAGAATGCATGGCTTGCCGCTGTCGACCTTTTCAATAATGTTATGCAGTGCATCCCTGTTGCGGGTGGAATCCCTGTCAATGCGATAGACAGGGATGTCCGGGAATAAGTCTTTTACAGTCTGTTCGGTTTTCTCTGTACCCAGACCCATTGATGCCAGGTCAGTACTGTTACATTCCTGACAAACTGATGGCACCGGCTTTTGTGCTTCGCAATGGTGGCAACTCATTCTGGGAGGGTTTCTGTGCAGGGTGTAACTACTGTCGCAGCGAGGGCAGGTAGCGATCCAGCCACAATCCCGGCATAACAACAAAGGGGCAAAACCGCGACGATTCAGGAAAATAAGCACCTGATTCTTCTGCGCAAGATGAGACCGTATTATGTCAATCAATGCACCGGAAAAGCCTTCCCTCAGCTCTTGCCCTTTTATGTCCAGCAGGCGGTAGTCAGGGTGACTGGCATTGCCTGCTCTTTCTGTCAGGCGATGATAGTGATAGCGCCCGGCCAGAGCATTGTTCAGGCTTTCCAGACTTGGCGTGGCCGTGCCAAGAACCACAGGAATGTGCAGCTGCCTGGCACGATAGATTGCCAGGTCACGGCCCGAATAACGAAACCCATCCTGTTGTTTATAGGAGGCATCATGTTCTTCATCGACAATGATTAATCCAGGTTTGGCGAGCGGTGTAAAAATGGCAGAGCGCGTGCCAATAATTATATCGGCCTTGCCATTACGAGCTCGCAGCCAGGCCATCATGCGCTGATTATCAGTGAGCCCGGAGTGAAATACCGCGATATCACGATTGAAGCGGCGTTCAAAGCGACGCAGGGTTTGTGGTGTCAGACTGATTTCGGGGACAAGTACCAGCACCTGCTTGCCGAGGGCCAGCACGTCAGCGATGGCTTGCAGATAGATTTCTGTTTTGCCACTGCCGGTGACCCCCTCAAGTAAATGAACATTAAACTGATCGTTGTTTTGCCTGATGGCTGTTAGCGCAATCTCTTGTTCAGGATTGAGTTGCAGTGGCTCATCATCGCGATAAAGTTTTTGCCAGTTTCCCTTAGCAACGGTTTGATGCGGGACTTGTTCTATCAGATTCTTTTCGAGAAGGGTTTTCAGAACACTGGATACTTCCTTGCCGACCACTTCTTTGAGCGCTGCCGAGGTCATTGTTTTTCGGCTTCCGATGAGCTCGAGTAATTCAAGTTGCCTGGGGGCATTTTTCAGGGAGGTAGTTTCAATGCTGATACCCGCGTCTGTTAATTGCCAGTAATGTGTCTGTTTTTCCTCGGCTGCATTGCCCTTGCGTATCTGGGCCGGTAGCGAGGTTTGTAAAACCTGGCCGATCGGGAACTGGTAATAGCTGGCTGCCCACTGATAGAGCTGCATAAGCTTGTCATCAAGCACGGGATCCTGATCAATGAGTTTATAGGCAGCTTTTATCCTGGTAGCAGGGAAATCGCTGTTACTACTGGTTCCGGTTATCAGGCCAATCATGCGTCTGCTGCCAAAAGGTACCTGAACTCTTGCTCCGGGCTCTAAGCCGGTTTGATCACAGCCCGGAGGTGGCCGATAATCGAAAGTCCGGCGCAAGGGGGAGGGAACGGCAACCTGTATGAAAAAATCTGTTGTCACTAATTAAATCTGTTCTGGTGCATAAGCAGGAACCCAGGCTGAAAGCATTCGGTAAGGCCGCCCGCAGACAGTTGTCCATGCCAGGTTAACGAAGAAGAAAAAGGCAATATAGCAAATATCAGCCAGTAGAGGAGATTCATAATATCTTGGTTTATACTCTGCTGTTTCTACGGATCACGCCTGCGGAGTATTTAACCTTATGCAAAGCCAAAAAGTGCCTGCCCAATTGCTCGAGCTGCGAGACACTATAGATAGTATTGATGATGAATTGCTGACTCTGCTGGCACGACGCTTTGAAGTTACCGCCAAGGTGGGTGAACTTAAAGCCAGTCAAAAGCTGGATTCTGTAGATCCGGTGAGGGAGCAGGAAAAGCTTGAACGCCTCAGAAAACAGGCAAAGGATAAATCCCTGAACAGCGAATTCATTCTGGAACTGTTCCAGGCCATTTTTGATGAAGTTGTGAAGAATCACCGTTCTTACCTGAAATAGGCCGCTGGTCAGCGTTTTACCCTGCCTGTTACCCATGCCCAAGCAGTAAACTCACGACTCTGGCTCTTTCAGGGGGCGGTTGAATTACTCTATGCGGCCTTGATCCCTTGTGCTTGCACTATTTTCTGTTAGAATGCGCCCTCTTTTTTCCTTGGGAAAAAAGGTTGGCCGGCTTTGTTGCTGGCTTCATTGAAAATCCAAATTATGGATATGGTGCCTGTAACGACCAGCGCCTGGGAAGCATTTAGCTAGTAACCAGATAGACAGCGCGGTTAACGACAGGTAGCGATATTCGGAGAGACAGATCATGAAAGCAGACATTCATCCCAAATATCAGGATATCAGTGTTACCTGCGGTTGCGGTAACGTGATCCAGACACGCTCAACCCTGAAAGAAGACGTTCGTGTGGACGTATGTTCACAGTGTCATCCGTTTTATACCGGCAAACAGAAAATTGTTGATACCGGTGGCCGTGTCGATCGATTCAAGAAACGTTTTGGCGGCGCTCGTAAAGTCTGATAGCCCTTTTGACGGCTGTTTTGATGGCTGTTTTATAGCCATCGTATAACTTTCAGA
This sequence comes from Gammaproteobacteria bacterium, assembly GCA_030828385.1. Lineage (GTDB taxonomy): Bacteria > Pseudomonadota > Gammaproteobacteria > Pseudomonadales > Pseudohongiellaceae > Eutrophocola. The sequence continues at coordinate 36,519 of JAURCS010000018.1, forward strand.
AAGCACACACCTTCAGACAGTCGTCGAGAATACGTTTCAGTATCCTGTTTTGCCGAATCCTTACTGGTTGTTTGCTAAAGCCTGAACAAAGCATTAGCCCGACCAGTACCCGGTAATTCATTCCAATCCCGCCATTGCTTTGAGCCTTTGTGTCGCAAAGCTAAAAAGGATTTTCCTGTTCTTTGCCCGAATCACCCTCGTTGCCCTGGGTATTTTCATAGCCAGGGACATCTTCGGTTCTGAAAACTTCAAAAAATGAATTGGCATCATCGGGTCTTGCCCTGAGTCCGGTGTCGCGATTAATTCTGACAAACTCAAGCCCGTCAGGCTGGGCCATACTGGCCAGCGGGGTGCCTTCCAGCACTTCCTTCATATAACTGATCCAGATTGGCAACGAAACTGTTGCTGCCTGTTCTTCACGGCCACCAAGTGACTGGGGTTGGTCATATCCCACATATACCGTGGTGACAAGATTGCCGTTAAAGCCGGAAAACCATAGATCATTATTATCATTGGTTGTGCCGGTTTTGCCATGAAGATCTTCTCTCTCCGGCATCGCCCGGTTTGCTGGTCGACCGCTGCCATTGGTAATAACAGAGCGTAGAATTGTATTCATGATGTAGGCTGTACGCTCATCAATCACTCGTGGCGCCGGTGTAACTGCAGGAATTTCAGGAACCTGGTTTTGGTCCAGTAAGGAGTCAATTACGGCCATGTCTTCGCAGATGTAGCAAACTGTGTAGGGTTGAGCGCGGAACATTTCACCATCATTAAAGTTATCAATTCGTTCAATAAGATAGGGTTCTACCTTGTGACCACCGTTGGCAAAAACGCTATAGCCGGTAGCGATTTCAAGGGGGTGAACAGCGTGAGAACCAATGGCTACAGTAAGATCATTTTGAGGAAATTCCCGGGTATTAAAACCAAAGCGGGAGAAGTAGGGAAGCACTATGTCTGATCCCAGTGCATCATAAAGCCTCAGAGATACAAGGTTTTTAGAAGTAGTAAGTGCATACTTGAGTCGAATAGGCCCCATGAATTCACCACCAAAATTTTCCGGACGGTAGTCACTGCGGGCAAGAGGCGCATCATTGATCAGACTGGCAGCGGTGTAGCCGTTTTCCAGTGCCGCAGAGTACAGGAAAGGCTTGATATTGGATCCTGGCTGCCTTTCGGCCAGTGTTACACGATTGAATTGACCGTTATTTTTGCGATCATAGAAATCATAGCCCCCAATCAGGGACTTTATTGAGCCGTTATTGGGGTCTATTGCAACCAGGCCGCCATTCACCGCCGGAATTTGACCCAGCATCCATTGCCCTTCAGCGTCTCGTTTAACCCGAATCAGATCTCCTGGCTCGGTGACGTCCCTGGCAGAGCGGGGCGTCGAACCCCAGGTGGCGCTGGTAATAAATCGTTTCGCCCAGCGAATGCCGTCCCAGTCAATGGTGATGCTTTCGCCTGAGGCCAGAATTGCCGTAATGGAACGCTCTTCGACTGCCTGAACGAATGCAGGTAGCTGGGATGCTATTGCCGGAGTATTGTTCAAGACGTCGAGCCACTGCTTTACAGAGCCGTCAGCAGAGGGTCTGAGATGGTTTTCTCTGCCACGATAGCCATGGCGCCGGTCATAGTCTTCAAGTCCTTGCTGAAACGCGGAGTTGGCTGCTCTCTGCATACTACTGTCGACAGTGGTAAAAACCTCAAAGCCATCGGTAAGGGCAAGATCGCCATAACGTTCAATCATTTCCTGACGCACCATCTCTGCAATGTAGGGCGCATCGAGTTCGGTTTCCCTGCCATGTCTGAAAGCCGTATTTGGCGCATTTCTTGCCAGCTCATAGTCATCCCGGGTAATCATACCCTGGGCAAACATTCGGGAAAGTACACGCTCTCTGACTGATTTTGCCTGGTCTTTTGAGGACAGGGGGTTGTAAGCATTGGGTCTTGGTAGCAAACCTATCATGGTCGCTGCTTCTGCAAGAGTCAGCGCACTTATATCCTTGTCATAGTATTGCTCTGCGGCAGCAGCAATACCGTAAGCGGAGATGCCAAAAAAGGTTTTATTGAGGTAAAGCTCGAGGATTTCTTCCTTGGTGAGTTCCCCCTCCATTTTCAGGGCCAGCAGTATTTCCTTGAATTTGCGGGTGTGGGGAGACTCTCCTTCAAAGAAAAAGTTTTTTGTCACCTGCATGGTAATGGTGCTGCCACCACCCCAGTCGTTACCTGTGAAAATACCCGCGACGGACCTGAGTAGTCCCAGTGGATCAACACCATGGTGACTATAAAAGCGTTTGTCTTCACTGGAGATCAGTGCGTCTAGAATCAGTTGCGGTATTTCCTCATACTTGACCGGGGTGCTGCGACGACTGCCAAACTCTGCAATCAATTTGTTATCAGCGGAGTAGATGCGTAAGGGGTTTTCCAGACGCAAATTAGTATAGGTTTCCCTGTCAGGCAGTTTTGGTGAGATATACAGGTACATACTGGCGGCAACCATAACCAGCCCGATAGCGCCGGTGAAGCCGCACCAGGTGAGGAAAATACCTATTTTCTTTATTTTAGTCATTGCCAGGCATGAGATTTTGTATGGTTAAAGTCAGTTGCTCTTATTGACCCGCCATTTTAAACACTTTTGACCTGGGTAGTTAGCACTGAAAAGAAATTGCGAAACTCGCCGTAAGCTCCCGTAAAATGGGAGTTCTGCTTGATATATCTCGCTTTTTCACTGAAAAACCCTGTTAAATATACATACAGCCACTTTGATGAAAATGTGAAGTGCTCGTCACTGCTTTTGTGAACTGGATAGCAAATTAATGTAATTTGTAAAAAAAATGCGATAATTGCTTGAAAAAAATGATTAAATTGATTAACAGTGCCAGACTGTAAAGAAGATTAAAAGGTATTATTCCGGTAGTTTCGGCTCATTTTCTTCAGGCCAAAACCGGTGTTTATAGAGATTTAAGATAGATACAGAGCGGACCTATATTTTATTCGGGGAGACATTTTGGTCAGTTTCTTAGCTAAAAAGAACAATGGCTTGCTTGGTATAGACATCAGCTCCAGCTCAATAAAATTGCTGGAGTTGTCAAAGTCTGGTTCCAAGTACAAGGTCGAATGTTATGCCAGCAGACCGTTGCCTGATGGTTCCGTCGTGGAAAAAAAATATTGCCAACCTTGATGCTGTTGGTGAAACCATGCTGAAACCAAAACGGAGCTTCTCATTTTCATAACGCCGTCTATAATCAACGAACTTCTTTAGTTAAAAAGTTTACTGATTTGTCAGGACTAATTTCGGGCATGTAGTTTACAATGGGTTGCTCGATTTTTCGTATTTACTTAATAACTATTTTCAGCAACAGCATCCAAAAATAATGAAAAAAGCAGTGGATAATATTTTCCTGATTGGTCCTATGGGCGCAGGCAAAACTACTATTGGGCGTCAGCTTGCCCGATCCTTGAAAATGGAGTTTGTCGATTCAGACCAGGAAATTGAAGAAAGAACCGGTGCTGATATTGCCTGGATATTTGATGTTGAAGGTGAGGCAGGATTTCGAGAAAGAGAAAAGAAAATAATTGAGGAACTCACGCTGAGCAAAAATATAGTGCTGGCAACTGGCGGCGGTGCCGTTCTGGCACCTGAGAATCGTAAATTTCTGCAAAGCCGTGGCACAGTGGTATACCTGATGGCAACCATTGGTCAGCAGGAAGAAAGAACAAGGCATGATCAGCGTCGGCCATTAATACAGAATGTCACTGATATTAAGGGAAAGCTGACAGAGCTTATGGATATTCGAGATCCGCTTTACCGGGAAATTGCTGACAATGTCGTGATGACCAACAGACGCAGTCCCCGGTCTGTAAGCAGTGAAATTATAAAGCAGCTGTTTGATGAAGACGTTCATGAAGAATAATAGTGCCCATAGCGATAATCGCCAGACTGTAACCGTTGATCTTGGTGATAGAAGTTATCCGATTCACATAGGCGAGCAATTACTTGCAGATGCTCAGCTGCTGGTACCCCATATACACGGCAAACAAGTATGTATTATCAGTAATGAAACCGTTGCTCCGCTGTATCTCGAGACACTTTCAAACACGTTGTCAGCATTCGATCCCTTGTCAATAATTCTGCCTGACGGAGAAGAATATAAAACACTTGATACCATAAGCCTCATTTATGACCGCTTGCTTGAAGCCAGGTTCAGCCGATCGGCAACCCTGATTGCCCTGGGTGGTGGTGTTATAGGTGATATGGTTGGTTTTGCTGCTGCCACCTACCAGCGCGGTATAGATTTTATTCAGATTCCTACTACCTTGCTGTCCCAGGTAGATTCATCTGTGGGTGGCAAGACTGGAGTCAACAGGCCGCTTGGAAAAAATATGGTTGGCGCCTTTTACCAGCCAAATTGCGTACTGGCAGATACCTCTACACTGCGTACTCTGCCAGAGAGAGAATTAAAAGCGGGCCTGGCTGAAGTGATCAAATATGGCCTGATTAATAATCTGTCGTTTCTTGACTGGCTTGATGAAAATATTGAAAACATCCTTGCACTGGATGCCGGGGCGCTGGCTTATGCCATTGGTACCAGTTGTCAGGAAAAAGCCGCTATTGTGGCAGAAGACGAGAAGGAAGCTGGCATTCGCGCCATATTAAATCTCGGACATACCTTCGGTCATGCCATTGAAGCGGCAATGGGATATGGAAACTGGCTTCATGGTGAAGCAGTGGCTGCAGGGATAGTCATGGCAGCGGAGCTTTCATGTCAGGAAAATCTAATTGGCCCTGATGATGTCAAGAGAGTGCGCTCTATCATTCAGCGTGCTGGTTTGCCAACAACTCCACCAAAGGAAATGGATGTTGATACTTTCATTTCTCTGATGAGCAGGGATAAAAAAGCCGAGCAGGGCAAGATCAATTTTATTCTGCTTGAAGCACTGGGTAAGGCCAGAGTTTCGGGGCAGGTGAGTCATGGGGCGTTGGTAGCCTCTTTGGAATCCCGGTTATAACTGCTTTTCCTCATTAGCCCGGTTCCTGTTTCTGGCTTCCAGGTTATATTCCGCTCACTACCACATACCTCTCTGGTGTTGCTGCGTGCATTGATGCCAGCAGCCCGGTTTTACAGTACAAACGATCCAGGATCAGCGTTTTTTGCACGTGGGCCTTGATCAATATTGATGCAGTTTTCCAGTTAAAAACCATCTCCCGGATAGTCTCCCGTTCAAGTGGCTAAATCCCATATCTGCTGAAGCCCGCATAATAATTGAGGTTAATCATATTCCTAATTGCTCGACAGGATTGATTTGTGTAAAATGGCCGGCTGTTTTTCCGACAAATTCAAGGTAGTTTTTCTTCCTTTTGTAGTCCCCCTTAACTTACTGATTTGAGAAGGAATATGAGGACGGGTCTGTATCATCCAGATGAGTTCAGAGATAACTGTGGCTTTGGTCTAGTCGCCCATATTGAGGGCAAACCCAGCCATGATCTACTGGAAACCGCCATTAAGTCACTAACCTGCATGACCCATCGAGGTGGTATTGCAGCGGATGGTGTTACCGGCGATGGCTGTGGCTTGCTCATGCAATTGCCTGATTCTTTCCTGCGGGAAATCGCCAGGGAGCTTTTCAGTATTGAATTGTCCGAGTCCTATGGTGTTGGCATGGTGTTTCTTAGCCAGGATCCGGTAAAGGCTACTAAAGCTAAATCAGTTCTTGATGAAGAAATACTAGCCCAGGGCCTGGATATTGCAGGATGGCGTATGGTGCCCTGTGATGACTCGGTTTGCGGCCGTATGGCACTATCCAATATGCCGACCATTGAACAGGTTTTTGTAAATGCGCCGGGGCTTTCGAAAAAAGATCTCACTGTTAAATTGTTTATTGCCAGACGCAAAGCTGAAAACCGTCTGGTGGGCGATGAAGATTTCTATATATGCAGCCTTTCCAATTCAGTTATTTCCTATAAGGGGCTGATGCTGCCGGTAGACTTGCCAAACTTTTATCTGGATCTTAAAGATCCTCGAATTGAAATCGCGATGTGTACCTTCCATCAGCGCTTTTCCACCAATACCTTGCCGAAGTGGCCTCTGGCCCAGCCGTTCAGAATGCTGGCCCACAATGGCGAAATTAATACGATTCGTGGTAACAGAAACTGGTCAGTAGCCAGAACAAACAAATTCCGCTCTGAAGCAATTCCGAATATCGAAGAAATAGCCCCGATTGTAAATTTCAACGGGTCTGATTCCTCTTCAATGGACAATATGCTGGAACTACTGACCACCAGTGGAATGGATCTGTATCAGGCTATCAGGCTGATCATGCCGCCCACCTGGCAGAATATGGAAAATATGGATGCAGATCTGCGCAGTTTCTATATTTATAACTCCATGCATATGGAAGCCTGGGATGGCCCCGCAGGCGTTGTTCTGACTGATGGCCGCTTTGCCGCCTGTGTTCTTGATAGCAATGGTCTGCGACCATCACGCTGGGTGATGACCAAAAATGGTTATATTACTGCCGCGTCCGAGATCGGAGTCAATGATTATTCACCGGAAGATGTGATTGCCAAGGGCCGGGTAGGACCAGGTCAGATACTTGTCATTGATACCCAGGAAGGCAAGATCATGCATTCCGATGATGTCGCCGATTATCTGAAAGTCAGGCAGCCTTATGCTGAATGGGTAAGGGAAAATACCAGTTATCTGGAATCAAAACTCTCTGAAGACACTGCGGCATTATTGCCCTTGTCTGATGAAGAGGGTGAGAAGCATATGAAGATGTTCCAGGTGACTTTTGAGGAAACTGATCAGGTATTCAGACCTCTCGCCGAGAAGGGTGCAGAAGGCACCGGATCAATGGGCGATGATACCCCGATTGCTGTGCTTTCGAAGCATGTACGCCCCCTTTATGACTATTTCAGACAGCAGTTCGCCCAGGTAACCAATCCTCCTATTGACTCACTCAGGGAAACCATCGTGATGTCACTGGAAACAAGATTGGGTAGGGAGCTTAATATCTTCAAGGAAACTCCGGCCCATGCTGACCGGATCATTCTACATTCACCACTGTTGTCACCAAGAAAATTTTATACCCTGCAGCATGTCGAAAGACCGGGCTTTGAATCTGCCCATATCAGTTTGACCTATGAACCTTCTATTGGGCTCAAGCAGGCGATTGAAAATGTCATGGCTATAGCCGAGCAGCATGTGCGCGATGGCAAGGTGCTTTTATTCCTTTCGGAGAGACTCCCTGAAAAAGGCCAGTTGGTAATTAATGCATTGCTGGCCACTGCGGCAATTCATTCAAGCCTGAGTAAAAAGGGTCTGCGCTGTGACACCAATCTTATTGTTGAGACTGGTTCAGCCCGTGATTCACACCAGATTGCCTGTCTAATTGGTTATGGTGCCACTGCCGTTTATCCCTACCTTAGCTTTGACCTCATTGATCGCATGATCAATAAAGACATGTTGCGTATGGGCTCGCTGGAAGCGCACAAGAATTATCGCAAGGGAATCAACAAGGGGCTGCTGAAGATTCTGTCCAAGATGGGTATCAGCACTATCTCGTCCTATCGCGGCGCACAACTATTTGAAATTGTCGGTCTGGCCGATGAAATTATGGCGCTATGCTTTCCTGATGTGGACAGCAGAATAGGTGGGGCGACATTCGAGCATTTGCAGCATGATATGGAAATTCTCAGTCGCGATGCCTGGCTATCCAGAAAGAAGATTATGCAGGGTGGACTGCTCAAGTATATCCATGGCGGCGAATATCACATGATCAATCCGGATGTGGTGAGAACCATTCAGGATGCAGTGCAAAGCGGTGATTTCGAACAGTATCGTAAATTTGCCCAGCTCGTTGATAACCGACCTTTGTCTACCATCAGGGATATGTTCAAGTTACGCGAAGATCAGGAACCTGTCGATATAGACCAGGTTGAACCTATTGAAGGCATTCTGAAACGCTTTGATTCCGCCGGCATGTCTCTCGGGGCGCTTTCACCGGAAGCCCATGAGGCACTGGCACAGGGCATGAACAGGCTCGGTGGCAGATCAAATTCAGGTGAAGGTGGCGAAGATCCGGCCCGTTTTGGTACTGACAAGGTCAGCAAGATCAAACAGATCGCCTCCGGTAGATTTGGTGTGACTCCTCATTACCTGGTCAATGCTGAAGTATTACAAATCAAAATTGCCCAGGGAGCGAAACCTGGTGAAGGTGGTCAGTTGCCAGGTGGAAAGGTGAATGATCTGATCGCACGGCTTCGCTTTTCGGTCCCGGGGGTCACCCTTATTTCGCCGCCACCTCATCACGACATTTATTCTATCGAGGACCTGGCACAACTTATTTTTGATCTGAAACAGGTAAATCCGGACGCTCTGGTGAGTGTGAAACTGGTATCAGGACCAGGAGTCGGTACTATCGCTGCCGGTGTGGCAAAGGCTTATGCAGATTTAATCACCATCTCAGGCCATGATGGCGGTACCGGAGCCAGTCCGCTGACTTCCATTCGCTATGCGGGCACGCCATGGGAGCTTGGTTTGAGTGAAGTACAGCAGGCATTACGTGCCAATGATTTACGGGGACGTATTCGACTCCAGGCTGATGGTGGTTTAAAAACCGGACTTGATGTTATCAAGGCCGCTATTCTTGGCGCAGAAAGTTTTGGTTTTGGCACTATTCCAATGGTAGCGCTGGGTTGTAAATATCTACGAATCTGTCACCTGAATAATTGTGCAACCGGTGTTGCCACCCAGGACAAGCGCCTGCGTGACAAGCATTTTATCGGCCAAGCAGAAATGGTCATGAACTACTTCAAGTTCGTTGCCCAGGATACAAGGCAGTGGCTTGCCAGTCTTGGCATTACCAGGCTGACCGACGTTATCGGCAGAACCGATTTACTGGAAAAACTGCCACCGCAAACTGAAAAGCAGGCGAATCTTGATTTTTCCCGGCTGTTTTACAATGACCTTATTCCAGAGGACATGGATCGCTTTTGTGTCAGTGAGAAAAATGAACCCCAGGATAAGGGTGAGCTGGCCGAGGAGATGGTAGAAGATATTCTTCCTGCTATCGAGAACAAGAGTGGCGGCATATTTAACTACAAGGTCCAGAATTTTAACCGTTCCATTGGTGCGCGTCTGTCCGGGGAAATAGCAAGACGCTATGGCAACCAGGGCATGGCTGATATGCCTGTCAATCTGCGTCTGAGTGGTTCATGTGGACAAAGCTTCGGTGTCTGGAATGCCGGTGGTTTGCATATGCATCTCAGCGGTGATGCCAATGATTATGTGGGTAAAGGCATGGCTGGCGGCAAGCTGGTTGTAGTGCCACCGCCGGGCAGCAGTTTCAAAACACAGGATACCTCCATCATCGGTAATACCTGTCTTTATGGTGCCACTGGCGGCAGATTGTTTGCGTCAGGTACCGCGGGCGAACGTTTCGGGGTAAGAAACTCCGGCGCCCATGCTGTAGTGGAAGGTGTCGGTGATCATTGCTGTGAATATATGACGGGTGGTCATATTACGGTGCTTGGCGAAACTGGCCATAACTTCGGTGCCGGCATGACCGGAGGTTTTGCCTATGTTCTAGATCTGAATAAGGATTTTGTCGACAAGTACAACCATGAGCTGGTTGAAGTGCACCGTATCCGTATGGAAGGCATGGAAGAATACCGCAGTCATTTACGCTCGGTGATTGAAGAGTTTGTCATCGAAACCGGTAGTGAATGGGGCAAGCATATTCTCGATAACTATATGGATTTCACACGCAAGTTCTGGCTTGTTAAACCCAAGGCAGCAAGTCTTAAAATGCTGCTCAATGATGTCACAGAGACGGGGAACTAGACCATGTCAGATATCATCGCCAGATCAAAAGATACTTTTCGCTTCCTGACAGAAGACCGTGAGGACCCGAAAAAGAAGCCGCTGGATGTTCGCAAAACAGAGTTTGTGGAGATCTATAACGCCTTTGAAAAAGAAGATGCCGAGACCCAGTCTGAACGTTGTCTGGAATGCGGTAATCCTTATTGTGAATGGAAATGTCCGGTCCATAACTATATCCCCAACTGGTTAAAGCTGGCTCAGGAAGACAATATTCTTGAGGCTGCCGAGTTATGTCATCAAACCAATACCCTGCCAGAAGTTTGTGGACGAATCTGTCCCCAGGACAGGTTATGTGAAGGTGCCTGCACGCTCAATGATGGCTTTGGTGCAGTGACCATAGGCAATGTTGAAAAGTATATTGTCGATAAAGCCTTTGAGATGGGCTGGCGTCCGGATATGTCTCAAGTCGTGCCCACAGAGAAACGTGTGGCAGTGATTGGTGCCGGACCTGCGGGCCTCGGTTGTGCCGATATACTGGTTCGCGCGGGCGTTAAACCGGTCATTTTTGACAAGTATCCTGAAATTGGTGGCTTGCTGACATTCGGTATTCCCATGTTCAAGCTGGAAAAAAGCGTGATGCATCTGCGCCGGCAGATTTTTGAAGATATGGGGATGGAGTTTCGACTGAATACCGAGGTGGGGAAAGATATCAGTTTTCAGGAGCTCAATGATGAATACGATGCTGTGTTCCTCGGCATGGGTACCTACACTTATATGAAGGGTGGTTTCCCCGGTGAGGATATGGATGGGGTATTTGAATCATTACCTTATCTGGTGGGTAATACCAATCATCATATGAAATACAAGGCTGACCTGGCTGAATATATCAGTATGGAAGGCAAGAACGTGATTGTGCTGGGTGGTGGTGATACTGCCATGGATTGTGTTCGCACCGCTATTCGTCAGGGTGCCAGGTCCGTGAAGTGTGTTTACCGACGAGATAAAAGTAATATGCCTGGCTCCCGTCGCGAAGTACGCAACGCAACCCAGGAAGGTGTGGAGTTTATTTTCAACCATCAGCCTGTTGAAGTTATTGGTAATAATGGCAAGGCTGCAGGCGTCAAGTTTATGAAAACCCGCATGGGTGAGCCTGATGCCAACGGTCGCAGACGTGCTGAAGAAATTCCAGGCAGTGAAGTTGTGATGGAAGCCGATGCGGTATTGATTGCCTTTGGTTTCCAGCCCAGCCCTGCTCCCTGGTTTGCAGATTTTAATATCAATCTCGATGACCGCGGCAGAGTGTTGGCACCGGAACAGGGGGCGTTTCCATTCCAGACGTCCAACCCGAAAATTTTCTCCGGCGGAGATATGGTAAGGGGCGCCGATCTGGTGGTTACAGCCATCTTTGAAGGACGTCAGGCAGGAAATGCCATACTGGATTATCTGGAAGTTTGATTCCGGATAAACAACTAATTTCACCCAACCATTTTTAAACCGGCTCAGGCAATGGCAGAACTAAAAAACGACCGTTTTCTTCGTGCTCTTTTGGGTCAGGATGTTGATGTCACTCCGGTATGGATGATGCGACAGGCTGGACGCTATCTGCCTGAGTATCGCGAAGTTAGACAGCAGGCCGGTGATTTCATGAGCCTGTGTCAGAATCCCGAACTGGCTTGCGAAGTTACATTACAGCCACTGCGTCGTTACGCGCTGGATGCCGCCATTCTTTTTTCCGATATTCTTACTATTCCCGATGCCATGGGACTGGGGCTTTACTTTGCCCAGGGTGAAGGACCAAAGTTCAGAAAACCCGTTCGCAGTGCAGCCGATGTAGATGCGCTCAAAGTAACCAGTGCTGAGAAAGATCTGCCGTATGTGCTGGACGCGGTAAAACTGATTCGCCAGGAACTTAACGGCAGCGTGCCATTGATAGGCTTTTCCGGCAGCCCATGGACTGTTGCCACTTACATGGTGGAGGGTGGTTCCAGCAAGGAATTTGCCCATATCAAATCCATGATGATGAATACCCCCGAGGTGATGCATCAGCTACTGGACACATTGGCGCAATCGGTGACTGATTATCTTAATGCGCAGATCCTTGCGGGTGTGCAGGCGGTACAGATCTTCGATACCTGGGGCGGCGCTTTGAGTGCCCATGCCTACAAGGTGTTCTCACTGGACTATATGAAAAAAATTGTCAGCGGTCTGATCAGGGAATATGAAGGGCGCAAGATTCCGGTGATTCTGTTTACCAAGAATGGTGGTCACTGGCTTGAAGAGATCATAACCAGTGATTGTGATTGTGTGGGGCTGGACTGGACGCTGCCTATTAACGAGGCAAGAGCGAGGATCGGCGACAAGGTTTCCCTGCAGGGCAATATGGACCCTGCTGTGCTTTATGGCGGTGCCAATGCCATACGACGGGAAGTTGGCCTGATTCTTGAGCAGTTCGGTCATGGCAACGGTCATGTCTTTAATCTTGGCCATGGTATTCACCAGCATGTGAATCCGGATCACGTATCGTTTTTCGTTGATGCGGTTCATGAACTATCAGCGCAATACCATGCTTAGCATGTAATATTGCTGATCATGACTGATCCGAAAAACTTTTCTGTCTATAGTTTTATCTCCATTGGTGCCAATCTGCCTTCCGCTGCAGGTTCTCCGCAACAAACCATTGCCTTTGCTTTTCAGCGTCTTGAAAAACTTTCAACTTTTCCCATTCTGAAATCTTCATTGTATGCATCCAGTCCGGTAGACAGTCCTGAAGGAACTCCTGATTTTTTGAATGCTATGGCTGGTATTATTTCGGATGAAACAGAAACGCCCTTGTCACTGTTGCATAAACTACAGGAAATTGAAAATGCTGCGGGCAGAACAAGAAGTGGTATTAGAAATGAAGCACGGACACTGGATCTGGATCTGATTCTTTTCAAGCAGCAGGTTTTTCATACCCCTGAACTTATTCTGCCTCATCCACGAGCACATGAAAGACGTTTCGTTCTTGAGCCTTTAATAGAAATTACTGAAGCAGGTTTTCAGTTTCCCTGTTTTGAAATGGATCTGGGTAAAATGCTTGGCGCCATTTCAGATGATCAGGCAATTCGAAGGCTCTAATACCCAAATTCTCCGCATATCCTGGCAACCACAGTAAATTAAAAACAAGTCTGCAAAAAAAACCCGAGTAACTCGGGGTTTTATAAGCAGTGAGACCAAAATCAAAAAAGGAGAATGATTCGGAAACTATCCTACTCTATCCTTCATGTTGGTCTGCGAACTGATTCACAAAGTCTGTGCCAGGCCGCGAACCACGTCACATTCTGACCGATAGACTTGCGCAGGGTTTTCTAAATGTCCAGTTCGCGGGTTAAATCAAAGCCGCCTTTCTCATTCAGTTCAAAATCACCGTCCATTACTGCATACATCCAGGCTGCTGATTTTTTCATGCCGCCCAGCGGATATAAATGGCAAAGTGTAATACCACAATCCGGATCATTAGCCTGGTAGTTGGCCAGATCACGGGTCAGCTTGTCCGGCATACGTGTGGTCATGAGTTTTGCAATATTAGCGGCCTGACGCGTCAGAACGCGCATGGAAGGACCAATACCGCAATGCTTGGCATGGGCCATCAACGTTTTGATAGTGGCCAGACCGGGAATGCCGATATGAATTGGCAGCTCATTGCCTTCAGCGCGTATTCTCTTGTCCCACTCAATAATAGGCTCCGCTTCAAAACAGAACTGCGTGGTGATGTACATCTCAATGCCGTGTTCCCTGGCGTAGGCATTTTTTTCCAGCAGGGCACTGGTCACATCCGCAGGAGGAATATCTGGTGATCCTTCAGGATGACCGGCTACGCCTAATTTCTTGATTCCGTATTTCTGGAACAGGTCAGTGCGCAGTACTTCCATGGAACTTGAAAAGTCACCCACGGGATTGTCAACGCCACCACCGATCAACAGAGCTTCATCAACCTGGGCTTCTGCCTGCAGAATCTTCAGGTTTTCTTCAAAGAATGCTTTTGAGGGAATGGAGCGGGCGGCAAAATGAGGAACAGGGTTCATGCCTTCGGCAAACAGCCTTTTTACGCAGGCTACCGTATCCTTGATGTCTGAACCTGGCAGAAAGGTAACAAATACGGTGGTTCCTGGGCGCAGAAGGTCCCTGAAATCTTCAATCTTCTGGGCACCACCTGGCGTAACCTCAACGGAGGTATTTTCCAGGAATTTGAGTATATTTTGTTTTTCGTCTGACACGGTTTCTTCCTTTAAGTTAAAAAGGTGGCTATTTTAGCTATTTGCGACCCACTTGGTAAACTTTATTATTGCCTCAATTAAAAGACGCAGATCTTCGTGTTCAATGATGTAGGGGGGCATGATGTAAACCAGCTTGCCAAAGGGTCTTATCCATACTCCATTTTGGACAAAAAATGCCTGTGCTGCGGTCATATTTACGGCTTCTTTCATTTCTACCACACCAATGGCACCGAGCACCCTGACATCCGCTACACTCGCAGAATCCTGGCATACGGCCAATTCCCTATTTAACTGTTTTTCAATATTGGTGACCCTGGCCTGCCAGTTTTCCTGTTCCAGCAAAGTGATACTGGCAAGTGCCGTACTACAGGCGAGAGGATTGGCCATAAAGGTGGGCCCATGCATGAAAACGCCTTTATCTCTTGAGATGCCTTCACTGACCTTTCCGGTACACAGGGTGGCGGCCAGGGTCATATAGCCTCCGGTGAGGGCTTTTCCCAGGCATAGAATATCCGGGCAGATAGCAGCATGTTCACAGGCAAATAATTTACCACTACGGCCGAACCCGGTAGCAATTTCGTCAGCGATTAACAAAACATTAAATTCATCACATAGATTTCTAATGGCTGAGAGATAGTCGGCTGAATAAAAGAACATTCGGCCTGCGCCCTGCACGATGGGCTCGAGAATCACCGCCGCAATGGATTCATGATGCTGTTCCAGCAAGGATTGCATATCAGCAATATCGTCGGCGGAACAACTTTCATTGAAGCGGCATTGAGGCGCCTCGGCAAAGAAGTGCTGGGGCAGTATGCCGCTAAAAATATCATGCATACCGGTGACCGGATCGCATACCGACATTGCTGCGAAAGTATCGCCATGGTAACCATTCCGAATGCTCAGCAGTTTGTGTTTTCCCTTCACGCCGGTGTTGATCCAGTACTGCAAAGCCATTTTGATCGCGACTTCTACCGCAACAGAGCCACTGTCACTAAAAAATACTTTTTGCAGGTCTTGCGGGGTGCTATCGACAAGTTTTCTGGCTAATTCCACGGCAGGGGCATGGGTAATACCGCCAAACATCACGTGAGACATGTTTGAGAGCTGATCCGTTACAGCCTGGTTTAGTACAGCATGGTTATAGCCATGGATAGCACTCCACCAGGAGGCCATGCCATCAATCAGCTCGGAGCCATTCTCCAGTGTCAGCCTGACGCCCTCTGCCCGCGTAACAGGATAAACCGGTAATGGTTCATTCATGGACGTGTAGGGATGCCAGATATGTTGCTTGTCATAGTCGAGGTCTATCATGGCTGGCTATTCTATTGAATTAGCCCCCGCAGTCATAGCGGCATTCACGCCACCGTGCGGGCAATTGCCCAGACATGTACCTGGCTGGCGCCGGCTTTCAATAATACGCTTGCAAGTTCTGACACAGTGACTCCAGTAGTCACCACGTCGTCAACAATGGCAACCGTGGTGTTTGCCTCAAATTGAATATCACTATTAATAGTGAAGGCGCAGCGCAGGTTTCGTTTTCTTGCCCTGGCGGTGAGACCTGTTTGCTGTGTCGTGTTTCTGGCCCTGCTCACCGTATCTCTGCTGATTGCAATGTTCAGGCAGTGTGAAAGTGTCCGCGCAATTTCCAGCGCCCGGTTATAACCACGCTGACGTATACGGGCCTTATGCAGAGGAACCGGAATGATTGTGGAGGGAAGCGCGCTATCCTGATATTGCCATGCAAGGTGAGATGCCAGTTGTTCGCCAAGAACCCGTCCATTCACTAATTTATTTCTGTATTTGAATCCTGCTATTAGCGAAGACACTGGGGGCTGGTATTGAAAAGGAATAACACTACGGCAAAAACCGGGTGGCCTGGCCATGCAGGAGCCACACAACGATGCAGCAAGATTGCTGGTGGGTAATGGAAGGCCACAAACAGTGCAGGGATGTTCAACCAGCGGCAGTTCAAGTAGACAGGCATCACATAAATCTTGATGTTGTGAGGCGGGTTTCCTGCAGTGAACACAGATGCCTGGCAATAGAAAAAATTGTGCATTTATTAACCACTTGTAAACGCTTTCTGAGATTCGGGTTGACATGATAAGATGCGATCCTTGGTTACTGGCTTCAGTGTAGGTCTTAATTTGACCTGCGCCAGCCCAGTTTTTTAGTCTGAATAACGCTCAACCATCTTCAGGATTTGCTATGACATCAATTACCCGCCATGACTGGTCATTTGACGAAATAAAGTCACTCTACGAACTGCCTTTCAATGATTTGCTGTTTCGCGCCCAGGGCGTTCACCGTGAGAATTTTGACCCGAATGCAGTACAGGTTAGCACCCTGCTCTCAATCAAAACCGGAGCATGTCCGGAAGACTGTAAATACTGTTCCCAGAGCGGCCATTACAATACTGAACTGGAAAAGGAAAAACTGATTGAGGTCGAAAAGGTGATGGCAGAAGCCCGTAAGGCAAAGCAAAACGGAGCCTCCCGATTTTGTATGGGAGCAGCCTGGAAGCACCCTTCGGCAAAAGATTTTCCTCATGTTCTGGATATGGTGAAGGGCGTCAGAGCACTGGGTATGGAAACCTGTATGACACTGGGGGCCTTGAGTCCCGAGCAAAGCGCGGCACTGGCAGAAGCGGGCCTGGACTACTACAACCATAATATTGATACCTCACGTGAGTATTACAAAACCATTATCTCCACCCGAACCTTTGACGATCGTCTGCAAACTCTTGCCAATGTGCGCGATGCCGGTATCAAGGTGTGCAGTGGCGGTATTGTTGGTATGGGCGAAAATGAAAAAGACAGGATCGGCTTCCTGATGGAACTGGCGAACCTTCCCCATCATCCTGAAAGTGTTCCTATAAATAACCTGGTGAAGATAAAGGGTACGCCTCTGGAAAATGTGGATGACCTGGACGAATTTGATTTTGTGCGCATGATAGCGGTTGCCAGGATTCTGATGCCCGCCTCACATGTGAGGTTGTCTGCCGGACGCGAAGAAATGAATGATCAGATGCAGGCCTTGTGTTTCTTTGCCGGTGCCAATTCAATTTTTTACGGTGAGAAACTTTTAACCACCTCCAATCCCCTCGAGAATGATGACATGCTGCTTTTCAGCAGACTCGGTATTCATCCTGAAGAGATTGTTCTGGATCATGATGATCAGGAACATGCACCGGTGCGGGAGCAGTCATCGGCTTTTTATGATGCGCTGTCGCAGTAGCAGCAATTCCATCAAGTGAAATCTTTTCGACAGGAACTCCAGTCAGCGCTGGATGAAAGAAAACGAAGTGCGCTATTCAGGCAGCGTCGAACGCTGTTTTCTCCCCAGGGAACAGAAGTCATTCTGGATGGTGAGCACGTAACCAGTTTTTGCAGTAATGATTACCTGGGCCTGGCAGATCATCCCGATGTGGTTACAGCCTTTCATGAGGGTCTCGATAAGTTCGGGGCTGGCAGTGGTGCATCCCATCTGGTTAGTGGCCACCTTGCTCCCCATGAGGCGCTGGAGCAGGAACTCGCAGAATTTACCTACCGCAGCAGAGCACTGGTTTTTTCCAGTGGCTACATGGCCAATGTGGGCGTGCTGACGACGCTGCTGAACAATAATGACGTGGTGCTTGAAGACAGACTTAATCATGCCTCTTTACTGGATGGCGGCCTTTTTAGTGGCGCCAGGTTCAAACGCTTTGCCCATCTTGATACTGCCGACCTGGAAAAGAAACTATCTTCCCTTCAAGATGCCAGAAGAAAACTGGTGGTTGCGGATGGTGTGTTCAGTATGGATGGTGATATTGCTCCTGTGCCGGAATTGATCAGGGTTACCAATGAACACGATGGCCTGTTAATGATTGATGATGCTCATGGTATTGGTGTGCTGGGTAGGAATGGCGGCGGTACTATAGCCCATTGGCAGGAGCAGGGTGCCCACATCGATGAAGATAATCTGCAAATCCTGATAGGCACATTTGGCAAGTCATTTGGTGCAAGCGGCGCCTTTGTTGCCGGTAGTGAAGAACTTATAGAAAACTTAATCCAGTTTTGCCGGCCGTATATTTATACCACTGCCATTTCTCCGGCACAGGCTGAGGCAATACGTACCAGTCTTAAAATAATTCAAAAGGATAACTGGCGACGCCAGTATCTGGCTCAGCTAATCAGCCGTTTCAGAGCTCATTGTGATGACCTGGGTTTGACCACGATGGCCTCCAGCACTCCAATCCAGGCAGTGGTGATTGGTGATGTCAGTAAAACTGTACAAGCCAGCGAACAACTAATGCAGGAAGGGGTATTTGTTTCTGCCATCCGGCCACCCACAGTACCAGCCGGTACAGCAAGATTAAGAGTAACTTTTAGCGCGCTCCATACAGAAACTCAGTTTCAGAAACTGCTGGATGTATTTGAAAAATATGCCCGCTCCTGGGCTAAGGAATCCTAGTGTGAACAGCGTCCAGCGCTTACCCGACAAAAACAGAATTGCTCATGCCTTTGGCAAGGCAGCGAGCAGTTATGACAGCTATGCCTGTTTACAGCGCGATATCGCCAATAAGTTATTTTCTCATCTGGATGTGAGTGAGCCCGTTTCTATTCTTGATCTGGGCAGTGGTACCGGATATTGCGCAGGGATTCTTTCTCAGCGATTCCCTGATGCAACAATAATATCTCTGGATCTTGCTGATGCCATGTTGAGATATGCCAGGGCGAACAGTAATAAGCAACAGCAGGACACAAGTGAGTTCTGGCTTTGCGGAGATGCCGAGAATTTACCTTTTGCTGACCAGAGTTTTGATCTGGTGATCTCCAATCTGACTATACAATGGTGTGAAAATCCTCACAGGGTTTTCAGTGAGTTATTCCGGGTAATGAAATCCGGTGCGCAGGCGAGTGTGAGTACGCTGGCAGAGCAAACACTGATGGAATTGAAAGAAAGCTGGGCGGCGATTGATAGCTATGTGCATGTTAATGAATTTCTGTCCTGCGAAAAAATAGTTCAATTCTCTGAAACACAGCCTTTTACCTCAGCCAAAAATATCCACACACGTGAAATCTGGTACTACGATTCACTGGGCGCCCTAACGAATGAGCTTAAGGGCATTGGTGCACATAACCAGAATTCAGGCCAGGCTTCAGGTCTGACCGGCAAGAGCAAACTGAAGAAATTAAAGCAGACTTTTGAAAATAGAAGGGTTGATGGTAAAGGGATTCCCGTTACCTATGATCTGGTGCAGTTACATCTGGTTAAATAAAACACTGACGGATAGTGAAACTTTTAGCTATTTGTTGATACTTCAATTATGTCATCACAAAAAATATTTTTTATTACCGGAACTGATACTGATGCTGGAAAGACTTTTGTGTCCTGCAGTATTTTGGCGGCGGCAAATGCACAGGGTTTAACCACGGCAGCAGTAAAACCTGTTGCCGCCGGCGTCACTGAAACATCCCGCGGTCTGCATAATGATGATGTTGTAGCTCTGGCGGAAAACTGTTCCCTGGAGCTTGCCTTGGATGAAATCAATGGCGTTTGTTTAAACGAGGCCATTGCCCCCCATATCGCTGCCGCAAGATCAGGCATAAATCTAAACGCCAAATCCATTGCCGGGCATTGTCGCAAGGTTATGGATAAAAAAGCTGACCTGACCCTGATTGAGGGTGCCGGTGGCTGGAGAGTACCGCTTTC
>JAURCS010000019.1 GCA_030828385.1 Gammaproteobacteria bacterium
CCGCATCCCTGCACTGCCCACTTTTATCCTTTATCCTTTATCCTTTATCGGCTTTTATTATGACTGCCATCACACATCGGGGCTTTAGCCGTTGCCTTGCAGCAACAAAAAAACACTTTACGACTTTCTTCTGCCTTATATTTTAACGGGGTAAAGTCAGTGTCCCTGTGAGAGCCATCACAAAAGGGTTGTTTCTGACTTTTGCCACAGGCGCACCAGAAATAATTCTGGCCCGCTTCCACATCAACGGCCATGGGCTTGTCATCTGCTCTTACTGGATCTGTCATTGTCTTGCCTCTATAAAGAAATATTAATCGATAGGTTTCTGTGATTAGAATTAATTAAAATTATCTTACGTTCACTCTGAACGCCTTCGCATTGAAATGCAATGGGCCGCCTTCAACAAGCTGATAACCCAGAAAAACCCGGTAAAGGCCGCTTTGCACCTTACCACTAAATACCGGAAATTTTTCACTTGCTCCCAAGGCGGCTATTTCAAAAGCAGGCTCAAGCCTTTTCAAACTTAAACTGCCCCACAACTGAAAGTTGCCGTCAGTATCAAGATAGGTCGGTGCAATATCACTAATAAGAACTACAAAAATCTCACCTGCTTTGCCAATATCAGCGCTATCAGGAATTAATGAACCGGCAATAGTAATAGTCTCATTATTAAAAAAATCAGTTGCTGTTGATAAGCCATCATCCAACGTTGCACCGGCAGAAAATTTTGCATTGCTTAATGAACCATCTGATGTAGTGATCAGTTTTAGCGAGGTAGCCGCAGCAATAGCATCCACCACAGCACTTATAGAATTATCGCCACCACCTTCCGAGCCATTATTCGAATCATCGTTTACTCCGCCAAATGTTGAAACTACCGACACGTCATCATCTGAGGAGACTGGTAAATCCACAGTAATCGCCAGCAATGACTGGAAGCCACGCCCGGCCATGCTGGAATCGGGATTACTACCATCATAACGTGGACCATCATCATTCAATTCTATGTAAAGCGTATGAGTGTCAGCGGAAAGAAAACTGATCGTTCTCTCTATGCTCTGCCCACTTTGAATGCTGTCAGTAATATTGGTATCGAGAAATCCGTCACCATCCTGATCACCAAGATTACCGTGGGCATGCCATATCACATCGATCAAGGATGAATCAGTATCAATGACCTCAAGGCTTATGTTGACGCGGTTATTGCCTGCCCCGGACACTGTGACAACAGCTTGTGGGGGCTGATTAAAAATAGGCTGGGTGGCCACATTAAATTCCAGGCTCAGCAAGGTCGATTTATTTTCTTCATTAACCACGTACACGGACCAGACTCCGGGGATGGATTTGATCGCACGGGCAGAACCAACACTAATCCACCCCCCACCACAGGCAGTTCTCACAGCGCATGCAAGCTCGGTTCGTCGCTCATCATAAAGATAACCAAAAGGATCAACAAAAATGACAGTAGCATCAATATCGATTGCAGTGGTGTTGGAGAAATTGCCAATCCCCCCGAAATTAAAACGCACAAACCCCGTGTCCTGTGTTGATTCGGTAATAATCGAGACCGGGTCACCTGAGCCCACCGAAATAAATGCACCGCTGTCTATCGCCTGATTCGCCTTGAACAGGAAAGTCAGATCACTTTCCGGAGCATCGGCATAGGGAGAATATACCCACTGCGCTATGGGTTGCTTAATATCCTCTATGACAAGCGAACCATTACCATAGAGAGTACGCGCAGCCTGGATATCATCCGCGCGGGGATGAAGAAGCTGACTATAAGGATTGGCGAACATGATCGATGCCGGGTTATCGGAATGTCCCAGCCCAATGAGATGACCCAGTTCATGGACCAATACACCCACCAGCTCAGCTGATGATTCCAGAACATCAGGATTCTGATTTAACTCTACGGCCCCATCGATATAGGGAAAATAACCGACATCAGAGTCATAAAAATCAGCTTCCGGACCGGCGCGCCCTGCAGCGCCTCCAGCACTACCCCAGAACACACGTACCAGGCCATCAAGATTATTGGGAGCAAAGCCATCATCATCCGGTACATCTGAATCGATACCAACGATATTAAACCGAATTCCACTGACCAGCTCCCACTCAGCACTAGCTTGTGTAAGAAGAGCCAGAACTTCATCAGCCTCGGAAAACAGGGCCGGCGCACCATCAGGATCATAAACCAGGTTTATCGGACCGCTCCAACGTCCCAGTTGCACACTGATGCCAAGGGCTGGATCAATTGCTCTTATAAAATCATCTTGGCCGTCAACGACTGCATGGGCGCTGGTAATAAAAGCAAAAAACATAGTCCACAGACCGAGCATGCTGAAAAGCAGTGAGGTGAGGCCGTGATAAATTTTATGCATGCATATTTTCCTGTATTGCAGATTACCAAATCCGCAGAACCGGATAAGTTTTCCGACTCACTGCCAAACCATTTTTAACTAAAGACTTAACCATGGCGCCTCTTCTCTGCATCAGGGCATCTGTAAAACCGGTTTGATAACCTGTCCGGCTGTCATGTCGGCAACCGCTCTGTTGATCTCTGCAAGCGGATAGAAGCTAAGTAATTTATCAAATGGAAATAATCCCTTCCGGTAATAGTCGAGCAGTTGCGGAATAAAGACCTGGGGATCACTATCACCCTGAATCACGCCCTGTACTGACCTGCCATGCAGTAAATGGCTGCCTGGGAAAGTCAGATCCTTACCGCCACCGCCACTATGGATGCAGCTACCGCGATTGGCCAGTGACTCAAATGCCTGTCTGACCAGGGCAGGGATATTAGTGGTATCCACAGAATAATTTACCCCGCGGTTTCCGGTAATTCGGTTTATTTGCGCCACTATCTCGGCTTCTTTGCCTGCATCAATCACATGGCTGGCTCCGAGTTTGAGCGCCATCGCCAGCCTGTCAGTATTATTGTCTACTACAATAATCGGATCCAATTTGCTAATCACTGCCGCCATCACCGCACTTAGGCCCACATTGCCACCACCAAATATGGCCAGTGACTGGCCTGTTGCTGGTTGCAGGACATTGAGAATGGCTCCGGCCCCGGTCTGAAAACCGCAGCCCAAAGGACCAAGTTTCTTCAGCGGTAAATCCTTATCCACCTTTACCGTATTGCGCTCATTGCTGATGACATGAGAGGCGAAAGAAGACTGGCCAAAAAAGCTGCCATAGACCCGCTCTCCATTCAGCGTCAAAGGTGAGGGGCTATGCCTGCCAAGACAGGAAAATGAGAGTGTTTGGCCATTGTCACAATAAGCCGGATGCCGGGCATTGCACTGCAGACAGTCGCCGCAGGAATCAAAGGTCAGCAGTACATGATCCCCGGGGGCAACTATTGTTACGGATTTACCGGTTTGCTCTACGACACCGGCGCCTTCATGGCCGAGCACCACAGGTAAAGGAACACTGGCATAGCCTTTGCTCACCTTGATATCAGTATGACAAATACCGGCGCTGACTATTCTGATGAGGATTTCATCATCAGCAGGCTCTTCAAGAGCAAGGGTTTCGAGCCTGAACGGTGCTGACAGTTCGTGGAGCACCGCGGCTGAAATGCTATAAGCCATAATTACCTGGCCCGATCATGGATTGGTTGATGGATGTAAACCATTTTCCGGGGCAAGAGCCCCGGTTCAGGGTCTTAAAAAAGCATTATCAGCTCATTCAAAGTTTACTTCGATTTCACCGGCGGCATTCACTTCAAAACGATTGCCGGCCTGGCAAGCATACTCCTGAACAAATTCCCCCGCCGGCAACCTTGAATAATATTTAGTGGTAGTCCAGGGCTCTGTAAACACCACCGGATCCACCAGCTCGATATCTACTTCAAAATAATCCGGGGTAACTTTTGTCATGCGCATATTAACCGTCAGCTGATCACTATGGGGAACACCGGTGGTATCCACCAGCGTGTCACCACGCAGGCCAATAGTTTTTACGACAAGGGTATTACCTTCCCAATGCCCGGTGGAAAACCCGTTAAAACTGGGCACCAGATCTTCGGGTGGTTCACGACCATCCAGATAGACACGAACCGTCGCTTCGGCAAATTCTGCATACCAGTTGAGTTGATGTTCCGCCTGCAGGATTTCCCCGGGCAACACCATTGTCAGAAAGCGCGGAAAGCCGGGGGGAATGCAACGGGCGGTTGGATCGGTAGTTGCTTTACCGGCATCGGCATCAGCCCAGCGCTGATCCAATTGGGCCTGATACTCGGGTCTCAAAGGTGGTGTCTGACCACGACGGGAAGGAGAGTTCAGCGTATCAAAATGAATACCACCGCTGGCGTTGGCCCAGACCCCGTTAAAATTTCGTGCTACCTCATCAGCCATGGCAACATCTTGTGGCCGCTCCCCACGCAGGATGGTTCCTGCCCCGGTTAATTCTACGTTGGCCTCATTGGTAAATTCCCAGCTCTGCAGCAGCCCGCCCGGTTGGCCACTGTGCAGTGGATCAAATTCAACGCTAATCCTGTCTCCTGGATTCAGGGTGTCTCGTGTCCAACCCTGGCGCGACAACATATTTACCGGCCCCTGATCCAGTACCCAATCAGTTTCCGTGCCGTCTTCAGAGGTCACTGTCAGGACTACGGCAGCATGAGGATTGGTCCAGCGATGTTCCCGGACGACACCACTCATTTTTACCGGATTTTCCGAATCATAAATGGCAAAAGAATGATGTGCCCGGGATGACAGCGCCAAGCCCAAACCCAGTAATAACGCGAAAATCATCGCCAGATTTTTGAATAAATCTTTTTCTGATAGTTGATACTGAATTCCCATAATGAAGACCTTTTAACCGCTTATTTAGCTAACCATGAAAGGTTAAAACAACAGGGTAATTGCGTCTAGTAAAACATGCATTACAGAGAGGTCGTAAGGAGCTATCACCAAGTCGCAGTATTACAACTTGAGATTTGTCTTCACGCTGCTTCTGACCGCACTGACCACTTCGCGAACGGTTTCCAGACGCGTATAGTTTTGACGAATCAATAGCACAATACGCCTGGTGGGCGCAGGTTGCTGAAAGGGTATATAGGCAATATCACTGCTTTCACGCTGATCAACCACAGACAACTTGGGCAATAGGGTAATCCCGATACCTGAGGCCACCATGTAACGCAGGGTCTCCAGACTGGTGGCCTGAAAGCGCTTGTCTTCATCAGCGCCAGCGCTAAAACAATACCCCAATGCCTGATCGCGCAAGCAATGACCATCTTCCAGCGTCAGCACATGACAACCTTTTATATCAGTGAGTTTTACACGCTTCTTTTTTGCCAGAGCATGGCCCTTGTTAACGGCCAGAACAAAAGGCTCCTCGAATAAATCATAGGCCTCAAATTCTGTCATATCATCCAGCCAGGGCAGAATCAGGGCGTCCAGTTTGCCCTCATCCAGGGCCGCTACCAGATCGGCTGTTTGCTGCTCATGAAGAAAAAAATTCATTTTCGGCAGTCCGGCAATCAACCCCGGCATGATATGGGGCAACAGATATGGCGCAAGGGTGGGAATCAGCCCCAGATGAAGTTCACCCGAAAGTGGATCTCCCAGGTTTTTTGCTGTTACTTCCAGATCGTGTGCCGCATTGAGTACTGTGCGAGCCTTTACCAGAAGCTGGTTGCCTGCCGGGGTTAACATGATATTGCGCCGATGACGCTCAATCAGCGTGACACCCAGCTGTTCTTCCAGCTTGATTATCTGGCCACTCAGCGTTGGCTGACTGACATGACAGGCTTCCGCTGCCTTACCAAAATGCTTGTAACGCTCTATAGCATCCAGGTATTCAAGCTCTCTGATTTTAATCATTTGCAATTCCTATCAGAAAATCACAATCTATAATTTCTGCCAATGATAGATATTGGCATAAATCAGCATTCAATAACAATGACTTTGAGTGAAAAAGAATTTACTTGTGTCAGCGCTCAAGAATCGGAATTTGACAACTCAAGCCGCTTTTTACCCAGTGACAGGACCAGATGTTTTTCGCCAGCAAAATAAGGCTTCCACCATTTAATGAGGACTGGCACTGAGACATTCAGGAAGAATGCCGTTGCCATGAGCGTATAAAACGCATCCGTGGTAATTACGCTGTTCTGCACATAGCCAATATCCATAATCACAAAAGCCAGCTCTGCTCTGCCCAGCATGCCGAAACCAATCATGATACTTTCATGCCATTTAAAATTTCCGGTATAGCGTGCTGCTAGCGAAGCAGAAATTATTTGAGCGAAAAGTATCCCCAGCGTAAGCGTAAGCGTAATGATGTGCGGAATAACACCCACCAGCACATCCATATCAAAGGTTATTTTGGTGCCCAGTTCTACAAAAAATACCGGACCTATCAAGGAAAATGCCACGTTGTCGATTATGCGTTTGGTATATGCATAACCTGCATCTTCTGAATCAGCAACTGGAATGCTCGATTTGGAATGAAAACGAAAATATTCCTGTTTGATGATCAACCCTGCCATATAGGCCCCAACTGCTAGATGAAAACCGAACTGGAAGGACAATAAACCAATCAGCAAGGCTGTCAGCAAAACTACCAAAGTCGCATGCTCGCCCTTGCTGGCCCCGATGATTCCACGCATCCCGAAACGTCTGAGAAAGGGATATACCCTGAATATAGCCAGATCACTTTGATGAGGAAAAATAATTAATTCCAGAAGGGTTATCACGCAAAAAAACAAAACAGCCTTGATCAGAATGGCGCTGACTCCGATCAGTGTTATTTCTGCATCTCCGGTAGCCATGGGAATTATGATGGCAACAGCCGCAAGGGAGGCTATGTCATCCAGAATTGCCGACGTCATAATGCCGGTAGAAGCACCTGATTTATGCAAATTTTCACTTTTCAGCGATACCATGGTCAAAGAAACCGCAGTAGCTGTCATGGCGAGGCCACAAATAATTGCGAGACGGGGCTCACTCCAGTAATGCATGATAATTAAATAGGCTGCAGCAAAGGGCGCCAAAGCACCAAATAAAGCAATTCCCCAGCTAAGTTTGATGCCCTTCACAAATGCCGAGGTATCTTCCTCAAAGCCAAGAGCAAACATAATCAGAATGATGCCTATCTCGTCAAACCCGCGGATAAACTCCGTACTCTCATGGGGAAGGATTCCCAAATTGACCATCAGAGAACCAAAGGCCAGGAAAAAAAAGCACCGGTGTCAGTTTGGTAGGCCCGGCCAGGAAATATGAAATAAAGACGCCGCCCCAGATAATGGCCAGGTAATACATGTCATGCATGGGCTAATTCACTCCGGTATAAATTTACGGAAAATCATATCGGATCATTATCCTATTTAAACCAGTTACTGCAGTTGTTTTAGATCAGGGAAGATATTTATCCCAAATAGAGCTGTACTGCTTGGCAATCAATCGGGCTCGGGTATAATACGCGCCTTCCCGACATACCCGGGATCCTCCTCAATGCGGACGTGGCGGAATTGGTAGACGCGCTAGATTTAGGTTCTAGTATCGAAAGGTGTGGGAGTTCAAGTCTCCCCGTCCGCACCAAGCTCTAATTGCCGGTATTAACACTCAACTGAACATTGAAGTCTATCTGCTTCGAGCCTCAGGAGACTTCCTTCGAAACGATACCATTGAGCTCAGGGTCAAACCGCTTCGGATGATTTCTGGAAACCTGAGAATTTCAACCCCCGTCCGCACCACTTTACAATCCTGACTTGCTCTTTTTCCATCAGGCTTCGTTGCCAGCTGTGCTCAGTCGGTCATGTACCAACGACGTACACTCCCTCCCTGCGCATCTGGCGCCTCACCTGCTGAAAAAATAGCGGCGTCAGTTTTTGCAAAGACAAGCCCTTAACCTTCATATAAATAATCCCGATTAACTCCATGTTGTATTGGCATACCAGGTTCAATCGGCCATATATCAACCAAGTTCACTCCTTTCCTACATATCTGGAACGGCCAGCACCGGATTGAATTGACACAATGAATTAAAACCAAGTGTAATGGCCATAAGACACAAAGGGATATAACGATGAATAATAAAATACCGTTGCGCATATTGGCCCTTGGCCTGATTACCTTGCTACCTGCCGCATATGTTCATGCCCAGCCTTTCTCCGAGGCCGCAAGCTCGCTTGCTGACTACACCAGGGCCGATATTCATCCCAGTCTGTCCTGTGCTGATTTGTCCGGTCTTGAATTGCAGGATCTGGTCAGTATTAGCAGCGAGCAGATTCCAGCACAGAACAATATTCCTTCCCATTGCAGGGTTAGCGGCATGCTGGAGCCGGAAATAGCTTTCGTGGTTGATTTGCCATCAGACTGGAATGGCCGCTTTTACATGATTGGTAATGGTGGACATGCGGGTCAGCGGCCGGGCGACGGCTTTCAGATTGCTTCGCGCTATGCCGGCTTACAAGCTGGTTTTGCCACCGCCAGTACGAATACTGGCCATAATGCCGATGAAGAGCCGGGCGCCAGTTTTGTCATGAGCAATCCTCAGAAAGCGATTGATTATGCTTATCGCGCCGTTCATCTTACCGCTGTCACCGCCAAGGCAATTGCCTCTTTGTACTATGGCCAGGTAGTTTCCTACTCATACTGGAATTCCTGCTCCAATGGCGGACGGCAAGGATTGATTGAAGCACAGCGCTACCCACAGGACTTTGATGGCATCGTCACTGTTGCCCCCTGGGTCGACCAGACAGGGTTTACTATTGGTGCACTGTGGAACCAGCAGGCGCTTGACCAGTCGCCAGTGACAGCCGGGAAAATGGCAATGCTGGCTTCAGTTGTGATGAACAAATGTGATGCAATCGATGGTCTGGTCGACGGGTTGATTGATGATCCACGCCACTGTGCATTAAATATAAAAGAAGATGCGCCCATCTGTCAGACAGGAACGGACGATGATTCCTGCCTTACCCCGGCTCAGGCTGATGCCATTCAAAAGATTTATGATGGTCCCTATAACATTCAGGGACAGTCAATCTTCCCCGGTTTCATGCCTGGCAGTGAAGCTGTCAGTACCGGCTTTAGCGGCGCTGCCAGTAGCGGCTGGATGAATCTGATTGTACCTGCGACACCGGGAGCAGGTTCAGCAGATTTTGGACTTGCGAACGACACCATGCGCTATCTGGTATTTCAGCCACCACAGCCGGACTATGACTACCGGACTTTTGATTTCAACAGCGACCCGGAATTGCTTCATCGCTGGAGCCGTCTTGCTGATGCCAGGGATATCAATCTACGTGATTTCCGTGCCAACGGCGGAAAGCTGATCATGACGTATGGCTGGGCTGACACTATTTTACAGCCAATGATGGGCGTCAATTATTATGAACAGGCTGTCACTGCCAACGGGCCAGATGGTACTGATTTCATGCGTCTTTTCATGATTCCAGGCATGGCACATTGCGCTGGTGGCAATGGACCTGATCAGAATGATGCCATCACTGCGGTAATAGACTGGGTAGAGCAAGGTATTGCCCCGCAGAGCATCGTTGCCAAAAAGATTGTCAATGGCGAAGTCGCTCGCTCACGCCCTCTATGCCCCTATCCTCAGGTAGCTCGCTATGATGGCAGCGGCAGCATTGATGAAGCGGAGAATTTTCAGTGCGTAGCGCCCTGACTCGACAACTGTTTGCTGGCATCTTTTTATTATCACCCCTGTCGGCACTGGCGGAAGGGGCGGTTCGTGTTCTCGAATGCACGATTGAACAGACCTGCGATTTAGCCGCTTCCTGTAATCCTGATTCAGGGGACATTAGTTTTAATATGGAACCGATAAAATTGGCAGCCGATGGCGCTGGCAGTTATCTCATCAGATATGAGTTTAGCGGCAGCACTTTCCAGGCTGACATGGAAGCCCGATCTTTTGCTGGTCCATTTATGTGGGATATTTATGAAGACAGGAACACACTGCTAGCCAATTCTGAATATCGCTTTCTCTGGCACAAGCTTTCCCTCTCCCCTGTGCCACAATCTGACATACATTTTTTAGCTTGCGAATTTACCCAGTAAGTCACAGGGATTTGCTCTATTGAAGTTAAAACCCCGATTCTCTCTGAAACAGAGCCGTTACCTTTCTAAGCAGGGAGCTCAGGAGGCTTTCAGCATCAGCTGAAATGACCACACGCCCTCTAAGCACCTGATTCGGAATTTCAGAATCATCATCTACCGTGATATTCACCACATAGAGACTCTTCTGGGTAAGCAGTTGCTGCTCATCACCTTCGCGAACGGCAATATCACCAATCCTTTCCTTGGATAATCAGAAAATGAAACTTTAACCTTGGTCAGGGCTTCACTCTCGGAACTATTATCAGAACTCTTGTGAGGACTCTGTGAGAACTAACAAGTACACCAACAGACACAGCGATGCCAGTCAGGTATATATTGAGTCGGGCGCGATTTCTTTCGGCACATGCAAACGCATGCATAAATGAAGTAAAACGACTACAAATTATTGTTGATTTCGGCAATTATCTCTCCCCACTCCATTCCAAAATCTTCAAAATAAACAGTTAGTTAAAAAATATAAATGATTATCCTGAAGTAGTGTTCAGAAAGAATAGGAATTACTCCTGCTTTAAAGAAAAAATACTTCATATGAGAACTGATTCACACATAAAAAGTAAGGATTTCCCTAGCCAGTATAATCAGGCGATTAAGGGATAGCTACAGAAAAAGCTGCTTATTCAAGGGGCTTGGTCAGAAATTTTCGACCATTCTGCGAATTAAAATATTATCTATATTTATCAGAGACCTACGCGCTGTTGAAGCTCATTTATTCTGGTCTGGATAATGTCCAGTGTCTGGTTTAACTGCAGGCGATAGACATTGATTGATTCAATGTCCTGTTCAGTGGAATTCACCCGATTGGCCAGGCCATTTTGCAGGGTCGCCACACTGGTTTTAACACCATTTAGATCGGAAAGAATGCTCGACAACTGCTGATCAAGATTATCCATACCGGCAATATTAGCTGTAACAGTTTCAAGGCGAGTCTGCAGACTGGTCAATAGTGCAGATGTTTCATTGAGGGTTTTACTGTGTCCTGACACAGCAGCGTCTATTGCTGTCAGGCTTTCCTTGGCCTGAACTATAAATCTGTCGATTTCGGCCAGACTGGCAGTATGATTCCGATAATTGGCCCACAACAGATCGATCTGGGTGAAATTGGTATCTACCCGTTCCAGCAAACCCATGGAAGACTGCTCGGCCGACTCATCCACAAGATTCAGTCGATTCTGCAATTGCAGGATTTTGCCCTGGGCAGTATTCAAGTTCTCCTGCGTCTGCAGACCCTGACTGTAAAAATAATACCCGCCAGCGCCAGTCGCAAACAGACCCAGAGTCAGGACAGTCAGCAGGAATCTAACGGCTCCACTGGTCCTCACTTCCACCACATCATCAAGTACCGGCACTGAAGTGCCGCGCTTCATCTTTCTGTGGGAATCCAGTTCGTCATGCTCGGGAACAATGCTGGGAACATCGATGTGATCGTTATCTCTCATGTGGGGTATTATAGGGTCTTTTTCCTCAAGAAAAAAATCCAATTAACAAATTTACAAAAATAAATTTTAGTGAAGTTAGGCAGATAGACACAAAACCTAGAGCAAATTCGATGAATAAGCGGATAAAAGAAAAAGGATAAAGCTAGGGTAAATTTTTACCTGCATTGAGAACCTTCCCGGCCCACTTTTATACTTTTTCTTTTATCTATTCGGTAACCCTGAATTTAAGGCAAAAAAAACCCCGCAGAAGCGGGGTTTTTTATAAAGCTAAGTGTGGGTGCTAGCTTACATCATGCCGCCCATTCCACCCATACCGCCCATACCGCCCATATCTGGCATTGCAGGCGCACCTTTCTCTTCAGGTAATTCAGCAACCATCGCTTCAGTGGTGATCATCAGACCAGCAACCGAACCAGCAGCCTGCAGAGCAGAGCGGGTTACCTTGGTAGGATCGATAATGCCCATTTCAAGCATATCGCCGTATTCACCAGTACCGGCGTTGAAGCCATTGTTACCTTTACCCTGACGCACCTTGTCCAGGATAACGGCGCCATCTTCACCAGCATTGCTGGCAATCTGGCGTAAAGGCATAGTCAGTGCACGCTGAAGAATCATCAGACCAACATTCTGGTCTTCATTATCACCACGCAGTTTTTCGATCTTCTGCAGGGCGCGAACCAGAGCAACACCGCCGCCAGGTACCACACCTTCTTCAACCGCAGCACGGGTTGAATGCAGTGCGTCTTCTACGCGGGCTTTCTTTTCTTTCATTTCAATTTCAGTACCAGCACCGACCTTGATTACAGCAACACCGCCAGCCAGTTTGGCCACACGTTCCTGCAGTTTTTCACGGTCATAGTCAGAAGAAGTTTCTTCAATCTGGGCACGAACCTGACCAACACGGCCTTCAATCTTGCTGCTGTCGCCAGCACCATCAATGATAGTAGTGTTGTCTTTGGTAATCTGAACACGCTTGGCAGAACCAAGATCTTCTACTGTGGCGCCTTCCAGGCTCAAACCAACTTCTTCGGAAATAACAGTACCACCAGTAAGGATAGCAATGTCTTCCAGCATGGCTTTACGACGATCACCAAAACCTGGTGCTTTAACAGCAGCCACTTTAACGATGCCGCGCATGTTGTTTACAACCAGAGTAGCAAGGGCTTCACCTTCTACGTCTTCGGCAATAACCAGAAGAGGACGACCTGATTTTGCCACACCTTCCAGAAGAGGCAGCAAGTCACGGATATTGGATACTTTCTTTTCAACCAGAAGAATCAAAGGATTTTCCAGGTCTACTGACATGGTGTCCTGATTGTTGATGAAGTAGGCTGACAGATAACCACGGTCAAACTGCATGCCTTCTACAACATCCAGTTCATTTTCCAGACCTGAACCCTCTTCAACGGTAATAACCCCTTCTTTGCCTACTTTTTCCATGGCCTCGGCAATAATTTCACCAACGCTGGTATCTGAGTTGGCAGAAATAGATCCTACCTGGGCAATGGATTTGGCTTCAGTACAGGGAGCGGACATTTTGCCCAGTTCCTTAACTACCGCGATGACGCCTTTGTCGATACCGCGTTTGAGATCCATTGGGTTCATGCCAGCAGCAACAGACTTCAGACCTTCGTTAAGAATTGCCTGAGCCAGAACGGTAGCAGTAGTAGTACCGTCACCGGCCACATCAGAAGTCTGGGAAGCAACTTCCTTGACCATCTGTGCGCCCATGTTTTCGAACTTGTCTTTCAGTTCGATTTCCTTCGCAACAGAAACACCATCTTTAGTAACAGTAGGTGCACCGAAAGATTTATCCAGTACAACATTGCGTCCTTTGGGACCGAGGGTTACTTTTACCGCATCAGCCAGCAGGTTAACCCCTTTCAGCATTTTTTGGCGGGCGCTATCTCCAAACTTTACTTCTTTAGCCATTGTCTTAAATCCTATTTTTTATTCAGTTAGCTTTTACGATCAATTTAAAATCTTTACTTGATACCCGGCAGATTAACCTTCAAGTACACCGAAGATTTCGCTTTCATTCAAAATCAGTAATTCTTCGTCATTAATATTGACGGTGTTACTGGCATATTTACCAAATAAAACGGTATCGCCAACTTTCAGATCTAATGGGCGGACATCACCGTTTTCCATCAGACGACCCGGACCAACTGCTACGATCTGTCCCTGTGAGGGCTTTTCAGTAGCTGAGCCTGGTAACACGATTCCACCAGCAGAAGTAGTTTCTTCTTCTTTTCGTTTCACTACGACTCTGTCTTGTAACGGACGAATGTTCATTCTTTTTATCTCCAAAACTCTTGGGTTAACAAAACTTAAATTTTCAGCAACGGACAAGATGTCCCCAGCGATGCAGATATCCAGATATCCCAGGTCTCAATAACCTCAGAATCCTAAATTCCTTACAAACCAGTGATTTATCTGAGCAGATCAGCGCCAAACCATGATTTGAACCCAGAAGATGGGGCTGATTGGAGGGATTTCAATAGAAAAAAGTAAAAAGTTTTGAAAAAAACCGTTATTTCTTTGAATTAGTGGTCATCGGGCTCATTCAAACGAGAATTTACCGGTTTTTCAGCCTTGAACTCCCCTTCATACACCCCGTCAGAATTATTTTCTCGATGAGAGAAACCACTGGCAGTAAAGGTACGGCTGGTAGCACCAGTAAAAACTGATATTTTCCCAGATCGAAGCAGCCAGTTAACCAGCATTCTGCGTGTTGGCCCGATAAGAAAAAGAAAGCCGACGCTGTCTGTGATAAATCCCGGTGTTAGCAGGAAAGCGCCACCGACGGCGAGGAACAAACCTTCAATGATTTCCTGACCAGGCAATTCTCCACTTTCCAGGCGCTTGTTAGCGCGACTAAAAGTCGATAAGCCCTGTTGTTTTAATACCTGAATACCAATCGCAGCAGTCAGCACAACCAGTCCCACAGTAGAAAGCCCGCCAATATGGTCACTGACCTCAAACAGAAGTAGCATTTCCACGATGGGCACGATTATAAAAATAAGAAATAATGCACGCATGATTGCTGTAATTTATTCTCTTGAGCCAATATCAGTATTCATAATTGGCTAAAATGAAAACTATCCCAATGTTCTTTATGTGGAGGCAAAAGTGCAGACATCAAGCCTGGAAGAAGAAATCTGGCAAATCGTAGCCGCTATTCCTTCAGGCAGTGTCGCCACCTATGGGCAGATTGCCCGCCTGGCCGGATATCCCAACCATGCCCGCTACGTAGGCACCACCCTGAAAAACCTGCCCCATGACTCGCGCCTGCCCTGGCACAGGGTGGTGAACAGCAAGGGCGAGCTTTCTTTTACAGTCGGCAGCCAACCCTGGCTTAAACAGAAGAACAGGCTCGAAGCTGAAGGCATAGTATTCCTCGGCGATAGCTTCGCCCTGAGAAAGTTTCAATGGCTTAACTGACTCTAGTGGCTTGTTAAGCTTTAATTCATGCAATGAAAATGCTGGCATGATTATAATCACCATGCAAATAAGCAGAACTGTTCAAAACGAGAGAGGATCGATGCTAAAAAACCCACACCTGAATTTTTATTTCAAAGCATTCCGCTTTTATATTTTCATCTTCACCGCAATGCTGGCTCTTGTCAGCCCGACACTGAGTGCAGCCCCTGCTGTCTTCACAAAAGGTGAACTGGTCATCCCGGAAGGCGCTGTCATTAGTGGAAAATCCAATGCCTATTACAGCGATATCATTCTTGCCATGGATCAACAGGGACGTCTCGTCATTTCCCGAGCCAACAAAAACTCCCTGGTAAGCGTTGAAACCGTTGAGGTGCTGATAATGGAATCTTTTCCCCTGCAGGTGAGCCTTTCCGTAAGCGGTTTTCTTTCGGTTCCCTGCGTAGCACTGTTATCACCGGCAGTTTCCTATACCGATAACCAGTTTACGGTGGTACTGGCAGAATCCACGCTGGGCCCGGCCGAGACCTGTATTGCAGTGACAGAACCTTTTCAGAGCACTATTGCACTTGATGTTGCCAACCTGTCTGCAGGAACCTACACGGTGAATGTAAACGGGATTGAAACTGAATTTATTCTGGAAATGGACAACAGTCCACTGAATTAAAAAAAGTATGAATCAGCTGGCCAGTTCAGTTTTTTTGAATCGAGCGCCTATGCGATCACCCAATACCAGCATGCAAGGCGTCATGACCAAGGTGAGCACCGTCGCAAAAGCCAGTCCAAAGGTAATGGCAGATGCGAGTTGAGTCCACCACTGGGTGGAGGGTCCACCAATCTGGATATGGCGATTGATGAGATCGAAATTCATTCCCAGGGTCATGGGCAAGAGACCCAGAATTGTAGTCACAGTAGTGAGTAGCACCGGGCGCAAGCGTTGCGAACAGGTTAGTATGGCCGCCTCTACTGCATCGGCGCCTTTTTTCCTGATCAGATTATAGGTATCAATCAAAACAATATTATTGTTCACCACAATACCGGCAAGGGCGATAACGCCAATGCCTGACATAACGATACCGAACGGCTGATCCATAAGCATGAGACCAAGCAGAACGCCAATGGTGGAAAACATTACCGCGGTCAGGATTAACAAGGCCTGGTAAAAACTGTTGAACTGGGTCACCAGAATAATGGCCATAAGAAACATGGCCACCCCGAAAGCTTTGCTCAAAAATGCTTCCGCTTCCTTTTGATCCTGATCCTCGCCCTTGAAATTAACCCTGACATCAGGATCAAGCATGCCGCCTGCCAACCACTGCTCCAGCTGCTGTACCTTGTCATCAGCCAGGACATCGTCAGGCACATCAGCCGCAATATTAAGAACCCTGCTACCGTCAGTTCGTTGAATATTTCCTACGCGCGGTGCCGCAACCCGTGACATAAAATTACTGACGGGAATATTCCCCTGAATGGAATTTACTGTCAGTCGATCCAGCATCTCGATATTACGCATGGTTTCCGGAAAACGAACCCGAATATCCACTTCATCGTCGGCATCATCGGGACGAAAATCGCCCAGCATGATGCCATTGGTAATTAACTGAACAGCACTTCCGATGGTGCTTATATCGGTGCCAAAGCGTGCAGCTTCCTGGCGATCCACTTCCAGTTTCCAGTCAATCCCTGGAAGTGGTCGGGAGTCAGTGACATCAATAAAGCCACCCATCTCATTCATGCCAGAGCGCAAATGCTCAATCGCTTCCGGAAGCAGCTCTGTGTTTAATGCAGATAATTCCAGCTGGATAGCTTTGCCTGAAGTGATTCCGGATTCCTGTACCTGAGGCTCGACGATAATACCGGGAATGTCAGCGGTGCGTTGCCGAACTTCATCCATTATCTGCGCTGCTGGACGCCTGAGTTCCCAATCAACCAGGCTGAGCTGAATACGACCGATAATATCCTCATCTATATCATTGCCCAGATTGACTCCGCTGCGCGTATAAACCGACTCAAATTCTTCCATATTAAGAATTCGGTTTTCTACCTCGGCAACCAGCTGATCCCGCTCATATACGGATAAATCACCACGTGAATGAATATTCAATACTGCAAATTCCGGCTCTACATCTGGAAAGAATTCGACGCCCTTTCCAAGATTGCTATAAAGGACAAAAGTACCAATGAGAAACGCAAAAGCAATGCCCAGTACCAACAGCGGTCGATGCAATACCTTGCTGACGAAATCCACATATATTGCGGTAAAACCTGACAATTGCCTGAGCCCCTCACGACCTTCTGCCAGCACATCCACTTCTTCAATGGTCGTTTCCTGTGAAAGGTTCTGGTTGGAATCCTTGTTTTTTAACAAGGCGCCAACTGTCGGGACAAACAAAAGTGCCATAAACAGGGACGCTGCTAGCGTTACCAGCAGGGTAATGGGCAGGAACTTCATAAATTCGCCGATCAGTCCCGGCCAAAATAACAAGGGCATGAATACTGCCAGAGTAGTCGCTGTGGACGCTGTAATTGGCCAGGCCATACGTTTGGCAGCTTCTGTAAAAGCCAGTTTCGAGCTGTAACCATGTTTGATATTTCTTTCCGCCAGTTCGACCACGACAATAGCACCATCGACCAGCATGCCGACCGCCATAATCAGGGAAAACAGCACCACAATATTCATGCTGTAACCCATCAGGTAAATCACCAGAATGCCAGACAGGAATGCACCAGGGATGGCGACACCCACGAGTCCAGCTGAACGCAGGCCAAGGGCTGCCAGAATAACGATCATGACGAGGATCACAGCAATGGCAACATTGTTCACCAGGTCGTTGAGCATCACACGCACCTGTTTGGAATTATCAGAGGTAAAGGTTACCTGAACATTTTCCGGCCAGAACTGCTGTTGCTGCTGTACAACAAATTTTACGCTATCAACCACTTCAAGAATATTTGCGCCGGCACGCTTGGTAATTTCCAGCGCGATGGATGGATTGCCATCAAGACGGGCAAAATTGGTAGGATCTTTAAAGGTACGCCGGACCGTTGCTACGTCCTGGAAAGTTACAATTTTAAGTCCGTCGGTTTTAACCGGCATGGTAAGAAGATCCTGAAGATCCTCGATTACACCAGGAACTTTTACCGCGAAACGTCCTTCTCCACTGTCCAGAGCACCTGCCGCCACCAGTCGATTGTTGCGACTTACATAGGAGATAAGGTCAGCATAATTCAGGTTGTAACTTTCCAAAGCCACCGGATCAACAATAACCTCAAGCAGTTCCTCGCGGTCACCGCCAATATCTGCTGACAAAACACCTGGAATACCTTCCAGCGTGTCGCGCAAATTACGTCCAAGGGTAACCAGTGATCGCTCCGGCACATCACCGTGGAGCATAACGGTAATTACCGGAAACAATGAGGTGTTTATTTCCTGTACGAATGGCTCCTCTGAATCACTGGGCAATTCATTACGTGCCAGGTCAACCTTTTCTCGTACATCAGTCAAAGCCCTGTCAGCATCAAAACCCGCATCAAACTCAAGAATAATGACACCGGATCCTTCTGAGCCGGTTGCCCGCATCTCTTTCAGGCCTTCGATGGAGCGCAGCTCTGTTTCCATAGGCCGAAGCAAAAGGCGCTCTGCATCTTCCGGTGAAATACCTTCGTGGATAATATTGATATAAATCTGGGGAATATCTATATCTGGTTCCGCTTCCTTGGGAACAGACACATAGCTGGTGATGCCCGCCACAATAAGCAGGGCCAGAATGAGAATTACCGGTCTGGGGCGATTTATAAAAGCACTAATCAGCGCGTTCATAAGCGGCGTTACTCTCCAGCGTGGCGTTATTACTAACAGGCTCTACCTGCTGACCAACGGTAACAAAACCCTGCCCTACAGTAATGACTGTGACATCTGTGGGAAGCCCTGTTACCAGAATTCCATCAGTGCTTGCACCGGCAATTTCCACCGGATAAAAATCTACTCTGTTAGCACTATTTACTGTCTTTACTCCAACGGTGCCATCATCAGCAAGAGTAAGTAATGAAGGTGAAATATCATGAGCAGAAATTCTGGAGCCTTCGAGCTGTAATTCAGCGGTTAAACCCGCACGAATATTGGCAGGGTTGGGAACCTCAAGTTCAACACGAAAAGTACGGGTATTTTCATCAGCCACTGGCGCAAGATAGCGAATTATTCCATTCAACTGTATTCCGTTCACCAGCACAGCCGTACCTCTGCTACCTACATATAATTCACTGACTTCCTTTCCATTAATATCCCCTGCGATTATCAGTGGATCTATGTCCACAATATCGACTACCGTATCTCCGGCGCGTACATAATCTCCTATCTCTACCGAGCGTTCCTGAACCAAACCATCAAATGGCGCAGCAATGGAAATATTATCCAATTCAAGGGCAATACGAGCTCTTGCAGCTCTGGCACTCTCCAGACGAGCTTTGGCCTCAGCAATTTCAACCTCGGAGGCAAACTCTCTATTACGTAAATTCTGCCTGGCTTGTAATTCCAGTTCACGCTGGTCTACCAATGAATCTGTCTCGGAGAGACGGGCATTTCGATCACGCATGTCAAGCTCAAGAATTGTCTCACCTGCGACAACCGGGTTCCCTCGGTCTGCCATCAGAGCGACCACGGCACCATCAGTTTCAGCTTTCAGACGAACATAACGATTTGGCTCAGTTCTCGCGCTGATAACAATCTCACGGGTTACCTCATTGGCACTAATGCGCTCAACACGCACACGCATGGGCTCACCAGTGGCCTCACTACCGGTAGGCGTGACACTGAATTCAACCGGGCTGCTGCCAAGTCCTGACAGCATCCACAAGGCAACAACAACGGTGATGCCAGTGGCAATTAATATTGATTTTTTTCTGCTCGGATTCATTGTGTTGATTTTTTAAGCGTGTCCACCTCAGGAAAGTGCGCAGATTATCACAGGAATTTCGCTGTAATGCGAGTATCGGGGCAGAGCCAGCGGAGGATTTCAATCTGGTACAACGGGTCAATCAGAATGCATCGAGGTGGGTGAGACTCAATCCCTGAAATTATTAAACTGAAGTGGTAATCCATAGTTTTCATCCTTGAGCATGGCTATTACACCCTGTAAATCATCCCTTTTTTTACCGGTAACGCGTAACTTTTCTCCCTGAATAGCCACCTGTACCTTCATTTTTTGCTCTTTTACTTTCTTGACAATTTTACGTGCAATATCGGCCTCGATACCTTGCTGCACAGCCACTTTCATTATGGCCCTTTGACCAACATTCTCGATATCTGCGCTTTTCAGTGAGCTGATATCCAGCCCGCGTTTTACCATTTTGCTTTGCAATATATCCATCATCTGCTGAATCTGGAAGTCCACCTCTGCCGTTAAAACCACGACATTATCACTGAGCTCGAAACTGGCTGGTACGCCCTTGAAATCGAATCGTGTACCAATTTCACGGGAGGCCTGGTCTACCGCATTAGACATTTCATGCATATCTACTTCAGAAACGATATCAAAGGTAGGCATGATAAATTCCTTACAGAGTGAGTAGTCTTATGTCAGCAAGCAGGCTGCCGAGGAAAGTACAGAACATTCCCCCATCGACGCCGTTTACTGCACGATGGTCGTAGGACAGGGTAAAGGGCAGCATTTTGCGTGGCACAAACTCGCCATTAATATAAACCGGTTTGACTGTTGTTCTGGAGACACCCAGGATCGCCACTTCCGGCGCATTAACGATAGGTGTGAAGCCTGTACCACCGATATTCCCCAGGCTTGAAACAGTGAAACTGGCACCCTGCATTTCTTCCTTGGTTAGCTTCCTGTCCTTGGCCTTGGCTCCGAGCTCGGCAATTTCTGCAGCAATCTGCCAGATGGATTTTTTATCGACGTTTTTTACTACCGGCACCATTAGTCCAGCTGGAGTAGCCACTGCGACACCAATATGGATATATTTTTTCTGAATCAGTTTTGTACCGGAGGAATGCAGGGAAACATTAAACTGTGGATATTCTGCCAAAGCCTGGGCACACGCCTTCACGATAAACGGCAGTGGAGTGAGCTTGATGCCTTTCTTTTCTGCCAGTGCTTTGTGTGCCTGACGGAAATCTTCCAGATCAGTCACATCAGTTTCATCAAACTGCGTGACATGCGGCACATTGAGCCAGTTGCGCGTCATATTCTGCGCAGTCAAGCGATGTAGCTTGGTCAACTCGACCTCTTCGACCTCACCAAACTGACTGAAATCGATATCTTCGATTCCCGGCAAACCTGCGCCGGAAGAACTGACAACACTTGCCGTGCCACCCTGCATTCTGGCTTTTACAAATGACTGAACATCTTCCTTAACTATTCTGCCGCGAGCACCGCTGCCAGAGACCTCGGACAAATGAACACCCAGTTCTCTGGCCAGTTTTCTAACGGCTGGACCGGCATAAACATCTGCATCACTTCCGCTGGCAGAGCCAGCCCTAGATGTACTGGGGGTTTCAACTGGCTTGGCAGGCGCAGGTGTGGTCACTGCTGCCGGTTTTTCTTGCGCAACAGCCTTGTCGTTACTTACACTTTTTTCCGGCGCACTTTCTTCTGCAGCAGTCGCTTCTCCTGCTGTTTCAAGTTCCAGGATCAAAGAGCCTTCACTGACCTTGTCACCGACTTTCAATTTGATAGCAACAACTTTACCTGCGGCAGGTGAAGGTACATCCATGGCCGCTTTGTCTGTTTCAAGGGTAACCAGGCCATCTTCTTTATTAATCTCATCACCAACAGAGACCAGGATATCTATCACATCCACATCACTGTCTTCACCCAGATCGGGAACCAGAACTTCCTGAATAGCAGACACCGAAGGAGCCTTCGCTGCCGGAGCTTCTTCCTTGGCTGGCGCAGTTTTGGCGACGTCTTCTTTTATCGGTTCTTCTGCTTTTGCCGCACTGCTTTTTTCGCTTTCTGCTGCACTTGCCTCTGCACTGTCACTGCTACTATCACCGGAAATATCACTTTTGCTATCACCTTTGCTATCACCTGCAATCTCCATACTGACAATCTCCGTTCCCTGACTTACCTGGGCACCGACTTTAACCAGTATTTCCTTGATAACACCGGCTTTCGGTGAAGGAATTTCCATCGCAGCCTTGTCACTCTCCAGAACGATGAGTGAGTCATTTTCATTAACCTCATCTCCGGGTGACACCAGGATTTCAATGACCTCAACTTCCTGCTCATCGCCGATGTCCGGAACCTGAATTTTTTCAACTGCCACTTCTCATACTCCTGGAATTCATTTGCGCTAATTCTAGCGATTCAATATATAAAGATGAAACTTGCCGACTTAAGGAATCCAGCCAGCTTTTTCTCTTTTAATTTTTTATCTTCTATCTTCTATCTTTTTAATTTCAAGCCATCAATGGATTAATTTTTTCCGGATCAAGCTTGAATTTCTTGATGGCGGCACTGACAACCTTGGCATCAATCTGCCCCTGCTTGGCCAGTTCACCCAGGGCGGCAACAACGATAAAGCTGCTATTGACCTCGAAGAAGTGACGCAGTTTTTCACGGCTATCGCTACGCCCGAAACCATCAGTACCCAGCACCTTGTAAGGCGCAGGAACAAATGCCCGTATCTGGTCTGCATACAACTTCATATAATCCGTTGCAGCTATCACCGGGCCTTCTCCGGCAGACAAACATTCCTCTACGTAGGATACTCTGGGTTTTTTGTCAGGATGCAGCATATTCCAGCGATCAACATCCAGACCATCGCGTGCCAGCTCATTAATACTTGTAGCGCTCCACACATCCACGGCAACCTTGTATTCCTTGCGCAGAATTTCTGCTGCAGCCCTGACTTCCCTGAGAATAGTACCACTACCAAGAAGTCGCACAGAACTGGCTTTTTTGCCTTTCGCAGCAGCACCGGCTGCTACCTTATATTCCTTGCTGCTGCCATCTTCCAGTAAATACATGCCTTTCAGAATGCCCTCTTCCGCACCTTTTGGCATATCCGGATGAACATAGTTTTCATTCATCGAGGTAATGTAATAAAACACCGACTCGTCGTTGTCATACATACGACGAATACCATCCTGAATGATTACTGCCATCTCATAGGAATAAGTCGGGTCGTAGGAGATACAGTTCGGAATGGTATAGGACAACAGCAAGCTGTGGCCGTCCTGATGCTGCAGACCTTCACCGTTTAACGTCGTTCTTCCTGCCGTTGCACCGATCAGGAAGCCTCGCGCCTGCAAATCACCCGCCGCCCAGCATAAATCGCCGACGCGCTGAAAACCAAACATGGAGTAATAAATATAGAAAGGAATCAGGGGATAATGATGAACGCTGTAGGAAGTAGCAGCTGACAACCATGAACTCATGGAGCCCGCTTCGTTAATACCCTCTTCCAGCAACTGACCATCCTTTTCTTCCTTGTAGTACATCACCTGCCCGGAATCGATGGGATTATAAAGCTGGCCCTTGGC
Organism: Gammaproteobacteria bacterium; assembly: GCA_030828385.1. Lineage (GTDB taxonomy): Bacteria > Pseudomonadota > Gammaproteobacteria > Pseudomonadales > Pseudohongiellaceae > Eutrophocola. Next base: position 23,466 of record JAURCS010000019.1, read on the forward strand.
TGAATATATACCAATCTGCCGAAACAGGCCTTCCATACCAAAGGTTCGCGCTTCATCAGGCACGATGGGCACAATTCTCTTACCAATTTCTTTATCTTTCACCAGCATGGAAAGCATCCTGACGAACGCCATGGTGGTGGAAATTTCTCTTTCGCCGGTTCCCTTGAGCTGTGCATCAAATGCACTCAGCGCAGGAACTTTAAGTTTTTCACTGCTGGCACGTCTGCTTGGTAATGTGCCACCTAATCTGCCGCGCATACGATTCAGATATTCCATTTCCGGACTGTCCGGCGCAGGTCGGTAATAGGGAACAGATTCCAGCTTGTCATCGGGAATCGGAATACCGAAACGATCACGGAATAATTCCAGTTCTTCCAGACTAAGTTTTTTGGCCGAATGCGTAGCGTTGGCTGCCTGGGCTGAACCAAAAGCATAGCCCTTGATGGTTTTAGCCAGGATAACCGTAGGCCGGTCTGTGCATTCCACTGCCTGTTTATAAGCCGCGTAAACCTTGAATGGGTCATGACCGCCGCGATTGAGCTGCATTAGCTCTTCATCGGACATATGTTCGACCATTTTCAGCAGTTCCGGTGACTTGCCAAAGAAATGCTCACGAATATAGGAAGCATCACCAACACTGAAGGCCTGAAATTCACCATCCAGCACTTCGTTCATGCGTGCCTGTAATATGCCATCGTGGTCCTTAGCCAACAGGTTGTCCCAGTGACGTCCCCAGACTACTTTAATGACGTTCCAGCCAGCACCGCGGAAAATACCTTCCAGTTCCTGAATAATTTTACCGTTGCCACGGACCGGTCCATCCAGTCTTTGCAGATTACAGTTGATAACAAAATTCAGATTCCCCAGACGCTCACGGCCAGCCAGTGAGATCGCTCCCAGAGATTCCGGCTCATCACATTCGCCATCACCCAGAAAAGCCCAGATCTGCCTGTCACCCTGTTCGACTAATTCGCGGTTATCCAGGTATTTCATGACATGGGCATGATAGATCGCCTGCAAGGGTCCCAATCCCATGGATACCGTTGGAAACTGCCAGTAATCCGGCATCAACTTGGGATGGGGATATGAAGACAAACCATTGCCATCGACTTCCTGACGGAAATTGTCCAGTTGCTCTTCACTCAGGCGGCCTTCGATAAAGGAGCGCGAATAAATGCCCGGAGAGGCATGGCCCTGGAACAATACAATATCGCCCAGACGATCTTCAGTGTCGCCACGGAAAAAATGATTGAAGCCCACATCATAAAGGGTCGCTGCTGAAGAAAAGGTCGAAATATGGCCGCCCAGGTCATAACCCAGTTTATTTGCGCGCATTACCATTGCCAGCGCATTCCAGCGAATCAAGCCCCGTATACTTCGTTCCATATACATGTCGCCCGGCATGGGAGGCTCTTCTTCAAGGGGTATGGTATTTCGGTAAGGGGTGGTCAGCGAATCAACCGGAAGCTGTTGTCCCGATTCCGTTGATTTATCTATTAAGCTTTTAAGCAGGAATTGAGCACGATCCATGCCCTGGTTTTTTATAACGGAAGAAATAGAATCACGCCATTCCTGTGTTTCTATAGGATCAATATCGGTATTTTTGTCGACCATAATACAGCCCTGAATGTCCTAATGGGGCAAGACTGGTGGTGCCAGCTTGCCAGTTTAAGTTCAATTTCCCAACGACGCTTTTCGCTCGTCGTGGTTACTCGCCCAAGGAGGGCAAAAAACAGCCACCGCTGATTATTGTCTTGCCTGTGGATCACACAGGAGCAGCGAAGGCAGTAAAAAACTTTGTAGTAAATTTACATTGGCGCGCAATATTACTTGAAAATACAGCGATTTTCCAACTCAAGTCGTTGAATTTGTAGTAAAACTACAAAAATGGCAGATTTTAATTTAGCCGGCAGAAAAAACCCCTGTAAATACGCAGGAATAATAATGTAGTGGAAAATTGCAGATTAGGTATGAAGGTCGCACAATAAGCCTGGAAATTTAAAATTCGCTTATCACTACTGTTTCAATTGCTTACCATTTCCAGATACCGCCCCCAGTCAAAACAGGGACCAGGATCTGTCTTTCTGGTTGGCGCAATATCAGAGTGCCCGGTAATCCGGTCCGCCTGAATACCCGGATAATGTTGCATCAGCAAGCCGGTAATTTCGGCAAGAGTGGCATATTGACTGTCAGTAAATGGCTCTTCATCACATCCTTCCAGTTCAATACCAATAGAAAAATCATTGCAGCGCTCGCGCCCCTGAAAGCTGGACTCGCCAGCATGATGCGCCTTCATATCAAAAGGAACATACTGCGTTACCTGTCCCTGTCGATTAATTAACAGGTGTGAAGATACGCGTAAATCCTTCAGATCCTTGAAATAAGGGTGCGCTGAGTAATCAAGGCAGTTACAGAACAGGTCATCAATATAATTACCGCCATACTCACCCGGTGGCAGACTTATGTTGTGAATAACCAGCAGACTGATCTCTTCCCCTTGCGCACGCTCGGTGAAATTCGGTGAAGGCGTTTGCCGAGCATCGACCAGCTTATGATGATTAATTTTCATATTCCCATATTACCTCATGCATCAGGGTGTTTATAATCAGAACATGCACATGACAAATAGTTAAATACCATGACCCCAAACGATCCGGAAAAAAGCAGCAAACGACTTGGCCAGTTTATGATTGCAGGCGGCTTTGTGCTTGCCCTGATATTGCTGACTACCTTGTTTGATGGCTACCTGGATAATGCTCGCAACCCTAACTCTAACCCGCAATCCACTATCAACGCTTTTGGTGAGTCCGAATTAATCCTTGAAAGTAATCGTCAGGGACAATATGTGGTCACAGGTTATATCAATAATATTCCCGCAGAATTTATTCTGGATACGGGAGCAACGGATGTTGTGATTCCACCCTCCCTGGCCCAGGCCAGCGGCCTGGAATATGGCTATCAAAACCAGGCCATGACAGCGAATGGGCTAGTTTCTATTTACAGCACAGTTATCCAGGAGTTGCGTCTTGGCAACATAACATTGATGAATGTCCGTGCCAGCATCAATCCTGCCATGCATGAAAGCATGGTATTATTGGGCATGAGCGCACTGGGCCAGGTTGAATTTAATCAGCAGGGGTCCCGCCTTACACTTAGACACGATAATAATTAATTCCATAACAATAAAATCAATGTCCTTTCCTTGTTAGCAGAAGGTTTTTTTGACTCCATGACCACGCAATTACTCGAAGGCCTGTCAGAAACTGTTCGTATTGCCCTCGCTGAAGATATCGGTAGTGGTGACATTACCGCAGAGCTCATTCCTGCAGAGAAAACTGCCACTGCGCGAATTCTTTCACGAGATCAGGGTATTCTTTGTGGAATGCCATGGGCCATTGAAGCTTTTCGACAGATTGATCCAGGCGTAACGCTACAGTGGCATAAACATGATGGTGATAGCATCAATAACAACGATGTCATCCTGACGGCACATGGCAATGCCAGATCCTTGCTAACCGCAGAACGCTCAGTATTGAACTTTCTACAGACGCTCTCCAGTGTCGCCAGCAGTGCACAAAAAATTGCCGAGCGGGTAAAACATACCCAGGTAAAAATACTTGATACGCGTAAAACCATCCCGGGCCTGAGGCTTGCGCAAAAATATGCTGTGGTCACAGGGGGCTGCTTTAATCATCGGATTGGACTCTATGACGCCTACCTGATCAAGGAAAACCACATCAATGCCTGCGGCAGCATAGCCAATGCTATAGCCACCGCACGAACACTGCATCAGGACAAACCGGTTGAAGTGGAAGTGGAAACCATTGAGCAGTTAAACCAGGCGCTGGCTGCACAGGCAGATATCGTGATGCTGGATAATTTTTCCCTGCCCATGCTGCAGGAGGCTGTAGCGATTAATGATGGAAAAGCCAAACTGGAGGCCTCAGGGGGGTATGATATTGATTCCGTTATCGCCGTTGCTGAAACCGGCGTGGATTATATTTCCATAGGAAGTATCACCAAGCATATTCAAGCTACTGACTTTAGTATGTTGTTTGATTAACGTCGCTCAATTGCCCTGCTGATCTTCCTGATTTCCAGAGAATAAAAAAAGGCCGTTATTACGGCCTTTTTTAATTTCTAGTACAAAAATTATAGCTTATAAGCGCCTTACTTTAACATTGCGAAACTTAATGGTTCCGGCACCATACTGCAAAGAAAAGGGACCGCTGGAGAAGTTATCATCAGTGCTATCAATGGTAGTCACACCATTTAATTTCACCACAATGTGATTGCCTTCCATAGTGATGTCGTAGGTGTTCCACTGATCCCAGGTATCGATCACCCGAGTAGGCGGGAGGAAATTGGGAATACCCCCGGTACGACCACTCTGGTCGGGCCGGTCATCGTAAATATTGGCCTCGTAGGCGTTCCTGTCAGTGATATTGGCAGGATCGCTGATACGCATGAATACGCCACTGTTAGCGCCCTCATGGTTCCAGAATTCCAGTTGTATCTGAAAGTCAGTAAAGCTTTCTTTGGTGACAAGGTGACTGACACCGGAAGACGAGTCAGCAACAAACTCACCATTTTCGATACGCCAGTTGGCATCCCCTACCCTGTTCCAAGCAGAGAAACTGGCTGACAAATCCGTCCAACCGTCACTTTCCAAACTGCTCATATATTTCTGATACTTGGGGAGAGCAACTGCCGCAAGAATACCAATGATTGCGATTACAATCATTAATTCGATAAGGCTAAATCCGCGTTGATTTTTATTTTTCATTTTAATCTCCAAGAGAAATACAATTTTTTTGATTACGTCTTTTGACTCTTCTTTTTATCAAATTATAAGCACAATTAGATATTAAATTTAATGCAATGGTTATATTTATATTTAGAATATACTACCATGACTAGTCAGCATACGTATCCAAATTTAGTTAAGCTAACTTTAATCAAATACCTAAGATGGCAGTAAGAAAAAAATTTATATAGCAAGCCTAGCAAAAACTACTTTTTAACTATATTACTTATGACTACATTTAGAGGTGATAAATAGCATAAGATAATTTAAGGGTAGTATATTCTACACTGGGGCCGCCATGCTAAAAAGCCAATCAACAAGATCGTATAACATGCCTAGCTTTTTTGAAAATTTGAGTAGACTGATAGTCATAGTTTATTAATATGATACATTTATTGATTAGAAAATCGGCAAAACCAACGATAATATGTCGGCATTACGAGGGGCATATATGGTAATGTCCCGGCGTATACTCAAAGTTAAAGTAATAGAAGCTAAATATGCTAATCATTCAGATCGGTGCTGCAAATTATTATTCAGCCTCATTGAATAATAAAATCATAATTAGCTAATGACATTGACTAACTTTTTTTTTGCCAACCCAATACTAATGGTAGTCATTTCTCTCGTCTTTGGCTTGCTGGTAGGCAGTTTCCTGAACGTTGTAATTTATCGGCTACCACAGATGATGCAGGCTGAGTGGACAAAGCAGTGTTACGAATTATTCGAGATAAAAAACTCCTCTAAACCCTCAGAAATCTCTCCTTCTTTTAACCTGGCTATGCCCAATTCCCATTGTCCAAAATGTAAGCATGAAATTTCTACACTGCAAAATATCCCCGTATTTTCATGGTTTTTTCTTAGAGGGAAGTGTAGTTACTGTCAGGCAAGCATCTCTGCTCGCTATCCCATCATGGAAGCATTCACCGGCTTAATCACTGCGCTTGTTGTTTTCAAGTTTGGTTTTACCTGGCTAACCCTTGCTATGCTTTTCCTGTCTTGGAGCCTGATTGTGCTGACCATGATAGATTTCGATCATCAACTGCTCCCCGACGACATTACTTTGCCATTATTATGGCTCGGCCTTATCGTTAACAGCATGGGCATGATTACGTCCCTGGAAGAAGCCGTCTGGGGCGCCATTGTCGGCTACGCCATACTGTGGGGTGTTTACTGGCTATTTAAACTGGTGACTGGCAAGGAAGGCATGGGTTATGGGGATTTTAAATTACTTGCGGCGCTAGGTGCCTGGATGGGCTGGCAGTCACTCCCGTTAATCATACTGCTATCGTCATTTGTTGGTGCTGTTGTCGGTCTAAGTCTAATTGTTATTAAAGGCAGGGACAAGAATATACCAATCCCCTTTGGACCTTATCTGGCAAGTGCAGGTTTTCTGGCATTGTTATGGGGTGATGAACTCATAGCGTTTTATTACTGTCTGATAACTTAGATTCTTATATTTAGTGTCGCAATACTTAAAAAACTGGTAATTACAGTTTACGGGAAAGCTTAATGCAAAATAATAGCCAGCAAAAGACCTATATAGTCGGACTGACTGGCGGTATTGGTAGCGGCAAATCCACCATCAGCACCATGTTTGCCCAACTTGGCGCTGATATCATTGACGCAGATGAAATCTCCCGCCAACTGGTTGAGAAAGACTCTCCCATGTTTGCGAAAATCCTCGCACACTTTGGTAAAAAAATTTTACGGCCCTCAGGCGATCTTGACAGAACTGCTTTACGTGAGATTATTTTTTCAAGAGCGCAGGAAAAAAAATGGCTCGAAGCACTCCTCCACCCGGCTATAAAAGACGAGATTCAGTATAGAATAACTCAAAGTACAGGAGCATATATCATTCTGGTAGTTCCATTACTTGTCGAGCAACTAAAATCCGGACACTATAATTTTATAGACAGGATACTGGTCATTGATGTACCTGAAGAAATTCAGATCAAGAGAATCATAGAACGCGATGACAGTTCTGATGAACTGATCAGGCAGATTATTGCAAGCCAGGCTTCTCAACAACAACGGCTAAGCTTGGCGGATGACATCATAGATAACAGAGATCAAGCAGATGTCTCAGAAAAGAATCTTCAGCACCAAGTAAAACAGTTACACCGTTACTATCTGAAACTAACCATGTCTGCTACATAACATTGGAAACCATTGCATGATTATGCCATTCCCAATTAATACTGCTATTAACATGATATGTTCTTAATTCTGTCGTAAAGTTTTTTCTCTCCTTGTTCAATTGGTATTGGTATTAACCTGCCAGCATTGCTGTTGTTTTTTGCCAGAGCTGTAGATAGTCTTTTTCTATTCGACGATTTTCAGAATCTTTATGCATTAGTCCATATACGGGAAGAATCAGTATTCTTATCCGGATTTTGGGAATACGTTCTTGGCGGCAATGCCGGCCCCAGTGGCAGGCCGGTTTGACCTTTCAGTTTTGCACTTCAAGCAGATTTCTAGCCGGATAGCCCTGTCACTTTTAAATCGATTAATCTAATCATTCATGACCTCAAAGCCTCACTGGTTTACCTGATCTGCCTGCAACTGAGCAAAGTCATTAACCTTGAAGAATCTGATGCCTGGAAAATTGCGCTATTCACCAGCCTGATCTGGACGCTTCATCGTATCCATATAATCATAGTACTGTATGCTGACTAACAGATCGCTCTGCTTTTTCATATTTCTAGGAGTATTCCAATACCTGCATATCAGACTCTTTACAACTTAAAAAAATCAGAACAAGCAACTCGCCTTAATGACAATTGTGATTTGTTATCACCTTTACAGCAACTGATGACTTTAACCACTACGAACATCTGTAACATATATTCTTCAAAACTTCTCTTTATCATCATTTCCAGTATTATGTTCATCTCAAATAATCTGTTCCGTGGCCTGTACGAATTTGAATTGGCCAGATTGAAATTTTACAACTCGGAAACTGAACAGGGCATCGCTTTACTTCAAGCGTCTTATAACAATAGCGGGGATCCAGGCGCACTCTTTAACTTAAGCCTGCAATTAATAAACAGCGGTCGTTATCAAGAAGCATTGACTACCATTGATTTGGGAATTGACAGGATTAAATCCTATAATAATATTCGAAGTGGTACACGCGCATCGAAACTCGCTGTACTTTACGAAATGCGACAAGATGTAACAGGCTTTTTAGCCAGACAATAAAAGCTAACGAATAAACAAAGATAATCAATAATGACTGAGAACATTCAAACCGGTGTTAAAACGGTAAACTGCCCAACCTGCCAGAAAATTGTTATATGGCAGGAAGAAAGTATTTTCCGTCCCTTTTGTTCGAAAAAGTGTCAGCTGATAGATTTTGGTGAGTGGGCCAATGAGCGTCATGTTATCCCTGTCAAAGAGGGACCGGAGGATTTCAATCTGGATGATCTTGAATTCAGGAACCCTACTGAAGGAGAGTTTTAACGGCGCTTAATATAGCCTCATTTGCCGCCGGGAATTCATGTTTGTCCAGATCATTAACGTCTATCCATTTGACCGGCTGACCTTCTCTTCCAATAGCCGTACCGGAAAACACATTCACATAGCAAACATCCAATAACACCTGTTTATCCCCATAATCATGGGATATTTTAAGTAACCCGGCACATTCCCTGATGCTGATATTTACTTCTTCCTGCAATTCACGTTTCAGCGCTTCCTGGACAGTTTCACCGAAACCGACCTTGCCACCGGGAAACTCCCATAATCCGCCCTGATGCTGGGTTTCATGCCGACGTGCGATGAGAATTTTTCTTTCCCGATTTACCACAACACCAACCGCCACATGAACAACACTGTTGGGTTTGTCGTTAGCCATTTCGTTTTGGTTTACTTCAGGTCCGGTATTCGGCATTTATTTTGACATATTCATGGGAAAGATCACTGGTCCAGACAGTTTCAGAATAACTTCCTCTGCCCAGAGTGATGCGTATGGTAATTTCTTCTTGCTCCATCACCTCTTGCCCTGCTGCCTCTGTATAGCTGGAAGCGACAGCACCATCCTGCACAATACAGACATCATCAAGATAAATAGCGACTTTTCCTATATCCAGCGCCTCAATCCCCGCACGTCCTGTCGCGGCAAGAATTCTTCCCCAGTTTGGATCCGAGGCAAACAGGGCTGTTTTTACCAATGGTGATTCAGCAACCGTATAAGCTAACTGCAAACATTCTTCCTGGTTAGCACCATCCTCTACGCTTATAGTGACAAACTTAGTTGCGCCTTCAGCATCCCTGACCAGACCATGAGCCAGGCCAACAAAAACAGTATTAAGGGCAGCCATAAATTCAGCATTATTCTCATCAATCTGAACTTCGCTTGCTCCGGATGCCACCAGCATACAACTATCATTGGTAGACGTATCACTGTCGACCGTAATGCGGTTAAAGGACTTGTTTACCGCAATATCGAGCATCGCCTGTAACTGTTGGCTTTCTATTTTGGCGTCGGTGAAGATAAAGGCCAGCATGGTAGCCATATTGGGTTTGATCATTCCGGCGCCTTTTGCGATGCCGGTAATCGTCACTGTCTTGCCGTTTATTTCAATTTGGACCGAGGCCGCCTTGGGCCGGGTATCCGTAGTCATTATGCCCTTGGCACAGTCAGTCCAATTGTCTTCCTGTAACTGTGCAAGTGCCTCGGGTAGAACGTCGGTGATTTTTTCAACGGGAAGTTGCTCACCTATCACGCCAGTAGAAAATGGCAGGATGGAATTAATTGGCAGGGATTTCAGTTCAGCTACTTCATGACATACCCTGCGCGCATTTTCCATACCAGCATTGCCGGTACCTGCATTGGCGTTTCCGGTATTGATAACAAAATAATGTGGGGAAGTAATGGCGAGATGCTGCCTGCAAAGGGTAACCGGTGCGGCACAAAATGCGTTGCGGGTAAATGACCCGGCAACAGAAGCTGAATCACCCAGAGAAAATACCACACAGTCCAATCGACCGGGTTTCTTGATGCCGGCCGATACCGCCGCCATGGTAATCCCCGGTACCGGATGTAGAACACCTAAATCACCTTTTCCGACGGCCATAATATTTTCCCGGATCTTTCATATCTTGCCAGCACTGCAACGCTTTCAAACCTGCTTATTGCTGACTGCTACGTAAACACTACTAGCTCAGTTTGCCATGGCATTGCTTGAATTTTTTCCCTGACCCACAGGGACAGGGCTCATTACGGCCCACTTTCTGAGCTTCGCGGGTGTAGGGCGTTTGCTGCTGAGGCTCTGCTGGCTGCCCGTTCGCACCCTCTGCATTATCAGCATTTCCTGCGGCCAGTGCTGTTGCATTCTGATGCACAAGATTAGTCCTTTCCTTTTGCTGTTCCTGGATACGCTTGCGCTCAATGGCATCAGCAGATTCATCCTGCTTGATCTGCACCAGACTGAGAAACTTGACCACTTCATGCTGCAAATTATTTAGCAGTTCCTCAAACAAGGCATAGGCTTCACGCTTGTATTCCTGTTTTGGATTTTTACCACCATAACCGCGCAGTCCAATACCCTGTCTCAGGCTGTCCATTTGACTTAGATGCTCTTTCCAAAGCGTATCGAGAATCTGCAGGGTAATCTGCTTTTCAAACACACGCATATTTTCGCCAACCAAAGCACATTTGTCGTTGTAGCTTTTGACAATTTCTTCCAGGATACGGGCACGCAGGGACTCTTCATACAGGGTATTGTCATCATCCAGCCATTGCTGGACAGGCAGCTTGACGCCAAACTCGCCTTCCAGTGATTGCTCGAGACCCGCAACATCCCACTGTTCTTCCAGACTTTGCGGTGGGATATACAAACTAATGTGTTCCTGGACCACGCCTTCACGCATGGTTTCAATGACATTACTGATGTCATCGATTTCCATCAATTCATTACGGCGCTGGTAAACAATCTGGCGCTGATCATTTGCTACATCATCGTATTCCAGTAGCTGCTTGCGAATATCAAAGTTTCTACCTTCAACCTTGCGCTGGGCTTTTTCAATGGAGTTGGTTACCATCTTGTGCTCGATAGCTTCCCCTTCACCCATACCAAGTCGGCGCATCAGGGCACCAACCTTGTCTGAGGCAAATATCCTCATCAGGTTATCTTCAAGAGACAAATAGAAACGTGAGTAGCCAGGATCACCCTGACGCCCCGCACGGCCACGCAACTGGTTATCAATACGGCGTGATTCATGTCGTTCGGTACCGATAATATGCAGACCACCGGCTTCTATTACCTGGTCATGTCGCTTTTGCCAGTCAGCTTTGATTTTCTCGACCTGCTCAGGTGTTGCATCTGCCAGTGCAGCTACCTCTGATTCCCAGCGGCCACCCAAAACGATGTCAGTACCACGGCCAGCCATATTGGTGGCGATGGTAACCGTGCCAGGGCGCCCTGCTTCAGCAATTATTTGTGCTTCTTTTTCATGATATTTGGCGTTAAGAACAGCGTGCTGTATCTTTTCCTTGTTAAGGAACTTGGACAGTATTTCACTGGTTTCGATACTGGCTGTACCTACAAGAATTGGTGCTCCCTTGTCACGAAATTCGATAATGTCCTCGACTATGGCTTTGTGTTTTTCGCCAGTAGTGAGATAAATCAGGTCATTAGCATCATCACGAATCATCGGTTTATTGGTAGGAATCACAACAACATCCAGGCCATAAATCTGATGAAATTCAAAGGCTTCCGTATCAGCTGTTCCTGTCATACCGGAAAGTTTTTCATAGAGACGGAAATAATTCTGGAATGTCGTGGAAGCCAATGTCTGGCTTTCATTCTGAATAGGCACTCCTTCCTTGGCCTCGATTGCCTGGTGTAATCCCTCTGATAGTCTTCTTCCGGGCATGGTTCGACCGGTATGCTCGTCGATCAGGACTATCTGTTGATCCTGAACGATGTACTCAACTTCCTTATGGAAAAGATAATTGGCTCTTAAGGCTGACTGAAGCTGATGCAAAAGCGTCAGATTGGTAGCCGAATACAGGTTCTCCCCTTCTTCCAGCAAGCCCCGGCTCACCATCAGGTCTTCAACTTTTTCATGGCCAGGATCGGTTAACTCAACCTGTCGGCTCTTTTCATCGACGATGAAATCACCATCAAGAGGAGTATCATCTTCCATGCGTCGCTCAATCATGGATTTTTCAGGCACCTTTTCGACTTGTTTCAACAAAGGTACCAGCGCATTGATCTCCAGATAGCGCTTGGACGAATTCTCAACCGCACCGGAAATAATCAGTGGTGTTCTGGCTTCATCGATAAGAATTGAATCGACTTCATCGATAATGGCATAGGATAGTGGACGCTGAAATCTGTCCTCCAGTCGAAACGCCATATTGTCACGCAGGTAATCGAAACCAAATTCATTATTGGTGCCATAAGTAATATCAGCCTGATAAGCCTCGCGTTTCTCCTCAGGAGACTGGTTCGGCACGACCACACCCACCGTCAGTCCGAGGAACTCATACAGCGGCTGCATCCAGAGCGCATCACGACGGGCCAGGTATTCATTGACTGTCACCAGATGTACACCGCGCCCGGTTAATCCAGCCAGGTAAGCTGGCAAGGTTGCAACCAGAGTTTTACCTTCACCAGTGCGCATCTCGGCAATCTTGCCACTAAATAGCACCATGCCGCCGATCATCTGCACATCAAAATGACGCATGCCCATGGCCCGCACTCCGGCTTCCCGAACTACGGCAAAAGCTTCAGGAAGCATTTTTTCCAGAGCTTCACCCTGTTCAAAACGTTCTCTGAATTCGATGGTTTTAGCCTTTAGCGCCTCATCAGATAATGCCTGTATATCACTTTCAAAGGCATTAATACGATCAACCACTTTTGACAGTTTTTTAATTTCTCTCTGGTTTTTACTTCCAAATATTTTAGTGAGCATAGGTCGAATTCTTAGATAGTGTGTTCAGAAACCGGGTATTTAATATACCCAACCACTCCAATGGCCTTACCCGGTATATGCGGGTGCCAAAGGAAACAGAATTATTCGGTAGGATTAGCGGCTGGTGCGGTGAACGTAGGAGGCTGGATCAACAACACGACCATTTTTATGGACTTCAAAATGGACATGGGGGCCGGTAGAGCGGCCTGAATTACCGGACAGGGCAATAACCTGCCCTTTCTTGACAATATCACCGGGTTGAACCAGCAGTTTTTCATCATGGGCATATAGAGTTTCATAACCATTACCATGGTTAATCTTGACCATATTGCCATAACCCTGCTTTTCACCGGAATAAGTGACAACACCGGAGGCTACAGCCTGTACATTAACGCCAGTGCGGCCAGTAGCAAAATCAATCCCCTGGTGCCAGGCCTGTTTTCCTGTAAAAGGATCGATACGTCGGCCATAGGGTGAGGAAATCCAGCCTTTGCTTATGGGACGGCCAGACAGGTAGGTCTTGGACTGAATCAGTTGCTTGGAAAGAATGGAGTCAAGCAGCTCAAGCTGTTGCTGCTTATCCTCGATCTCCCGGGTTAACTCATCCAGGTTACTCAAAAAATCAGGGACTTCAACAGAAACCGAAGTCTCATCGGCAGGACCACCTACGGCAGGTGCCTGGGTGAAATCAAATTCCCCATCATCGAGATTTGAAATATCGGTAAGACGCTGCCCCAGGGCATCAAGACGCAATAACCTGGCCTGCAGGTTGGCCATTCTCAAGGTTAAGGCTTCCAGTTGCGCCAGAGTTTCCTGTCGTATCTGGTCAATTTCGGCTTTCTGGGATTTCAGGTCATCCATCCAGGACTGGGTTGCTTCATCCTTGTAGAAGTCGGCATTACGCAGGGCAGATAAATGAAAGCCGTAGTACCCGAGCAAAACCGGAACACCAAGCATACAAACGGATAAGGCAACTCGGGCCCATCCTTTCAGGACCAGTGACTTGGTCTCACCATGCTTTTGATCGACAATGATTATTTTCATATTTGGTCAATATGGATAATTACTATAAATATCAAGTAGTTATAACTGTCTAGGGAATTCCACGTATTGCATCCAGAACATTACTGGCATCGATAGAAACAGCTTAAGTATTAATTCAGGAACGGATTAGACCATATCTAACCGGAAAAAACAGGTCTCAGATAGGAAATTGGCGCATCGTCCTCATCATCGAAAGTGACGATTTCCCAGCAATCTTCTGCGGTGATGAGCTTTCTGAGCAAGGCATTATTCAGGGCATGGCCGGATTTATATCCCTGAAACTCGCCAATCAGGGTTTTTCCCAGCAGATAAAGGTCGCCAATGGAGTCTAGAATCTTGTGTTTTACAAACTCGTCTTCATAACGCAGGCCGTCTTCGTTGAGAACACGGTAATCCCCTACAGCAATAGCATTATCCATGCTTGCTCCCAGAGCCAGATTACGATTACGTAATTCTTCGAATTCATGCATAAATCCGAATGTGCGCGCCCTGCTGACCTCTTTCACAAAAGAGGTACTGGAAAAATCCACTGATGCTGCCTTGGTGAATTTGCGATGTACCGGATGATCATACAAAAGGGTATAACCAACCTTGAAGCCATTAAAGGGTTTCAGACTGACTTTTTTGTCACCCTGCTCAACGGTGATTTCCTTGGTGATACGGAAATATTTCTTGGGAGCATTCTGCTCTTCAATACCAGCAGACTGGATCAGGAATACGAAGGGACCGGCACTGCCATCCATGATTGGAACTTCAGAAGCGCTGACATCGACAAAGGCATTATCTATACCAAGGCCTGACATTGCAGACATGAGATGCTCGACGGTGGAAATCCGGACATCTCCTTTCATTAACGTAGATGACAAGGTGGTATCACCTACGTTTTCTGCCAGAGCTGGTATCTGAACGGCGGGGTCAAGGTCAACCCGGGTAAATACTATCCCGGTATCGACTGGTGCTGGCCTCAAAGTCAGGTAGACTTTCTGACCGGTATGTAAGCCTACACCGGTCGCTTTTATTGCGTTCTTTAAAGTTCGTTGCCTAATCAATGATCGCTCTCACTGTTACCCTGGTTGCTAATATTTACTAACCCCCAAAGTTATTTCACACGACAATTTTATTTGCTTCACTTTTTATCTACCTGCTCATCTGGCATGTAGGATGTCTGTATTACTAGCGGCGCAATACCTTATTGCATCCAATACAGAAAAAGTGCCGCAAATGCTGCTTTTTGCCACTATTACCGCTTTTGCCTCTGCTTCTTGTTATTACCCTGCAGGTATTACGGCAAGGTTGTCGGGAAAAAGCGCATGTTATCAAAAACACACATTTTCACCAATAGCCGAAGCCCCCGTGTCTTCGGGATTTGTAAAATAACTTTCTATTTCCAGCCAAAAACCAGCCAACAGACTGCCCCTGCAAGCTTTAATCAACCAATGAGTGCTTTTAATCAGCCTGCTTACGCAAAAACGCAGGAATATCCAGAAAATCCATATCTGAATCAGCCCCTACCGCTTTTGGCATAGGCTGCCTTTCTTGCTGAAGCTCCTCATTTGCACCATGTGCCTTGACGGCTTCCTTCTTGCGCATTACTGCGGGCCTGTCCAGAGTATGAAAATCTGCTGTTCTGGGATTCTTCATTGTGTTGTCTACCACTTTGGTAGGCTTTTCAATCTGCATACCACCCAGACCTGTCGCCACGACAGTAACTATCAACTGATCCTTCAGAGATGGATCAATAACTGTTCCAACCACAACAATTGCCTGCTCCGAAGCAAACTCTGAAATGGTATCACCGACCTGGGAAAACTCACCCAGAGTCAAATCTTCACCCGCGGTAATGTTGATCAGAATGCCACGTGCACCCTGCAGATTCACATCCTCAAGCAAGGGGCTGCGAATGGCTGCTTCAGCTGCCTCAACCGCCCGGTTTTCTCCGCTGGCATAGCCGGTTCCCATCATTGCCATACCCATTTCGGACATCACTGTACTGACGTCGGCAAAATCCACATTGATCATGCCTGGACGCATAATAAGATCAGCTATGCCTTTTACCGCACCGGAAAGAACATCATTGGCCGCAGAAAAAGCATCCAGTAACGTCGAACCTTTACCCAGTACATCCATGAGTTTTTCATTAGGTATGGTTATTAGAGAGTCAACATGCTCTGCAAGTTCCCTGATACCCTGCTCAGCGATTGCCATTCGTTTACGGCCTTCAAATGGAAACGGTTTAGTAATGACCGCTACAGTTAAAATACCCATCTCCCGGGCAATCTCGGCAACTACAGGAGCACCACCAGTGCCGGTTCCACCACCCATACCTGCGGTGATGAAGACCATGTCAGCACCGGAAATAATTTCCCGAATCCGGTCGCGATCTTCCAGCGCAGCCTGACGGCCAATTTCCGGGTTGGCACCTGCACCCAATCCCTTGGTAACCGTACCACCCAACTGCAAATTGAGTTTGGTCTCCATTTTATCCAGCGCCTGGGCGTCGGTATTGGCACAGATAAACTCAACACCATCAATGGTATTTTGAATCATGTGCTGGACGGCATTGCCACCGCCTCCGCCGACACCAATTACTTTTATTACTGCACTTTGAGCAACATTGTCGATTATTTCGAACATTTTCTTTCCCCCTTTTGGGTTCTGCCTTGAAGTTAATAAAAATTAATGATTATTTGACTGATTATTCAGTCTTCACTGCTAAATAAACTTTTTACCCGATCAAAAAGCGTAATGCCGGGCTCTCTGACTGCACTGCCTTCTCTTTCCTGCGCTTGTTTCATACCATAAAGAAGCAAGCCCACCGCGGTTGAATAAGTGGGATTTCTGACAATATCCACCAGACCATTCACCTCTACCGGCATGCCAATACGTACCGGCATATGAAATATTTCCTCGGCCAGCTCGGCGACACCTTCCATCTTGCTGGTACCACCGGTGAAAACCATTCCTGCTGCGAGCATGTCTTCATAACCGCTTTGCCTGATTTCCGACTGAATCAGATGAAAAAGTTCGTCATAACGGGGTTCAACCACATCGGCCAAAGCCTGGCGCGACAATTCTCTGGGAGGACGCTCACCCACACTGGGGACCTTGATCATGTCATCGTCACTAGCCAGTTGTGACAAGGCGCAGGCATACTTAATTTTCAGTTCTTCCGCATGATCGGTAGGTGTACGCAAGGCCATTGCAATATCATTGGTTACCTGGTCTCCGGCTATCGGGATAACCCCCGTATGCCTGATTGCCCCTTCAGTAAAAATCGCAATATCAGTAGTGCCACCGCCGATATCAACAATACAGACGCCAAGCTCTTTTTCGTCTTCTGTTAATACCGAATAACTGGAGGCCAGCTGTTCAAGAATGATTTCATCAGTCTCAAGACCGCAACGCTTGATGCACTTTTCAATATTCTGGGCGGCATTGGTGGCACAAGTCACCAGATGCACTTTGGCTTCAAGTCTCACCCCTGACATGCCCAACGGTTCCTTTACCCCTTCCTGGGAATCGATAACGTATTCCTGGGGTAATATATGCAGTACCTTTTGATCAGCGGGTATCGCTACGGCCTGAGCTGCATCAATTACCCGTTCAATATCAGCGGCATATACCTCTTTGTCGCGAATCGCGACGATGCCATGTGAATTCATGCTACGCACATGGCTGCCGGCAATGCCTGCGTACACTGAATGAATCTGACAACCTGCCATCAGCTCCGCCTCTTCCACTGCACGCTGGATAGACTGCACAGTGGATTCAATATTCACCACGGTACCTTTCTTAAGACCACGGGATTTATGCCGGCCGATACCGACAATATTGAGCCCACCTTCTTCGTTGATCTCGCCGACAATGGCCACAACTTTGGATGTACCGATATCCAGGCCAACTATCATATTTCCACCACTCAAGTTACTCATTGGAAGCAACTCCTTTTTATTCATTTGTTGAAATCTGGTCATAGCGAGACCACCTCTGACATATTATTTTCTTTTGTTTTAACTGCTATACCGCTGGTGTAACGCAAATCGATTGATTCGATTTCATCCATTTGCTCAATTAATGAATCTTTCGCAAAATCCACAAGCCTTCTCATTTTTTCCATCAGCTGGGACTTGCCAATATTGATATCTACGCCATTGGCAAGAGTCAGTTTCCAGGCAGCACGCTCATTAAGATCAAGTTCCGCAATTTTCAATCCCCGCTGATACAGTAACTGACTGAACAACTGGTATTGCTCCATCACTTTTCTTTCAGTTCCCTGAGGACCCGAGAGTATTGCCAGGCTTTCAAGACCAATGATGTTGTCCGGCGCAATGATTTCGCCATCCTGGTTTAACAGACGTTTTTCTCCCCAACGGGCGATTGCCTTTTCTTCAACAATGCTCAGCACCAACGTGTCTGGCCATTCCCGGCGTATCGTTACTGAGCGAATCCATGGCATGGTTTCAAGTACTTTTTTGATTTCCTGCATATCCACCAGCAACAGACTTTCGCTAATAAAACTATTAACAGCAGCAAGCAGTTCCTGCTCGGAGATATAGTTAACCTTGCCTTCAATGAGGACTTGCTCTACACGCTGATTACTGACCGTTTCCACGACTTTGGGTGTGCTCATCACGCCATAGCCAAGTGCAGCAACAAACGCCAGCGTAAACATGATTTTCCACATCAAAGAACTATTGAGCTGTCGACGCGAACCGTTTTTTTTGGCTTTTACGCTGGCTCCACTTCTGTTCCTGTTACGTTTTTTACCCGGCATCAGAATTTCCATGATTAATCCCTTTCCCGGTTGGCAGTACTGGTGGCGAGTATTTCCAGCACCAGTTGATCAAAATCTATTCCTGCCTGATTTGCAGCCATTGGCACCAGACTGTGATCTGTCATTCCCGGTACCGTATTAACTTCCAGCAGCCAGAAAGTTCCAGCACTGTCACGCATAACATCCACCCGGCCCCAGCCTTCGCAACCCACGGCCTGATATGCCTGCATTGCCATAGTGGCGAGATTTTTTTCATCTTCACTGGCCAGATCACAGGGACAAAAATATTGCGTCTCATCAGAAAAATACTTGGCCTGATAATCATAAAAATCAGCACTTGCCGTCATACCTACTGCAGGCAAAACACTGTCCCCGAGAATGGCCACTGTGTATTCAGGTCCATCGATAAACTTTTCGGCAATAACTTGCTTGTCATACTGTCTGGCATGTACAAATGCCTGCTGTAGTTCATCCGCATCATTTGCTCTGGAAATTCCGATACTGGAACCTTCCTTAACTGGCTTGACAAAAACCGGGCCCAACTCAGTAATTACTTTGTCCCATTCAGTTGTTTCATCAAGCATGGCAAATGCAGGCGTATTGAGACCAAGGCTTTGCCAGATGTGCTTGCAGCGCACTTTGTCCATGGCAAGAGCAGACGCCAGAACTCCGCTACCGGTATAGGGAATATTCATTAATTCCAAAGCACCCTGCACTTTACCATCCTCACCTTTACGACCATGTAACGCGATGAAAACCCGATCAAAACCGTTTTCAGATAAACTGGCCAGCACCTTGCCATCGGTAAAGTCGACACCAGTCGCATCTACCCTGCTTTTAAGCAGCGACCCAAGTACCGCATTACCACTCATCAGAGAAATTTCCCGCTCTGCAGAGTCACCCCCCATCAGGACAGCCACCTTGCCGAAAGTCTCGGGGTCATGACGGGTCATGTTATTCATACCCCAACCCATCCCTGGACAATTCCCGCGCCAAAATACCAATACTACCTGCACCCTGAGTCAGTAAAATGTCATCATCAAGCAACACATCTTTTAATACATTTCTGATATCTGTCTGATCTTTCACATACACCGGATCAATTTGTCCGCGCTGCCTGATACTGCGACACAAACTTCTGCTGTCTGCACCTCGAATAGGCGTCTCGCCGGCGGCATAGACCTCAAGTAGTAGTAACAAGTCGACTTCAGACAACACATCAACAAATGCATCATAAAGATCATGGGTTCTGCTATAACGGTGGGGCTGGTAAATCATTACCAGCCTTTTCTCCGGCCAACCGGTTCGTATGGCCCTGATATTGGCTGCGACTTCAGTAGGATGATGGCCATAGTCGTCCACCAGCATCACTTCACCACTTTCAATTAGCAGCGGTTCCTTAATGTCAAAACGTCGACCCACTCCACGAAAGCCTTCGAGTCCCTGCACAATATCTTCACTCGACATGCCCTCATCCGTTGCTACCGCTATAGCCGCAGTAGCATTAAGAACGTTATGGATGCCTGGCATATTCAGTGTGAGATCCAGCTGATCATGATTGTCAGGGCGGGTAAGTTTAAAGCGGCTGACATTGCCTACCTGCTCAACATCATGAATATGAAAATCAGCCTGATCAGACTGACCATAGGTGATAACCGGCCGCGAGATTCGTGGTAACAGTTCCTGGATCACCGGATCATCAATACACAACACGGCAAGTCCATAAAAAGGCAGGTTATGTAAAAAATCGACAAAGGTTTGTTTGAGCTTTTCGAAATCACCGTCATAAGTGACCATATGGTCTTCGTCAATATTGGTAACAATGGCAACCATGGGCTGCAAATGCAGGAATGAGGCATCGCTCTCATCAGCCTCCGCTACCATGATGTGGCTGGCACCAAGCCTGGCATTGGTGCCGGCACCATTGAGTATGCCGCCAATAATATAGGTCGGATCCATGTCGCCCTGGGCCAGCAATGTGGCTACCAGACTGGTGGTTGTGGTTTTACCGTGTGTTCCCGCAATAACAATGGCATGCCGATAGCGCATAAGCTCAGCGAGCATTTCAGCGCGCCTGATGATGGGAATCCTGAGATTGATAGCCTCAAGTATTTCCTCGTTACTCTGATCTATGGCGCTGGACACAACAACGACGCTGGCGCCTTCAATATTGGCAGCTTCATGCCCGATGAAAATAATGGCGCCAAAAGACTCCAGGCGTTCAGTAACCGGTGAAGGTGCGATATCTGAACCGCTGATTTCATAACCCTGGTTTAACAGCACTTCGGCGATTCCACTCATACCCGCACCACCGATACCAACAAAGTGAATTCTGCGAATACGGCGCATTTCCGGGATGTCACTTCTGCGCATGATGTGATGGCCTGCTTCAGACATAGGAAGCCTCCATACACAGTGACGAGGCCTTTTCAGTGGCATCAAGCCTGCCTGCTGCCAACGCCTTGCTGGATGCCTGCTGCAGAAAATCGTCGCTCATGGCGAACTTCTGCACCAGGGCGAGCAGCGTTTGAGGATCCAGATCTTTCTGCTGAATTACTTCTGCGGCCCCGGCAAGCACCAAAAAGCGGGCGTTCTCGGTCTGGTGATCATCCACCGCAAACGGATAGGGAATAAGAATGGAAGCCAGGCCCACTGCCGCAATTTCTGATACGGTCATGGCACCGGCGCGGGCGATAATAATATCAGCCCAAGAATAGGCACTTGCCATATTTTCTATAAATGGCCGAATCTGGATCGTATTACCCACATCCACCTTACTCTCACCATAAAACGTCAATGTTTGTTCAAGATTTTTACTGCCACATTGATGAAGTATTTCCGGCCTTTGCTGTTCCGGTAAAAGTGCCAGCATGGCTGGAACGGTTTTGTTAATAGCAACAGCCCCAAGACTTCCACCTATAACAAGAATGCGCAACTTATCTCCGCGATGAACGGCGTCAGTTTGTGTGGCCCTTGCATTATGTTTTTGCACACCAAGGTCTGAAATTTCCTTGCGCAAAGGATTGCCTACCACAATCGTATTGCCTGGTTTGATAAATGATTTCAGTACACGGTTGCGGGTAATTTCCTGCTTTCTTTCAAATGCACCAGGGAATGCCTCCATCACAGTTGAAGCCAGAGGAAACAGCATTTGATTGGTGAAACCGGCAATAGCATTTTGTTCATGAATCAGCAACCTTTTCCCCAGTAACCAGGCAGCAAGTCCACCAGGTCCGGTAACAAATCCACCCATGCCCAGAACGCAACCTGGCTTGATCTGGATAAGCTTGCGAATGGCTTGCACGAC
The DNA here is from genome assembly GCA_030828385.1 of Gammaproteobacteria bacterium. Lineage (GTDB taxonomy): Bacteria > Pseudomonadota > Gammaproteobacteria > Pseudomonadales > Pseudohongiellaceae > Eutrophocola. Next base: position 45,324 of record JAURCS010000019.1, read on the forward strand.
AGCAAGCAAAATTACCAGGGGTGACAGCAGTTTTTTCAGCAGGCTTGTTCCCCTGAGTCCGGCGATGGATATAAAGTGCAAGGGAATATCTGTTTCAGAAATTACACTGGCTTCCAGCCCTTTACGCGTTCCAAGCCACTCCACCTGGACACCCCTGGACAGCAGATCCTCAGCAATACTCAGCGCAGGGAACACATGCCCACCCGTGCCTCCGGCCATAATAAGTATTTTTCTGTTGTTGGTATCTATGCGCATTTCTATTCTGCTCAGACGCGAACGCTGGCTTTTCTGCCTCCGCTCTGATTATTCTCAATATCAATCCTGACTAATATCGCCACCATTGCCATACAGGTAAGCAGGCTCGAACCGCCATAACTGATAAACGGCAGAGTAAGTCCCTTGTTTGGCAACAACCCCACATTGACACAGACATTGATGGCGACCTGGGCAACAAAAATAAAAGCAAAACCATAAGCGGCGTAAGCTGCGAAAAAGTTCCCATTGGTCTCATTTTTTCTGGCGATAAGCAGGGCCCTGGAAATAAAGGCAGTAAAAAGAAGTAACAGGGCAAGGACGCTGATAACCCCAAGTTCTTCAGCGATAATGGCAATAATGAAATCGGTATGGCCGTCAGGCAGGAAGTACATTTTCTGGATACTGTTACCCAGCCCCATGCCCAACCATTCACCACGGCCGAAACCTATCAGGGCCTGTGCCAGCTGATAACCGGAATCGAAGACAATATCTTCATGAAAAGGATCTTTGAGTGCCTGCAAATAGGAAGTCACTCTGCGCATGCGATAAGCAGAGGTAAAAATCATTGCGGAGCCGGCGCCAAGCAGCAGCATTGCTGACAAAAGGAAATGCCAGAAACGGGCACCGGCAAGAAAAAGCATTGCCATAACGGCAAACATGATGACTACTACTGCTCCAAAATCAGGTTCCAGCAACAGCAGTAATACGGGCAATGACATCAAGGCGAAAGGTAGCAGGAATCCTTTCAGGCTATTACAGATAAGCTCATGTTGCCTGCTTAGCAAACCAGCCATGAAAAATACAATCAGAATTTTTGACGGCTCGGAAACCTGCAGGGTCATGAAACCAATATTTATCCAGCGTGTGCCACCACCTGCTGTATAACCCACGCCTGGAACCAGAACGAGTGACAACAGCAGCAAGGTAATGATGAAAAGGCCATAACTGCCTTTTTGCCACCACAACAGGGGAATTTGGAATGTGATTATTGCCCCCACTAGACCAAGCAGAATGAATATCAACTGACGCTTGAAATAATAGAATGGATCCCGATGCAGACTTTCACCAATTTCCACCGATGCTGAGGTCATCATGATTAGGCCAACAAATACCAGTAGCATGGCAAGAATAATGAGCCAGCTATCGCCATAATAGGGGCGGGTCTGAAACTGTTGATGGGTTACTGCTTGCATATTCAGTGCAGCTCCCCAACATGATGAACAAAAGCTTCACCACGTTCTTCATAATTATTGAACATATCGAAACTGGCACAGGCAGGAGAGAGTAATACCACATCTCCTTTATCTGCCTTTTTATCAGCAATGCTGACCGCCTCTTCAAGAGAAGATACTATAATGGTCATTACAGATCCATTTACTGCCTGATCAATAAGTGCAGCATCCTCTCCAAACAAAATGGCCAGTTTTACATAAGTGGACAGCGGATAAGCCAATGGAGAGAAATCAGCCCCCTTGCCCTGACCGCCAGCCAGTAAAATGATCTTGCCTTTCCCCAAATTGCCACCCAGACCATTGACGGCAGCAATACAGGCACCCACATTGGTGCCCTTGGAATCGTTATACCAATCCACACCATTCCTGTCGGCTACCCACTGACAGCGATGAGGAAGTCCGCTAAAACTTTTCAATGTAGTGGTCATGGCATCAATGGAGAATCCGACAGCATGACCCACTGCCAATGCTGCCAGCGCATTGGCGACGTTGTGTTTGCCGGCAATCTTCATCTCGCGCACTGACATCAATGGCTGTTTATTAAAACCAAGGTATTGGCCATCATCCAGATTCAGCAGGGAAAATTCGGCTGCACTATTTTCTACAAGTGAGAAATGCCATTGTCGAACATTGGCCGGAAGTTCAGGCTGGCATAACAGGTCATCATCATTAATCACCGCCTGCTGACAACCCTGGAATATTCGCAGCTTGGCTTCGCGATATTCTTCCATGGTGCTATATCGATCCATATGATCCAGACTCAGATTCAGTAGCGTAGCTACTTCTGCAGCAAGCTTTGTGGTTGTTTCCAGTTGAAAACTGGACAGCTCGATCACATACAGACTGGAGGCTGGCTGCTGGAGTAAATCCAGCACCGGTAGTCCAATATTGCCGGCCACCGCGACATCAATTCCTTCAGTTTTTGCCATTTCTCCAACCAGAGTGGTTACCGTACTTTTTGCATTGGAGCCAGTGATGGCAATAATCGGTGCAGCAATTGATCTGGCAAAAATATCCACATCACCGGTTACCGAAACGCCCTGCCTTATGGCGTTCTGTATCACTGGTATTTTTTGGTCCACGCCTGGACTAACAATCAACTGTGCGGCATTGTTAAGGGTCTGGGCATTAAACTCACCAAGTTCGAGTTCAACTCCAGGACACTCAGCTTTCAGTTGCTGCAGTCCAGGCGGATTCTTTCGGGTGTCCAACACCTTGAATTTTTCATTGCGACTGGCCAGGTAACGGGCACAGGAAAGCCCGGTCTTACCAAGACCGATCACGACTTTCATCTTTTGCGCTACCTGCTCTGTTTGCATTTTCCAGCCTGTCTTATGCGTTTAATTCTTATCTCAACTTCAACGTTGCCAGACCAAATAACACCAGAATTACGGTGATGATCCAGAAGCGAACGATGACTCTTGGCTCGGGCCAGCCCTTTAACTCAAAATGGTGATGCAGGGGAGCCATACGAAATATTCTTTTTCCGGTTAACTTGAATGAAGCAACCTGCAGAATGACCGAGAGTGTTTCCATCACGAACACGCCCCCCATAATGATCAAAACAAATTCATGCCTGATAATGACCGCCACAAGACCCAGCGACGCACCCAGCGCCAATGCACCGACATCGCCCATAAAAATCTGTGCGGGATAAGTGTTGAACCAGAGGAATCCCAGACCCGCGCCAGCCAGGGCGCCACAAAATATTCCCAATTCGCCGGCATCGGCAATATAGGGAATGTTCAGATAGGCGGAAAATTCAATATTTCCAGTCAAATAGGCGATAACACCAAGGGCTGCTGCCACCATCACCGAAGGCAAAATGGCCAGACCATCGAGACCATCAGTAAGATTCACCGCATTACTGAAACCCACGATCATGAAATAGGCCAGCAATATATAAAACGGCCCCAGGTTGAGAGCAAAGTCTTTAAAGAAAGGAATAAATAATTGCGTATCCGCAGGCACAGCGGCAATAGAATAAAGATAAGCAGCGGCAACAAAACCGATTAATGATTGCCAGAAATACTTCCAGCGGGCCGCCAGCCCTTTTGGATTCTGCTCAAAAACTTTACGGTAATCGTCTACCCAGCCTATTGCGCCATATAGTCCGGTAACAATGACCACCACCCAAACATAAGGGTTTCTTAAATCCGACCACAGCAGACTGCTTATAATAATACTGACCAGAATAAGGGCGCCACCCATGGTAGGGGTTCCGGCTTTACTGAGATGGCTCTCTGGCCCGTCATCTCTGATCACTTGGCCAATCTGATGATAATTCAGACGCCTGATCATGGTAGGCCCGATAATCAACGACAATGCCAGCGCCGTCAGAATTCCCAAGATGCCGCGCACAGTAAGGTACTGAAATACCGTGAAGCCGGAATTAAATTGAGAAAGGTATTCGGTCAGCATTAACAACATGAGAAAAAACTCTCCCTGGTATTAATTTCATTGGCAGCAAAATGTCTGGCAATAAAATCGTTTCCAAAAAAAACACCGTTATGGATCATTCGCTTCATTGCGCATCATCCTGTATTTGACTGACCAGTTTTTCCATACTCTGGCTACGTGAGCCTTTAATCAGTACCGTTGTAGTGGCATTCAGCAAAGGAGCAATAGTGTCTTTAAATTCATTCCGCTCACTCAAATAAATACCACCATCGCCGAAAGCCGGAACTGCCAGCGCGCTCATCTCTCCCAGGGCAATCAGACAATCTATGCCCTGCTGCTTTGCATAGCGCCCTATTTCGGCGTGCTCTTTTTCAGCCTCACTACCCAACTCGCCCATATCTCCCATGACGACAATCCTCGATCCTCTGGTCTGGGCCAGTACATCAATTGCTGCACGAAATGAGGCGGGACTGGCGTTATAACTATCATCAATGAGTGTTGCGCCATGAATACCTGCGACAATGCACATACGGCCCTTCACCGCAGCAAACTGCTCAAGCCCGACCTTTACTGCATCAAGCCCGGCACCTGCCGTCATGGCCATAGCCGCTGCTGCCATGGCATTATTGATGTTGTGTTTGCCTGGTACTTGCAGCTTGATCGCTACCGTCCCTTGCGCTGAGTTCAATTTGAATCCTGCTCCCTGAAACTGATCCAGCTGGATGTCATCTGCAAAATAATCAGCATCCTTATTTCCTGATCCGCTTACGGTCACAATATGTCTGCCCAATGATTTGATTTGTTCAACAAACTGCGGGGCAAAAAAATCATCAAGGTTTACTACGGCTGTTCCGTTTTCCCTGATTCCACTCCAGATTTCGGATTTACCCTTCGCCACCCCATGAAGATCACCAAAGCCTTCAAGGTGTGTACCGGCAATACAGGTGATATGGGCTATATCGGGGCGCGCCAGTGCAACACTGTAGGCAATGTCTCCTGGACCATTAGCGCCCATTTCAATGACTGCATACTTATGCTGTTTATCTATTTTCAGCAGGCTCAGGGGAACACCCAACTCATTATTCAGGTTACCGCTCGTCATCATTACTGAATCACATTGCGACAAAATTGCGCCCGTCATTTCCTTTACCGTGGTCTTTCCCTGGCTACCTGTCAGGCCCAGCACACAGGCCCCGCTTTGATTCCTGTTCATGGCACCGATCGTTCCAAGCGCATCACGAGTGTCTGATACTGTCAGCACTGGCAAATCAACATTTACCGATTCATCAACAATTACAGCGCTGGCACTTTTTTCAGCAGCAGCACTGACAAACTCATTGCCATTGAAATTTGGCCCCTTGATAGCCACGAACAAATCCCCTGGCTGCAAGGTACGTGTATCAATTGATGCCGCACAAAATTCAGCATTGGCGCCGGTAATTACCCCGCCTGTCTCCATCTGAACTTCTTGCAAACTCATTGACCCAATCACGCTTTATCCCGCTGTATTATTATTTTGATTCTGTTCAGCAAATCGATTATTCAGACTTACTCTGGCCTGTTTGACGTCACTGAAGACCATACGGTTACCACCAATATCCTGATATTCCTCATGGCCTTTACCTGCGATCAACACGATGTCGCCTTCATTGGCATTGTTAATGGCATAATCAATTGCCTTGGCACGATCATGCTCAATCACCGTCCTAGAAGTATCAGAAAGCCCCGATTTAATCTGGTTGATGATTGCCATGGAGTCTTCATTCCGCGGATTGTCATCAGTAATAATCAGCCTGTTGGCCATCTGTTCGGCGATCTCGGCCATCAGTGGACGCTTGCCTTTGTCACGGTCTCCGCCACAGCCGAAAACACACCAGATGTCACCCTTGGTATGTTGACGAAGTGCCGCCAGTGCATTCTTCAACCCATCAGGGGTATGGGCATAATCCACCACAACAGAAACCGGGAAGTCACCAAGAATTTCCATGCGTCCTTTAACCGGTGAAACAGCAGCCACTTTTTCCAGCACATTGTCGAAATCAAAATCAGGCTTGTTTGCTTCAGACGCCATCACCGTGGTGAGAACCGCAAGAATGTTGCTGACATTAAAAGAACCCGCCAGAGTGCTGCTAAAGCGCCCTTGCCCCCAGGGGGTAACAACATCCAGTTCAAAACCTGAACTTTTGAACTCAAGAGCTCTGGGAAATACATCAGCTTTCGGGTTATGCATGCTGTAGGTAAAGGATTTAACATTTTTGGCAAGACTGTTGAGTATCTTCGCGCTGAACATGTCATCCATATTGATAACAGCAATTTTTAAATGAGGATTGATAAACAGTTTTCGTTTTTCATCACCATAGGCTTTCATGCCACCGTGATAATCAAGATGATCTCGACTAAGGTTGGTAAACACTGCCACATCAAATTCGCTGGTATTAACCCGGTTCTGACTCAAGCCATGAGAGGAGACTTCCATTACCATGGCTTCACCATTTTGAATCCGAACTTCTTCAAAGATTTTTTGTACAGAGATGGCGTCAGGCGTTGTGCCCGGACCTGATTCATCATTGGTATAAGGCTGGCCATAGATACCATGACCAAGGGTGCCACTGATGCCGGTTTTATAACCAAGCATGCTCAAACACTGACCGACAAACTGACAGCAGCTGGTTTTGCCGTTGGTTCCGGTTATACCAATTAACCAAAACGCTGCCGCTGGGTAATCAAAAAACCGTGCAGCTATCTTGCCAATCCTGGCGGTAAGTTTTACCACTGGAATCACCGGCACGCCGTTCCTGATAGTAATTTCCGACCACTCTTCATCGGCTTCTACCAGCACGGCTCTGGCACCTTTGGCAATGACGTCATCAACAAAATCACGACCATCATGAGACGCCCCTTTATAGGCGAGAAAAAGATCACCTGAATCAATCTGACGTGAATCAATTTCAATACCTGTCAGTTCAACATCCATCGCGTCATTAATGACGACATCTTCAGCCAATAATTCCGAAAGTCGCATTTGCCTGGTCATGATTTCTGCTGTATTCATAATTCTCTCCAGGAAGCTGGCTGCTTATCCAAACCAACAACCCCACTCATGCTGACCTGCTTTTCTTCCACGGCACTATCAGGCGGAACATTCAGTATTCGCATCGCACCAGCGGCAATTTTGGCAAATACCGGCGCAGCTACCCGACCACCGCCATACTCTTCACCCTTGGGCTCATGTATGGAGACAACAGCAACAATTTTTGGATTATGAGCTGGCACAAAGCCGGCAAAATAGGAGTTGTAATTTTCTTCATCGTAGCCTCCACCGACGTTGTAATACCAGGCTGTACCTGTTTTGCCGGCAACCTGATACGAGGGAATAGCTGCCAGTACGCCGGTACCACCGAGCTTGGTGCTGACCACCGTTTCCATCATTGCATTCACGTCTCTTGCTATCTGGGCATCTATGACTCTTTCCCCATAAACGGGACCTTCCGTTTTAAGCAATGACACCGGTTTTCGAATACCTTCGTTGGCATAAATCATGTAAGCCTGGGCCATTTGCAGGGGCGTCACCTGAAAGCCATAGCCATAAGCCAGTGTGGCGACATCAGATTTACTCCATCTTGGAAAACTTGGCAGCACTCCGGATGTTTCACCGGGAAATCCTGTTCCCATTGCTGTACCAAACCCGACCCGGGCAAGCACATCAAGCATTGGCGCCTCTCCCATGGCCAGACCCAGCTTGATGGCGCCAACCTGGCTGGATTTGGTAATAATTTTTTTCAAGTCCACTTTCTTGTAGTTAACGGGATCCTTTTTGGTAGAGCCATCTACCTGGATATACCCCGGGGTGGTATCAATAATGCTGCTGGTGTCAAACAACCCACTTTCCAATGCCGCCGTTATCGTAAAAGGCTTTACCGTCGACCCCGGCTCCAGCAAATCAACAATTGCCCGGTTGCGCATTTCATTGTCATCAAGGCTGATTCGATTATTTGGGTTGTAGGAAGGCTGGTTCACCATGGCCAGTACTTCACCTGTTTCAACATTCAACACAACTGCCGTTCCTGCCTTGGCATAGCGACGAGTCACTTCTTCTTTAAGCGCCTTGTAAGCCAGATATTGAATCCTGCTGTCAATGCTCAACACCAGATCGTTACCTGGCTCTGCAACAGAATTTATTTTTACTTCACGAATAATGCCGCCACGTCGATCCTTGAGAACCTGTTTGGATCCGGGCTTGCCCTGCAGCCAGTCTTCATAAGCCAGCTCCAGCCCTTCCTGTCCAACATCATCACTGTTGGTAAGCCCTACAAGATGGACAGCAACTTCTCCCAAAGGATAAAAGCGCTTGTACTCTTCCTGGGAATAAACACCGCGAATTTTCAGATCAAGAATTGACTGGACTTCCGCAGGGGGAAGTCGACGTTTGATATAAAGAAATTCACGCTGGGCATTGTCCTGTATGCGATTCCACAGAACATCGGTGTTAACCTCAATGCTTTCAAGCGCAGAGGCCAGCGTTTTCCATGCCTGGGGGTTATGAATAATTTCTCGAGGGTTCAGCCAGAGTGACTGCACCGGAGTACTTATCGCCAGAGCCTGTCCATTTCGGTCCATGATGTTGCCACGATGGCCAACAATGACATCGTTTCTAACAGTTCTTCTATTACCCTGATCCTGCAGCACTTCATTATTAATAATCTGAAGGTCAACTATCTTCCAGCTTACTGTACCCAGCAGAGTGATTGCTGCCATGGAAACCAGACCAAGTCTCCAGAAATGTTGTTTCTTTATGCTGCTAGCGCTATTCACCAGACACTACCACCACGTTCTCCGTTGCCGGAATTTTCATTCCGAGCTCTGCTATTGCCAGATTTTCAATGCGGCCTTGCGATACAAGACTGCTTTGTTCAAGTAGTAACTGCCCCCATTCGACCTGCAGCTCATTTCTATGTCGTTCAAGTTGCTGCAACTCATTCAGTAAATGTCTGTTCGTATGGGTTGAGTAAATCACCCCGGTTGCTGATGCTGTCACTACCAGCAACAGACTGATCAGGCTCAACCAGGACTTCACAGAAATACGGATATCCAGATCTTTCAACTGCCTGCCTTTGGTACTTTTCTTTGCTTTTCCAAACATGCCGAGCCTTTCTCATTAAATGGCTTTAGCCAGTAACTTTTGCTCAGGCTATTTTTTCTGCGACCCTTAAAACAGCACTTCTTGATCGCACATTCAGTGCCACTTCTTCAACACTCGCCCTGACCTGCTTGCCAATTCTTTTTAGGCGAGGGTTTAACTGCGCCTGGGTAACTGCCATATCGGACGGATAGTCGTCACCCCTTTCCTGCTTACTTATGAACTGTTTTACCAGCCTGTCCTCCAGTGAATGAAAACTGATCACCACCATCCTTCCACCGACACAAAGCAACTCAGTGATCTCACTCAGTGCTTTTTCCAGATCAAGCAACTCTCTATTAATGGCAATCCTTATCGCCTGAAAAACCCGAGTGGCAGGATGCTTGTGCTTTTCCCATGCCGGATGTGCCTGTTTTACAATTTCTGCTAACTGTATGGTTGTCGTTATCGGTGCCAGTTCGCGCTCCCTGACAATGGCGCGGGCAATACGCCGGGAAAACTTTTCCTCACCGTATTCAAAAAACACCTTGATCAACTCTTCCTCTTTAGCTTCAGCTACCCACTGTGCAGCTGTCACACCCGACTGGGTATCCATGCGCATATCCAGAGGGCCTTCCCTGGAGAAACTAAAACCTCTTGCGGCATCATCCAGCTGTGGTGAAGAAACACCCAGATCCAGCAATACCCCTGCCACCTTTCCCATGACTGAGTGTTTACCGGCCAGTTGTTCAAGCTCTGCAAAGCTGCTGTGTTCCACAATCACCCTCTCATCCTGCTGCTGTAAAAGGAACGCTTCCTTTATTGCTTCCGGATCCTTGTCAATCACCAGCAACTTCCCCTGGCTAGACAACTTCTCGAGAATTACCCGGCTATGCCCACCTCTGCCAAACGTACCGTCTATATAAAATCCGTCTTTGTCTGTAACCAGCGCTTCAACCGACTGCTGCAACAAAACCGATTGATGCTCGAAATTATTCACAACCTAGAGCGACAAACCTTTTACTTCTTCAGGCATTTCTTCTTCCGACTCTTCCTGACCCAGCCAGCTTTCACGCTTGGCATTCCAGGCCTCTTCATCCCATAACTCAAACTTCTTACCCTGCCCTACAAGCACCACTTTCTTTTCCAGCCCTACATAGGAGCGCAAGGTCGGCGGAACCAGAATGCGACCACTGCCATCGAGCTCAACATCATTGGCATGCCCGATAAAAAGACCCTTGAGTTTTTTGCTTGTGGCATTGAAACTGGGCAAGGCTTCAACCTTGCGCTGAATTTCTTCAAATTCATTAAGAGGATAAATGACAAGACACTCGCCATCGGTTGCTTCAATGGTAACGACCATTTTTCCCTGGCAGTGATCATCAATAGTTCCACGATAGCGGGAAGGGATAGCCATACGCCCTTTCGCATCGAGATTTATTGAGTTCAAGCCGCGGAATAACAAAATCAGGGTCCTTTGTGCTTTTGGTTGCTTTTATGTTTGTTGTTAACGGAAAAAAGGTCGCAGAAACCGCTTGGTATTGGGATGAAACACCTTACTAACCCATTATGACCCACATTCTGCTACTTCTTGCCACTTTTCCGCACTATAGGCAGGGATATACAACAAATCAAGCACTTAATTGCACAAATTTGAGTAGAAAGTGAGGCTAAATGCGCCGAAAATCGATAAAAAGATCGAAAATGAGGCTTTTTTAGGAAGATAAAATCAATGTTTTACAATGCGGTAAGAGGCAAACTTAAAGTAAATTCTTAAGTTTGGTGGAGGAGTGGATATATTTTGGTATTTTTGCGAGGTTTTGCCATATTTGTGGCAAAAGGCAGTATTCTG